>NZ_JAIZZK010000026.1 GCF_020443705.1 Clostridium algoriphilum
CAATTATAACAAATAGAGGGGGTCATTGTTTTTTTTATTATAAAAGTAGCTTAAACCCTTGCTAATGCAAGGATTCAAATAAATAAAACAAAGATAGTGTTAACACTATCGGATATAAAAGGAGAGGATAAAAATGAAACCAGGCGATAATTGTAAAATTTTAAAAATTTATTTGAGTGAGGATTCTAGGTATAAAGGCCATAATCTATATCATGCATTAGTTATAAAGTTAAAGGAGATTGGTATGGCAGGTGTAACAGTTACAAGAGGGCTTGAGAGTTATGGTAAGTCAAGAGCAATCCACGATATGAAAATACTAGATTTAAGTTCAAGTCTTCCTATTATTATTGAAGTAATTGATGAATACGCAATGATTAAGAAAGCAATGCCAATAGTAAATGAAATGGTAAAAGAGGGGCTAGTTATAACTACCGATGTTAATGTTATAAAATATGGAAAGGAATAACGTAGGCATTATATCATATGAATATAAGCAAAATAAAAGTCCCTGTATTTAGCCGATAAAAGCTAAATACAGGGCTTGTTCGTCGTCTATTATTACTAAACTTTATTATGATTTTGGAAAAATCAGATGACGCTCCTTATTGTATTAGCCCAAATAAATCTTATTTACTTATTGCTTCCTATTAAATAAAGAGTGAATTAAATCAATATTAAAAGTTCCTATTTAACCTTGGAATATGAATCAAAATATAACACATTTGATCCTTTGATTTTGGATTTTACAACAACCACATCGGGTTTTGGAGTATGAAACTGTAAAATGGTTTCATCCTCCTGTTTTGAGTTGCCTTGTAAATCTTTAATCCAATTGGTCATTAAAATTATATATTTCATCGTTATTAATATAAGTAAATCCAATGATAAAATCGAACCTATAAGAAACAACGTTAATGGTGTGGACATAATGAATCTCTCCTTTGTTTTTATAAATTTTTAGATTTTGATTCTACCATAAAAGATAATAGCTAAATCCCACTCTTATTAATCATTTACTTAAAACTATTTTTTATCTTTTACCATATCTGCTTCAATTAAGTCCTTAATATAATTAGATTTATCTCGCTTTTTTTTAAGATAACTGTACAAAATCATATCTTGGTTGTTATTCTTAAAACTTATATTTATTCTTAAATTATCACTTTTCTCTTTCATGTATAACTTCCTTTCGGTCATTCCTATCATTATACTATTATTGTGTGTAAAAATATATAAAAATGTATCATATTACTTATAAATGTGTAAATATACTCATTTTCTGTGCATTTATTTGCATTTATTTGCATTTATTTGCATTCATGACATTTAGGTGGTTATAACCTCTCTTCACATTTTAAGTATTATGATTATAATTTATACTTACAAAAAATAAAAAAAGCTCCAAGACATCTCTCAAAGCTTCTAACACTATTAAATTTTTAAAAAAATCATAATTCCATTAAGTTTAGTGTCATTTTTTATTGTGCTTCATAATATATACTGTCTAAATATAAGGAAGTGATACTATGTCAAAGTGTGAAAATAGACATGATTTTGAGGACTTTTGTGATGATTCTTTTACTAATTGTTCAGATCCTTGGAGCGATCCTTGGTGCGATCCTTGGTGTGATCCTTCTTCTGATGACTGTGAAGATGAAGATGACTGTGAAGATGAAGAAGATGAATAAACATCAACCATATTATTACATCTCCCATTCCTAAAAAACGGTACAAAAAAAGATACACGTCTATTAGATTTATACTAATAGACGTGTATCGCTTTTTAGGTAAATGATTTATAAATCTTATTTATTCATTGCTTCTTCTACTGCAACCGCAACTGCAACAGAAGCTCCAACCATAGGATTATTTCCCATACCTATAAGTCCCATCATTTCAACGTGAGCTGGCACTGATGAAGAACCTGCGAATTGTGCATCTGAATGCATTCTTCCCATTGTATCAGTCATGCCGTATGATGCAGGACCTGCTCCCATATTATCTGGGTGAAGTGTTCTTCCTGTACCACCACCTGATGCAACTGAGAAGAATTTCTTACCTTGTTCCTGGCATTCTTTCTTGTAAGTACCAGCAACTGGATGTTGGAATCTTGTTGGGTTTGTAGAATTTCCTGTTATAGAAACGTCTACTCCCTCAGAATGCATTATTGCAACGCCTTCACGTACATCATCTGCTCCGTAACATCTTACTTTAGCTTTTTCTCCATCAGAATAAGCTGTTTCTTTAACTACTGTTAATTTACTTGTATAGTAATCAAATTTAGTTTGAACATAAGTAAAACCATTAATTCTTGAAATTATATAAGCTGCATCTTTTCCAAGACCATTAAGTATTACTTTTAAAGGTACTGTTCTTACTTTGTTTGCAGCTCTTGCAAGGCCAATTGCGCCTTCAGCAGCAGCAAATGATTCATGTCCAGCTAAAAATGCAAAACATTTAGTTTCTTCACGTAAAAGCATAGCTGCTAAGTTACCATGTCCAACTCCAACTTTTCTGTCGTCAGCTACAGAACCTGGTATACAAAATGATTGAAGTCCTTCGCCTATATATACTGCTGCGTCTGCTGCCTTAGTACAACCATTTTTAATTGCAATAGCTGCTCCGACTGCATATGCCCAGCAAGCATTTTCAAATGCTATAGGTTGAATTCCTTTAACTATTTCAAAAACATCAATACCTTTTTCTTCACATATTTTTCTTGCATCTTCTAGTGAATTTATTCCGTGCTTACTTAATACGGGTAATATTTGATCTATTCTTCTCTCGTAACTTTCAAATAAAGCCATTTAATTATTCCTCCTTTTTATATTATTGTTGTCTTGGGTCGATTACTTTTACTGCTTCGTCAAATCTACCATAAGTTCCAGTAGCTTTTTTCATAGCTTCGTTAGCATCCATACCTGTTTTAATCATTTCCATCATTTTTCCTAATTGAACAAATTTATAACCTATTATTTCACTGTTTTTGTCTAGTGCAATATTAGATACATAACCCTCAGCCATTTCTAAGTATCTTGGTCCCTTAGCGAGTGTTCCGTACATTGTTCCAACTTGACTTCTAAGACCTTTTCCTAAATCTTCAAGTCCAGCGCCTATAGGTAGTCCACCTTCTGAAAATGCAGTTTGAGTTCTTCCGTATACTATTTGAAGGAATAACTCTCTCATAGCTGTGTTTATTGCATCACAAACTAAATCTGTGTTTAATGCTTCCAATATAGTTTTTCCTGGAAGTATTTCTGATGCCATTGCAGCTGAGTGAGTACTACCTGAGCATCCTATTACCTCAACTAATGCTTCTTGTATTATTCCGTCTTTAACGTTTAATGTAAGCTTACAGGCACCTTGTTGAGGAGCACACCAACCTATTCCGTGTGTTAAACCTGAGATATCTTTAATTTCTTTACTTTGTACCCATTTTCCTTCTTCAGGAATTGGTGCTGAACCATGATTAGGTCCTTTAGCAACACAAATCATTTCTGAAACTTCTGATGAATAAATCATAATATTATCTCCTTCCTTATGTAGATGGTAATTTATTTCCATTATAATTAGTGGGGATTAAATTGTCCCACTGGGTCAATAACTCATTATGTCTTTCAATCTATTTTAACAAATATAATCTAACTTATCAATAGTATTAAATGATACAATATTATAATATACATATTTTTTATTTTATTTTACTTGATTTCGAGCTCTTACAAGCGCTTTAACCTCAATTATAATGCAACCTTAAGGTTGAATTGGAGTAATTACATGAAAAATAAAAGTTTACTTAATATTCATTTAGCAGTTTTTTTATTTGGCTTGTCCGGATTAGTTTGCTAAACTGCTATAAATGCCAGCAATAATAATTGTGTTTGGGAGAGTTTTGTTTTCTAGTATCTTTTTATTAATCATACTCCTTTATTTTAAAAAAAGCATGAAATTAAAGCAATCTAAACATTACTTCTCTTTTATTATACTAGGAATAATTTTAGCAATCCACTGGACTACATTTTTTAAATCTATTCAAGTAATTTATCATGTAGCACCCCTTTACCCTAGTTAAGTCAAATCACACTAAATGGAAGTAACCTTATAAGTATAAGAAAAAGGTAAAGTATAGTATACTAATGTCATATAGCAAATGGAACGATAGATTTATTCTAAAGTAAATTATATAAACATTTCACTTTGTAGAGGGGAGGATATTCATATGGAAAATGAAAATGATAAATCAAATTCAGAAAAACTCGTACGTGAAATAATAGATCAAGGAGAGATTTTTAACGATATTGAAGAAGATTTATTACATGAACTTATGGGAAATAGGATATCCAAAGATAGCACAGTTGCTCATGCAAAAAATACCACTTTTGGGAATAGGATGGCTGATAAAATAGCAGCTTCAGTGGGAAGTTGGAGTTTTATAATAATTGCATTGGCAATTATTGCAATATGGATAGTTTTAAATACTATTTTCAAGAAATTATTTGATCCATTTCCATTTATACTTCTTAATTTAGTTCTATCTTGCACTGCTGCTATACAAGCACCAGTAATTATGATGAGCCAAAATAGACAAGAAGACAAAGACAGAATAAAATCAAAAAATGATTATAAGGTTAATCTTAAATCAGAATTGATCATTCAAGATCTACATAAAAAAATGGATTTACTAATTGATAATCAAAAAATATTAGTAAAAAACCAATCTAAAATGGTGGAATATATTGATAGTTTACAAAAACAAAAGTAGTATTTTTTAAAAAAATAAAATAAGGCCCTATTATAGGACCTTATCTTTAAATTATGTTATTATGGAACAAAAACTCATTATCTTCCATTATTTCTTTGTAATCACCATCTCTTATAATTGTATGATCTTTTGAGAATACAACAACTCTCTTAAATACACCTTTTACATACTCGAAATCATGAGTTGAGCACAAAATTGTTTTCCCCGCCTTATTTAAGGTTATCATCAATTCTTTTAGAAACCTTTTTGCCTGAGGATCAAGTCCATTCATAGGTTCGTCAAAAACTAGCACTTCAGGATTCATGACAAGTACTGAGGCAATAGCTACCTTTCTTTTTTCTCCTCCACTTAGATGATAAGGCTGTCTATGTTTTAGGTCCTCAATCTGAAGTAAATTTAAAATGTCCCCAACCCTTTTTTGAACCTCATCCTCTAACATATTCATTTGCCTTATACCAAAAGCTATTTCGTCATACACATTTGCGCAAAAAAGTTGTACTTCTGAATTTTGAAATACAAATCCAATTTTTTTATGAAACATTTTTAAAAACATATCACTCTTAAGTTGTTTTAATGTTATATCTGATCCATCAAAGTTATAGCTTCCTCTACTTGGGTTAACTAGTCCATTTATTAGCTTCATAAGTGTAGATTTCCCACTTCCGTTTGGCCCTATAAAAGCTACTGCTTCACCTGAATCGATTTCTAAATTAACATCTTTGAGTGCTATGGCACCGCTATCATATGAGTAATATATATTTTTTAGCTTGATCAATAAAATCACACCCTAACAAAATAAAAATATGAACCTATTATACCTATATCAATTATAATACATAGAATATCATTAAACCTAAATCTGTACTTTGTATATATTTTATATTCTCCTGTAAACCCTCTACATTCCATTGCTCCATACATTTCCTCAGCCATTTCTTTTGACTTTATAAACACTGTACCAATAATACCCGATATCGAAGTATTTTTATTCTTATTTTTTCCTACAGATCTTAATCTAAGAGCATATAACATATTCAAAGAAAATTCTCCAAAGATTACAATGTATTTAATAGTGATATCTAAAACTAAAATGAAAATATCTGGTATAAATAATAGTTTTAAAGTCTTAGTTATATCATTCCACCTAGTTATTGATGATGTAATATTTACCACAGTTACGGTTATTATGGTTTTAATTAATATCATTATACTGTTATTTTCATTTCCCATAAGAAAAGATGGTAGTAGAATAATTACAGTAAAAATTGTAACTACGCTTACCATTCGTATTATATGCTTTATTTCGTCTACTTTAAGTACACTAATAATAAGTAGTAGAAAAACGTCTATTACCATAAGAAATTGAAAACTTCTTGAGAGTGATACAAAGATTATAATTAGTATTGCAGATATAAGTATAGTTATAGTGTTAATTCCAAATCTATCAGGCTTATGCTCAGCATTATAACTAAATTTCGTTAGCATCTTTATAATAGATAAGATACTTTTATTTATAAAAGTGCTCTTTTCAACAGAAGGAACATAATTATCCTTTTTCAAAAGCCATTCTGGCATCTAGTACTCCCTCTTTTCTCCGCATTTTTTTAATATTATCAATTCCCTTGAATATTATAATCATGATATACTTAGATACTTATCTAGAATCTACATGATAACTCATCCTAATTTTTCTCTAGCATTTTAATTGTATACATTAAATATTTTACACTGAATATCTATATTTTACAACTGACAGCTCTACCTACATTGGGCATAGAAAGTAATCACTTTACTCTCATTATAAAATAAATAATTAACCAATATATATTATATTTAAAACTAATATATTGCCTATTTATTGTTATAATTATTATTAAGACATACGTAGAAGTGCATCAGGAGAAAGTTGTATAAAAAACAAGTAATTGTATCATTATAGTGATAACATTAAATTTTTATAAGGGGGAAAATATGAATAACTACGAAGATAGTGCACTAAAAGAAATGTTTATATGGCAAGAAAAAATGAAAAAGAAACCCTCTTTCTCAAGTGGAATGGCTAAAGGAATACAAAATAAGATGAATAACTTAATTCCTGCTAAAGTTCAAAACGTTATCAATACATCAGTTGAAAATATGGCAAAACTAGTACTTGCTGGTTCAGAATTCAGCTCAAAACGCCCAGTTACTAATATGTCACTTCAAGAACGCGAGATTTTAGCAAAAAAGGCGATTGAATTTTATAGAACATCTGCTACTGTAAGTGGAGCTGGAACAGGTGCTGCCGGAATTCTAGTTGGCCTTACAGATTTCCCCATCCTTTTGAGTTTAAAAGTAAAATTTTTATTTGAAATAGCTAGTATTTATGGTTTTGATGTACGTAGCTATAAAGAAAGATTATATATTCTATACGTTTTTCAGTTAGCTTTTTCTAGTGACAAAAGAAGACTTGAAATATACACGCAAATATCCAACTGGGAAACTTATGTAAAAGAATTACCTACTGATATAAGTTCTTTCGACTGGACAACCTTTCAACAAGAATATCGGGATTACATAGATTTGGCAAAAATGTTGCAGCTTGTTCCAGGAATTGGAGCAGCGGTTGGTGGATATGCCAATTATAAACTAATGACTAAACTTTACGATACAGCACTTAATGCTTATAGACTAAGGGTTTTTAATTAAAAACTTATATAATTTTAATAAAAAAAGCCCTCAAATTAATTAAATTAAAATGAGGGTTTATCCTTTTATTTATATATTATTGTGGAATTTAATTTATTCCATTCTATTTAACACCATATTGATATATTTAGAATTTCTCACAGAATATTTCAAAATATCCTTGTGGATGAGCACATGCTGGACATACTTTAGGAGCACTTTTCCCTTCAAATATATAACCACAGTTGCTACATTTCCAAGTAACTACTTCATCTTTATCGAATACTTTGTTATTTTCTACATTACTTAATAATTGTCTGTATCTTTCTTCATGATGTTTTTCAACCTCAGAAATTCTTCTATATAGGAACGCAATATCTGGAAATCCCTCTTTCTCCGCAACTTCTGCGAAAGATGGATAAAGATCTGACCACTCTTCATTTTCTCCATTTGCTGCTGCTAATAAATTTGCTTTGGTATCTCCGAGTGCTACAGGATATGTTGCATTAATTTCTACTACTTCTCCACATAAATCTTTGTTTGCAAATTTAAAGAATCTTTCAGCATGTTCTTTCTCGTTATCTGCTGTTTCAATAAATATCTTAGATATTTGAATATAACCCTCTTTTTTTGCTACAGACGAATAATAAGTATATCTGTTTCGAGCTTGTGATTCACCCGCAAAAGATTTCATAAGATTTTCAGCTGTTCTTGTACCTTTTAATGTTTTCATAAATACCTCCTTGTTTCTCTCAGAAAAAAATAATTATATATATTGTGTACATTAAAGTATTCTATAAATACTTTAATTTACCTCTTTTTTATGGTTTAATCTAATTATTATTCTTAAAATGCAGGAATTACAGCACCTTTGTATTTCTCTGCAATGAATTTTTTAACTTCTGGGGAAGTTAATGCTTTTGAAAGCGCCTTTATATAGGGTTTGTTCTTATCTTCTTTTCTAACTGCAAGTACATTTGCATAAGGCGAATCTTTTGCTTCAACAGCTAACGCATCTGTTAACTTTAAATTAGCTTCCATTGCATAATTAGAATTTATAACCGCTGCATCCAAATCTTTTAAGACTCTTGGAAGTTGAGGTGCTTCTAATTCAGTTATTTTTAAGTTCTTTTTATTTTCTGTAATATCAAGCTTAGATATAAGATCTCCACTTTTCAATTTTAATAACCCTGCTTTCTCAAGTACTCTAAGTGCTCTTGCTCCATTTGTAGGATCATTTGGAATAGCTATACTAGATCCGTCTTTTATATCAGTAAGCTTTTTATATTTTGTAGAGTATAAAGCCATAGGTTCAATATGAACTTTTACTGTATAATCTAGGTCTAGACCTTTTTCTTTACTAAATTCCTTTAGATAAGGTACATGTTGAAAGAAATTAGCATCTAGTTGTTTTTCAGCGAGTGCTGTGTTTGGTGTTACATAGTCAGTAAATTCTACTATTTTAAGGGTATATCCCTCTTTTGCAAGAAGTGGTTTTACAACCTCTAATATTTCTTTATGAGGAACTGGTGAGGCACCTACTGTAATAATCTTTTTATCTGTTTCAACGGCCTCTTTTTTAGTTCCACAACCACCTAATGCGAAAATCACAACTATTGATAATAATATACTTAATAATTTTTTCATTTTAAATCCCCCTTGTAATCTTTGTGAGTACTTAATATTAGGACTATTAGTCCTATATTATTATTTTAATCCTATATAATAACAAATTTACTTTATCATTTTACTATATAGTAAATTTCCTAAGGCTTGAATAGTTTGCACAACTACAATTAATATTATTACAGTGTATATCATAATGTCTGTCTTAAATCTATAGTAGCCATATTTTTGTGCTACATCTCCAAGACCACCTCCACCAACTGTTCCAGCCATAGCTGAGTAGCCTATAATATTTATTACTGTTAAAGTAATGCCAAGAACTATAGATGGCATTGCCTCTTTTAACATAACGTTAAATATAATTTGATGAGTTTTTGCCCCGAAGGATTTAGCTGCTTCAATAATGCCATAGTCGACTTCTAATAATGCAGACTCTATTATCCTTGCAGCAAAAGGAGCCGCTCCAAGCGTTAGTGGAACTATAGCTGCATTAGTACCTATAGTTGTTCCAACAATAAGCTTCGTTAAAGGGAATATAGATATCATTAATATGATAAACGGAAAAGAACGAAGTATGTTAACTACTAAATTTAAACTTTTATATATTAAAGCATTTGGCCTTAGACCTTTCGGAGCTGTTACAATTAAACCAACTGCCGAAATAAATCCTAAAATAACTGTGAAAATTGTAGATAATGTTACCATATATAATGTGTCTATTAGTGCAGGTAATAAAATATCTTTAAATATCATTTATGCTCCTCCTTGTATTTTAATAGCCTATAACAATTATTACTTGTTATCCTCTTTTTACTGCCCAATTTACAGCAAATCATTATCAATTTCCCACTCTATAGCTTTATCATCTAAATAATTTATTATTTTATTCTTATTTTCTTCATTTGTATTTATTATAAGGCTACCCATTACATTATCGCGAAATTTTTCAAGCCTCCCCCATACTATAGAGAAATCAATATCTAATTCCCTTGCTAATGACGTTATAAGGCAACTCTGAGTAATTTCCTTTGTAAAAAATATTTTAATGTTATGGCCCGTACTAGGTAATAATTCTTCCTCACCAATAAGTATTTTCATTTCTTTTGTTGGCTTAATAAATAATTCATCAGTAAATCCACGGCTTTTAATTTTGCCCCCTTCTAAAAGGATAAATTTATTACATATTTCTTTTACCACTTCCATTTGATGGGTAACTACAACAATTGTTATATTAAACTTGTTATTGATATCTCTTAAAAGCTGCAATATAGATTTTGTAGTTTTAGGGTCCAATGCAGATGTCGCTTCATCGCATAGTAATATTTTTGGATTAAGTGCCAATGCTCTCGCGATTCCAACCCTTTGTTTCTGGCCTCCACTAAGCTGTTTTACGTTTGTGCTAACTTTATCATTAAGTCCCACTAAATCTATTAAACTATCTACTCTTTTCTTAATGGACTCTTTATCCTTTCCCCATACTTCTAGTGGAAAAGCTATATTTTGAAAAACGTTTTTACTATTAATGAGGTTGAAACTTTGGAATATAATTCCTACTTCTTTTCTAAATTCACGAAGCTCTCTCCTGCTTAGTTCCTTTACCCCTTTGCCCATTATATTAATAGAACCTGCATCGTAGGTTTCAAGTCCATTAAAACATCTAAGTAAAGTGGATTTACCAGCACCACTGTGACCTATAACTCCATATATATCACCTTTCTCAACTGTAAAGGAAACATCACTTAATACTTTTACCTCTGAAAAACTTTTACATACACCACTCACTTTAATCATGATATCCCTTCTCCTTTTCACTATTATCATCTATCTTTAACTCTTGATATTAACTTCATGCGCATTCATATATATTTTTTTCAAAAAAAATAGAACCCAAGAATAAACTTAGGAACTACTTCCAAACTTATTCTTATCTTGCAGCAATGCTACAGGATTTAACACCATGCATCATATTATGATGTTGGTTGTCGGGTTTCATCGGGCCATTCCCTCCACCTCTCTTGATAAGACACTATTAAATTTTATTACTAATATAATTCAAAACAAAAAACCTCTTTCATCAAAATATAATGATGAAAGAGGTATAAATATCAAAGGCACCTCTCTCATCTTCCGTTAAGTTACAATAAACTTAACGCAGGAATTAGCACCTATCCAGGCAATAAATGTCTGATGGTTGCCGAGGTTTCATCGGGCCGGTCCCTCTACCTCTCTTGATGAGAATTAACTAGTTTATTAAATTATATTTATAATATCACTATATTACTGATATGTAAAGAAGGTTATTGAAAATATAATTAACAACTTTTTATATACTATCCTCTTGGAGCATACATAATAATCGCAGCTCCGATTACTGCTATAGTTCCGCCAATTAAATCAAATTTATCTGGAGTTATGTTATCAATTTTCCATCCCCATAATACTGATAATATAATAAATATACCACCATAAGTTGCATATACTCTTCCAAAATTAGCATTTGGAGGTTGAAGTGTTGGAATTATGCCGTATAAAATTAGTGCTATCGCTCCCATAGCTGCGAACATAATGCTTTTCCCTTCCCGCAGCCATATCCATACAAGGTATCCCCCTCCTATCTCAAATACTCCCGCTAATATGAAATAAAATATTGACTTTATTATTCCCATATGTATTTCTCCTTATAGAAAAATTATAGTATATTATTAATTCACTATAGCATAGATGAGTATCAATATCAATATCATTTGATATTGATACTCACTAATCTATAATCAACAATAACTATTGATTGTTACGTTTTATCTATAAAGTGTAATATTATATTAATGTACTTTTACATTTTATTAAAGTACAATAGTATTACTTAAATACATTAATAATTACTTAATTATAACAGTACTATTTAACTATAAAAGTGAGTAATTTGATCTCTTATAAGTAGGTTGTTTTTTTATCTTCTATTATTTATATTAATTTCCAACTTTTTGTTAATATTTTATATAATACCAAACATTTATGGTACAATATACTATGATAATTAAGTATATAATATTAAAAATTAAATGTTTTTGAAAGTAAATAATTAGTCCATACATTTTTGTTATATTTTTAGAATAATTAACAACAATGGTACATAAACCTTATATATAGTGTTATTGACAAAAATGTAAAAAAATTATATTATTAGTGAATAAACTAATTTTATTTTCAGTATTGAAAAGAGGGTCATAAAACGTCTTAAATACTAAAAGTCCACTAATAAATTAATAATAAAATATGATATAGACGTCGAGATATACTAATACCTGTGGCGACCAGGTATTAAATTCTACACAAGCATTCACCGCCTTAGCGTATATATGATGCACGGTCGTCCAAGCCTAGCCTTGGACAATTTCTTTTTTTATTATAAAATAGGAGGAGATATTAATGGATGATAATGAAATTGTAAAAGTCACAGAAACACCAAAAATAAAAAAGAAACTATGGAAAAAAATCGTTAAAGGCTTATTAATATTTTTCGCAATTATGTTTATATTAGGAACAGTAGCTTCAGGAATTGGTTACATAAAATATGGTGATAAGATACAAGCTACAATAAATAGTGGTAACACTATAGCTCAATCTATAAATGAAACTGATTTTAATACTAGGAAACCAACGCAATTTTATGATAATAAAGGTAAGCTAATAAAGGAATTTAAAACTTTTACGTACTATTACACAAAAGAAGCAGATCTAAATCCATATGTAGGCCAAGCTGTTACTTCAATAGAAGACCAAAGGTTTTATGATCATAATGGGATAGATTATAAAGGTATAAGACGATCTATTTGGGTATATATAAAATCAAAAGGAACTATACTACAAGGCGGTTCTACAATAACTCAGCAACTTGCAAGAAATGTATTTCTTACATTTGACGTAACTCTTTGGAGAAAATTAGAAGAATCAGTTATAGCAAAAGATCTAGAACAAAAGTATACTAAATCACAAATACTAGAATTCTATGTAAATAACGTGAACTTCGGTAATGGATGTTATAGTATTGAAAGTGCTTCACAGTATTATTTTCAAAAAACTAACAAGGATTTAGATGTATCCCAAATTGCTATGATAGCAGCTATTCCTAACAATCCATCTTTTTATAACCCAATTCAACACATGAATAATGCAATAAAGAGGAGAAATTTAGTCCTAGATAAAATGTTAAGTCTAAAGAAAATTTCTCAAAGTGATTATGATAAGGCAACTGCAGAAGTTATCACGTTAAACGTAAAACCTACTGTAAAAACAGAGGCTATGGACTCCAGTATGCAATATGCTGTTCACAATGCAACCGTAAAATTAATGGAGCAAGATGGTTTTGTTTCACAATATTCTTTTAATAATGATAAAGAAAGAAAAGCCTATTTTACAAAGTATAATGATACATATGCTGAAAAAGAAAAACAACTACTTGCTGGAAGATATAGAATAGACACATCTATAGATCTCTTAAAACAAAAAAAATTACAAAGTGTAGTAGATAATACGTTATTACAATATACACAAACAGATAGCAAAACAGGATTATATAAGAAGCAAGGTGCAAGCGTAACTATAGACAATAGCACAGGAGAAGTAGTAGCTATAGTTGGAGGTAGAAGCCAAGACGGTAACACGTTTAACAGAGCCTTTTTAGGGGTAAGACAGCCTGGTTCTTCTATTAAACCACTAATAGCATATACGCCTGCTTTTGAAGGAAAGTACATTCCTTCAAGCCAATATGTTGACGCACCGATAGCTAATGGACCAGCTAATGATGATTTTTCATACCGTGGGTCAGTAACATTAAAATATGCACTTGATATATCTATAAATACTATTGCGGTTAGGTTAGTAGGAAATACTGGAGTAAAGAAATCACTTAAGTATCTACAAAACATGGAGTTTAAATATATAACTCCTGAAGATAAATCCTCAATAGTTGGTATAGGTGGTTTTACAAAAGGTGTTACACCAGTAGAAATGGCTTCAGCTTATTCAACTCTTTCAAGAAATGGTACATTTACAGAACCAACTAACGTACGTAAAATAACTAATACAGTAATTAATGAAGTTCTTTTTGAAAATACTCATAAGCAAACCAAAGTATATGATAGTGGTGCTGCTTACCTTACGACAGATACTTTAAAGAGTGTATTAACAGAAAGTTATTCAACAGGAAGAGGTTTATCCCTAAGTAATTACCCTTATGCTGCTGGTAAAACCGGAACTACAGATCAATCGAAAGACTGCTGGTTCGTAGGATACACTCCTTACTATACAACATCCGTGTGGGTAGGAAATGATACCCCTGCTCCTCAGAGCATGTTTGGTGCTAACGAACCCGGACATATATGGAAAAAATATATGGAATACCTACACCAAGGTTTAGTTCAAAAAGATTTTGTTCGCCCTAATACAGTAGTTACTAGAAATGGGGTTTTAATGAATACACTTTATATTAAAATGCACCCAAATGGTAGCAGGATAAAAAGCGTATTTAAAGCTAAAACACCAGTAGTAACTAAGAAAAATGTAAAAACAGCAGAGGAGCTAAATGCACAGCAGGTAGCTGCAAACGAAAGTTCTGCTAAGAACGCTGTTTCAGCACTTGAAAGTTTCTCTTTAACTAATAAATCTCAATATGCTAGGTATGCTCAGTTAGTCCAAAATGCCTCTGCAGCTTTGCAGAATGTTACAGATAAAAGTACTTATTCACAGCTACAAAAAAGACTTCAAGCTATGATAACTATATTTGATAATGCAAAAACTACTATGGATAATGCAGCAAAAACACCAACAAAAGCACCTACAACAACTACTAAAACGCCGACAAAAACACCTACAACACCTACAAAAAACGGTGGTACTGGAACAGGGACTGGTACAGGTACAGGAACTGGGACCGGCACAGGCACTGGAACAGGTACTGGAACTGGAACAAGTACTGGTACTGAAACAAACACTGGTACTGGCACTGACGCTGGCACTGATACAGGTACTGACACTGGTACTGGCACTAAACCTACTACAGGAACAGATACTGGTACTAAGGTAAATACACCAACAACAAATAATAACCAAAAAACAAAATAAAAGAAAGGCATGTGTTTTTTTAACACATGCCTTTCTTTTATTAAAATTAAGATTAAAATTAAGATTATAATTTAAACTTTAAATTTATTTACTTCCTCAAGCATTTCAGTGGTCATAGTACTAAGTATTTGAGCTGCCGATACTACTTCTTCGGTAGAGGCATTCATTTCTTCTGATGATGCCGAAACTTCAAGTGCAACTGATGAAACATCATCCACCCTAACCAAGATATTATTTTTATCCTTATCTATATCTTCTGCAGAATGTTTAATGGTTTTTATTTTAGGAATTACCTCATTCACTGATTGTATGATTTTTCTAAAAGATGTTATAGAACTGTTTATAATACTTACCTGGTTTATAAGTTCATCATCCATTTCAACAGAGTCTTGAACTATAACATCTGTATTTTTAGATATCTCTCCAATTAGTTTACTAATATCCCCTGATGATACCTTTGATTACTCTGCAAGCTTTCTTATCTCATCTGCTACCACAGAAAATCCACGTCCTGACTCTCCTGCTCTTGCTGCTTCTATAGCTGCATTTAATGCTAGTAAATTTGCCATTAAACTAATTTCCCTAGAATTTGTATCTACAACTTGTATTTCACTAACCATACTAGATAATTTATTGCTAAATTCATTAAGAATGTCAGTTACATTTATTAAATCTCCAGATTGTGAGCCTATTCCCTCTGCAATTTGATTTATTCTGATACAGCACCTTTACCAGCAAATGCTTCCTGGAAATATGATCTATCTTTAACATTAGCACTTTTCCCATCAGTGTATTTTATATCACCATTTGCATCTGCAATACCCATTTTTACTGCTTTACTTCTCTTAACTTCTTCTAAAAGAATAGGCATTTTATTTTTCCATGGATTTTTAAGATCTTTTATTATATTACTTGCTGCTATAATCTCTAGAGAACTTAACTGGCCTTCAATACGCCCTCCAATATTACTCGCTGACTGTTCTGCAATCTTAGGTAATGTCTTACCTAGGTTTGATATTAGTGCATTTGATGAACTTATCAGCGAAACTATCCCAAGTCCTATGCATATAACCCCTATTACTAATCCTAAAAACACTAATAATTTACCCTTTATAATTTTCATACTTTCCCCCTCAATTAAACAACTTTAATTAAAATTTAATTTACATTCTATATAATTCGTATCATTAAGCAAATACTTCATCATATTATGAAATTTTAGTATGTAATTTAAATATTTTTGCATTATTTTATCTTCTATTAACGCAACACTTAAATATTAATGAAAAAAAGACCAGGACTTCTAATCAATTTGATTAGAAGTCCTGGTCTTATAGTAATTTTTTTACTTATTCTACTGTTACTGATTTTGCAAGATTTCTTGGCTTATCAACGTCGCAACCCTTTTGAATTGCCATGTAATAAGCTAATAATTGTAATGGTATTACTGATATTACTGGTGATAATACATCCATTACTTTTGGAATATAAGTTACGGAATGAACTGATTTTTCTATTTCAGTGTGACCAACTGGTGCGAAAGCAAATACCTTTGCCCCTCTAGTCGCAAGTTCCTTTATATTGCTTACCATCTTACCAAATAACTCTTCTTGGGTAGCCATTGCTATAACTATGGTACCTTCTTCCATAAGTGCTATTGCCCCATGTTTAAGCTCTCCTGCAGCATATGCATCTGAGTGGATATAAGATACTTCTTTAAGTTTTAGTGAACCCTCAAGTGCAACTGCATAATCAAGTCCACGTCCTATGAAGAACATATCTTTGTGCATATAAGTTTTAGCTGTAAATTTTTGTATTGTTTCTTTGTCTTTTAGCATTTCCTCTGCTTTTTCTGGAAGTTCTAGCATTGCTGCTTTGATTTCTTCAATCTCATCCATACTCATAGTTTCTTTATTTTGAGCAAAGAATAGAGCTATTATATACATTGCTATAAGTTGAGTTGCATAAGCTTTAGTAGATGCAACTGCTATTTCTGGTCCTGCCCAAGTGTAGAGTACATCATCTGCTTCTCTTGAAGCTGCACTACCTACAACGTTAGTTACTGCTATAACCCTTGCCCCTTTTTCTTTTGCAAGTCTTAAAGCAGACATTGTATCTGCAGTTTCTCCTGATTGACTAATAACTATCATCAATGTGTTTTTATCAATTATTGGATTCCTATATTTAAACTCAGAAGCTATATCTAATTCTACTGGTATTCTTGCAAGTTTTTCTATAACGTATTTACCTACTGCTCCTGCGTGGTATGCAGTTCCGCAAGCTACAATATATATTTTATTTAAATTTTTAATTTGTTCTTTAGTTATATTTATGTCATCTAGAGAAATTGGTTCTCCAAGCACTATTCTTGAGGTCATTGTATCTCTAATTGCTTTTGGCTGTTCATGAATTTCTTTTATCATGAAGTGCTCGTATCCGCCTTTTTCAGCAGCCGCTGCATCCCAAGTTACATGGAAAACTTCTTTATTTATAGTTTCGCCTTCTATATCAATAAGCTTTATACCATCATTTGTTATAACAACAAATTCATTATCTTCTAATAGATAGATTTCTCTTGTATGATTGAGTACTGCTGGTATATCTGATGCTACATAAAATTCATTTTCTCCAAGTCCTACTATTAATGGGCTATCTTTTCTTACTGCTACTAATTTATCTGGTTCATCACTACATAGCACTGCTATGGCATAACTACCTTCCATTTTAGTAGTAGCCTCCATTACTGCATCAACAATATTACCCTTATAATAGAAATCTATAAGGTGTGGTATTACTTCTGTATCTGTTTCAGATGTAAATTTATATCCTTTTGACATTAACCATTCTCTTAAATGAATATAATTTTCTATAATACCATTATGAACTACACTAATAGTTCCTTTTTCATTAGTATGTGGGTGAGAATTTTCATCAGATGGTTTACCATGAGTAGCCCATCTTGTATGTCCTATACCAACATGCCCTTTCAGTGTTTCTTTTTGTAATTGTGCTTCTAGGTTTGCAAGTCTTCCTTTGCATTTAGTAACACTTAACACTCCATTATCTATAACTGCGATTCCTGCTGAATCGTATCCTCTATATTCTAATTTTCTTAGACCCTCCACCAATATAGGTGTAGCCTCTTTACTTCCAAAATATCCAACTATTCCGCACATATTCATCTTCCTCTCAAATTTAATTTTTCTGCATAACTCATCATCTAAAGATGATGCTCATCATCTAAAAATGATGCTCATTACCTAAAGGTGCTGTTCATTAAGTATATTTCTATAATAATTATTACATTGTAGTAATTACAATTATCATATACATAGTATTTCTATATAAACAACTTGTACTATATAACTATAATAATTAATGGAAATATACTAATGCTCTCTATTCATCAAGGTTTTAACACCAGATTGATCTTGTCACGAAAATCACTTCTCGCTTTTACCAATCATTAACGGTAGTGCGCTACCGCGGGGCATCCGCCGAAGATTCGATACTCCCCATCCTCGTCAACTCACAAACCACAATAAATACTAATGTTTCATTGTGAGTCCTGGCGCTTTTAAATCATCTAACTTCATCTATCCTCCTTTAAGTGTATAATTAACATTCTACTATATCCATTTAATAAAAAAAACTAAAAACTTATGAACCTTACTCATAAGCTTTCAGTACATTATATTCATTTTATGGTACAAACGTCAATACTTTTAATGATAAGTTTATTAAATTTTCATTATTTATTCACTTCTATGCGTTTGCTTTTTGTTCAATTAATTTTGCAAGAGAATGTGCCATTTTATCTAATTCACTTTGCACTTTACCCTCAAGCATTACCCTTACTAATGGTTCTGTACCTGAAGGCCTTATGAGTACTCTACCACAACCATCTAACTTTTCTTCTATCTTCTTTATTTCATCCATTATTTCATTATCCTTTTCATGGATGTCTTTTTTATCGTTAGGTACAGTTGCATTAACTAATACTTGTGGAAGCTCTATCATCATTGCTGCAAGATCTGATAAGGATTTCCCTGATTCTTTAATTACAGTTGCTAGTTGGATTCCTGATACAAGTCCATCTCCTGTAGTATTAAAGTCTAGGAAAATTATATGTCCTGATTGCTCTCCCCCAAGACTGTAACCCTCTTGTTGCATTTTTTCAAGCACGTACCTATCTCCTACTTTAGTTTTCACCGTAACTATATTTTCTTTCTTCATTGCAATATCAAAGCCCAAATTACTCATTACTGTTACGACTACTGTATCTTTAGTTAATTTGCCAATGCTTTTTAAGTGTTTCGCACAAATAGCAATCATAAAGTCTCCGCTTACTAGGTTTCCTTTTTCATCTACTGCTAAACATCTATCTGCGTCACCATCAAAAGCTAATCCTAAATCACAATGGTTTTCTTTAACAAAGGCCATTAAGTGCTCAGGATGAGTAGACCCACAGTCCTTATTTATATTTATACCATCTGGATCATTGTTAATGACTAATACCTCTGCTCCAAGGGTTCTTATAGCTTTTACTGAAGTAATATATGAAGCCCCATTAGCACAGTCTAATGCTATTTTAAGTCCTTTCAAGTCACCTGTAATAGTGGATTTAGCAAAATCCATATAATCCTCTACTGCATTTTCCTTGACTGTTTTTTTACCTAAATCTCCAGCTATTGGTGATGGTACTTCTTTAAAATCACTTTCTATAACTGTTTGTATTGTATCTTCTAATTCATCAGATAACTTGAAACCTTTTTTGTCAAAAAATTTTATTCCATTATATTCTACTGGATTGTGAGATGCTGAAATAACAACTCCTGCATCTGCTCCATATTTTCTAGTTAAATATGCAACAGCGGGGGTTGGTACCACTCCAAGGCATATGGCCTCTGCTCCTACAGATAAAATTCCTGCAACTAAGGCTGACTCTAGCATGTCCCCTGAAACTCTTGTATCCATTCCTACTATGATCTTAGGTTTGTGAGCTCCATCTGTTAATACGTAAGCACCTGAGCGTCCTAACTTATATGCAACCTCAACTGTTAACTCTGTATTTGCTATACCGCGTACTCCATCTGTCCCGAACATTCTACTCATATTTTTCTACCTCTTTCTAAATATTATATAGGTTTATTACAGGGCATCCTAAACAAAAACAACTAATCTATATGCTAGTGTTTTTATTTAGGTACCAAAATTGATCTTATTTTTGTTCATATTAATTCTAGCTACATTTACTGAAAACTACTTCTAAATAGATATAATAATAATTATACTTTATTTATATAAAAATAAACATTAATTATATTATAGCTTGTATTATACTACAATAATAAGCTTTTGTAAAAAACTCCTATTATAATACATTATGTTAGCTTTTTCGCAAATTAAAAAGCCACTGAATTTCAGTAGCTTTTTAACATTTAAACGTTTACTTTTAAACTATAAATATAAAATACAACCAATTAATAATTTTTAACTGTAAAACAGGTAACATGTGTATGTCGATCCAAACATATCTCCCTGCAATTCCCGTTTAGTTTTTAAATTACATCTTTGTGAAAGCGGTATATGCATGAGATATATCCAATCTTTTAATAGTAATGCTACAAATCAAATAATAAATTATTAAAACTGCTAATTAGTATGGTTTATTATTTATACTCTTTTGCCTGTTCTTGGCCATTTAATACTCTTATACCACCTTGTGCTAATGCTAATAATTCATCTTCACCTGGATAAACTATAACCTTTGCTATAAATTCTACTTTTTCTGTTATATAACTAACCATAAGTTTTCCATAAGCTATTCCACCAGTTAGAATAATCGCATCTACTTTCCCTGATAATGCTGCTGCGCAACTTCCAATTTCCTTAGCTACTTGATATCCCATAGCTTCAAAAATCAATTTAGCTTTTTCATCGCCAGCTTCTACTTTTGCTATTACATCACGAGCATCGTTTGTATTAAGATAAGCAACGAAGCCGCCTTTTCCATTTATCTTTTTTAGTATATCATCTAAAGTGTATTTTCCACTAAAGCACATTCTAGCTAAATCGCCTGATGGTAATCCCCCAGCTCTTTCTGGTGAAAATGGACCTTCTCCATCTAGTGTATTATTAACATCAACAATTTTACCATCCTTATGAGCTGCAACTGAAACTCCACCACCCATATGTGCAACTATTAAGTTAACTTCTTCATACTTTTTACCATTTTCTTTTGCATATCTTTTAGCTACTGCTTTTTGATTTAAGGCATGAAAAATGCTCTTTCTTTCTAATTCTGGTAACCCTGATAATTTAGCTACATCGATCATTTCATCAACTACCACTGGATCAACTATAAATGCTGGTTTATCTAAAGATTTTCCGATTTCGTTTGCAATTATACCACCTAAATTAGAAGCATGTTGACCTTGTACTCCAATTTTCAAATCATTAAGCATAACTTCATTTACAGCGTAAGTACCACCTTCAATAGGTTTTAAAAGTCCGCCTCTGCCTACTATGGCATCCAAAGTATTTATATCAAAGTTTTTTTCTTTAAGTACCTTTAGTATAACGTCTTTTCTGAAATTAAGCTGTTCAAAAACGCCTTCAAATTGACCTATTTCTTCTGATGAATGCCTTAATGTTTCTTCTAAAATTTCATTTTCATCTTCATAAACACCTATTTTAGTAGAAGTCGAACCTGGGTTAATTATTAATAGTTTATATGACATATTGTTCCTCCTTTATGTTATAAGGCACATTTGACGTTCTGTCTATTTCTATGTGCCTAAACAATTTAGCAATTTTATTTATTATATTCTGCAACTAATGCTGCAAGAGCTATAGAATGTAATTTTGTTTCAGGAGAATCTGCTCTAGAAGTTAATATAACTGGAGCAGAAGTACCTACTAATAAGCCACCATTCTTTGAAGTAGTACCATAAGTCAAAGTTTTGTACATAGCGTTTCCTGCTTCAATATTAGGCATAATAAGAACATCAGCTTTTCCAGCTACTGGACTTTGTATATTTTTATGTTTTCTAGCTTCTTCAGATATTGCAAGGTCTAATGCTAAAGGTCCATCAACTATACAACCTTTTATCTGGCCCCTATCATTCATTTTTGAAAGCAATGCTGCATCAAGTGTAGCTGGCATATTTGGGTTTACTACCTCTACTGCACAAATTACTGCAACTTTAGGAAGGTCAACACCGCAAGCTTTTGCTACTGCTACTGAATTTTTTACTATAGCTACTTTTTCTTTTAATTCTGGATACATATTAAAAGCAACATCTGATATAAATATTAACCTATCATATCCTGGTATTTCAAATACAGCTACATGTGACATTTGCTTTCCAGTTCGAAGTCCTACTTCTTTGTTTAGTACTGCTCTTAAGAACATGGAAGTCTCAACAAGCCCTTTCATAAGCATATCAGCTTTTCCTGAAGATACAAGCTGAACTGCAGCTAATGATGCTTTAGCAGGATCTTTCTCATCTATAATTTCAAATTGTGTTGCATCCATTCCTATGTTTTTAGCAATAAAGATTATTTTTTCTTTATCCCCTACAAGTATAGCATTTGCTATTCCGTTTCTTTTAGCATCACGTATAGCCTCCAGTACTGGTTCATCCTGTGCTACTGCTACTACTACAGTTTTCATTCCTTGTGCTTTTGCTGTATCTAATATTTTTTCAAAAGTTTTACTCATTAATTTGCACTCCTTTTATTATCTATTTTGTTTGTCCACCTTTTCCTATTTTATCCATTTCTTGTCCATTTATTATCCTAAGCTCCCTTTCTTTTATCTTTATATTTTTGCAATCTTTGTAATTTTTACTCAATATATGTTTTATTATCATTTTCATTTTAACAAACTCATAAATAAATTTCAAGACTTAAGATAAATCAATGAGCATATTTCCATTTTCTCATTATAATCTCAGCGATTTTTAATCCATCGACAGCCGCAGAGATTATTCCGCCTGCATATCCTGCTCCTTCTCCTGCAGGGTATAAGCCTTCTAAAGATATGCTTTGGTATTCTTCATTTCTATCTATTCTTACTGGCGCTGATGTTCTTGTCTCAATACCCGTCATTATTGCATCATATGTTGCAAATCCATTTATTTTATGATCAAACTTTGGCAAAGCCTCTTTTATAGCATCTGTTACATAACTAGGCAAACATTTATTAAGATCAGATAATTCATAGCCTGGTGTATAACTTGGTTTTACACTGCCTAATTTCCTGGAAGCTTGACCTTTAAGGAAGTCTCCAACTAACTGCACTGGTGCATTATAGTTTGCTCCACCGACTGCATAAGCTAGGGCTTCATAATGTCTTTGGAACTCAATTCCAGCAAGTGGGCTGTCTGATTTAAAATCTTTAGGTCCTACAGATACTACGATGGCTGAGTTTGCATTATCCTTATTTCTATCATATTCACTCATACCATTTATTACAAGTCTTCCCTTTTCTGAAGCTGCACCTACTACCCCTCCACCTGGGCACATACAAAAGCTGTATACTGACCTTTTCAACTTTTCACTTGTATACGTTAGCTTATAATCTGCAGCCTTCAGTCTTGGATGATTAGCATATTTTCCATATTGATTTTCATTAATCATATCTTGAGGGTGCTCTATTCTAGCTCCAACTGCAAAAGATTTACTTGACATAAATACACCTTTTTTATATAACATATCGTAAGTATCACGAGAACTATGCCCTAATGCTAATATTAAGGTATCACAAGGTATTTCTTCTCCATTTACTATTATGCTTTTTACTTTTTTATCTTTTATAATTACATCTTCAAACTTACTATTAAACCTTACTTCTCCACCTAGTTTAATAATAGTTTCTCTGATGTTTTTGACAACTTCTTTTAGTATATCTGTACCTATATGAGGTTTTCCAATATATAATATTTCTTCAGGTGCACCAGCTTTTACAAATTCTTCTAATATGTAGTCACATCTAGTATCTTTAATTCTTGTAGTTAATTTTCCATCTGAAAATGTCCCTGCTCCACCTTCACCAAATTGCACATTAGATTCTGTATTTAACTCCCCACTCGCCCAAAACTTATCTATAGTTTTAGTCCTATGTTCTACCTTTTCTCCTCTTTCAATAATTAAAGGTTTATACCCTTTTTGTGCCATAAGAATACCAGCAAACATTCCTGCCGGTCCCATACCTACAATTATTGGTCTATGGTTCATCTCTTTAGTTCCAAATTCAAACTCAGCATTATACTTAACTTCTTCGATTTTAACATCCTTATGATTTGCTCTTGCTACTATTTTTATTTCATTATCCATTTCAATAAGGACAGCATAGTTAAACTTAATATTATTCTTTTTTCTAGCATCTATGGATTCTTTAGCTATTCTAATTTTTTTTATCTCATTACCTTGGACTCTCATTATTTTTGCTGCTTTTGCTTTTAGAGAATCCAAAGCATCGTTTATATCCAAAACTATGTTATTTACCCTTATTGTCATTGCTTATAGTTCCCTCCGTTTGCTTCTTCGTTAAAGTTACTGATATTTTATTAGGTGCTTCTGATACCAAATTTACTCCATCTGGTATGGACACTTTTACTGGAATAGTGTAGGATCCTTCTACTAAATTAGATAAATCTACTTCTGCGCTGATTTTTGCTATATCCAATGAATTTATAATTGCTTGCTTTCCTGATATAACTAACGAAACCTTATCATTGCCTAACTTTACTCCATAATTTTCACCTAAATTAGTATAATTAATATTTTGACTTATTGTTTTTTGTGCTAACTTATCTACATCATTTTGTATTACTTCAGTTGTATCTTGGGAGTTTACCTTATCTAATTTAAGTTGGACCTCAGTCGTAGCATTACCATTAACTAAAGTTAATCCATCAGGAACAATAACCTTAACTTTCATGGTAGTACTCTTATCTATTTTGCTTAAATCTATATTTTCTGTATTTAAAGTTTTCACTTCACTGAGTACATTAGAACTCCCTGTTACATCAAATTTTTCAGGTGTTGCTTTTGTGCTAGCTAAAGTATATCTCGAATTCAATGTTCCCGTGGTCTTTATCGCTACTCCTAAAGATTTAGTCTTACTAACAGGAATTTTGACATCAATTTGAGCTGGGCTTACACTAACCTCTTTTACTTCTTCTCCTGATTGATCTACTGGTTTAAGCTTATATGTTTTTGAAACATTAGACTGAATACCTTGTATATTCTCTACTAGTAATATTTTTTTTACTAAATTCACAAACTTTGAACCACCAACTACCGTAGCATAATCTTGGGATAATTTTGGAGCGGATGCAAAAAATCCTTCCGTTGGTTTACCACTTATATTTACACTTATAGGTAGTTTCGTTTGTTTGAGATCATCTAAATTTATCTTTATAAAGAGACTATCACTATTAACTACATTTACATTGTCAGGGCTTGTTCTTATTTCAATAGGTATATTTTGTTCTCCACTTTTAAGAGCATATGCGCTTAAGTCTGCCACCACTTTAAAATTTTCTGCTTTAGCATTGAGAAGTATGCTAGTATTAGCTCCTTTTATATTTAAGGACGTGGTTAAATCTTGACCTGGTACTAATACGAGATTCGACCTTGTTAAGGTATCTGTATTTAAAAGCTGCACAGGTATGCTTTTAACTTTATAAGTAGTCAATGGGTTTTCAGTGCTTGTTATAAAAAGCCATAACACAAAGGCAGCTATTACACAGCAAACTTTAATTATAAATTGTTGTTTTCTGGCTTTATCCATGACTTTATTCTCCCCTTTAAAGTTGTTTTTTTATTTTGTCTTCTTTTTATTATTTGAACAAGTATTTTTTTAAGCTTATCCTTGTCATAGTTTCTTATGAGTCTTCCATTCATTGCAAGAGATATAGTGCCTGTTTCCTCTGAAACTATTATTGTTAGAGCATCTGAAGTTTCTGTTATTCCTATGGCTGCTCTATGCCGAGTCCCTAGTTTTTTACTTATTACATCGTTATTTGATAAAGGCAGAAAACACCCTGCCGCTATTATTCTATCATTTCTAATTACTGTGGCACCATCATGAAGCGGAGTGTTAACCACAAATATATTTTCCAATAAAGCTGCTGATATTACAGAATCTAATTCGGTTCCAGTTTTAATTATTTCTCCAATACCTGTCTTTTGTTCTATAACTATTAATGCTCCAGTTCTACTTTTCGATAAAATTTCAACAGCATTAACAATTTCCGTTATTACTTTTTCCATTATCTCTTCATCTTCAAATATGTGTTTATCCACAAAAGCTGTTCTTCCGAGGTGCTCTAGTGCTCTTCTTATTTCTGGCTGGAAGATGATAACAATAGTTAAAACACCAATTGTTATTGTCTTATTTAAAATCCAATTCAGCACTGTCAAATTAAGTAATTGACTTATTGGAATAAGAGCAAAAATAAGAACTATTCCTTTTAATAACTGTATCCCTCTTGTTTCTTTCATTAGCATATAACCTTTATAGAATATAAAAGCCACCACTAGTATATCCAAGATTGAAAATAAACTTATATTTTTAACTGTGCTTATCATTAACTTAAATACTTCCAAAAAAGCTCACACCCCTCTTCAAAACCTCTACTTACAATTATACACCATGATCTGATTTATTAGTATAAATTATAAGTTAATTTTATTATAACAATTAATCTTATATTCCAAAGTAATTCTACTTAATATATGCAACTTAAATATTTTTCAGGGTATAATTCTGTAATTTATCTAGAATAATATATGTAGTATGTTAATATATGAATATAAGACAAATAATAAGGAGTGAATTTTTTGAGCAAAAATAAAGATATTATAGATACTAATGATACTAATAATAATAATAAGAAGAAGAACTGGACTAAAACTATACTTATTCTATCTATTGTGCTAACCTCCATATGTATTTTCTTAGGTAGCTACTACACATCTGTAAATAAGGTATATCATTCATATAAAACTACCTTAATTACTAACATTAGCAGTATTAATGAAGTCAACCAGAATATATCTCAGTTTAATAGCAACCAAACAATAGATGTTAATTATGCACGAAAACAATTACCTAATATGATAAAAAATCTGTCTACACTCAGAGATACTTTAGCAAATTCGAAACCTACATTGAAATATAAAGGGGATAATGAAAACCTTACGTTAGGCCTTGATAAAAACCTATTAATGTATAGGCAGACACTTGCAATATTAAACAATCCCTCTGGCAAAGACGTAGCAAAATCTACACAAGATCTTAAGACTTTTAGAAATGACTGCATGAATTTTTACTCACTAATAAATATTAGTAACACTAAAATAGCACTACCAAAGACATCTTTAGCCTTCATTGATAATGTACTTAACTATAGCGATAGCGCTGTAATGGTAAGAAAAGAAACGGACATTAAGTCACAGCAAAATCAAGAATTCCTCACAAATACAGATGCATTATCCGTTGAGTTTTTAGATGCTCGAACTAATTTATACTTAGATGTGCTAAAGGTAAGAAAAAAAGAGATGTCCTATGATGATGTTTTATCAATAGTTAATGATGAGGTTACAAAACTCAATAAAACTCAAAATGATTTCAACAATTTATCTGTGCCACCTTCTGCTATTCCTACTTATCAAGCTTTCAAACCAATACTAGACACGCAAGATAGCTATTTAATGGATTTTAAACTTGCTCTTACAAGTGAGAAAGTTCAAGCTTTAAGTGCAGTGATAGATTCATCCTCGCTAGATGCTTTATATACTTCTTCTAATGCACTATACATTGAAGTACAGAGTTCATATAATAACTTCACTAAAGTCTATACTGACCTAAAAAGCAAAAAATAAATGCGATATATTGTTATGTCTGCATAACTTTTCATTATTTTCTAAGAAATTAGTGTATTTATTTCAAACTCTAGGTCACACTACTATTAGCCTAAGTAAAAGAACGCGGAGGAACCAAGCATCTGGGGTGAATCACAAATTGTGTAGGTTAAACCTTTCCCGAACCCGTCAGCTAACTCCGTAGGCATAAGGAGAAGATAATATGAAAAAATTTGCTTTTTTGTCTTGTATACTAATATTATTCTTAGTATTACCTACTTTAAGAGTAAATGGTGAACATTTATATTCGTTTAATTCAGGAATAAAAGATTTATATAATGAGCAAAAGGATGCGGTGGCAGTATTCAAACAGTCAAATAGCTCTGTTTATATTACTGATGATGATATTTATTTAATGTCACAAGTTGTATATGCTGAGAGTTGTGGTGAATCTGATAGTGGCAAACTTGCAGTAGCTTCTGTAATACTAAACAGAACTAGCGATGGTCATTTTCCAAAATCTATTTCTGGCGTTATCTACCAGAAGAATGCCTTTTCTTGTGTTAAAAATGGAAAGGTAGTTCATAATGGTAAAACAAATGTTGTTCCCGATTCAGCTTGTTACTCTGCTGTATTGGAAGCATTAAAAGGTAAAGATCCTACATATAACGCCGTTTTCTATTACAATCCTGAAATATCCACTTCTAAGTGGATGATAGGTATAAAAAAAGACAATTTAAAAACTATAGGAAATCATGTTTTCTTTGTAGTTAAATAAAAACTGTAGTACTTAGCTATGACTTAGGCAGTTAATTGTAATTACAATTAACTGCCTAATTTTATTACATATAAAAATCTTAATTAGAATCTACACGCTCCATTATTTATCATTCAACTTATCCAAATATGAAGCTGCCGCTAATGCTGCTACTAATCCCTCTCCAGCAGACTTAATATACTGATATGGTTTTCCAGTACAGTCTCCTGCTGCATAACACCCATCTATGTTTGTTTTCATAGTTCTATCAACTTTTATATGTCCTTCCTCTATTTCAAGACCTGGCACTAATTGAGCAGGAGATACACTGTCTCTTAACATGAAGACTCCATCTGTGATTATTTCGCCCTCATCCAAAATAACCTTAGTTACCGTGTCTTCACCAACTATTTCTATTACCTTATGATTTATTACCTCCACCTTAGGGCTTAAATTATATTCCCCTCTATACATTGGAATATAATATGTTTTACTACACAATTCACTTACATAATTAGTTTCTTCTTCACTTTCTTTGTTGAATCCAACTATAACAACTGTCTTATCTTTATATAGCGGAGCGTCACAAGTAGCGCAATATCCTACTCCTTTTCCTAAAAACTCTTCCTCTCCTTTTAGAGGTTTTGTGTATTCTATTCCTGTAGCTAATATTATTGCTTTTGCTTCATATATTTTTTCATTTACCATTAGAGCAAAATAATCTCCCATAGCATATACATTGTTTATTTTCTCATTCACAATGCCTATTCCCATAGCTGCAATATGCGCTGCAAACTGATTTTTGAGTTCAATTCCTGTAACGTTATAAAATCCTAAATAATTGTTTACCTTTGCTGCTTTTATTAGTTTTGGACTTAAATCCTTATTACCAAAAACTATTATATTTTTATTTCTAATTTTAGCATTAATAGCTGCTTCAAGTCCTGCTGGCCCTGTTCCAATTATAGCTATATCATATCTTTCACTCATAATTTTTCCTCCTTATTCATTACTATAACGAATAAATTTTTTCTAATAAAATGGAGATATTTATTTAAATTTTAACAATTTAAAATATCTATCTCCAAACACTTCTATTTTCTTTTTTGTAATTTAAAAAATTACAACTTTAATCACTTAAATCATCAGCTTTTGTGATTTACTTATTTTATAAATTCTTTTCTATTAATTTCTTTAAATCTGCTTTAGGTCTAAATCCTACTAAAGTTTCTTTAACTGTTTCTTTACTAAGTACCATAACTGTTGGAATACTTGAAATCTTATATTTAGATGATATCATTGGGCTTTCATCCACGTTAACCTTAGTAAATTTTACTTTTGTTCCCATCTCGCTAGCTAATTCTTCAATTACTGGACTTAACATTTTACAAGGTCCACACCAAGGTGCCCAAAAATCAACTACAACTATGTCTTCTGAATTTGCAATTTCCTCGTTAAAATTGTTATCATTTACTTCTTTAATCATATTATTACCTCCATTTATTATACCCCACTAGGGTATCTATATATTGTTATTGTATACCTTAAAATGTTACTAGTCAATTATATATAAATTCAATATGCGCTATATTTAGGTTCTCAATATATCTATTAAATCACCATAATTCTCTTACACATATCAAAATTAGTATACCCAAACCAAAACTCAATAATGTCAGTCATTCGACTTCCTTTTTATTTATTTTTATGAACTTAATATCTCTTTAACTATTGAATTATTATATCGTGAATTAGGATACTGTTTTATTAAATTTTGTGCATAACCTTTGGCTTTATATATATTTATATCCTTATTTATAAGAATTAAATTATATAATACTTCCTCAGTATAAATTCCACTGGGATATTGTTTTAAATTAATTTCATAATATTTAAGAGCATTTTGAAAATCCGAAACGGATTTGTAACTTACGGCTAACATATAAATTATATGCTCATTTAAATAATTACCTTTAGAATATGGTAATGCATATAAAAAATACTTTTGAGCTTTTATATACTTTTTATCATTCATATCATTCATGCCTTTTTTATAAAAAAATGATATTCCAGTCTTCTTGATAAGATCTTCTCCTTTTACTAGGAGCAACCTATCGTTTATTTCTAGATCAGCATCTTTCCATACATTTACATATGTAATTATTTGTTCCATATTATCATTTTTTAGACTTTCTGTAAACTGTTGTTGTGGAAAATTCTTTGCTACTTGCGTTTGTTTTTTAATAGTTTTATCTTTAGATTTTAATTCTTGTTCTTGTTCTATATTTTTTGTTTCATTTTTGTCTTTTTTAAAGATTCCCGATATTCCATTTCGAACTTTTTTTTCACTCAATATCGAAAAGTCTTTAATATTATTCATACAAACTTTTGCTAGAATCAGAGTTATTATAATCAATAATATACTAATCGTAACTACTACTATTTTCTTATAGTTTATCTCTCGTTTTAAATTTCCAAATTCTATTAATGTTTTCTTATTAACAATAGCTTGAGTATTTTTTTTATCTACCTTTAGAACTTCTTTTATGTACTGTAGTGCACTATCATATTCACCTTGCTTTATATAACAACTGCTAATATAGTTATTTACATTTATAAAATTAAAATGACTATTTTCACACTGATTTAAAATGCCCAGTGCTGCACTTATATTAAGCTTTTTTATTAACTCCAATGCATTAACGTACAAATGTAATTTTTCCTTATCACGTACACTATCATCAAGATACTTTTTCGATACTTTATCATGGTTTCTTTTATAATTTATATTCCACATATTTTTAGCTTTTTCCAAATCGCCTTTTAAATAATATAAAATACCCTTTAAATTTAGAGCTGCAGCATTTGCATTATTTAGAGAAATGCTTTTTTCACAAAGCGATAACGCCTTGTCTATATAACCATCATTATATTTATTCATCGCTTTTACATATATTTTACCTGACTTATCCATATTTCACCTTTTATTTTTTTATTTAAGCTTATTCTAATTATATCATAGCATTTATTTTATTTACTAGGGTTATGCATAATAACAGTAAAAAATAATGTTAATTAATTTTGTATTAAAATCTTATATGTTTCATATTATGATATTACTATCAATTTATAAAAGGAGCTCCAATGCATATAAAATATTTTAATCATCCTGCTAATCTAGTTAATCTTGTACTAATTTTAGTGCTTATAACCTGTTCCTGGTTATATAATAGTTATATATTACAATCTGCTGGACAACCTTTAAGCATAGCGGTCGCAAAGAGAGATTTTATAGCATTTCCTATTATAGAAACTGAATCTAAAATTTATCCCTTAACAAGAGAGCTTATATCCGAGAACTCTGTTCAAGGTTCTTCACTTAAAACTAGCCTTAGAACTGGTAGTCGTGGTGATATTGTGAAATATGTTCAACGTAGACTTATTGTTTATGGATACACAGTAAAAGCTGACGGTTTGTATTCAGCAATCACTTATGATGCAATATTAAATTTTCAATATCGATGTGGATTAGATTTTGACGGAGAGGTTGGAAACTCAACTTTAGAAAAACTAAATATACCTCCTAATGCAAACACAAAATATAATACCAAGGTAGCTTCATTAACAAATAGTAGTAATACTACATCTAATATTGGATTAAACAATTATAAATCTATTACTAAATTGGAATCATCTATGAATTTTTCAAAGGTTACTAGTGAAACAAACTATTATATTAATGTAGATTTATCAAATCAAAGGGTAAATATTTTTATAAAATCAAATGAAAAATGGACTTTAGATAAGTCATTTTTATGTACTTCTGGGGCATCCTCAACCCCTACTATAACAGGTAATTATACAGTTCAAGACAAAGGGCCAATGTTTAGAGCAGGGTCAAATACTATTTGCGCTTACTACACACGTATTTCTGGTAATTATTTATTTCATACAGTACTACTTGATAATAACAATAATATACAAGATGGTAGGCTTGGAAGTCCTTTATCTCATGGTTGCCTAAGACTTGCAATTGATGATGCTAAATATATATATACTACTATCCCTTTCGGCACAAGCATCTCTATTCATTAGAATGTAGGGAGTATTTCTTCTCCTGCTTCCAATATACTTAATTCTTTATAAATATAATACTAATGTGGAAAATTGCTTAAAAATATTTTCCACATTATCTTCTAACCCTGATATTATTCATTTATTACTTGATCCTTTTTTACCTTATCTCCCACTGCTACAGAAATTCTAAAATATTTCCAGGCATACTAGCCTCAACAGTTTCTGCACCTGAAAGGTTCTTTGAGTTATTTAATTTATCTTGGCTGCTAACTTGAGCTATAGTATCCTCCTCTTCCACAGTTGGTTCTGTTACTTCTTCTGTTACTTCTTCTATTTCTACTTCATATATCTTATCATTGAGCGTTATCATATATTTTTTCATATCTATTATCACCTTCCTAGGCAAATTATACTTATTATTTTATTCTTGTGATTTTTGTTATGTGGAACTTTGAATCGGGCCTATCCTGAGCTGCCATAGCGGTTGCAACAAGTGATACTACTCTTTCATCTTCATCTTCTTCTTCTATAATACTGCTTACTGTTATTTTTTCATAACTATCACAAATATTACTATTTATATTAGCACTTAACCTGTCCTCAAAGAATTTTTTTGAAATTCGTGGAAATAAAGCATACGATAACACATCTTCATAAGTAGTGGCCAAATCTCCAATTTCATTTTCATATTTGTCCATCTCCGGCTCTAATAAGTCTGCTGGTCTTTGAGTTATAATTTTCATGTCCCCTATAATTTTTGTTTTTATTTCATCTTTTATAGGTGTTGATGGACTTCCATAAAGTCCTTTAACATAATCTTTTAATTCTTTTGGAATTATTTTATATCGGACACCAGATAATATATTAAATACTGCTTGAGTTCCTACCATTTGAATAAGAGGCGTAATTAAAGGTGGAAATCCTAAATCTTCTCTCACTCTAGGTATCTCTGTAAGGACTTCTTTATATTTAGATTCAACCCCCTGTGCCTTGAGTTGTGATAAAAGGTTCGATAACATCCCTCCAGGAACCTGATATGTAATAATTCTAGGCTCTACATTCATAACTTTTGGATTTAGTATTCCATTTTCTCTGTATTTCTCTTTTATAGGTCTAAAATAGTCTGCTATTTCACCTAATAAATTAATATCTAATTTAGGATCGTGTGGACTCTCTTTTAAAGTAAGGACCATCGACTCTGTAGGTGGTTGTGATGCACCCTCTGAAAAGGGAGAAATTGCAGTGTCAATAATATCTACTCCTGCTTCAACAGCCTTTAAATATGTCATAGAAGCTATTCCACTAGTACAATGAGCATGTAAACATAATGGTATTTTTACAGCCGCTTTTAATTTTCCCACTAATTCGAAAGCCGAATATGGCGTTAATATACCCGCCATATCATTAATACAAATTGAATGTGCCCCTAATTCCTCTAATTTTATTGATAATTTAACATAGTAATCTAAAGTGTGTACTGGGCTAGTTGTATAACATATAGCACATTGACAGTGTGCTCCACCTTCTTTAATAACTCTAATTGAAGTTTCCATATTTCTTGTATCATTTAATGCATCAAATACTCTTATTATATCTATACCATTTTCTATAGACTTCTTAATAAATGCCTCTACTACATCATCTGCATAATGCTTATATCCTAGAAGATTTTGACCTCGAAGGAGCATTTGAAGTTTAGTATTTTTAACCGCCGTGCGTATTTCTCTTAGTCTTTCCCAAGGGTCTTCATTAAGAAAACGGAGACATGAATCAAAAGTTGCTCCTCCCCACACCTCCATTGAATAATACCCGACCTTATCCATTTTTTCTAGAATTGGTAATATCTCTTTTGTTTTTAATTTGGAAGCAATTAAAGATTGCTGGCCATCTCTTAGTACTGTTTCAGTTATTTTAATTGGATTCACTATTCTATCCCTCCTTAGAGTGCGTTTTCCTCAATTTCACAAGTTGCTTCTTTAATTATGATTTAGCAACATCCTACTGATATTAGAATGTTGCTAAATCATCATCCAATACATCGGAAATAAACATACATCCGGGTGCATGAGTTATTACGAGTTCTGGCTTTATATTCATTATTACTGCTTGAGGTGTAACACCACACGCCCAAAAGACTGGTACTTCGCCCTCTTTAATGGTTACAGAGTCTCCAAAGTCTGGTTTTGATATGTCTTTAATACCTATTTTCTCAGGATTACCTATATGAATGGGTGCCCCATGAACACTTGGGAATCTTGATGTAATCGCCACCGCTTTTTCAACCAAATCTTTTCGGATTGGTCTCATACTGACAACAGTAGGGCCATTAAAAATTCCTGCTGGATGACATTCTATATTTGTTATATACATAGGCACATTACTCTTCTCTTCAATGTGACGTATACCAATTTTTGCATCTGACAAAGCCTTTTCAAATGTAAAGCTACAACCGATAAGGAAAGTTACTAAATCCTCAGTCCACAAATTCAAGATATTATTTACTTCTTCCACTAGTATTCCATCCCTGTAAACACGATATTTAGGTATATCTGTGCGGATATCTGCCGTAGGAGCAATAAGATTAGGTGTGAATTTCCCAGGTTCGCAGATGTCTAAAATAGGACAGGATTTTGGATTTCGTTGGCAGAATATAAGAAAATCCATGGCATATTTAGCAGGAAGTACTACTAAATTAGCCTGAGTATAACCATAAGCTAATCCTGGTGTGATACCTGTCCATTTCTCTGCTCTTATTTCTTTCCTTGCTTCTTTTCCATTATTAAAACCCAACATTACCATCTCCTTATTATATAATTTCCTCTACAATCACTTCATATTCCTTATTATTTACTCTTACTTTAAGCCTTTTACCACTTATTGTGCTACATCCGAACTTTTCCACACTTTCCCTTATCGAATCAAAGTCTTTCATATATTTCCTATATATTCTATGAGCTTCCTCAATGTTTATTAATTTAAACCTGATACTGTCACCAGGCTTTAACTGTCCCACTATGTTTATATCAGGAGTTATTATTGTAGCAATCTTCGTATATCCACCAGTAGTTTGCCTATCCGCCATCATAATTATTGGAGCCCCATCTCCTGGAATCTGCACCGACCCCATGGTTATTCCATCAGAAATAATGTCTGCACCAAGTTTGTGAGAAATTTTAGTACCAGATAATCGGTATCCCATTCTATCAGCTTCATTTGTTACTTCATACGCACAATCCAAAAATGTGTTTATTCCATCTTTGGTAAAATAATCATCCTGTGGACCCATTACCACTCTTACAATATTATCCTTGGAGTACGATGGTATTAACTCAATTGGAAGCTTTTTTATACTAGTAAAATTACTTTCATCTACGCTCCCAATTTTAATCTCATCACCAGCCCTCAGCATCCTTCCCTCAAAGCCTCCAACATTGCCCTTCACATAGGTAGCCTTGCTACCCATAACCTCTGGCACATCTATGCCACGCGCTATTGCTACATAACTCCTGCACCCACTTTTTGAAGTTCCAAAGGAAAGCTCATCACCATCTAACACTTTAACCCCTGTCCACATGTCTATAGCCTTATTATTTATCATTGGCATAAGATTGCCTCCTGTAACTGAAATCAAGGCATCACCTTCAAATTTTATTTTCAGTCCGAAAAGCGTAGTTTCTAAACATGCTTCGCTATCTATGTTCCCAACAAGAATATTAGCCACTCTTAGAGAGAACTGATCCATTGCACCTGCAACAGACATCCCGGATTTTTGATAATTATACCTACCAATGTCCTGAATGGTAGTATACATACCGGGCTTTAATATCTTCATTATCGTCATATACTTACCTTCTTTCCTTACCCCTTATAATTACTTTATATTTTCCTTCTAACTCTAAAGCCTCAATATTTTTATATTCATTCTCATCTATTTGTACAAATTTTATATAATCACCCGCATTTAGTAGCACAGGATCCTTTCTGTATGGATCATACAATTTGACAGGAGTCCTACCAATTAATTGCCACCCACCAGGGCTTTCTACAGGATATATACCTGTCTGTTTACCTGCAATTCCTACACTTCCAACAGGTATTTTAGTTCTTGGATTTTGAAGCCTTGGAGCCTCTATTTTATCACTCATACCTCCAAGATACGGAAACCCTGGTGTAAACCCAATCATATAAATTAAATATTCCATATCTGTGTGGATTTTTATCACTTCATCTATTGATATTTTATTATGATCTGCCACAAACTCAATATCAGGACCATACTCCCCACCATAAAGTGTTGGTATTTCTATAACTTTAGCCTCGGTCAGTTTTAATTCATGCATCCTAGATATAATGGATTTCAAAACACTTATAAGTTCAGTAAGTTCCATTATCATAGGGTCATAAATTACCATAAGCGACCTGTATGTTGGAATAGTCTCGTTTATTCCTATAATACCTTCCTGCTCAATTGCAACTGTAAGACTTCTGATTTTTGAATTAACCTGCTCTTCAATTTTATCTCCAAATTCAACAACTAAAGCTCTATCTCCGGCGATTAAATACTTAACTTCTTCATACATATTGTATTTTACCTCCTATTTAAATAATGCAACTATTCCACCCATGGACTGATAACCTGCAATTATTGCTAATATCACAACAACATATCCCAAATACATAAGCAATTTGGAATGCTTATATTCTCCTACAATATCCTTCTTTGTAGACGCAATAAGTATTATTCCAAGAGCAATTGGAAGAATTAAACCATTAAGTGAACCAGCTACCACAAGTAATTCTACAGGCTTACCGAGCGTTAAAAATATAAGCGTTGATATAACAATAAACCCTATAATAAATTTTGATGTATGTTTTTCAAAAACTGGTGCTAGTGTTTTTAAGAATGATACAGATGTATACGCTGATCCAACCACTGATGTTAGCGCAGCTGAAAAGAGTACAACTCCAAATAACATATAACCAAAATTACCTGCCCCAAGTTTAAAAGCTTCCGCTGCAGGATTTACTGAGCCAAGTGGTTTACCAATGTTTACAACAACTCCAAGAACAGCTGCGAACAGAAGTATTCTCATAAGTGAAGCTATTGTTATTGCAATTACTGAGCTTTTATTTATATCTTTCAAATGTTCTATTCCTGTAATCTTAGCATCTATCAGTCTGTGTCCTCCAGCAAATGTTATATATCCACCTACTGTTCCACCGACAAGAGTTATAAATGGCAAAAATTCAAACTCAGTTGGCACAAATGTCCTTGCAATCATCTCCCCTACTGGAGGATGGGTCCTAAAAGCAACATATCCAATTAGAATAATCATCAGAACTCCGAGTACCTTTGCGAAAGTGTCCATTGCTTTTCCAGCTTCTTTAGACGTAAATATTACAATAGCTATAACAGCACTAATAATTGCACCTAGTTTAACGTTTATGCCAAATAATACATTAAGACCAAGGGCAGCTCCTCCAATATTTCCTATATTAAATGCAAATCCCCCAATACATATTAGAACTGCTAGGAAAACACCAAGACCGGGTAGCGTCTTGTTTGCAATATCTTGTGCCCTAAGACCTGATACGCCAATAACTCTCCATATATTGAGCTGGGCTATAAAGTCTACTATAATAGTAAGCAATATAATAAAACCTAGATTAGCTTTAAACGTTTCTGTAAATACTGCAGTTTGGGTCAAAAATCCCGGTCCTATAGCAGATGTAGCCATAAGGAACGATGCTCCAATTAGCACACCCCAATTACTTTTCTTTTTTATGTTCATGTCTTGCTTGCCTATATGTGATTTGTTATTCATAAACTTACATGCCTCCTATTTTATAAATTGATTAAGTGATTTTATTTCTACTCCAGCTCTGGATAGCTCCTCATTTATAACTCTTACAAACTCAACAGCCTCCGGATTGTCTCCATGAACACATATGGAATCAACATTAATATTCATCTCTTCACCGTTTATTGCTGTAACCTTTCCTTCTTTTACCATTCTTATTACCCTTGAAATAGCTATATTCGTGTCGTGTATCATTGAACCAGGAAGACTTCTTGCAACAAGAGTTCCATCAGAATTATATGCCCTGTCCGCAAAAACTTCATTTGCAGCTTTTAACCCTTTTTCTTTTGCAGCTCTTACCAGTTCACTCCCTGCAAGTCCAAGAACTATCAAATCCCTGTCCACTTCCCATATACCATCTATTATTGCCCGCGCTAGTTTGCCGTCTTTAGCTGCCATGTTATACATAGCCCCATGAGGCTTTACATGTTGCATTTTGGCTCCTGCTGATTTTACGAAACCGTATAAAGCTCCAAGCTGATATATGGTGTACTGTTTTATCTCATCTGGCGATATCGTCATATTTCTTCTCCCAAAGCCCATGATATCAAAAAAACCAGGGTGTGCGCCAATACCTACATTAGTTTTATAAGCAGCCCTAACAGTATCCCTCATAACAATAGGATCCCCTGCATGCCACCCACATGCAATATTAGCTGATGATACATATTTAAGAACTTCTTCATCAAGTCCGATTTTGTAAGCACCAAAACTTTCTCCTAGATCACTGTTTAAATCAACAATTTTGCTCATATTATCCATCCTCCTTTGTTTCACTTTGCATAACGTTAAAACTCTAATTAGAATTCTATAAATAATGCTATTTTACTTATTTGAAATGGATAAATTATATTAATGGCCTAATTCATCATTCTGTTTATAATAGCATGTGCACTTATCCACATCAATGATTATTTAATGGTACGTACTGCTATTCTTGCTATTTCAAATAAATTAATCATCATTTTTAACTTAATTTGAAATTTAATACCCGTTATATATAAACTTAATAATATTTAAATAATTTATGGTTATAATTTATAAATAATATTATTAAAATAATATATAGATACTAAGGGGGCCCTCATGGTAAATCAAAAGTTTTCTGTTCTTATATATTTTTTAAGCGCTATATTAGTATTAATCCTTTCAATTTTTCTTTATAAAATTGTTACACATATTTATTACGTTTATCCATATGACAAAACAGGCATATCCAAATATACTTGTGAACAAACTGCCAGTATTAATAGTAGTAAAATAGCAAAAATAGCGACTTTTAGTAATACTAATAATAAAACACCAATTATAGGGCTTAATAGTGCTGACATTGTTTTTGAATTCCTAACTAAATCTAATGGCATCACTTATAAGGCTGTATTTAGCAATGAGGCAGCTAAAAATATTGAATCCACAATTAACTTAAAAAATTATTCTAATGAACATTTACCAATACTTAATATTTCTGCTAACATGAAAAAAGCATACATTATAAATAAAAAGGCAACCTCGATCTTTGTAAATTTTAATGAAGATATAACATCAAACTTTTTATATGAAGATGGTGATTATTATCATTACAGAGGTTTAGAAGTTGATAAAGATAATAATACTCCTGTTAAGCTTACTAATATTATCATACAATTTATGCATGGTAACATTATAAGCGATAAAACATTAGCATCGCCTGTCGCTTCTGGGACTGGATTATTATTTAGCAATGGAAAAGCTCAAGATATTAAGTGGAACCAAGCGAAAAACTCTCAGATGAAAATTACAGATCAAAAAGGAGCACCTATTTCATTAGTACCCGGACCTATATGGTGGGTATTTATTGATAGGGATTCTTCTGTTGCTTACGATTAATAAGTAATTAGTATCGATAATTTAAATACAACCTTAAAAAGACATATGCTTGAAATAATATGTCTTTTTAAGGTTGCTATATTATTATATTGGAATTTATTAAAATAAATATATTATAATTATTTATTTGGGGGTATTTTTAAAATACTCACTTATTGATTTACTTATAGAATTTGAAATTTTTCCTTGATACTCATCAGACTTTAATTTTTGCTCCTCATCCAAATTTGATAAAAATCCACATTCCACTATAACACTTGGCATGTCATCATTCTCCCTTAATATCTTATAAGCGGTTTTAGCTGGCTTTGGAACTCTCTTATTACTCGCATCTAAATCTGTACGGAAGTTTTTCTGAAGTATACCAGCCAATGCAGCGCTATCTTTATAACTGGAGTACCACACTTGGGCTCCATAATATTTGCTCTCGGTAAAATAATTTAAATGTATACTAATAAACATATCGCAATTACTTGATTCTTTTAAATTACACCTGTTCTTTAGATCTTCACGGTACCTTTCTCTTATAGTTCCCTTTGTTGAATAAAGTCCTGAGTCGTCTTCTCTAGTCATAACTACCTCATAACCTGCTTTCTGTAAGCTTGCTTTAAGTTTTTTTGCTACACTAAAATTAATATCTTTTTCTACGGTACCATTTTTAGAACTAGTTCCACCATCCATTCCACCATGGCCTGAATCAATAAGTATTTTCTTACTGCCTATTAAATTAGTACTCATAGTTTCTTTTGCAAGCCCTATATTTACCCCTAGAAGGCTTACCATTCCTAGTGCAATTACAATGACAATAGCTATTAATTTATTGTTTCTGTACTTCAATTCACCCATCCCTTTATTTATTGCTATGTGTAATTTTATTCAACTTACAGCTAATATATTATTGTTTAAATATAACTTCATTTTAAATTTTATGAATTCCTATATAATATAGAGTTACACAAATTAGATTCCCTTACATATAATATTTATTGAGGTGATTTAATGTACAATATAAAACCTAGAACATTCGATTTTGAATCAGTAACCGATATTTCTAAAAAGCAACTCGAAGAACATTACAAATTGTATACAGGTTATGTAACAAAGTTAAATGAAATTTGGAACACTCCTTATATACCTAGTAATTATACTGATAGCAACGCTACTTATTCCAAAATGCGCAGCTTAAAACTAGGCGAAACATATTCACTAAACGGTGTAAAACTGCACAACCTTTATTTTGAAAACATGACTGGAGGCAGTAACGTCCCTTATGGTCCATTATTTAATGCTATTATAAACCAATTTTCAACCTATGATAATTTTATCTCCTACCTTACAAACGTAGGATTATCCATGAGAGGTTGGGTAGTTCTTACTCTGGATTTACTTGATAACAAATTACACATAATTGGAAGTGATGCACATGATACCGGTGCAGTATGGCTTTCTTGCCCAATATTAATAATGGATGTTTACGAACATGCCTATTTTATGGACTTTGGAACAGATAGGAAAAAGTATATTTCTACATTTATTAAAAATATAAATTGGAGTATTTTAAATGACAGATTTAAAAAATATGTTTCACCAATAAATTATATGGATATGAATCAACGTAGGTATCGCCAATATAATTTTCTTAATGAATAGGTGCTGAATATATCTTAGATAAAAAATAACTTAGAGACGTTTTATCCACCTATTAAAAGCAAAAATCCCCCAAACAAAATTGTTTGAGGGATTTTAATATTGTAAGGACTATCTCTTTGAGAATTGAGAAGCCTTTCTTGCTTTTTTAAGACCGTATTTCTTTCTTTCTTTCATTCTTGGATCTCTTGTTAAAAAGCCTGCTTTTTTAAGCTCTGGTCTTAAAGTTTCATCAGCTTTTAATAATGATCTAGAAATTCCGTGTCTTATTGCTCCAGCTTGACCTGTATATCCGCCACCATTTACATTAACTAAAATATCAAATTTATCTTTAGTTCCTGTTAATACTAAAGGTTGGTTAACAATAAGAATTAAAGTTTCTAATCCAAAATAATTTTCTATGTTTCTTTTATTTATAACTATTTTACCTTCACCAGGTACAAGTCTTACTCTTGCAACTGATTTCTTTCTTCTTCCTGTTGCTATATATTGAACCTTTGCCATTATATGTCCTCCCTTCAAATCTAATTAGTATTTAAGTATTAGTGTTTCTGGGTTTTGTGCTTCATGTTTATGTTCTGGTCCTCTGTAAACAGTTAATTTTTTAAGTGTTTGACGACCTAATGGTCCCTTTGGAAGCATTCTTCTTACTGCCTCTTCAAAAATAAACTCAGGTTTTTTAACCAATGCTATTCTATATGGAACTTCTTTTAATCCACCTGGATAAAAAGAGTGATGTCTTAACATTTTTTGGTCTAATTTCTTACCAGTTAAAACTATCTTATCAGCGTTAATTACAATTACAAAATCTCCTGTATCAACGCTTGGTGTAAATGTTGGTTTATGCTTACCTCTAAGTATTGCTGCTATTTGACTAGCTGCTCTTCCTAAAACTTTACCTTCTACATCTACAACGAACCATTTTCTTTCTACTTCTAGTGGTTTAGCTAAGTATGATTTCATTATTTTCCCTCCCTGAACTTTTAACAATTAAAATTCTATGCTAAAGATCCGGGGCTAGTGGATCTTATACACGATATTTTATACAAACATTAATAAGTATAATACATTCTACCGGGTGTGTCAATGTTTTTACATAGGATATAACAAGTTTTATATCTTTTATTTTAATAAAAAACTTTCTCTAAACATAATCCACCAGCAGGAACGGCTTTCCCAGCTTTTGATCGCTCTTTTGACTTAATTATATCTTCTATTTCACTGGGTTTTATCTTTCCTTCCCCAACCCGAATTAATGCCCCAACTATTATTCTAACCATATTATATAAAAATCCATCAGCCGCAATGTATATCTTTATAATATCTTCATTTTTTATAACATCTAGTTTAGTTATAGTCCTTACAGAAGTTTTAACAGAACTACCTAGATTTTTAAATGCAGAGAAATCATGAGTACCCATAAAATATTGCGAGGCCAATTTCATGTCTTCAACATTTAATATCTTTTGGTGATGATATATGTAATTACGCCCTATTGCAACAGACTGACGCCTATTAATTATAGTATAACTATACATCTTACCAACGCTATTATACCTTGCGTGGAACTCATGAGGAACTTCATAAGCCTCTAGGATTACAATATCACGTGGAAGCTTGCTATTAATTGCGCCTGAAAATTTTTCTACAGCTATCTTACTGTTAGTATAAAAGTTACCTGCATATCCTTTTGCATGAACCCCCGCATCAGTTCTACTAGAACCAAATATTAGTGCTTTTTCACCTGTAATCTCTCCAATAGAACTCTCTATCTTTTCTTGAATAGTCATGACATTATTTTGCCTTTGCCATCCACAATAATCTGTTCCATCGTATTCTATTATTAGTTTTATATTTCTCATATCGCCACGTCCTTTTCTATTTATACCTAGGATTTATAATCCTTTGCACCCTAGTAGAACATTATGTTCTACTAACAATAGTAATAACAATTAGCAATGTGAAAGCGATACTTGCAATATAATCTTTATTAGTTACCTTTAGTTGTTTCATTCTAGTTCTTCCTTCTCCGCCCTTATAACATCTTGATTCCATAGCCATTGCTAATTCATCTGCCCGCCTAAACGAACTTATAAATAATGGTACTAATATAGGAACTAAGCTTTTAGCTCTACTTATTAAATTCCCAGATTCAAAATCAGCACCTCTTGCCATTTGTGCTTTCATTATTTTATCAGTCTCATCCATAAGAGTAGGAATGAACCTTAATGCAATAGTCATCATCATTGCCAATTCATGAGCTGGTACCCCTATTCTTTTAAATGGGTTTAGAAGTCTTTCTATTCCATCAGTTAACTCTATAGGAGACGTTGTCAGTGTTAGTATTGACGTTCCCATAATTAAAAACACCAGTCTAATTATCATGAATGCAGCAATTACTAAACCTTCTTTATAAATACTTATAATCCCCCACTGAAAAATTAATTCTTTCCCACTAGTCATAAAAATATTTAATACTGCTGTAATAAGTAATAAAACTAAAATCGGTTTTAACCCATTGTAAATATACTTAACAGATAGCTTTGATATTAGTATTGTAGCTAAAATAAATATAAATATATATAAGTAGCCTTCGAAATTATTTACCAAAAATAGGTCAACAATAAATAATATAGATATTAGTATCTTAAATCTAGGATCTAATTTATGTATAAACGACTCCCCTGGTATATATTGGCCTATTGTAATATCTTTAATCATACAAATTCCTCCAATGTGTTGTAAAAAGCACATATTACTGTTTTATATATGATGCCTTAACAAGGCAAAAAATTCGTACTAGTTCTCTTTGAGTATTTTAAGTAACTCTTGTTTAGCTTTTTCTATGGTAAATATATCTTGGGACAATTTAAATCCTTTATTATGCAAATCTCTAATTAAGTATGTCATCTGTGGAACTGCAAGCCCTACATTTTCTAATGTTTCTATTTCCCTAAATATTTTTTCAGGTGTTCCATCTAGGATGCATTTCCCCTTATCCATTACCAGTATTCTATTCGCTACTTTAGCAACATCTTCCATACTATGAGATACTAATATTATAGTAATGTTGTTTTCTTTGTATAACTGAACGATTTTATTTAAAATATCATCTCTACCTTTTGGATCTAGTCCTGCTGTTGGTTCATCTAAAATTAAAATCTGAGGTTCCATAGCTACTACTCCAGCAATTGCTACTCTTCTCTTTTGGCCACCACTTATTTCAAAGGGCGACTTGTCCTTATACTCTTCATAGTCAAGTCCAACAATTTTCATAGCTCTCTGAACTCTTTTATTTATCTCATCATTATCTAGACCTAAATTTTTTGGTCCAAAAGCAATGTCTTTTTCAATAGTTTCTTCAAAAAGCTGGTACTCAGGGTATTGGAATACTAATCCAACTTTTTTTCTTATGCTCGTAAGTTTCACCTTTTTCTTTGTTATATCCATGTCATCAATTAATAATCTACCTAATGTTGGTTTTAAAAGTCCGTTTATATGTTGTATTAAAGTCGATTTACCAGAGCCTGTATGCCCAATTAGTGCAACAAATTCCCCTTGATTTATTTCTATAGATACATTATCAATAGCTTTTTTTTCAAAAGGAGTTTTTGGCATATATATATATGTTAAATTTTCTATTTTAATTGACATAATGCGTTCACCATCTCATCTATAGTTAATATATCTGATGCTATATTAATACCATTTTGTCTAAGTTCGTATGCAAGTTCTGTAACTTGCGGAACATCTAACCCTATTTTTTTCATAACAGGTACATTTCTAAATATTTCTTTTGGTTTCCCATTCATTACAATTTTACCACTATCCATAACTACAATTCTATCCGCTTCTACTGCTTCTTCCATATTATGAGTTATTAGAATTATTGTTATTCCATACTTTTTGTTTATTTCTTTTATTGTTCGCATAACTTCTTTTCTACCATATGGATCAAGCATTGCTGTTGGTTCATCAAAAACAATACACTTTGGCATCATTGCGAGAATACCCGCAATAGCTACTCTTTGTTTTTGACCACCCGAAAGTAGATGTGGGGCGTGCTTTCTATACTCATACATTTGTACACTTTTTAACGAATCATCAACTCTTTTTCTAATCTCTTTAGGATCTATGCCCAAGTTTTCCGGACCAAATGCTACATCTTCTTCTACAATTGTTGCAACAATTTGATTATCTGGATTTTGAAAAACCATGCCAGCTACATTCCTAATTTTCCATAGATTAGATTCTACAGAAGTTTGTAATCCATCTACATAAATTTCTCCTTCAGTAGGTATTAATAGTGCATTTATATGTTTAGCAAAAGTTGATTTTCCAGAGCCATTATGCCCTAGTATCACTAGAAACTCACCCTTTTCAACCTCTAAATCCAAGCCATCTATGGCTACTTTAGGTTGTTCATCTTCACTTTGAGGGTACTTATAAACAAGTTTATTACATCTTACCATTTTTTCACCCATAAGTGTCACTCCCAACGTCTACGAATATGAATATATCAAACTTAAAATATATTAAATTATTTTAATTACCAACCTCAATATGAATATTTTTTGTTATATTTGATTAAATTTGAATAGTAAAATGGGGATTAAGTTTGAATTCACTTAATCCCCTTGGTTCAAACTATACTAATTCTATTATACTCATTTCTGCTGCGTCGCCTCTTCTTGGACCCATTTTCATTATTCTAGTATATCCGCCGTTTCTCTCAGCATACTTGGGTGCAATATTATCAAATAAATCTTTAACAACGCTTTCTTCAGTAATAAATGCAAGTGCTTGCCTTCTAGCATGAAGATCTCCTCTTTTTCCAAGAGTTATCATTCTTTCAGCAAATTTTCTAGTTTCTTTTGCTCTAGTTACTGTAGTTTCAATTTTACCATATTTCAACAAATTAGTTGCAAGACTTCTAAACATTGCAATTCTTTGATCAGTGGCGCGCCCTAATTTACGATATTGTGCCATGTGTTTCCCTCCTTACTCTTCAGTTAGTTTTAAGTTCAAACTCAAAGCTTGAAGTTTCTGTTCAACTTCTTCAAGTGATTTCTTACCTAAATTTCTAACCTTCATCATATCATCCATTGATCTTTCTGTTAGTTCCTGAACTGTGTTAATTCCAGCTCTTTTTAAGCAATTATAACTTCTAACGGAAAGATCGAGCTCTTCAATAGTCATTTCAAGAACTTTTTCTTTCTTATCTTCTTCTTTTTCAACCATTATTTCAACATTATCAGCATGATCTGTTAATGTCATAAACAACTTAAAGTGTTCGATAAGTATTTTAGCTGATAAACCAATAGCTTCATCTGGTCTAATCGTTCCATTAGTCCAAATTTCAATAGTTAATTTATCATAATCAGTAATCTGGCCTACTCTAGTGTTTTCCACAGCAAAATTTACTCTTTTAACTGGAGTATAAATTGAATCTACTGGTATTGTAGCTATAGGTAGCTCTTCTGTCTTATTTTTACTCATAGACACATAGCCTCTACCTCTATTAACAGTTAGTTCCATATATAATTTAGCATCATCATCCAATGTTGCTATATGTAAATCACTATTAACAACTTCAATATCGCCATCAGTTTTTATATCTGCTCCAGTAACTACTCCAGGGCCTTTAGCATCAATACAAATAGTTCTAGGACCTTCTCCAGTCATTGTTAATGCCAAGCTTTTGATGTTTAGAATTAATTCTGTAACATCTTCTTTGACACCCTTAACTGTTGAAAATTCATGAAGCACGGTATCAATCTTAACTGCACTTGTAGCAACTCCAGGCAATGAAGAAAGAAGAATTCTTCTTAATGCATTACCTAAAGTTATACCATAGCCTCTTTCTAATGGTTCAATTATAAACTTACCATAAGAACCATCTTCAGCTGTTTCTACACATTCTATTTTTGGCTTTTCTATCTCTAACATAATAAACCCTCCTCTTTTTTAATTGGCAACCTATTATGAGGGCAACTGATTCTATATTAATGACTATTTGCTGTATAACTCCACGATTAAAGTTTCGTTAACAGGAACATCTATATCTTCCCTAGTTGGTTGTGCTAAAACTTTTCCTTCAAATTTCTCTAAGTTAGCTTCTAACCAATTTGGTAAAGTTTTAGGATTTTCAAGGAAAACCTTAAACTTCTCAGTAGCTCTGCTTTTATCACATGCAGATACTACTTCATTTGCTGTTAAACTGTAAGAAGGAATATCTACCTTTTTACCATTAACTAAGAAATGTCCGTGAGTTACTAGTTGCCTAGCTTCTTGTCTTGAATTTCCGTAACCTAATCTATAAACTACGTTATCAAGTCTCACTTCTAAAAGTCTTAATAGATTTTCACCTGTTATACCTCTTAACTTGTCAGCTTTTTCATAGTATCTTCTGAATTGACTTTCAAGCACTCCGTATATTCTCTTAGCCTTTTGTTTTTCTCTTAACTGTAATCCATAATTAGACATTTTCTTCTTACTCTGTCCATGTTGTCCTGGTGCATAGCCTCTTCTAGCAAATGCACATTTATCTGTGAAGCATCTATCACCCTTAAGGTTTAGCTTCATACCTTCTCTTCTGCAAAGTCTACAAGTAGCTCCAGTATATCTTGCCATTCAAATTACACCTCCTATTTACTATCCTATTAATTTAATCATACTCTTCTTCTCTTTGGTGGTCTACATCCATTATGAGGAATTGGTGTAACGTCTTTGATTAATGTGATTTCTAATCCAGCCGCTTGAAGTGATCTAATAGCCGCTTCTCTACCTGCTCCTGGTCCCTTAACGAATACGTCAACACTCTTTAATCCGTGCTCCATAGCTGCTTTTGAAGCAGCTTCTGCTGCCATTTGAGCTGCAAAAGGAGTACTTTTTCTTGATCCTCTAAATCCTAATCCACCTGCACTAGCCCAAGATAAAGCATTACCAGCTGCATCTGTAAGTGTAACGATGGAATTATTGAAAGTAGACTTTATGTGTGCACAACCGTGCTCAACATTTTTTCTTTCTTTTTTTCTTCTACTTCTTTTAACTTTTTGAGCCATGTTATTCCCTCCTTACTATTTCTTCTTACCCGCCATTGTTTTCTTAGGGCCTTTTCTTGTTCTAGCGTTAGTTTTAGTTTTTTGTCCTCTTACTGGAAGACCTTTTCTATGTCTTATTCCTCTATAACATCCAACTTCCATTAATCTTTTTATATCTAGAGCAACTCTTCTTCTTAAGTCACCTTCAATCATAAAGTTCTTTTGAATGTATGTTCTTAATTCATTAACTTCTTCTTCAGTTAAGTCCTTAACTCTTGTTTCAGGATTTATTCCTGTTGTTTTAAGGATTCCCTTTGATTTTGTTGAACCAATACCAAATATATATGTTAAACCTATTTCTACTCTTTTTTCCCTTGGTAGGTCAATACCTGCTATTCTTGCCATTTACTGTTTACACCTCCCACGTAATTGTTGTTATAATTTTATCACATCTGTGTCTTATAAAACGATGTAATAAGGATTTATTATTAATATATTAACTTTTACATATAATACTTAAATTAATATCATTTGTAAATAAAACCGATCAACCTTGTTTTTGTTTATGTTTAGGATTTTCACAGATAACCATTACTCTTCCTTTTCTTTTTATAACCTTACATTTTTCACACATAGGTTTAACTGATGGTCTTACTTTCATAGCTAACCCTCCTTATTATTTGTCTCTCCAAGTTATTCTCCCACGAGTCAAATCATATGGGGAAAGTTCCACTGTAACCTTATCACCTGGTAGTATTCTTATAAAATTCATTCTTAGCTTTCCTGAAATATGAGCTAAAATTTTGTGCCCACTCTCAAGTTCAACTTGAAATATTGCATTGGGTAAAGTTTCTAACACCACACCTTGCATTTCAATTATATCATCTTTTGACATAAGGTAATCAAACCTCCTTACCAATATCTGCAGACTGCAAAAATATTTTAATTTTTGAATTAGTAACCTCTTTTTTAGATAAAATTATATCTCTAATCTCTTCAGCTACTGTGTCAGTAAAATTTAGATGTTTAACCTTCTTTTTTTTAGGTTTTTCAATCTTTCTTAACTCTCCATCAGAAATATACACATACTCGTTATTAAGTATTCCTACTACAATAAAATCTCTGTGCATATCTCTTCCCGCTTTAGAATGTACCACCTTACCTACAAGGCTATTTTTATCCAAATCATTCACCTCAATTAGCTCAAAGTTAGTATTTCAGGACCACTTTTTATAATAGCAACAGTATTTTCATAATGTGCAGATAAACTGCCATCTCTTGTTACTACTGTCCACCTATTAGACTTTACTTTGACATAATGCTTTCCTGTGTTTATCATAGGTTCAATTGCAAGTATCATACCATGGACTAACTTAGGACCCTTATTGGGAGCACCATAGTTAGGAATTTCCGGATCTTCATGCATTGACTTGCCAATTCCATGACCTACAAAGTCCCTAACTACAGAATATCCAAGGCCTTCAGCGTAACCCTGAATTGCGGCAGATATATCTGATAATCTATTGCCAATTATAGCTTTTTCAACGCCCTTAAAGAAACTGTTCTTAGTTGCTTCAATAAGCATTGAAGCTTCATTAGATACCTTTCCTACTGGAAAAGTTCTTGCAGCATCGCCATGATAGCCATTTAATATAGCACCACAATCTATGCTAATTATGTCTCCTTCAAGTAAAATCCGGTCACTTGGAATCCCATGAACCACTTCATCATTAACAGATGTACATATGGAAGCTGGAAACCCATAATAACCCTTAAAAGATGGTTTAGCACCCTGTTTTATTATGAACTCTTCAGCTAATTTATCTAGTTCTGCAGTGGTAATTCCAGGTTTTATTCCCTGCTGAATTGTTGCAAGAGCTTCTGAAACCACTTTACCCGCATTTCTCATATATTGAATTTCCATATCACTTTTTATGTTAATCATTTTTTTATCGATTCTAAGATACTATAAATACTTTCAAATACACTGTCAATTGCTTGCGTTCCATCAACTGCTGATAATAAGTTTTTGTCATCGTAATACTTTATCAATGGTTGTGTCTGAGCTTCATATATGTCTATCCGTTCATTAACGGTATCTTCTGTGTCATCAGCTCTTTGTACAAGATCACATCCACAAACATTACATTTTCCCGCAGCTTTTGGCGGATTGAATGTAACATGATAGCTAGCACCACATGTAAGACAAACTCTTCTACCAGTCATTCTACTTAGAATAAATTCTCTAGGAACCTTTATTAGTAACGCTATATCAAGGCTACTGCCCTGCTCATCTAATAAAGTTTTTAACGCTTCGCCTTGATTAACAGTTCTAGGATAGCCATCTAGTAAAAATCCATTTTTGCAATCTTCATTATTTAGCCTATCCTTAATTATATCTATAGTCAATTTATCAGGAACTAAATGTCCCTTATCAATATGTTTCTTAGCTTCGATTCCAAGAGGGGTTTTTTCTGTAATATTCTTTCTGAATATATCCCCTGTTGATATATGTGGGATGAAGAACTTATTGCTTATAGATTTTGCTTGCGTTCCTTTTCCGGCACCCGGAGGACCTAACAAGATTATTCTCATAATACCATCTCCTGGTAATAAATTATTTAAGGAATCCTTGATAATGACGCATTACTAATTGTGACTCAAGTTGCCTTAAAGTCTCAAGAGCAACATTTACCATAATTAGCAACATTGTGCCTCCAAAGTATATTCCTTTAAACTGAGTAAATCCTTCTACAATAATAGGGAATAGTGCTATAACACCTGCAAAAGAACCTCCAATTATTGAAATTTTAGTAAGCACATTATCAATGTAACTTGCTGTATTCTCCCCTGGTCTAATACCTGGTATAAATCCTGATGATTTTGACATGTTTTCAGCCATTTCATCCGGTTTAAATGTTACCTGGGTATAAAACCATGTAAAGAATACTATTAATACAAAATACACTAATGAATATTTCCAACTATTTGTTTCAAATATGCTCCAAGGACTTCCTGTAATGAATTTTGCAATTGCAGATGTCGGTTTAAGTTGTGCTATTGTTGCTGGGAATGTCATTACTGACATTGCAAAAATTATACCGATAACTCCAGATCCATTTACATTGATTGGAATATGTGTTGATTGCCCTTTAAAAACCTTGTTACCAATAGCTTTACCAGCATATTGAACTGGAATTCTTCTTTCGCTTAAGCTTGCTATTACAACAGCTACTAATAATGCTATAGCAACTATAATAAACATTATAACCTCTACAAAATTTACAGTGCCTGCCTTTTGAAGTCCAGCAATTTTATATGCTGTTGAAGGTAACGCAGATATAATATTGATAAATATTATTAATGAAACACCATTACCAATACCTTTACCTGTGATTTGCTCACCTATCCAAACCAAAAATGTTGATGCGGTGGTCATTGTTAGCACCACTAAAAATATGGTTAGACTGGATTTATCTGAAAATGCTCCTGTACCTGCAATAATCGCATACATACCAAATGCTTGTAGCGCACCAAGTACTATTGAAGCATATCTAGTATAATCCTGTATTTTCTTACGTCCTTCAAGCCCTTCTTTAGAAAGTTGTTCTAAATATGGAATTGCAATTACTAATAATTGCATTATAATCGATGCATTTATGTATGGACCAACACCCATAGCAAATATACTAAACTTACTAAATGCACCACCTGAAAGCATGTCATAAAAACTAAATAATGTACCTCCATTACTAGTTAAGCTTGCTAGCTTACTAGCATCCACACCGGGAACAGGAATGAAGATACCTACCCTAATAATTACAACCATAAGCAGTGTGAAAATCATACGTTTTCTTAAATCAGGAATTTTCCAGGCATTACGTAGGGTTGATAACAATTATATCACCTCAACTTTTCCTCCAGCTGCTTCAACTTTCTCAGCTGCTCCCTTAGATAATTTAAATACTTTTACAGTTAAGTTCTTTTCTAAATTACCATTTCCAAGTATCTTAACTCCGTCGTATATCTTTCTTACTACTCTTCTCTCTACTAACAACTCTTGTGTAACCTCAGTACCATTTTCAAATATATTCAGTCTATCTACATTTATACAAGAATATTTTTTTGCAAAAATATTATGAAACCCTCTTTTAGGTAATCTTCTGTATAAAGGCATCTGACCTCCTTCAAATCCTGGTCTTGTTCCTCCACCTGATCTAGAGTTTTGTCCATCTTGACCTCTTCCTGCAGTTTTTCCCCAACCAGACGCAGTACCTCTACCGATTCTCTTAGGGCCTTTTTTAGAACCTTCCGCAGGTCTTAACTCTTGAAGCTTCATGTCAACACCTCCTCTTTTTTATACTTGTTCAACTTTTACTAGATATATAATTTTGTTAATCATACCTTTGATCTGAGGAGTTTCCTCGTGCTCAACACTTTTTCTTATTTTTCTTAATCCTAAAGCATTAACCGTAGCAATATGTTCTTTCTTTCTACCTATTAAGCTTTTAACCAATGTTATTTTAACTTTAGCCAAGGTTTTCCCCTCCTATCTTAAAATTTCTTCTACAGTTTTGCCTCTTAGTTTAGCAACATCTTCTACTGTTCTTAAGCCTGCTAAACCTTCTATAGTAGCATTTACTACATTTCTTGCATTACTAGAGCCTAAAGATTTAGCTCTAACATCTTTTAATCCTGCTAATTCTAGAACTGCTCTAACTGGTCCTCCAGCTAAAACTCCTGTACCTTCAGCACCAGGCATTATGTGTATAACCGCAGTACCGAACTTACCATCAATAGTATGTGGAATTGTTGATCCAACCATAGCTACATTTATTAAGTTCTTCTTAGCATCTTCTATTCCTTTTCTAATTGCTTCAGGAATTTCTACAGATTTACCCATTCCAACGCCAACGTGTCCGTTTTCGTCTCCAACAACAACTAATGCGCTGAATCTGAAGTTTCGTCCACCTTTAACAACCTTAGCAACTCTGTTTATATTAACTACTTTTTCTTTAAGGTCTAATGTACTAGGATCTATTTTCATGTGTTTCCCTCCTTCTCTTAGAATTTAAGTCCAGCTTCTCTTGCTCCTTCAGCGAGGATTTGTACTCTACCGTGGTACACATATCCGCCTCTATCAAAAACTACTTCTTCTATTCCTTTTTCAAGTGCTCTTTCTGCAACCATTTTTCCTACTAGTTTTGCTGCTTCTTTATTGCTTCCTATTTTTTGTTCGAAAGCTTTATCTATACTTGAAGCAGAAACTAATGTGATTTTTGCAACATCATCTATTACTTGAGCATATATGTTCTTTTCACTTCTGTATATAGCTAATCTAGGTCTTTCAGCTGTACCAGAGATTTTTTTACGAACTCTAAGATGACGCTTAACTCTTGACTTTTGTCTATCGTCTTTCTTGAACACATCATTCACTCCTTCCTACTTTATTTACCTGTCTTACCTTCCTTACGTCTGACAATTTCGCCAGAATATCTGATTCCTTTTCCTTTGTAAGGTTCTGGTTTTCTCCAGGTTCTAATGTCTGCTGCAACAGCTCCAACTAATTGTTTATCAATTCCTTTAACTATTATCTTATTAGCATCAGGTAAAATAAATTGAATTCCTGCAACTGCATCTATTTCAACTGGATGTGAATATCCAAGACTTAATGTTATTTTAGCACCTTTAAGTTGTGCTCTGTAACCAACACCTACTAACTCAAGTGTCTTTTCGTATCCCTCTGTTACGCCAATAACCATATTATTTATTAATGATCTTGTCAATCCATGAAGAGCTCTATGCTCTTTTACATCACTTGGTCTTGTAACTACCACAGTATTGTCTTCCAAAGCTATATTCATTTTGGTACTCATGTTTTGAGTTAACTCACCTTTTGGTCCTTTTACATTGACAACATTTAGTGGTGAAACTGTAACAGTTACTCCATTAGGTATAGCTACTGGAAGTCTTCCGATTCTTGACATACTTACACCTCCTGTATTCTTTTCAGACACATAACAATTTTCAACTGCTATATCTCATATATTCATTTTAAGTACTACCCAATTACTAATTGTTTAGTCTCCATATTACTTTAAGCACATAACAACTTTATTATTTATAAATGATCTATTATTACTATGTACATAACAAACAACACAGTTATGCCTTAGAATTATTATACTACCAAATATAACAAATAACTTCTCCGCCTAGGCCTAATTTTCTAGCCTCTTTATCTGCTACTAATCCTTTTGAAGTTGATATTATAGCAACTCCGAGTCCATTCAATACTTTTGGAATATCTTCATTTTTAGAATATACTCTTAAACCTGGCTTAGATATTCTCTTAAGTCCAGTGATAACTCTTTCCTTGTTTTGACCGTATTTCATTGCAAGTCTCATCATAGGAACGACACCATCATTATATTCTTCGATGTTTTTAAGATATCCTTCTTGAAGCAATATATTTGCGATTTCCTTCTTTATAGTTGATGAAGGTACTTCTACTATTTCATGTCTAACAACATTTGCATTTCTTATACGTGTTAGCAAATCTGCGATTGGGTCAGTCATAACCATTTTTCGTGCCTCCTTTCATTAGAATGTTCTAATTACCAACTTGCTTTTCTGCAACCAGGAATTTCTCCCTTGTGTGCAAGTTCTCTAAAACAGATACGGCATATACCAAATTTTTGTAATACAGAATGTGGTCTTCCACATAGTCTGCATCTTGTATAAGCTCTAGTTGAATATTTAGGTTCTTTTTTCCACTTCTCTATTAAAGCCTTACGTGCCATATGTTAACCTCCCTATTATTGAGCAAATGGCATTCCAAGGAACCTTAATAACTCTCTTGCTTCCTCGTCTGTCTTTGCTGTAGTAACGAATATTATATCCATTCCTCTTACTTTATCTATTTTATCATACTCTATTTCTGGGAATATAAGTTGTTCTTTAATACCGATAGCATAATTTCCTCTACCATCAAATGCTTTAGAAGAAGCTCCTCTAAAATCTCTAACTCTAGGCAATGCAACGTTCATTAATTTATCAGCAAATTCGAACATTTGAGCTTTTCTTAGTGTAACTTTACAACCTATTGGCGTATTCTCTCTTAACTTGAAGTTAGCTATAGATTTCTTTGCTCTTGTTACGATTGGTTTTTGACCTGCGATAATTGACATATCACTAAGAGCTGCATCTAAAACTTTAGAATTATCTTTAGCTTCGCCAACTCCCATATTTAAAACTATCTTTTCAAGCTTTGGTACTTCCATTATATTTTTATAACCGAATTTCTCCATTAAAGCTTGAACTACTTCATTTTCATATTTTTCTTGTAGTCTTGAACTCATATGTTAAACCTCCTTTCAGAAATTAAAATGTTTCTCCACATTTCTTACAAACTCTTACTTTAGTCCCATCTTCTAGAATTTTACTATTTATTCTTGTTACATTTTTGCACTTTGTACAATATAACATAACTTTAGAACTATTAATAGCTGCTTCTCTGTGAGTTATTCCACCTTGCATATTTTGTTTGCTTGGTTTCTGATGTTTTGTAACCACACTAACATCTTTCACTAAAACCTTACCTTTTTTAGGATATACAGCTAAGACTTCGCCTATTTTGCCTTTGTCTTTACCTGATATAACCATTACTGAATCTTTCTTTCTTACGTGCACTTTTATAACTGCCATGTTAGCCACCTCCTATCTTATAAAACTTCAGGTGCTAGTGATAAGATTTTACTGAAGTCTTTGTCTCTTAACTCTCTTGCAACTGGTCCGAATATACGAGTTCCTTTTGGGTTTTTGTCGTCTTTGATGATAACAGCTGCATTATCATCAAATTTAACGTATGATCCATCTGCTCTTCTTAAGCCTTTTGCTGATCTAACGATAACTGCTTTAACAACTTCGCCTTTTTTAACAACTCCACCTGGTGTTGCACTTTTAACGCTGGCAACTATGATGTCACTTATGTTTCCCCATTTTCTCTTGGAACCACCTAATACTCTAATACACATAATTTCTTTTGCACCAGAATTATCTGCAACCTTTAACTTTGACTGCTGTTGTATCATATCAAATACCCTCCTTTCAGTCGTTAAACTGAAATATTATTTAGCTTTTTCAACTATTCCAGTAACTCTCCATCTTTTATCTTTAGATAATGGTCTAGTTTCCATAATTGAAACTTTATCATTAACTTTAGCTTCATTATTTTCATCATGAGCCTTAAATTTTGTTGTTTTATTAATTATCTTTCCGTATAACGGATGACGTACCTTTGTTTCAATTGCAACAACTACTGTTTTATCCATTTTATCAGAAACTACTTTACCTGTTCTTGTTTTCCTGTTATTTCTTTCCACAAGAGCAACCTCCTTTCAGTTTTACTGTTCAAAAGCCTTTATTTCTTCTTGCCTAAGGATGGTCTTAATTTGGGCTATAGATTTTTTAACTGCTTTAATTCTCATAGGGTTTTCTAGTTGCCCTGTAGCTAACTGAAATCTAAGGTTAAATAATTCTACCTTCAAATCAGACATCTTAACTAGCAAATCTTGAGGATTACTTTGTCTCAATTCATTTAATTCATTAGCCTTCAACGACTTCACCACCCATTTCCTCAAAATCTTTTCTAGATACAAACTTAGTCTTTATTGGAAGTTTGTGTGAAGCAAGTCTCATTGCCTCTCTAGCTGCTTCTTCTGTTACTCCTGCAATCTCGAATAAGACTCTACCTGGTTTAACAACTGCTACCCAATATTCTACTGATCCTTTACCGGAACCCATACGAGTTTCAGCTGGTTTTTCAGTTACTGGCTTATCAGGGAAGATTTTTATCCAAACCTTTCCGCCTCTTTTTACTTCTCTATTGATAGCAACTCTGGCAGCTTCTATTTGATTACTTTTTACCCAGCCACATTCCATAGCTTGTAGTGCATAATCACCATATGCAATAAAGTTTCCTCTTGTAGCTTTTCCTCTCATTCTACCACGTTGAACCTTACGATGTTTAGATCTCTTAGGCATTAACATGTCTTATTCCTCCTTCCTTACACTTCTACGCTTTTGCTTCTTCCTTAACGGTTTTCTTTGTAGGAAGAACTTCACCTCTATATACCCAAACTTTAACGCCAATTTTACCATATACTGTATTCGCTTCTGCAAATCCATAATCTATGTCGGCTCTCAATGTTTGACATGGTATTGTACCTTCATGGTAATGTTCAGTTCTAGCTATTTCAGCTCCGCCAAGTCTTCCTGCACAAGCAATTTTGACTCCCTTTACATTAGATCTCATAGCTCTTTGAATTGTTTGTTTCATTGCTCTTCTAAAAGAAATTCTTTTTTCTAATTGTGAAGCAACATTTTCTGACATTAATTGAGCATTGTTTTCAGCTTGCTTAACTTCTACTATATTAATTAAAACATTTTTGTCTGTTATAATTTTTTTCATATCAAGCTTTATAACTTCAATTCCAGAGCCGCCTCTACCAATTACCATTCCTGGTTTAGCAGTGTGTATGTTGATTTTAACTCTTTTAGCTGCTCTTTCAATCTCAATTTTAGAAATCCCAGCTGTGTAAAGTTTACTTTTCAAGAATTCTCTAATCTTAAAATCTTCAACAAGATTATCTGCAAAATTCTTTTTATCTGCATACCACTTAGAACTCCAGTCTTTTATTACACCAACTCTAAATCCGTGCGGATTTACTTTTTGTCCCATGCTATACCCCTCCTTTTTATATTCTCTCTGTAACTATTATAGTTATATGACTAGATCTTTTTCTTATTCTATAAGCTCTTCCTTGTGCACGCGGTCTAAACCTCTTAAGTGTTGGACCTTGGCATGCATAAGTTTTAGCAACATATAATCTATTAATGTCTAGATTTAAATTGTTCTCTGCATTTGCAACAGCTGATTTAAGTACTTTTGTTACTACTTCAGCTGCGTTTTTAGGAGTGTATTGTAATATAGCAAAAGCTTCATTTACATTTTTTCCTCTTATTAAATCAAGAACAATCCCGATCTTCATTGAGGACGTTCTCACATATTTAGCTATAGCTTTAGCCTCCATAATTGTTTCCTCCTTCCACACTATCTTACTTTACTTGTTCTTTCTCTATCAATATGTCCTTTAAATGTTCTAGTTAATGCAAATTCTCCTAATTTATGTCCTACCATATCTTCTAAAACATAAACTGGCACATGTTTTCTTCCATCATGTACTGCGATAGTATGCCCTATCATTTGCGGAAAAATAGTAGAACTTCTTGACCAAGTTTTTATTACTTTTTTCTCGCCATTCTTATTCATTTCATTTATTCTTTTTAACAGAACTTCTTGCACATAAGGTCCTTTTTTTACTGATCTACTCACTTTAGTGGCCTCCCTTCATACACAATAACCATAGTTTGGAAGAGAAAAATTTCTCTTCAAGCTATTTTCTATTTTTTCCTTTGACAATAAATTTGTCAGAGTATTTCTTAGTTTTTCTAGTTTTATATCCTAAAGCTGGTTTACCCCAAGGAGTCATCGGACTAGCGTGACCAACTGGTGCTTTACCTTCTCCACCACCATGTGGATGGTCATTTGGATTCATTACTGATCCTCTGACTGTAGGTCTAAATCCTAAATGTCTTTTTCTTCCTGCTTTACCTATGTTAACAATATCATGAGTTAAGTTAGAAACTGTTCCTATAGTAGCTCTACAGTTTACTCTAATATATCTCACTTCACCACTTGGAAGTCTTACTTGAGCATATTCTCCTTCTTTAGCCATAAGCTGAGCTGAAGAACCTGCTGATCTTACAAGTTGAGCGCCTTTACCAACCTGTAGTTCTATATTATGAATTGTAGAACCTAATGGTATATTAATTATTGGAAGTGTATTTCCAACTTTTATATCAGCATCGCTACCTGATTCAATTACATCTCCAACTTTTAATCCAACTGGAGCAATTATATATTTTTTTTCACCATCAGAATATACAACAAGAGCTATGTAAGCAGATCTATTTGGATCATACTCAATTGTTGAAACTTTTGCTGGAATACCATCTTTAGTTCTTTTAAAATCTATTATTCTGTAACTTTGTTTTGCTCCACCACCTCGGTGACGAACAGTTATTTTACCTTGATTATTTCTACCACCTTGTCTTTTAGTGCTTACAAGAAGTGATTTTAATGGCTTATCTGTTGTTATTTCTTCAAAATCAGACATAGTCATATTTCTTCTTGAAGGTGTGGTGGGTCTAAATTTCTTAATCGCCATGTGATTTCCCTCCTTCTTTTCGCTTATCTGGCCTCTGCCAATACCTGCTTAATAATTACATTCCATCAAAAAACTCAATTGTTTTGCTTTCTGTTGTTAAAGTAACAATAGCTTTTTTGAAATCTGCTCTTTTTCCAATGTGAACTCCAACTCTTTTAGTTTTACCCATATTCTTTAGTGTTCTTACATTCTCAACTTTAACTCCGAATACATCTTCTACTGCTTTTTTAACTTGAGTTTTATTTGCGTGAATATCAACTATAAAGGTGTATTTTTTATCCGCCATTACAGCCATACTTTTTTCAGTAATTATCGGTTTTCTTATAATATCATGGCTAGTTAGCTTCATTATATATACACCTCCTGGATTTTAGATACAGCATCCTTTGTAACTATGAATTTTTCATACTTTAATATGTCATAAACATTCAAGTTGTTTACTGGAGTTACTTGAACACCAGGTATATTTCTTGCTGATTTATAGACATTTTCATCTGACTTTTCAACAACAATTAAAGTTTTCTTAGCATCAAATGCTTTTAAAACCGCTAACATTGCTTTAGTTTTTGGTGAATCAAATTCTAAGCTATCTACAACTATCATTTCATTTGCAACTACCTTAGCTGATAAAGCTGATTTAAAAGCAACTCTTCTCATTGTCTTTGGTACTGACATACGATAATCTCTTGGCTTTGGAGCAAATACTATACCACCATGTATCCATTGTGGTGCTCTTATAGAACCCTGTCTTGCTCTACCAGTTCCTTTTTGTCTCCAAGGCTTGATTCCACCGCCTCGAACTTCAGCTCTAGTTTTAGCTGATTGAGTTCCTTGTCTTTTATTTGCTAGTTGTGCTACTACAACTTGGTGCATAGCATTTGTGTTGATTTCAACTCCAAATATATTTTCATTTAATTCAATGTCTCCAACTTTTTCTGCTTGTTTATTAAACAAATCTAATTTAAGCATTCTGCATCCTCCTTTCTTTTAAAATTACGCTTTAACTGCGTTTCTTATTACAACTGTGCCTTTGTTTGGTCCTGGAATACCACCTTTAATTAATATAATGTTCTTTTCAGACATTACTTTAACTACTACAAGGTTCATTACTGTTCTACTAACATTACCCATATGACCTGGCATACGTTTGTTTTTAAATGTTTTTGATGGATCGGAAGATGCTCCCATTGATCCAACTGCTCTGTGGAACTTAGAACCATGACTCATTGGACCTGTGTGCTGATTCCATCTTTTAATACAACCTTGGAATCCCTTACCTTTAGATATTCCTGATACGTCAATTTTGTCTCCAGCAGCAAATATGTCTGCCTTAAACTCTTGACCTACTTCATAAGCACTTATATCTTCCATTCTAAATTCTTTTACGAATCTTTTTAAAGATGTTCCTGCCTTAGCAAATTGTCCTTTCATTGGCTTGTTAACTAACTTTTCTCTTATGTCACCAAAACCAACTTTAATTGCATTGTAACCATCATTTTCAATGGTTTTCTTTTGAATAACAACACATGGACCTGCTTCAACAACTGTTACTGGAACAACCCTTCTATTTTCATCAAATATTTGAGTCATACCAAGCTTTTTACCCATTATTCCCTTTTTCATGAAAATACACCTCCTACTTATTAGCGGACCACAATAGTGATCATAATAGTTAGTAATAGTAATCTATTACTTACGCATAGTGAATTACACTTATACGCTTCATCGCACTTCTATGTACGCCTATAATTTTATTTCGATATCAACACCAGCTGGTAAGTCTAATCTCATTAGCGCATCAACAGTTTTAGGTGATGGACTAATGATATCTATTAGTCTCTTATGAGTTCTTATTTCAAATTGCTCTCTTGAATCTTTGTATTTGTGTGGAGATCTTAATACTGTAATTACATCTTTTTCTGTAGGTAGTGGTACTGGACCAGCTACTTTAGCTCCTGTACTTTTAGCAGTTTGAACAATCTTCTCAGCGGATTGATCTAATATGTTGTGATCAAAAGCCTTTAATCTAATTCTAATTTTTTGTTTTATCATTATTATTTCCTCCTTTTCATCGCACGCTCTACTTCTTACGTGCAACAGCGGATGTTCTGTAAACTGTTCCGGGTGTTGCATGCAATAAAGATATGGAACAAACTCACGAACCCCGTCGCCCGATTCAAGATCAGGACATGCTCGGTGAAGAATAACCCGGAAGTCCGGCAACCTCTTCCCTCATCGCTGTTACCACAATACAACCTCTAAAGTATACAACACTTCTTTTACTTATACAAGTTTTTTTTTATTTTATTTTGTTATTTCTCTATTTATTCTTCTATATGTATTTTGATTAAGTTTTAGAGTACACAAAAGGAGAAGAGCGTCCTCTTCTCCTTAATAATAAAAGCTTTTATTATGATTGAAATTACCAATTGATGTTTGTAAATATATTATAAATATTATTTAACTATTGAAGTAACAACTCCTGATCCTACTGTTCTTCCACCTTCTCTGATTGCAAATCTTAATCCCTCATCCATTGCTACTTGAGTTATTAATTCAACATTCATGTCTATGTGGTCTCCTGGCATTACCATTTCCATTCCGTCTGGTAATTTGATTGATCCTGTTACATCTGTTGTTCTAAAATAAAATTGTGGTCTGTATCCGTCGAAGAATGGTGTATGTCTTCCGCCTTCTTCTTTTTTAAGTACATATACTTGACCTACAAATTTAGCATGTGGATGTATTGAACCTGGTTTTGCAAGTACTTGACCTCTTTGAATATCTGCTCTTTGTACTCCTCTTAATAATGCCCCAATGTTGTCTCCAGCCATTGCTTGATCTAGAAGTTTTCTGAACATTTCAACTCCTGTACATACAACTTTTCTTTTATCTTCACTTAATCCAACGATTTCAACTTCTTCTCCAACCTTAAGTATCCCAGTTTCAACTCTTCCTGTAGCAACTGTTCCTCTACCTGTGATTGTGAATACATCTTCTACTGGCATTAAGAATGGTTTATCTGTTGCTCTTGTTGGTGTTGGAATGTAGCTATCTACAGCTTCCATTAATTCAGTTATACATTTTGATTGTTCTGGATCAGTTGGGTTTTCTAATGCTTTTAAAGCTGATCCTGTTATAATTGGGATATCATCACCTGGGAAGTCATACTCACTTAATAATTC
>NZ_JAIZZK010000027.1 GCF_020443705.1 Clostridium algoriphilum
TCAGCGATATCTATTAGGTAATGCAGCATAAACAAAGCGCCTACCAAATGATAGACGCCTTACTTGAAATCTTTAATTATTTCCACTGTCTACTTGACAGGGGGCAGTTCACTTTATGAACTCCCTTTTATCAATTTTAAACTATTTAGCAATAGAGATTTCTCTGTCATAACCTATAGAAAAATTGGGTTTATTCGACTTTTACATCAAGTTCAAGTTTTAGAAGTTTTGCAACATATTTGGCTGTGCTAGCTTGAAAAGTTAAAGTAATAATGATTGCCATAAATGTAACAGCTGAAATTATTGGTGCGTTATTAATTTTCAAACTAATAATCATTCCGGATAATGCTGCTGGTATAACACCAGTTTCTCTAGTCCACATAAGGTACAATACCTCATTTAGTTTCCATTCAGCCTTTTTATCAAGGATTACTGAAATAAATACGGAAACTGGTCTAGCGACAAATATAAATAATAGAATAACAAATGAAGCATGTATCCAATACTGTCCTAATAACACAAAGTCAATTTGTGTACCTAAAGTAATAAATATCATGATTCTAAGTAAAGAAATAAAAGTATCTTTAAAGTTAACATGTAAATTTAAATTTTCTTTATCCATTTTAAGATTTAAAATTTGCTTATTTCCACAAACCATCCCTACCATAAACGTCGCCATAAATCCACTGAATCCTAAACGTTGTGCTATAACATATGATCCTAAAATGGAGGCAATTACAACTTCAGCAGAATGTCCATGCAAAAAATTGTATTTCTTATCTGAAAGTAATACAGAGATTGCATATCCTACTAATAATCCAACTATGATACCACCACCAGCTGTGATTATAAGTTGGATTACGCTATTACCAAGACTAAAATTTCCTCCTTGAATTATTCCTATTATTGAGAAGGTTATAATAGCACCTGCAGCATCATTAAAAGCTGATTCTGAAATTATTGTTTGTTTTACTTTGTTGCTTATATTTATTTTTTTAAACAATGGGACAAGTACAGAAGGATCTGTTGATGCAATAACTGATCCTAATAATAGTGCAGACATAAAATCTATATTTAGTATTTTATATGCAAAAAAGCCAGTTATGAAAGAGGACACCAAAACACCTACTGTGGCTAGAGTGAATACCGATGTTTTTACCTTATTTAAAACATGTAACTGTACTTCCCTTCCTCCATCATATAAAATATATGCTGCTCCAAATGTAAGTATTAAATGATTTCCAGTAGTAAAGTGATCAAAGTCTAAGATATTAAGAAACGATGGTCCTAAAATTATTCCAGCGACAATAAATAATACGACATCGGGAATAGGAATACTTTTGCTTATTTTCACGCAAACAACACCTGTAAATATTAAAATTGCTAATAGTGTCATTAAGTTTTCTGTTACATTTGCTGCATTTCCACTCATAGTTAAACCTCCTTGATTTGTATTTAGTGTATTCATAACTATAGTTTATCACAATATATAATGATATTTCAATAATTATTGATAGGCATTATCATTGTCATAAAGTTCTGGATTTTAAAACTTGAAAATTTGTAAATTACAACATGTATCTTCGCTATATACATAAATATATATATATTTGTATTAACTGTAAATCTACAACTTAAAGTTTATAAATGTAATATTAAGTGTAATATTAAGTGTAACAATTCATCAATACGAATTTTGCTAATCTTACAAACTGTTTATTGTATAATATCATTGTGAGGACATTACTCTTTTAGAGTTTGCGATTACTACAGAAAAAAATACTAGTGATAATGAGTAATCACTAGTATTTTTGATGGAGATTAGAATAACTTTTTTCTACATATTTAACATCATTTTTATACATTTTGCTAATTGTTGTCCATGCATACCACATACATGAATGCATTGGGCTAATGCTAATCCGAACATTAAAACACCTCTTTAAACTACCTATCTATAATTATAATATAGCCTAAGAATATGTAGATATTATGAAGAAATAAAAATTATTGGGGTATATGCATTATTGTGTATTAAACATAGTAGTGTTTGATAATCAATTATTTAATACACTACTTTACTTACCGTACGAAGTCTGCCTTTAATAGGTTTTTCTTGTAATTCATTAAATACCAACTCACCTTTATTATTTAATATTTCTACAAAGGTAGATACATCAACAATATTAATGATACCTATATCGTCCTTCGTCATGCCTTCAATACTGCAAAGTGTGCCTACGATATCTGCTGCCCTCATCTTTGTTTTCTTACCTGCATTAATATGTAATTTTAGAATCTCTTTGCTGAGCTCTGCGCCTTTTGCTTCTTTAATTTCAGGTTTTGTATCCATTTTATATTCAAATTCTTGTTTAGCATTATCTACGGTTTCTTTTTCTGGGTTTTCCTTTAAAGGAATCTCTTTGCCAATATACTGTTGTATATCATTTAAAAATCTGCTTTCGCGTTGAGTTACAAAAGTGATTGCTCTACCCATTTTGCCTATGCGTCCAGTTCTTCCTATCCTATGAACATAGCTTTCCTTGTCGCAAGGTATGTCATAGTTAATTACAAGCGTAATGTTATCTATGTCTATCCCTCTAGCTGCAACATCCGTAGCTATAAGATATCTGAAATAACCTTTTTTAAAATCATTCATTACCCTTAATCTATCACTTTGTTCCATTCCGCCATGTATTTTCCTGCAAGTATACTCGAGGTCTGCCAGCTCATTATAAACTGAATCCACCTTTAGTTTTGTATTGCAGAAGATTATACAGCTATCAGGGTTTTCTATAGTTGTTAAATCGCTTAAAAGTTCTATTTTATCCTGTTCATTTACGTTATATCTTTCTTGAATAATATTATCTGACGATTTATTTTGTTCCTCTATTTCAATGTATACAGGATCTTTCATGTAATTGTGACACAAAGTATCTATGTCTCTGGGCATTGTTGCTGACAATAACATAGTCACGCGTTCACTGGTTAAACTATTTATTATTATTTCTATCTGATCTACAAATCCCATATTTAGCATTTCATCAGCTTCATCTATTACAAGATACTTTATATTTGATGTATCGAGTGTTCCTTTGTCTAAATGATCTATAATGCGACCAGGGGTACCAACCACTACATGCGTCTTCTGTTGAAGTTCTTTTCTTTGATCGTAAAAAGGAGACTTCCCATAAATTGCAGCTACTTTAAGTCTTTTAAATCTACCTATGTTAAAAATATCTTCTTTAACTTGAATAGCAAGTTCTCTTGTTGGTGTAAGAACTAATGCTTGAGGTTTATTTTCTTCCCAATCTACTAACTGGCAAATAGGGATGGCATAGGCGGCTGTCTTGCCGCTTCCGGTTTGGGACTTTACCACTACATCCTTTTGCGCAAGTACTGCTGGTATAACCTGCTTCTGGACTTTCGTGAAGCCTTTGAAATTCAACAAACTAATTGCTTTTAATAACTCACTGCTTAACTGATAATCGCTAAAGTTTTCTTTTATCATTTGATCATCTCCCAATACATATACTAACCTTTTTATTATATCATACACATGAATGTCAACATAAATAAAACACTGAACAATTATGTTCAGTGTTTTATTAGCGACTATTAATTAAGTTCTACTATGTAACAACTTTGCAACAAAATTTTTTTTAGCTTCTGTTGCTAATACATTCGGTTATTAGAGTTAAAAATTAAGAACTATGTATAGACTAAAGTTTTTCATAAGTGGTTCTTCGACATTTAGGGCATATAGGCAAAGTATTAGAATCTAATTCTAAATGAACTATTTCCCCACAAGTAGAACATTTGTAATCGCCTTTTCCTGGTTTTTGTCCTGAAGTATACATTGTTATCACATCCTTTACATATAAGTATTCAATATTATTTTGTGAAATCCTGCTAGAATACTTTAACTAAATTTAATGTATTTATATAGTTGCGCCAAAGGATGTTTTTGTTAGGATTATTATTAGATATAAGTAAAAAAAAGCTCCACCCTTGTGTTATAACACAAGGGTGAGGCTTATACAAAAAAATAAAAAAACCATTAAATAGTTAAACTATTTAATGGTAAAATACTACTATTAAAGAACAGTAATATTTTCTGCTTGAGGGCCTTTAGGTCCTTTAACTATGTCAAAAGAAACCTTTTGACCTTCATCAAGTGATTTGTAACCATCTGAATTAATTTGAGAGAAATGTGCGAAAACATCTACTCCGTCTTCTCCTGTAATAAAACCAAATCCTTTTTCACCATTAAACCATTTAACTGTACCATTCATATAATGTAAACCTCCGAAATTTTATTTCTTAAACTACTTGTAATAACTACCCAATAAAATTTTGATATCAAAATACTATATTTTAAATGTATTCATTGAAATATATCTGCGCTTCATTATTTACTATTCATTTAAGTCAATTCCTATATTATCACAATATATTATAAAAAGCAAGTTATATCGATTATAATGCTTTAAATATTATTTTTAATGCCCTACTTAGGTATTTGTTAATCCGATATGATATATAATCAACTGGCCGGTCAATACAAAAAGAGGTGGAGACATGGCTAATATAAATACAATCAAATAAAATGAAATGATATACCAATCCATGGATGGATATTTTGATTCCGTAGAGAAAATGGAAGATTACCAGATGTATAGTTTTCAAATCTCTATGCAGGAACAGAAGGAACATATGGCTTTTCAATGGAGTCAGGTATAGATGAGTTATATTTGAATTATGATTTGTATTATTATGAATTTCCAGATATGAAAACTGGGATAATATATACTTTAAGTAAAGTAGAAAAAAATTGTTTATGAGGTGATTATAACTTGCTGCAATAATATAGGAAAATAAATTTCTGAAATTTTATTGAATTTTACATATACTTGTTAAAAAATTACACAATTTTATATTGTTGTATTATTATGATATAATAGAATAATATTCCATGGTAAGTACAGGGGATTTAATTTTTGGGGAAAGCTTTATGTCAAATCAGCGTGCAAATACCCAACCCGTAAACTAGCCTGAGAGGTATAAGGAGGATGAATAATGACCAAATTTAAAAGTCTTAAATCTATTTTTTTAGCATCAGTATTAACAATTGGTGTCTCAACAATTACATCACAAAATGTATTTGCAGCAGCAACAGCTAAAACTTATACTGTGAAAAGTGGGGATTGCTTATCTAGAATAGCGAAAAAGTGTGGACAATCATTAGCTCATTTGAGGAAAGCTAATAATAAATGGAATGATTCCATTTTTCCTGGACAAGTTCTCAAACTTTCAGTAGCAACTAGTTCTACCGTGAAACCGACTTCACAAACTAAGGCGAACTCACTTAAAACTTATACGGTGAAAAGTGGGGATTGCTTATCTTCAATAGCAAAAAAGTGTGGACTATCATTAAATAATTTAAGAAAAGCTAATAACAAATGGAACGATTCCATTTTTTCTGGACAAGTTCTCAAACTCTCAGTAGCAGCTAGTTATACAGTTAAACCAACTACTCAAACGACGAGCAATTCACTTAAAACTTATACGGTGAAAAGTGGAGATAGCTTATCTTTAATAGCGAAAAAGTGTGGACTGTCATTAAATAATTTAAGGAAAGCTAATAATAAATGGAATGATTCTATTTTTCCAGGACAAGTTCTTAAAATTACGGCAACCAGTTCTACTGCTACAAAAAAGTCAACTTCAGTGCATGCCAAACCTGCAATAATAAGATATACAGAAAGTGAATTGAACTTGCTTTCAAGATTAATAACTGCAGAAGCAGGAGGGGAATCTTATAATGCTCAGGTTGCTGTAGGAGCAGTAGTTGTAAATAGAGTTAAGAGCAGCTATTTTCCAAATTCACTTACAGCTGTTATTAAAGAACAAACAAATGGGAGTTATCAATTTAGCCCAGTAAAAAGTGGTAGCATTAATAGACCTGCAAGTGCAATTGCTATGAAGGCTGCATTGGAAGCGCTTAAGGGTAATGACCCAACAAATAATGCATTGTTTTTTTATAATGGCAGTACTCCGCAAAAATTGACTTCACCACAACCAGTTTCCATAATAATTGGAGAACTAACATTTGTACACTTATTAAAAAAATAGTATAGAATATATCTAATGTTTTTTCTGATTGTTTAGTATTTTGTAAGAGAGGTGCAACAAAAGCATAATTCATACATATAGGTATATCAAACGATATATCAGATATTGCTAAATTAGATAGAGAAGGAAAGAGCAACAGTCACTGCTACTAAAAAATAATATAGCAGTACATAATAAGGAATTAAATTGAATGGCACTTGTAGAAACTTTGCAGGTGCTTTTTTAATAGTTTAGTGGAACAGTAATTACTATATATTACATGATTATAAAAAGTTAAATACAAGTAGCATATCTAAGTGTAATCAACTGATTAATTACATATGATTTTACTATTTTATGTTTAATAATTCTAATACTTTTTTTATTGCATATACAATCGCAATTATTCACATTATCCTCTCCAGTTCTATGTTATTATATTCTTAAAAGTATATAATCATCATGTAATCTTCAACTACATTCAACTAAACACCTTTTTTAACTATGACATTAAACATTATACTAATTAAATACGTCATATATGTTATTTCATTTCATCTATTAGCTTAATAAGCAAGCTACTGTTGGATAATGATTATTAGTATCACTGACAGTTTAAAGTATATATTGATTATTTGAATTTTACAAGTGAATATATGGAATTGTTTAGTGAACGGAATAAAGAATAAAAAAAATTAATACCATAATTATACAAACGGGGGGAGGTAAAGCTATGTACCTGTTACTAGTAGATGGATATAAACGGGGAAAAACTATTAGAAAACTAATACAGAAAGAATTAAAAGAAAAATTAAGAAAGGCCAATGTAAATCTGGTTCATTCTAATTGTTTATGGATGAATGTAGATAAAGAAGTATAGGAGGACGATAAGTATAATTATTATGTTTCACAACAAAAGAGCTTGATTTTTTGTATTAATCAACTTATAATTGTACAGTATGTACATGTATGAAAGAAGAATAAAAATTGAAAAATAAAATATAGGTTTAATTAAAATTAATTAATTAAAAGGGAATCAGGTTGAAATCCTGAACTATCTCGTAGCTGTAATAGATGAATTTAAGTACATTATGCCACTTGGAAACGGGGAAGGCGTACTTAAATAATGATTCTTGAGTCAGAAGACCTGCCTGTGTTTTTGCACCGCAAACTCTACGAGTGATAGGGAGGGCTTTATAATGTAAATCTGTTTACGGATTTTATATGATTAAACAGATTTTTAAATCGTTTCCTTTTAACGCTTTAGTTAGAAGGCTTTTTTGTTTTACATAGAATAGTTGGGAATTAAATTAAAAACATATTAATTAGTTATGTTTTATTAAAAAGAGATATACGGAGGTATTATATGCAAGTAATTAAAAGGGATTCGAGAATAAAAAAATTTAAACCAGAGAGAATAGCAACAGCAGCTGGGAAAGCTTATATAGAAGTATATGGAAGAGAAGATAAAGAATTCAATAATCTTGTCTTAAACAAAGTAATTGGCACCCTTGAACAAACGGGAGAAACATTGTTTCCAATAGAAAGAATACAGGATATTATTGTTGATGAAATAAAATTATTAGACAATACAGTAGCACTAGCTTATATAGAATATAGAAATGAGAGAACTTTTGAAAGAGATAAAAAAGGCGAGTTAGATAAAGAAATAGATAATATAATTAATGCAGTGTCAGAGCAGACCAATTCAAACGGCAATCTTGATGGTAGTAAAATTCAAACTATAAGGGCTTTAATTTCAAATGTTGTCGGTAGCAACTATAGCCAAAGACATAAAATACCTAAAAAATATTTAAAGAAACATAAAAAAAGTATATATATACATGATGAGACTTATTTTGGACTACCTCTTTTCAATTGCTGCCTTGTTGATTGGATTAATATGTTTGAAAATGGATTTGACCTAGGTACAACTCTTATAAGAACACCAAATTCCATAGAGACTGCAGTTAATGTATTATCACAAGTAGCAAGCCATATATCTAGTAATACATATGGGGGAACTACATTTCCATCTTTAATAACAGGTCTCACTCCTTATGCAGTTAAAAGTTTAAACAAACATAGAGCAGTAGGTAGGATATGGATTGAAGATAAGATTAAAATAGAGGAATATGCTTGGGATAGGTTAGCTAAAGAAATAGAAGATAGTATGCAATCACTTGAATATGAGGTTCAGACATTAATGACAAGTAGAGCTGAGACCCCATTTTTAACACTCGGAATAAATAATGTAGATTTAAATGCTAGTGATGAAAATCAAAAAATTCAAAAGATGGTAACTGAGGCTATACTAAATCAAAGAATTAAAGGACTAACTGGAGGCGTTACTCCTGTATTTCCTAAACTTGTATATCAGAATACAAAAGGAAATAATCTTAATCCCGGGGATAAATATTACGGCCTATTTAAATTGGCTGTGGTATGTAGTGCACATCGTCAATATCCAGATTATATTAATACCGATAAGGCTATTGAAGTTACTGGTGATTATAAGGAATGTATGGGGTGTAGATCATTCCTCGGAAGCTATTTAGACGAGGAAGGTAATTATAAAACTGCTGGAAGATTTAATTTTGGAGTAATATCAATAAACTTAGTTAGACTTGCAATTGAGGCAAAAGGAAATGAAGATTTATTTTTTAAATCTCTATATGAAGCTTTAGATGATTGTAAGGATTTACTTATGATAAGATATGATATATTAAAGAATGTTAAAGCGAAGCAGGCGCCTATATTATATATGAGTGGAGCAATTGCAAAATTAAATGCAGAAGATACTATAGAGCCATTACTTAATAATGGATATGCTTCGGCGTCGATTGGGTATGTTGGATTACATAATTGTTTAACTGCTTTATATGGCAAAGGGCTTAATGATAAAACAGAAGAAACAGCTAAAAGAGCAACTAAAATCATGAAATACCTCAGAGATTATTGCGATGATAAAAAGGAAGAAACAAAAATAGGATTTAGTTTATATGGATCTCCAGCAGAAACCTTAGCAACTAAATTTTGCGCTGAAGATGTAAAAGATTTTGGAGTTATAGATGGTGTAAATGACAACGGGTATTATGAAAACTCATTTCATTATCCTTCAAACGAATTGATATCACCTTTTGATAAATTAGATTTGGAATCAGAATCATCCTCATTATCGTCTGGTGGAGCAATATCATTTGTAGAACTAGGAGATATGACTAAAAATTTAGTAGCACTAGAAGATATTATAAGATACTCATATGACAAAACTCATTTTTTAGGTATATCTTCAATAAGTGATAAATGTTTAAAGTGTGGATATACAGGAGAAATGTTTACAAAACAGAATAGTGATATAGAGTTTGAATGTCCTATATGTAAAAATGACGATAAAATGTTATTAAGTATAATTAGAAAGCTTTGCGGATACCTAGGGAGCATATTTGAAAGACCAGTGGTTAATGGAAAAATGAAGGAAATTAAGAATAGAAAGAATAATAAAGGCTGTAATTAAGATGAATTATGCAAATATATTCTTTGATGATACTGTAAATGGAATAGGCTTTAGAATATCATTGTTTGTTAGTGGATGTGCGAAGCATCCTCCTTGCATAGGATGCTGGAGTCCTTTAGCGAGGAGCTTTGATTATGGTAAGACTTTTACCAAAGAAACTAAAGATTCTATTATAGAAAGCCTAAAAAAGCCATACATAAAAGGATTATCTATACTAGGAGGAGAACCAATGGATAATTTAGGGGATGGGACTTTGCTAGATTTAGTAAAAACGATTAGTAGAATGTTTCCTGAAAAAACTATATTTTGTTGGAGTGGGTATACTTTTGAAGAACTTATTAAAGACCCTGTTAGATTAGAGTTTCTACAATATATAGATATGTTAAGAGATGGTGAATATATAGAAGAGCTTAAAGACATTACTCAGTATTTAAGTGGTTCAAAAAATCAAAGAATAATAGCAGCTAAGGAAAGCCTCAAACAAAATAAAGTTATTTTTTATATTTAAATTGTTAATATTTTTATTGTTTCAAGACCATACTATCACAAGAGGTGATAGTATGGTCTTGAATTTTGTAATAGGATTAATTATTCCATGGATATTTATTATAATAGCCATGGGTCATTAGAAATAAAGTTTAATTTATACGCTTTAATTTAATGTCATATTTATTCTTATATTTAGCCATCCGAGGATCATTTTTAAAATAACTCTCGTACATACCTTTAGCGACATTTGCAGCATCACTACCATAACCTCCATCAAATATAACTACAGATATTGCAATTTCAGGATTGTTAGCTGGTGCGTAACCTACATACCACCCATAATCTCCTCTGCCCACTTTATTCTGTATATCAGCTGTATTAAATTGTGCAGTACCTGTTTTACCACCTGTAGGTATAGGAAAATCACCAAGTGCTTTAGACGCGGTACCATCTGTATTACCACCTGCACCTGTAACGTTATTCATGCCTTGCATAACTAAATCTCTGGTTTTTGCACTCATATCGGCCTTGTCTAAAACCTTAGGTTTTGTTTTAGATACTAATTTTCCATTAGAATCTTTTATGTTATCAACCATATGAAGTTTGTATCTTGTCCCACCATTCGCAATAGTTGCTATATAATTTGCCATTTGAAGAGGTGTGAAATTGTCCATACCCTGACCAATTGACGCAATATGCATATTGTATGGATAACTTAAATAACTATGTCCTGTCTGTACTGCTTGGAAGTTTACATCGGCTATAATTGCTTGTATATTAGCCTCAGTGAAAATTACTGCTTTATACTTAGGATCAGCCGCAATCAATTGCTTAAATAATTTTTTGTAATTAGACTTTGAAAAAGTTCCTTTTTTTACAGAGTCTTTAATATTATCTTTAATTTCGGTTTTTATCTCTGAAAGTTTTTTTCCATCATAAACAATATCATTATCTCCATCTTTATCGTATAAATCTATCTTTGGAAATATGGAAGTTTTAGATCCAGTACCGCTAGCTCCATTAATTAAATCTTCCTCAACACTTAAAAGATATTGAGATGCAGATAAATTTTTCTGGGATACTGTATTATATACTTGCCCAAAATTTTCATTTATCTCTATACCTGTACCAGGATTTATTGAATTAGGATCGGCACCAAGTCCAAACTGTCGTGCATATTTAGCTAAAATGTCATCTCCATATTTTGATCTTAATAAACCACCCACTTTCATAAAAAATGGGTTACTGGATTTTTCTAATGCACTTACTACGTTTACGACACCAAGAGGACCATCTGTTATGAAATGATCTATAATTCCTCCGCCTATATCAAACTTGCCTTGATCAAGGTATGTGTAATTACCATTTATAACTCCAGTTTCAAGACCTGCAATAGCGGTCATTGGTTTAAAAGTGGAACCTGAAGGAATAAGTGACATAGTTGCATAATTATATAAGTTCTTTGGATAGTAATCAAACTTATCCTTTCTAATTGTGGTATTTCCCTTTATACTTGTGTCTATTGGGAACATATAGTTAATTAAACTTTGTGGTTTTCCCTGAGCTTTTGCCATCTTCTCATAATCTGGATTAAAATATTTTTTTGATTGAGTTTCCGTTAGACCTTGCGCCGTAGAAAAATCATTAGGATTGTAACCTGGCATGCTAGCAAGTGCTAGTATGCCACCAGTGTCGACATCTATGGCTACGGCTGCCCCTCTTGTAGCGTTTGATACATTTAAGCCATTAACAGTTCCTTTATTTTGTAATGTCTTCATCTCACTATTCAAAGCCTTTTCCGTGCTGTACTGTAAATTTGCATCTGTTGTAAGCTGTATATTTTTTCCGGGTGTTGTCTTCGTGCTAGATGATTCATTCTTCACCCTACTTTGATTATCACCCTGCACATCTTCTCCTCCGTTATCTCCTTTGAGAGAACTTTCCATTGCAGCTTCAATCCCAGAACTTCCAACATAATCTGCACTTGTGTCATAACCTTTTGCTGAATATTTTGCCTGATCAGAAGAGTTTATTTTGCTTATATATCCCAAAATCGATGAACCAAGCTTTCCATAGGGATATTGCCTCATAGGCTCGTTTGCTACTTTTATTCCGGGCAATACTGAGAGACTTTGCTCGAAAATAAGTGATGTATTTTTCTTTATATTAGTTGCTATATTAGTTGGTTTATCTTTAGAAAAACCATTCATTTTAACAGCGTCTTCTACAACTAAATATCTTCTTAATACATTCGGTGTTTGTTTAATGTGTAAACTTGATACTCCTTTTATTACACCATATTCATTAAGAAGTTCTTTGTATACATGCTCTGGCGTTAATTTTAAAAGTTCATTATTAAGCGTCGTAGTTTCATATGAGGTTAAATCTGTTTCTTCTTTATTTTTAAATTTCCCTTTCAATATATTATCTTGGAATCCTCTATCTTTTAAAAATCTTAACTGCATGATTTGTATTTCCTTAGGATCACTTGAACTAAATTCAAATCTGTATGGTTCAATCTTTAAAGGAAAACTATCTGTTTGAACTTCTCCATTTCCATCCAAAATGCTAAATACTTTTTGTAGTGTAGGAAATATCGGTGTACCAGCCTTAGCGGTGTATGTAAGATTATAGCCTGGTACTTCAGTTGCAAGTTCTATCCCATTTTTATCTGTTATAAGGCCTCTTGGTGCCTCTACTGTTATATCTTTATGAGCATTAGCGTTTGCTTTATCCTTGTAATGTTGTCCATTTATGACTTGCAAATAATATAACTTTACACCTATTATTGAAAATACAGTTATCATAATTACTACTAGGCCAGTATACCTATTAAGTTTATTTTTTTTGTCCATTGTATCACCACTTTAAACTTTCGCTTTTTATTTTATATATAATAAAACCCTTTTGATATCCAGGTAACACTCCTAAATAAAACAGAGAAAATCATTAAGTCTCCACTATTCCTTTAAACATAATGTTTAAAGGAATAGGGAGACTTAATGTAAGTTATATGCTTCTTATGCATTGTATCGCATTTGAGCACAATTTATTTAGATTTATTTGCAGATTTCTCAGCAATTCTTTCTTTATATTCTTTATCGTGAGTCTCTTGTATCACTTTTTTTAGCGCTTCATTCTTTGCACACTTCTCATCTTGTTCCATCTTTTCTAGAGCTTCTTGTGTAAGTATTTCTTTATTATTACTCATATTATATAATTCCCCCTGATAGTTTCTTGCATTATTAACCATTATCTTAAATTAGTAATCCATTCATTAATTAATTAGAGTTATATTTTCTTTGTTCATAGTAATATAAATCTATTATTAGTTCACCACAGATTTATTAGTAAATAATAGGCCAATGGCTTTCAAGAAAAGCCAGATTAATTTTTGACAGTGTGTACTACTTAAATTATCATAAATCTAACAGTCTTACAATGGTGGAATATGTATTTTTATATTTCAAAGCATTTTTAAACAGCATCATATATAAGCATTAGCCGGCGCATTTGAATGTGTGATTAATGATCTATCTCAATAATATCATACTATTAATAAATATTTAGAAAAATTGATTCAAATCAATTCTTTATTTTTTAATACTAATTATAATAAGGTAATAACATAATTGCCTCAAGCATTATAAGAAATATCGTGAGTAACATATGTTACGGACAATATAATTGGTAAATAGTATACTGATTTTATCAGAAGTATAAAGATTTTGGAAGAGTATAGGAGAAATTATAGGAGAGACTATAAAGTAGTAAGTAATAATTACGCCATATAGGAATAGGTGTAAGGGCAAATAAAACCTACCAGTTTACACATTTATTCTAAAATAGGGTTGTATCAAAAGGTACAACCCTATTTTATATGTTAAATGTCTGAAAGCTTTTTCAAATGCTTTTCAGAGATTTCGTTTATCTTGTCCACTCGTAATTTATATTTAGGAGTATTAACAAGATACTCTGTAGTTAACCATGTCTTCACAATTTCAAGTGCTATCCCTGAACCAATTATTTTTCCACCTATACAAAGAATATTTGTATTAGAATGTGAACGTGCTAATTTTGCACAGAATGGATCCTGACAAACAGCGGCATATAAACCATATATTTTATTAGCAATTAAAGCACTTCCATACCCAACTCCGTCAATAAAAATTCCTCTATCAGCTTTTCCTTCTGCAACAGCTAAGGCTGCAGGATAAATAAAATCTGATAAATCACAAGATTCTTCACTATGGGTTCCATAATCTTGAACTTCATATCCTTCTGCTTCTAAAAACACCTTTACCTCTTTTTTTAAAGAAAATCCAGCATGATCACTTGCAATAGCAATTTTCATTTTATGTAACCTCCATATTGTTTTTTAGTTTTATTATATTAATATTAACACTTGTAAACTTCAAAAGTAAAGTAAGGGTGATTAACACTCATAATTAAACTTTTGCAAAGTATGTAGCTTGCTTGATTTTAATTATCGTTTAAAATTACCCCATTATTAGAGTCTACTGTCACAACGGAGCCTGATTTTAATATATTCATTGCGTCTTTAGCACCTATAATAACTGGAATATCTAAAGAGGATATAAAGGTATTTACATGGCTGTCAATTACAGTTCCTTCAACTACTATTGCTGAAGCATTTTTCAAATGAGGCCTCATATCATTATCTATATGAGGTAGGACTAGAATATTTCCATTTTTAAAGTTTTCATTTATTTGATCTGCGGAAGATGCAACGCAAATTTCACCGGACACTTTTCCTTTAGAGAGTCCAACGCCTTTTACAAGAATATTACCTACTGTTTGAACTTTTAATAGATTGGTTGTTCCAGCTATGCCTACTGGACCTCCAGCTGTTATTACAATGATATCTCCTTGTTTAACTAATTTAATGTCTAAAGCTTTTTTAACTCCAATCTCAAACATTTCTTCAACGTTTGTTGCTGCTCCAACTAGTAATGGAATTACACCCCAGGAGATAGATAGCTGTCTTTGAACTCTTGGATTTGATGTAGTTGCTATTATGGGACAGGATGCCCTAAACCTAGAAATCATTCTAGCGGTTTGTCCAGATTGAGTCGCAGAAATTATTGCGACTGCCTTTAATTGTAAAGCAATTGTACAAGTTGCATAACTTATAGCATTTGTAATATTCTCCATAGTGTCAAATTGAATTGCAGTTAGCTTACTTCCATAATCGATAGACTCGTCTGCCATTTGAGCAATCCTAACCATAGTCTTTACGCTTTCAATAGGATATTTACCCATAGCACTTTCTCCTGAAAGCATAATTGCACTAGTACCATCATATACAGCATTTGCTACATCACTAGATTCGGCTCTAGTTGGTCTTGGATTTTTAATCATCGAATCTAGCATTTGAGTTGCGGTTATTACTGGTTTACCATTTTCATAGCATTTTTTGATTATCATCTTTTGTACAATTGGAACCTCCTCTGTAGGTATTTCTACACCTAAATCTCCTCTGGCAACCATGATGCCATCTGAAACCTTTAATATTTCATCAAAATTACTTACGCCTTCTCTATTCTCAATCTTTGAAATAATCCTTAAATCCTGTCCACCATATTTATTTAATATCTCTCTTACTTCAATTACATTTGAAGCCTTTCTTACAAATGAACAAGCTATAAAATCAAATCCGTTTTCTATGGCAAACTTTATATCTTCAATATCCTGATTTGTTATTGCAGGCAAATGGGTATCTGTTTCAGGAATATTTACTCCCTTGTTATTACTTACGGTTCCACCATTTAATATAATGCAATGGATGTCCTTGCCAATCACCTTTTGTACTTTTATTGCTACAAGTCCGTCATTTATTAATATTGTTGTACCAACCTTAACATCTTTATATAGTTCCTTATGGGAAATAGTTGATTTTTCGTCAGTTCCTAATATATTTTCATTTACAAGTACAAATGCATTATTCTCTTTTAATGTTACTTCACCTTTTTTAAATTTACCTAATCTAATTTCAGGCCCTTTAGTATCAAGCAATAATGGGACTGGAACGTTTAATTTTTCTCTGATTTCCTTTACTCTATCTACTCTTAATTTTTGTTCTGCGTGAGTGCCATGAGAAAAATTTAATCTTGCTACATCCATACCTCCTAGTATTAATTGTTCTAATAAATTATCATCATCTACAGCAGGTCCTAAGGTACATATTATTTTAGTCATTCTCATTGTTTATTATCTCCTCTCATTTGGGTATAAACACATAGCCATCAATCTAAGCAATATTAAATATAGTATGTCATTATCAAATACTGTATTTTCATGTCTATGTAACAAAGATAAGTAGTTTAAGAAGGCTTAATTTCTAAAAGTTTCATTTTTATTTACTCTAGATTATTATATCATTTTTTCATTTTAATAGTCTTAGATCTAAAATTACTCTTGGCAAAAAAACTCAGTGGGTTTTATAATGAATGTAACTTTTGTACTTATATAGTTATCTACTTATGGTACAATTAAGCATGGAGTTAGTAGAAGGTTAAGGTAATACATCCCGGCATTTGAGGGATGGTAAAAAATATAATCGTATTATTATAATATACAGAAATTAATACAATAATATGGAGAGGAAGAGTCCATTGAATTATAATTATTATGGATTTGGTATATAGTTTTATAATCAATGGAATAGTAAGACTTGTTAGTATGATAAAATTGATTAACATAATCCAAAATAAAGAGTTGAAAAATGGAAACAGGGATTTATATAAATAAAACAAAGATAGTGTTTACACTATCCTTATTATAATGGAGGAATTATTATGAAAATGAATGAATTACCTAAATATTTTAAAGAAATTGATAATGTACTATGGTTTGAGGAAGTTGAAGTTGAAAAAAAGAATTTAAAAATTAGTTATAAAGTTAATAAATGTTTTTCATATTCTAAATCTCCATATCAAGAGGTAGCTTTAATTGATACTGATGCATTTGGTCCATGCCTTGTGCTCGATGGTGTTATGCAAACTACTTCTGCAGATGGTTTTATATATAATGAAATGATTACGCATATTCCAGTACTTACTCATAAATGTCCAAAAAATGTTTTGGTAATCGGTGGAGGAGACTGTGGAGCGGTGCGAGAACTATCAAAGTATGATGAACTTGAAACAATTGATATGGTAGAGCTTGACGAGTTAGTGACAAGGGAGTGCATAAAATTTCTTCCGGAAATAAGTGGAGGTTCTGAATTTGATAAAAGGATCAATTTTAAATTTGGAGATGGAGTTGAATATGTAAAGAAAACTGATATTAAATATGATGTAGTAATGGTCGATTCACCAGATCCCGAGGGCCCTGCAAAGGATTTGTTTGGAGAAGAGTTTTATAAGAATGTAAAAAGAACATTAAAAACTGATGGAGTAATGGTATGCCAAAGTGAGTCTCCAATGATTCATCGTAATATAATTGAGAACACAAGAAGGATTTTAAAGAATAACTTTAAGATTGTAAAAACATATATAGCAGTTGTTCCGACTTATCCAGGTGGATTATGGAGTTTCACAATGGCTTCAGATGTTTATGATCCTAGCGATATGGATGTAAATAGATTGCCTATTGATACTCGTTATCTAACAAAGAAGATTGCAAAGGGTTGCTTTGAACTTCCAAATTTCATAAATGACTTAAAATAGATTTCAGTTTTTGTTATAGATTACGTGGTAAGGCTTTTGAGTATGTGTGTTTGTGCTTATATAGTATTGTTTGTTTATTATAATAAATCAAAGAAAACTGATAAAGGGGGAGTTCACTTTGTGAACTTCCCTTCACATTTGGATCACCATTTCGGTTAATCGTAATAAAATTTATAGAAGGAATAATGATAATAATTACTTGTTTTTGGTTAATATATACATTTAACTTTAAGTTCATTCTGAAACATAAAATTAGATATTCAGTGTACATACAGTCAAATAATACAAAAATAATATATAATTAATACAAAAATATTATGTATTATTATAAATCGCATTTAAGAAATTAGATAAAGGATTAAATTTATATAAATGTAATACAAAATTAATATTAAAACATTACATATGAATTGAAATAATATTATATTTATGCTAGAATTATATTATAAATATAAAAATAATTTGATGGGGGTTAAAAAAATGAGCGAAATAATTATGAAAATAGGAAACGATAATGGTAATTCAGAACATGATATAAAAATAAACGGTAAGCTAATAAGTAGACCTAATGTTTATGCCAAGGTAAGAAAGTTACCTAATTTTGATGAAGTCAATAAGGATTATGTACTGCAAAACATTGAAGATAACCTAATTGTTACATGTGAAGATCCAAGTGGTATTTATTATCTAGGGAATTATGCGTTAACCTCGGGTAAAACAGTTAGAAGTATAGAAATTGGAATTGATAATAATAAAGTTGAGAATGATATAATACTTGTTAATACATTGGCAGAAATTGCTGGATATGCAGCAGTAGAATATTTTAATCTGGTTGGAAATTTTGAGGATATTATAAGGACTAAAGTTGATATGACAACTTCATTGCCAGTATCATATTATTCACATAAAAAAGCTTTAGATTTTTCAAATAAATTTTTAGCGAAAAAACATATAGTAACTGTTCATATTGGAAATAGCAATGCTAGAGTTGAAATTGAATTTACTTATGTAAAAACAATTCCTGAAGGAGTTACGGCAACATTTGCATTAAATGTAGCGCCTAAAGAAATGTTTGAAGAACACAATGAGAAATATACTGATGATTTAAATAAAGAATTCTTTACTAATGCTAAAGTGCTTCATGTTGCTATTGGTGAGGGAACTACAGAATATCCAATAACTACAGGAATTGAATTTAATCCTGAATTTATTCAAGGTACTAATAATGGGGTTGGTCATGCAATAGATAAAGCTTTAGAAGAATTCAAAACAGCAAAGGGATTATCTAAATTTACTAGACAAGATTATTCAGAGGTTATTAAAAATAAAAATCACAAATTTCATGAATTTGCGGTAGAATTAGTAGAACAATACGTTGAAGAACAGGCAGAAGAAATATTACTTCATGCTAAACAAGAAATTCAAAAAGCTAATAATGATATTGATGTTGTATGTGTATATGGTGGAGGTTCTATTTTAATGAGAAAATCACTTGAAGAAAATCTGAAAATATTTTGTGATAGAGCTCAAATCAAATTGTTTTATGTGCCAGAGCAATATGCTATAAACTTAGAGTGTGAAGGCTTATATAATTTTACTAACAGTAAAATATTTTCTGTTTTAAAAGATAAATATATAGGGAGTAAATAAAGTAATTATAATAAGATAAAATCCTATATAGGGGAGGTTTTACCCTATATTTTAATGTTACATAAAATATTGTATTAAAAGTTAAAAGAAAGAGGTGTTATTATGGCTACTGAAAAGAAGAGAAGTGGATATTCATTTTCTATTAAGAAAACGGATAATCCAATTATAAAAGAATTTATTACAGCACAAGATAATTTTTCAGAATCAATAAGATATCTGATAATAAAGTATTGTATGGAAAATGGAGTTGAGGATGTTTCATCTAAATTAAATGAATTAATTTATAGTCTAGCATATTCAAATACTAATACTAGTAATTCTAATGAAATGAAACAAAGTAGTACAGAAGAAAAGATAGTTGAAAAGGCTAAAGCAGAAAAGGCAGTAGACGAAATAAGCATAGATTTAGAGAAAGCTGATATACCAAAATGTTATCAATAGAAAATTAATAACAATTTTTATTTAAAAATTTAATTTAATATGTAAGTGCCCATTTTAGTATTAAACATGTAGGATACAGAAGGAGAATATAGTTAGATCTGTGAGATAACAAATCTAACTATATCCTCCTTTTTCTATTTTTAAAGAGATGGGAACAGCTTATTGAGTTAAAGTCTATGTTAAAGAAAGTACTTAAGCTTTACACAGATTGTATATATATGTAAATAGCTGTGTTACAGTAGATATAGACCCCATAGATATTTATGAATTTAGTTCTCCTAATAACTCATCTAATGATTCTTTCAACTTCTTAAGTTTTTCGAAACTGCCACCAAGTTTGCAATACATTGTTTCTGGAACTTGGAGAATATTTTCTTTTAATGCAGTACCTTTTTCTGTTAATTCAATTATTACTGTTCTATCATCTTTTTTATCCCTATATTTTATAATCAATTGCATGCTCTCTAATTTTTTTAAGACAGGAGTAAGCGTCCCTGAATCTAAGTGTAATTTTTGTCCAACTTCTTTAAATGAAATTTTTTCTGCTTCCCATAATACCAACATTGTAATATATTGGGTGTATGTTAGATTATATTGGTCAAGTAGCGGCTTATATAGTTTTATAACTTCTCTTGACGTTGCATAAAGTGAAAAGCATAACTGATTATCAAGTTTAATGTTTTCGTATTTATCCATAATTCAGCCTCCTCTTTTAATTTGAGTAAATCTAATTTTGTAAAATCAATATTATGAATATATCACCATGTTTTTAACTTGTCAAGTGAAAATGATCCATCATTTAAGTTCTGGGCTTTCAATTGTTGTAGAGCAAGACTCACTTAATATAATGGTAAGATATAACTTAAAGAAAATTATGGACAATTTCCGTTTGCTAAATAAAAGCAATAATCGCCCACATGAGTAAAAAGCTTATTATAATTGTGAAATTATTGACAGTTCCTACGAACTTAGTATCATAGCCAAATTCCACTGAGTAAGGAATTACAGTGAAACTTATTGGTAATATAAAACCAATTAGCATAGTTATTTTGAACATTGGATCTATGGGCACTAAATTATAAAGAAGTATACCTACTCCCAATCCAATCAGGTATCTTAAAGCAATTATCTTGGCCATATTTTTTAAGTATGCCTTCTTAAAGGAAAAGCTCAGGTATAAGCCAAGCACCAACAATGCAAGGGGCATATTTGCCTTGGATAGAATGCCTGTAATTTCTATAATCGGCCTTGGGATGCTAAGGCCCAAAAGATTAATTGACAAAGTAACAATGTATGTAAGAAAAGGTATTGAATGTAGTGTTTTAGAGAAAATGTTCTTGTATGAGATTTCGCCTTCGCTACTTGCATATATACTTGCAATAATATAACAAACAGCAAAAACAATGAAGGAATTCCCCATATCAAACATCCCAAAGTATTTAAGCCCTTCTTTGCCCCATATTGACTCAACCAGAGGATATGCGAAAAGCCCAACATTGAAGGAAGGAACTAGCATTGTTAGCATTCCTTTTTCACGTCTCGATTCTCCTTTAAATGCAATGAAGGCTACTATTGCCATAACTAACCCGTATATAAGGCAGATTATAGGAACAAGTAGAAGGTTTTTGTCTATAGACATTGTACTGAAAACATTTATGACAATTGCGGGAAGAGTGACATTAAAAATTAACCTGGATATCACTTCTCCATCGCTTTCCTTTAAAACACCCATCTTCTTTAGAAAGTATCCTAATAAAATAATACTTAATGACATTGCAAACTGTGAGTTAATAGTGTTCATTTGTTGTCTCCTTGTTATGTATTTCAGATTTAATATTTCTACATTATAGCATGGAGTAAATAAAAAAACATCTTAAATTTACAGTTGCAAGAAATAAGAAAGATAAAAGATCGAAGATCAATCTTAATATAAACATTAAACATATAGATATTGTAGGTATTGCGTTATAAGAAATTAATGGTAAACTTATTAATATAGTTAAACGAGCAGAAACAATAAGCTTAAAACACAGGTTCTAAGTGTAAACCGAAAATAAGGAGGGTTTTAGATGAGCTCTAAAGTGGTAATAAAGACAAATTTTGAAGTAAAACAACAAGGTGAACTAAAAAGGAGTTTGCAAGCCAGACATTTAAATATGATTGCGATTGGCGGAGCAATAGGTACTGGATTATTTTTACTTAGTGGAGGAACAATAAGCCAAGCGGGACCTGGAGGTGCAATTGTTGCATATGCAGTTATGGGCATTTTAGTATATTTTTTAATGACATCCCTTGGAGAGATGGCAACATTGTTACCAATTTCAGGATCTTTTGAAACATATGCCACAAGGTTTGTAGACCCTGCATTTGGATTCGCTCTAGGTTGGAATTATTGGTTCTGTTGGTCTACATGTGTGGCCTGCGAATTAGTCGCAGGATCCATCATTGTTAAGTTCTGGCTTCCGCATACTAATGCAACTTTGTGGAGTGTACTGTTCTTAGTTGTTCTATTTATACTTAATCTTGCATCAGCAAGAGCCTATGGAGAAGGTGAATATTGGTTTTCCAGCATTAAAGTTATTACAATAATTGCATTCATAATTGTAGGTACTCTAATGATAGTGGGCATCATGGGTGGCAACTCGCCAGGTTTCTCTAACTTTACAATATCAGATGTTAATGGTAATAAGGGTCCATTCATAGGCGGTATATTTGGGATGGTAAATGTGTTCTTATTGGCGGGATTTTCTTTCTCTGGTACTGAACTAGTGGGTCTTGCTGCAGGTGAGTGTGAAAATCCACAAGTTAATGTTCCAAAAGCTATCAAGATGGTTTTCTGGCGTATTCTTTTATTTTATCTTGGCGCAATCATAGTAATTGGGTTCCTAGTTCCTTTTAATGACCCTAACCTTTTAAAAAGTGATACAGACCAAATAGCATTTAGTCCGTTTACTATGGTGTTTCAACGATCAGGCTTAGCATTTGCTGCAAGCCTAATGAATGCAGTTATTCTTACAGCGGTGCTTTCGGCAGGAAACTCAGGTTTATATGCTTCATCGCGAATGCTTTATGCAATGGCAAAGGAAGGAAAGGCACCTAAACTTTTTGGAAAAGTAAATAAGCGAGGGGTTCCCATGAATGCGCTTTACCTTACAACTCTTGTTGCTTGCTCAGCTTTTCTTGCATCTCTCGTTGGTGATGGTAAAATATATTATGCACTAGTTAACATTTCTGGTATAACAGCTTTCTTTGCATGGTTAGGTATAGCAATATGCCACTATAGATTCAGAAAAGCATATATTGCACAAGGAAGAAAACTTGAAGATTTAAAGTATCGAGCTAAGTGGTTTCCATTTGGACCAATTATGGCTATGGTACTTTGTACTATTGTTATATTTGGTTCAAACATATGGATATTCCAAGCTCCTACCTTTGATTGGTTTAGTTTTATTACAAATTATATGACTATTCCGTTATTTTTAATTTTATATTTTGGTTATAAATTTATAAAGAAGACCAAGATAGTTCCTCTTATGGAGTGTGATTTTGAACATAAAGAATATGAAAAAATAGAATAATATTAATACTTAAAGGAAGGGGAGCTCATATTATGAACTCCCCTTCAATATATATAAATATTTAATTTTGAACTAATGAATTTAGTTATTTATGAGAGTTTATAAATATTATATATAATATGGTTACATTGTGCGAATTATGTTAGTGCTACGTAGTATACTTAGTGTATTGTCATTGTCATTTTGCCAGGGGTTATATTCGTATAAGGTCCAGTTGGAACTTATATATTAATAATGGTTAGACAAATAAACTGAATTTAAAATAGGAGATATAAAAAAATATTAGAAAAATATAGTACAAGGTTAGTTAATGTTAGTGCAAGAAACAGAAAAAATAGATAAAAAAACAATTTGGAGGTGCTAATATTAATAATACATTTTACTATGAAACGATAATTGGGAAAATAGGAATTGCTGAGAATGGTAAGGCTATTACTCATATGTATATTGCAGAAAGAATTCCTGAAGATATACATATGAGTGAAACCAAATTGCTGAAAAAGGCAAATCAACAACTTCAAGAATATCTTATCGGAAAAAGAAAAACATTCGATATACCACTTGCACCTCGTGGCACAGAATTTCAGCAAAAGGTGTGGAATTCATTACAGAAAATCCAGTATGGCAAAACCAACAGTTACAAAGATATAGCGGAAAGTATCGGTAATATAAAAGCAGCTCGTGCAGTAGGGATGGCAAATAATAAAAATCCAATCATTATCTTCATTCCTTGTCATCGTGTAATTGGTGCTAATGGTAAATTGGTTGGTTATGCAGGTGGTTTGGATGTAAAAGAAAAACTTTTAGAAATAGAGAAACAAAATGAGTCATATGTTTGAATCGCACTTAGGAGAAATGGCTGCACTCGCAACAGCGGTATGTTGGACAATTACTGCTGTAACATTTGAAACTGCTGGAAAAAAAGTTGGTTCTATATCTGTAAATTTGATAAGGCTTATTTTTGCATTTACACTAATATCAATATATAATTTATTTTCTAGAGGAATGATTTTACCAATAGATGCCTCAAGTTCTGCGTGGCTATGGTTAACCTTTTCGGGGATAATTGGTTTTGTTATTGGAGATCTATTTCTATTCCAGGCGTTTGTTGTGGTAGGCTCACGTATATCTATGTTAATTATGTCAACGGTACCACCAATAACAGCAATTACTGGATTCATTATTATGGGGGAGAGAATTACTCCATTAGGGTTAGCTGGAATGTTAATAACTATTGTAGGTATTGGTATTGTAATTCTAACTAAAAACCCGGATGATAAAAAGGTGAGGCTTTCCCATCCAATAAAGGGTCTAGTATATGCTTTCATAGGGGCATTAGGACAAGCTTTTGGACTTGTTTTTAGCAAATTTGGTATGGGGTCATATGATCCCTTTGCTGCAACTCAAATTAGAATTATTGCAGCAATTATTGGGTTTTCAATAGTTATCACTATATCAAGAAACTGGGGGAAGGTATTTGTGGCTTTTAAAGATATGAGGGCTATGAAGTATATTTCAATTGGTTCATTATTTGGACCATTTGTAGGTGTATCATTATCTTTGCTAGCTGTTCAACATGCATCAACTGGCATAGTTTCAACAATTACTTCTATTACTCCGATACTATTAATACCAGTATCAATAATTATATTTAAGGAAAAAGTAATTCCAAAAGAAATATTTGGAGCAATTATAACTTTGTTAGGTATTTCACTTTTGTTTATATAAGTAAAAACAACAGCCTAATATACTTATTAAAATAATATGATCGAAAATGTTGTATACGAAAGATTTATTATAAAAGTTAATGCCACATAAAAGATTTTTTATTTATGTCCATTGTATTTTATTAAAATATCCTCAATTTTTTTATTCTCACAAAGCTCTAAGGGAGTGTATCCTAAAGAATTTCTTGTGTTTATATCAAAGCCTAAACTTATGAGAGCTTTTAAAAATTCTTCGAAATGTTCATCAAAGCAGTTAATATAATCATCATGAAGAAGTGTATTTTTATATTTGTCCTTTATATTAATATCCGCACCATATTTTACAAGAAGACTTAGAAGCTCCACAGAATAATTAAAGCTGCAGTAAAATACAGGAGTTTTACCGGAGATGTTAAATGCATTAACTTCGGCACCTTTTTTAAGCATCATAGTTATTACATCTATATGAGGTGTTATCCTTGCACAAAGTTTATGAAGAGGAGTTTCTAAGAATTTACTATGATGGCTGTTAATATTAGCATTGTTATCTATTAAAAGCTCAATTATTTTAAAATAATTATTTTGACAATTATTAATAGTATAGTGAAGTATACTTTCAGAATTAAAGTCAGAATTTGAATCTTTTTCTACATTCAAATAATTTTTTACTTCATCTATGTTGCCTTCTTGAATAGATCTATAAATTGATTTTGGTTCCCCGGAGAATATATTACCGAATATTTTCATGTTGATTACCTCCTGTTAATTAAATATATTAGCACGCTTAAATATAAAAAAATATCAGTCTTTGGTGTTAGATCGTAGCTTTAAAATCAGTTTATTACTTTTATAATGTTATTTTAACATATTACCTAAAGTATTATGATAAAACAGTTGCAGAAATTGATATAGATAATAAAACAATGAAAATTTGAGTGTAAATACGCGTTGAAATGCTTAACATATATAATGTTAAACGTAGAGCCTAGTTAGGTTCTATAATAATTATAGTAAAGGGGATTAGAATCTTGGTAAATAATAAATTACAAGGACATATTTTAGAAATTATTGATAAGCAAATGAGGGACAATGACCCTAAATGTACAAAAGAAGTTTTTGTTAAATTAATAGGTATTGGTTATGAACAAAACAATGCAAAAAAAATGATTGCAGTAATTTTAATAGAAGAACTATACTATATTATGAAAAATGAGGAGTTATTTAATGAAGAAAGGTATAGTAATAACTTAGCTAATATGTTAGAGCACAAAGATGAAGAAAATAAAGAAGAATTAGAAAAAATAATAAACGATGAAATAATTCAAAGTAAAATAACAAATGAAAATAAGATAGGTAGAAATTCTTTATGTTCATGTGGTAGTGGGAAGAAATATAAAAATTGTTGTGGCAAATAAAGATAAACAATATAATAGAACCTCATCAAAAGTATTGATATTGGGTTCTACAGTTTTTATAGTAGGAAAATAGTAAAACAAATTCCCTAATTCGACGATGATGATTTTATCATTTTTTATTTTAATGAAAATTAAGAATCTAATCACCTAGGAGAAAAGGAGAATTGCTAAATGATAAGAGGTAAAAAGGATAAAAATAAAAATAACAAAGGTACCATTTAAGATTTCATACTCTTGTTCAGATGTATATTTAGTTCTTCTGGACATAAAAATGCTCCCCTTAAAAAGTAGATAAATTTTTATTTTTTAATCTGTCTACTTTAAGGGGAGCATACCATTTGTTAGGCTAGTGCCTTTCTTTTACATGATTTTTACTGGTGTTCCTACAGGTACTAAATTGTAAAGCTCAATTATATTGTTGTTATAAGTTCTGATACATCCATTAGAAACCGCTTTGCCGATAGAACTTGGGTTATTAGTGCCATGAATTCCATAGTCTCCATTAGGAGCACTTAAACCTAACCATCTAGAACCAAAAGGCCCGCCTGGGTTATGAGCTTTATTTATAATTTTGAAATTTCCTTTGGGTGTAGGGGTAGAAGGTTTACCGACTGCTATAGGATATGTCTTAAATAACTTCCCTTCCTTGAATAAAGTTAACTTTCTGCTAGCAACATTAACGGTAATGGTGTATAGAGAAGCACGGTAGAGATCTTGTACGTTGAAATAGCGTATAAACATATTACCTCCAGATATAGATTAGTCTTGTTTATATTATGTTAAAAAATATAGATTGTGAAAATAATGAAACAAACTGGTGAGACAGCATATGGTATCAAGTTCACAAAATTTAAAAATGAATTATAATTCAAAAATATTATTTTTAAGGAAAATTACAGTATAATTAAACTACATTATAGTATTGAAAGGAGAATTAACATGGAAATAGGATCAGTTGCTGCTATGGGGGTATATATACTTATTTTGCTTTCAATAGGCTACTATTCTTACAGAAAAACAAACGATATTTCAGACTACATGATAGGTGGCAGAGGGCTTGGACCTATGGTAACAGCACTATCTGCTGGCGCAAGCGATATGAGTGGCTGGATGATAATGGGGCTGGACCTGTTCTTTTACTAAGTCTTTATTGGAAGAAAATGACGAAATGGGGAGCTCTATCAGGTATGGTTGTGGGAGGTCTAACAGTTATTGTATGGATTGTTTCTGGATTATCTACTTATATATATGAAATGGTCCCAGGCTTTATATTATCGCTTATAGCTGTTATAGTTGTTAGCACTATAACTGAAAAACGAGAAGAGTCTATAAATAAGGAATTTAGGGAAATGGAAGAAATATTATCAAACTTTAAGTAAAATATTGAGTTCTCTTGTATATACATAATCATGAAAATACATATCATCATGATGCTACTGCAAATACTCATACAGGCAATTGTTAAACACTATTTAGAAAAAAATTGTGCGTTAAAACAATTTTAATATTAGAATTGTTTTAATGTATATTTGTGTCTTTTATATTTTCTACAGCAAAGCACTAAGAATGCTACATTCCTTTAAATTATCTTAAAAGGAGTGTAGCATTTTTATTTAACCTTCTTAACCATTTTACACAAAAGGTTAAGTTGATTATTAGTTGAAATGAATGCTATTTTAGTACTTTTCTTATAAGTTTCGTTCTATTTCCATAAGGAGGGAAAATAAGATTTATATCTATAGAAGTACTTTTCTTAAGTATACTTTTTATATGAGAGAAGGTTTCAAAACTATCCTTACCATGATATGAACCCATTCCAGAATTTCCGACTCCACCAAAAGGCATATTAGAACTTGCAACATGTGATATAGTATCATTTATAGCGCCTCCTCCAAAGGAAATCCTGCTTAGGACTGTAGCTTCAACGTTTTTATCTTCTGTGAAAACGTATAGTGATAAAGGTTTCGGTCTATCATTTATTATTTCAATAACTTCTTCTAACTCTTCATATTCAAGTATTGGCATAATCGGCCCGAAGATCTCATCTTGCATAACAGCATCCTGCCAATTCACTTTATCAATAATTGTTGGTTCAATGTACAAAGTACCGGCATTTGAATGTCCACCATAAATAATTTTGCTTTTATCCTTCTGAATTATTGCCGCCAATCTTTCAAATTGCCTTCTGTTTACAATTCTGCCATAATCACCGCTCTTAGAAGCATCCTCACCATAAAAACTTACCACGGTGCTTTTTAATTTTTCTATAAAACTTTCTTTTATAGATTTATGCACAAGTAAATAATCAGGAGCTATACAGGTTTGTCCTGTATTTATCAGTTTGCCCCATAATATTCTTTTAACAGCTAAATCTAAATTAGCAGTTCTATCCACTATTACTGGACTTTTTCCACCAAGTTCAAGAGTTACAGGTACAAGGTTTTCAGCAGCTGCTTTCATCACTATTCTTCCAACAGGTACACTACCGGTAAAGAATATATAATCAAAGGGTAAACTTATAAGAGTTGAAGTAATCTCTTTTTCACCTTCAATAACACGTATATATTTTTCTTCAAAGGTTTCTTCAATGATTTTTTTTACTAAATCTGAAACAGTAGACGTACTTTCAGAGGGTTTTAAAATAGCACAATTTCCAGCAGCTATAGCACCTACCAGAGGTTCAATTAAAAGTTGAAATGGATAATTATAAGGACCTATAATAAGCACTGTTCCATAGGGTTCATGCATAACATAACCCTTAGATGGAAATTGATGCAAGGGCGTTCTCACTTTTTTAGTCTTACCCCAATTCTTTGAATGTTTAATAAAATTACCTATGCTATCTAAAACAAAACCAATCTCAGTGCCGTAAGCTTCGAATTCACTTTTACCTAAATCCCTGTACAAGGCATTTATTATCTCTTTTTCATGTTTTCTTATTGTGTTTTTTAACCTCTTAAGTGCAGAGATTCTATAATCTATGTTCCTTGTTTCACCTGTATGAAAAAAAATATTTTGTTCGTTAAGCATACTTTGCGCTAAAGATTGGTCAATTATGTTCATATTAAACCTCCATTCGATTATCAAATTATTGTTGAACGAGACTATTTAAATTGAATTCATAAATTTAATTTACAATATCTTATAATCATTCTACCATTATCTAGTTAATTAGAATTTTAATTGTAAACAAAAAAAATATAAGCACAGGCGAGATAGCCTGTGCCATATTATTAATTAGCTTCTTTCAAATATTTCTTGAAATTCAACTGCCTCAAGTTTTTCTTTTACTAAAAGCTCTTCAGCAACAGCATTAAGTTTACTTCTATTGTCAGTTAAAAGTGTCAATGCTTTTTCATATGCTTTGTCTATAAGTTTCTTTATCTCTTGATCTATTTTGTATGCGACTTCTTCACTATATTTTCTATCTTTGCCAATGTCTCTTCCAAGGAATACCTCGTCACCACCTGAACCAAACGCTATTGGTCCAAGAGTGTCGCTCATTCCATAGTCCATTACCATTTGTCTTGCTATCCCAGTTGCTCTTTCAATATCATTGCTAGCACCAGTACTTATATCTCCAATAACTAGTTTTTCTGCAACTCTACCACCTAGTAGGCCCACAATTTCATCTTCGAGTCTTGACCTAGACATGTATGATCTGTCTTCAGCTGGAAGACGCATAGTATAACCGCCAGCCCTTCCTCTTGGAACTATACTTATCTGGTGAACAGGATCTAACTTTGGAAGTAAATTCATTACAATTGCATGCCCTGCTTCATGATATGCTGTAAGCTTTCTATCATCCTCGCTTACTACTCTGCTTTTCTTTTCAGGTCCAGCCATTATTCTTGTAGCTGCTTCTTCAAGTTCTTCCATTCCTATAAGCTTTTTATTTCTTCGAACAGATAAAAGTGCTGATTCATTCATTAAGTTTTCAATGTCTGCACCTGTAAATCCAGGTGTTCTTTTCGCAAGAACGCTAAGTTTAACATCTGGTTCAAGATGCTTATTTTTAGAATGAACTGCAAAAATTTCTTCTCTACCTTTTCTATCAGGAACTCCAACAAGTATTTGTCTGTCAAATCTACCTGGTCTTAGTAATGCTGGGTCAAGTACATCTGATCTATTGGTAGCGGCAATCATTATTATGCCTTCATTTTCACCAAAACCATCCATCTCAACTAACAGTTGATTTAATGTTTGTTCTCGTTCATCATTTCCTCCACCAACGCCTGCTCCTCTTTGTCTTCCAACAGCGTCAATTTCATCTATGAAAATTATACAAGGTGAATTCTTTTTTGCCTGCTCAAATAAATCTCGCACTCTAGAAGCTCCCACGCCTACAAACATTTCTACAAAGTCTGAACCTGAAATGCTGAAAAATGGGACTCCGGCCTCTCCTGAAATAGCTCTTGCAAGAAGTGTCTTCCCAGTTCCTGGAGGTCCTATAAGTAAAACTCCCTTTGGAATACGAGCACCCATTTCCATATATCTTTTAGGTTGCTTTAGGAAATCGACTATCTCTGCAAGCTCAGCTTTTTCTTCATCTGCTCCTGCAACATCATTAAAACTAACTTTTTTCTTATCTGGATCCACAAGTTTTGCTTTGCTTTTACCAAACTTCATTACACCACCGCTTCCACCGGCACCCTTCGATTGTTTCATAAATATAAATCCAAATCCTACAAGCATTAATATGAATAGTAAATTAGGTAAAAACTGCAACCATACTAACGTACTGGATGGTTTTAGGTATGTTTCCTGAACAGCTGGATTCTTCGGATGATCTTTAATAAACTGAAATAATCTAGTAGATGGAACAATAGTTTTATATGTAGTTCCATTTTTTAAAGTTCCCGAAACTGACATCTGATCTTCTTGAACCACGAAGCTTTTTATAGTATTATTTGTCCAATTGTTCTGAAATTGATTAAAATTAATAATTGTTGAAGTCTGATCTGTTTTAGCAAGCATAAATACTGCAATAATAACAAAAATTATAGCCCAAACAGCAATACTTGATTTCTTTTTCATCAGAGAACACCTCTCTTTCTAAATATACACTTAAATTTTTTTATGTTCTTGTCATTCACTTATTGTATACTTAACACTATTAAAAAATTCTATTGATTTCATAATAGTGTCTATAAATATTATTAACTTATTAAAGTAGCCACTTTATCAGCAGTTGTTTCTAGAAGCTAAGAATGAATTTCTTCTCTAGTTTTAGAGGATAGTAGGACATTTTCGATTTTCTAAGTCCATCAATACCCAAGTCTTGTTCTCTATTTATTATTTCTGCATTATTAAAACATTTATCTATTAATGTTTTTGCGATAAAACTATATATGCCATTTATATTTTTATCACCTTTTTCAATATGAATTACAGCAAGTTTTTCGTTCAAACTTTCACCAATACTAAATGCCGCTACTTTTCCATCAACATATACTGCTACTCCATTAAGATTTAATAAATTCATATTATTAATTATATCCTTTATTGCCAGAAGTTCATAATAAAGTTTAATATTTTTTTCATTTGTTTCCTCATACCACCTTTCAGCGGCATGGCTAACATCCTTAATTACTCTTTCATCACTTATGTCAACTACTTCATAATCGTAAGTCTTAATAAAAGCGTTGTAGTGATTCTTTTTTGAATGAAGCTTTTTACCTGAAAAAGTCATAAGTTTTTTAGCTTCATATAAATAATCAAAGTTATCTCTATCTTCTTCTATACAAAATTCGTTTTTTTCGTTAAGTAAAAGATTAAATTCCGCTATAAAGCTCTCCTCTAAATCTTTAAATAAATATTTCATATCATTTTCTTCTCTATATTCTTTTAATTTCTCTATAATCTCTCCTAAGTCTTCACTTACGTATCCTAAAGGCTGCATGAAATGATAGTTTCCATCAAAGTCCTTCTTTTTTAGTATAAGAGCTTGCTTATATATGGTATATTGAATATCACAGGCATCTTTCCAAATATATAGGCTTGTAAAAGAATATTCACAACTCAAGAATTTGTATGGAGAAATATATTTGTCTATACTGTTTTTATCTTCTAAACATAATTTTTTAAATATCATAGAACTTCCACCCTTCGATTCCTATCGTTTATAAATGAGAGTATATCATAGCAAATAATAAAACACAATAGTTTCAAAACTATAATGTTCTGTTATGTTGAAAAAATACTTTCATTGTGATATATTTATGGAAAACAGTGAATGGAGGTTAAGGGATGGATATAATAAATAAATCCGATTTCATTGAAAATGTTGAAGGAAAAGTCCCAGGTAAGATTGGAAGACCTGTAGATAAACTGCGTGATCTAGCTATTCTTAGGGCTGCGTTGGAGCTTGTAGCGGAGAATGGGTATGATTCGGTCACCATGGATTCTATTGCATTAAGGGCCCATGCAGGAAAAGCTACCTTATACCGTAGATGGAAATCTAAACCGTATCTTATAGCAGAAGCCATAAGATTCATGATGCCTTGTGAGCAGAAGGTTGATACTGAACGCTGTGGAGACAAATTGAGAGATTATTTATGTGAATCACTTAGCATATATTTCGGGATAAGAGATGAGGTTAGGCAAAAGGTAATGCTGTCCATCGCAACAGCAATAAACAGAGATAAATTATTAGCCGAAGCACTCCACTTGGATTGCATAACCAATCAAACATTTATATTTAGTGATGCCATAGAGTGTACCATAAATAAGAAATTAGAAAAACAACAATTGAAACTTCTCACAGATGTGGGTCCAGCATTATTATTTTATCAACTCATAATTACTGGCGAACCCATTAAAATGAAATATGTAGAACATATTGTTGATCATTTAATAATTCCGCTTATAGAACTTAATAAAAAATGAAAAGCTCCCTTTCGAGAAATTAAATTTGTGATATAAATCATTAGCAAACAAATTGTGTTCACAATTTGGATTATTGTTAAACGTAATAATAAATAAGTAAAGTGAGGAAAATGTGATATGAGTATTAAATATATAAAAAAAATGCCTACTGCAAAGGAAATCATGGAAGAAATGCCTTTATCAAATCATATTAAAGATATCAAAAAAAGTAGAGACATTGAAATAAGGAAAGTTTTTGAGAATGAATCTGATAAGTTTCTCCTTATAATTGGACCATGCTCGGCTGATAACGAAGACTCGGTGTGTGAATATATAGGAAAGCTTGCAGAAGTTCAGGAAAAAGTAAAAGATTCTATCATTATTATACCTAGAATTTATACAAACAAACCGAGAACTACGGGTGAAGGATATAAAGGTATGGCATCTCAACCAGACCCAAGTAAAGAAGCTGATATGGATGCAGGATTAAGGGCCATTAGAAAACTTCATATAAAAGCACTAAGTGAATATCACATGCCTGCTGCAGACGAAATGTTATATCCAGAAAATTATACATATCTTTCAGATTTATTAAGTTATCATGCAGTTGGAGCTCGCTCTGTAGAAAATCAGCAACATAGATTTGCCGTAAGTGGCATTGATATGCCTGTTGGCATGAAGAATCCAACTAGTGGAGATCTAACTGTAATGCTAAATTCCATTAAAGCTGCACAGGATGGTCATACTTTTATATATAGTGGCTTTCAGGTTGAAACATCAGGAAACCCTCTTGCACATGCTGTTTTAAGGGGAGCTGTGGATTCTTATGGTAAAAACATCCCAAATTATCATTATGAAGATTTGATTAATATTGCTAAAGAATATGAAAAACAGCAACTTCTAAATACCTCTATTATTGTAGATACTAATCATGCAAATTCAATGAAGCTTTATAAAGAGCAACCAAGAATAGCAAGAGAAGTGTTAATGAGTAGGAAAGATGACTCTCTACTTAAAAAAATGATAAAAGGATTTATGATTGAAAGTTACATTGTAGAAGGTAAACAAGATGTAGGGTGTGGCACTTATGGTAAATCCATAACAGATGCATGTTTAGGATGGGAAGATACTGAAAAATTAATTTATTATATTGCTGAAAATTTATAGAAGTTTTATGTAACAGCAAAAGTTTACTTTATAGAGCAATCTGTGGGGTAGGCTTTTTTTAGCTAATTAAGTGCAGCGATGCCATCCATAGTCATGTATCCATCCAAAAATCCTTTTTAAACCACCTCCTTTTAAAATAAAAAAAGTTTAGCATTTTAATATTGTAAATTGAAGCAAACAAAAAACACTATGATTTCTCATAGCATTTTTTTAAGTGAAGATGAATAATTTTTCTCTAAAAGAACTCCAGAACGGAACCAGTTAATAGCATTCTATATTAGTTTCATTATAATAGACTTTTAGGCAGTTACCATTTCTTAAATTAACTTTAATTGATATATCTTTTCCAGGTTCATTACATTCTTGAAACCCCGTAATAAGATCTTTGGATTGTTTGCTTTTCAATTCTAAATAGTCTTGAAATAATATTTCATGTTTATACATTATTAAAATCCCCCTCTAACTCTTTATTTCCAAATTAGTTTATTCCTTATTTACATTATTTACCACAATAAAATTATTTATACATAACAATTAAAGTTAAGTTATTATATGTGACAGATGAAACAAATATTTATTTTAAATTTTAGAATTTACTTATTTTTTCTTTCTTTTTATAAACCAGATATAAACGACATCTATATTGGCATAGTTTTACATCTCCTAAATCAAATTTATTTTACCACCAACCAAACATTTCTTATATGCTATAATTTGTTAAAACATTATCTTCATTAATTCAACTATATTGGTTAAAATATGATAAAATAAGACACCAATATACATATTATAACATGTATATTTATTCTTGTATATATTATATTATGAATTTATAGAAAAAATTACAAATATACATAAATATACATAAATATACAAAAGAGCGGAGGTCAAAATGAAAAACCTATTTAAAAGATATATATTAGAAATTAAGATAGGAATGACTTGTGAAGCACCGGTTATTCCTAAACGGGAAAAGATACTATCCTTTTTACTTAAGAAGATAAAATTTAAAAATTAAATTTAATGCACAAAAGAATTAGAATAGAATGTATATTAAACATAGACAGCTGTTTTTGGGGTATAATAAATTAACAAAATAACAAACCTTATCTTGAAAGTATTCATTGTGAATATTAATTTAGAAGGTAGCAGTTGCAAATTCCTTTAAAATGTAAAAGATCTAAAAAAACATGGAAAGAGTAGGTAAAAGTCATGAAAAACGATACAAACAAAAATATGGAACTGATGAAAAAAATTATTGAAGAAAGAAAAGCTAAATCTTCACAGCAAAAAAATACTAAGAGACCAGCAATTTACGGAACACAAAGTCCAGCATCTGGTAATGGTGGAGGGTTAGTTGGTAAATAATCTATAAGTATAGAATAAAAGTTATCATAAATAACAAGGGAATTCGAACAAATACCCTTGTTTATTTTTATATTACTTTATGCCTGTTTCAAGGATTCACTCAAATAGGGCGTACAAAAGCCACCTTCATAAAGGTGGCTTTTTATACTATAAATATTAATTATCAATCAACCGTGTTATATTATCTCACCTTTCAAAAATTGAAGTAGATTCATCTTCATTTAAGGCATACTCTTTTGGTTTTATTGAAATGTTGGAAATTACAAAAGCTAGTGAAGCAGGTATAAGCCATGAGAATCCTGCACCTGCTAGAGGAATAAAGTTAATAAATCCAATACTATTTGCATATATACCATTTATAGTATCTAAAATACTTATAATCAGCGTTGTATATGTAGTTATAGCAACAACTTTATTACTTTTAACTTTATCACCAAGCAATGTAATAAATATTTGAACAATTATAATTGGATATAAAATTTGTAAAACAGGACCTGCCAATGTAATTATACTATCAACGTTGTTTGTAGCGATTAATCCACTTACGGCGACCATAATAACAGCAGCAGTTTTGTAAGATACTTTGTTCTTTGAAAGATTAGCAAAAAAATTTGCTCCACTTGCGAGTAATCCTATAGCAGTTGTTAAGCATGCAAGAGAAACACATAAACTAAGAAGAACTGCACCAACACTGCCTAGGTCTAACTTAACAAGTTCTGTAACTAGATTAGTTCTAGTTATATTTGCTGGGAACAAAGTACTTGTTTGTGTTCCAAGATACATAAGTCCAGCATATACAAAGGTTAAACCCGCTACAGCAACTATTGCTGATTTTATAGTCATCTTCATTATATCATTTGCATTTTCATAACCTTTTGCTTTAACAGATGAAATAATTATTCCTGCAAATATAACAGAAGCCATAGCATCCATTGTTTGATAACCTTCTATTAAAGCTTTTGAGAATCCGCCTTTGTAAGATGTATTTACAATTGGTCCAATAGGATCTATTATTCCTTTAAAAATAATTATAGCTAACATTAATAAAAGTGTGGGGGTAAGTATTTTACCTATATTATCAATTATTGAAGAAGGTTTGAGTACAAATGCAAGTGCTATTGCAAAATACAATATAACTACTATGTTTTGTGGTACAGATGGAAATATAGGATGTATTCCAAGTTCGAAAGTTGTTGCGGCGGTTCTTGGGATTGCCAATAACGGGCCTATAACAAGAATTAAAGCTATGCCTGTTATTATAGCAAATTTTTTACCTACTCTATTGGCCATTTTGTCGTAAGTACCATTAATTTTGGCACAGGCAATTACTCCAAGTAGTGGAAGACCAACTCCTGTAATGAGAAAGCCTATTATAGATGCAAAAAATGCGCTTCCTGCAGTTTTTCCTAAGAATGGTGGAAAAACTAGGTTTCCTGCACCGAAAAACATTGCAAATAGTGCAAAACCTATAACCACGGAATGTTTTGTTGAATCTTTCATTTATGTATGCCTCCAAGATGAATTAATTTATGTAATTTAAAAATAATCAAATTAGTTACATTATAACTATCTTTCTTAACAAAGCAAAGAATAATAACTTTTAGTTTCCATTAAAGGTAAAAAGGTATAGCGAAATACCTCTAAGGATATAAGACAAACTGCAACGTTTAAGGTACCAGGTGAAATAGTTTCTATTTTTATGGAAGTTTATCTATCCTGTAATAACATATTAATAATACAAATATAATACAAATATAATATAATATAAAAAGCTGTAATTTGATAAATTAAAAATGTTTTGGTTGGTGGAAAAAACATCAGTAGTAAATGTAAGAAGATGTTGATATTATAATTATTTGTAAAAACTAAAATGAAAATCAAAAGGAGAGTTGATTTGAACAATCTAGAAATATTAAGAAAAAGAAATAAGCTCATGGCAGAAATAATGTGGATAATGTCAACAATATACATCGGATTTTCTGCTTTATCTGGAGTTGATAAAAAGGCTTGATTTTAGGCGGAATCAATGACCAAAACACAAAAATGGGAAATATTATTATAAGTTTTAAAGATTTAGAAGAGTTCATTAGCGAACTTAGAAAGGTAAAAGCCTGAGGGGTAAAGTGTAATTGAAATGTCTATTATTATACTTTACAAAATTAACAAGGGAATTCGAACACATTCCCTTGTTAATTTTAAGAGATGAGATTAATCAAAAAGATGTGGGAGTCTACTATCCTTATACGGCACAACTATCAACAATTTTTCCTTTGTTTGTTATTAAGGGTTTAGCTACTTGTGTCATTGAGATTGGGTCTAATATTTCTCCTAATTCCTCTGCAGTTAAAATTCCTTCGCTTAAAACAATTCCTTTAACTGATAGGCCAGTTTTTAAAGCTATTTTTGCAATATCAGCTGATTTTTTGTATCCAATATAAGGACAAAGTGCGGTTACTATTCCTATACTACCATTTAGAAGATCTGCGCATCGTTCTTTGTTAGCGGTAATTCCCACAATACAATTATCTACAAATGTCGTAGTTGCATTTTTAAGAGTTTCAACAGATTCAAATAAGTTATAGAAAAGAACAGGTTCAAAGGCATTAAGCTCTAATTGTCCTGCTTCTGCTGCCATAGTTATTGTAAAATCATTTCCTATAATATTAAAAGCAACTTGAGAAACTACTTCTGGAATAGTAGGATTTATTTTACCTGGCATAATTGATGATCCATTTTGCTTTGATGGTAAATTTATTTCGCCTATACCAGTTTTAGGGCCACTTGATAATAGTCTTAAATCATTTGCCATCTTAGATAGATTTACTGCACAGGTTTTTAGGGCACCTGATACACATACAAATCCATCAAGATTTTGAGTTGCGTCAATTAAGTCTTCGGCTTGAACCACATTAAATCCGGTTACTTTTTGAAGGTTAGATATAATATTATCTAAATATTCTGGGCTCGCATTTATAGAAGTTCCTATAGCAGTGGCGCCAATATTTAAAGTAAGCATTTCCTTCTCAGCATTAATTAGCCTATTAACATCACGTTTTATCATTGAAGCATATGCGTGAAATGATTGACCAAGTCTAATTGGGACTGCATCTTGAAGTTGAGTACGTCCCATTTTTATAATATTATCAAACTCTAAAGATTTTAATTCAAGAGCATTATACAGCCTTTTAAGTTCTGCAGTCGCTTTTGGTAACATTTTTAGAATTGCAATTTTTCCAGCAGTGGGGAATACATCATTGGTAGATTGAGCCATATTTACATGATCATTAGGACTAACAATGCTATAATTACCTTTAGTCCCGCCAAGTAACTCAATAGCTCTGTTCGCAATAACTTCATTAGCATTCATATTTGTAGAAGTACCTGCACCACCTTGAATTGGATCAACAATAAATTGATCATGAAACTTTCCAGATATAATTTCATCACAAGCATTTATAATTGCATTCGCGATTTTAGTATCTAACATATCTGAATCTCTATTTGTAATAGCGGCTGATTTTTTTATCTCCGCAAGACTTACTATAAGTGCTGGGTAGATTGCTCTATTTGTAATATGAAAATTATTATGAGCTCTTAATGTTTGAATACCATAATAAGCATCCATTGCTACTTTCATATTTCCTATTAAATCAGATTCTATTCTTGTTTCCATATAAATTCCTTCTTTCTTATTTTTTCGTATTTCTAATATATGCAGATTAACATGGTTTCATATGTATGTAAATGACTAGGGGGAAGTTGTGAATAAAAGCTAAAAATAAGCATGTTATACTTAATTTAAATTAAATTAAATACAATTGGAGTTAACTTTATTAAGTGGATATTTAGATGATTTATGTTAGAGGAGAGCAATTACTACTGAATATGATGTGAATAATTTATATTGAAAGTAGTATTTTGGATACTATATAAGTTGAAAAACACAATGCAAAGTTAATATATTTAATGAATCGTATAGGAATGGATTGCATATTCGTATTAATGACCTTATTATATTAATGTATCCGTAATAAAATCGAGATATAGGTAATTTTAATATAGCAATAAATTAATGCTATATTAAAGAAGATTATGACAGTGTTATTAGCTAAATATAACAATGTATATATGTATAGAACAGTATAAACATACATTACTATAATTTTAAAGCTTCAACTATTAATAAAAGGAAAGGGGTGAATGTTAGTAAGGAATGCATAAATGGGATGAATCTTACTAATACCTAATATATGGACAAAATTGATTTAAAACTTATTGAACTTTTACAAAGAAATGCACGTAATTCGCTTAAACATTTAGCACAAGAGGTGTTTTTATCAACTCCAGCCGTGTCAGCTCGTGTTTTAAAGCTTGAAGAGGCAGGAGTTATTACAGGATATTCTGCACATGTTGATCCACTAAAATTAGGATATAACATTAAAGCCTTTATAAACTTAGAAATGTCACCAAAACAAAAACCAGAATTTTATCCTTTTGTAGAAACATGTCCTAATGTACTTGAATGCAACTGTGTAACAGGAAAGTATTCAATGCTTATTACAGTCGCTTATCATACAACTGTAGAACTTGATGCCTTTATCAACGAATTGCAGAAATTTGGCAATACAGAAACACAAATTGTGTTTTCAACAGCAGTTGAACATAGAGAAATTGATGTATCTACTTAAGATAACAAATTTAAATTACCAAAAGCATAAGATTTTAGGGTGCGGCGACTGAGAAGTAAGAACCTAGTGGATTCAACGATTATTAAAAGGGGAGTTCACTTTGTGAACTCCAAGCCCAGCATCATGAAATGTTGGAGGGTTAGTTGGTAAATAATTATTTGATTAATCCTTCTGCTACATTAATTATAAAGTCTTGGACGTTTGTAACTAATGTCTTAACTTCTAATGTTCCTCTATCAGATAATTTGTTAACAGAGAACTCTTGTATATCTATAGAATATATATATACTGGTCTAACAACCCCATTTTTTACAGTGTACGATGGAGTCATATTTCCTGCAGCTATCGTATGAAGTACTGATGATAAACATATGAGCATAGTTGCCGCTCGTGTATGTTTTCTCATGGCATTTTGAGATTCATACACATTATCATAAACATTTGGCAATGTATATCTATCTCTTATACTACTAGCAAGTACCACAGGAACATCATTTTCTACACACGCTTTTAATATACCATCCTTAACCACTCCCGAATTTATAAGCTCGACCAGTGATCCTGCGCGTCTAGCCTCATTTATAGTTGCAATATAGTTATAGTGAGCATTTTCATGAGACTCAAAAGTTTCCTGACCTGATATTGTTTTGAACATTGCTTTTTCTAAATCATAAGTAGCAAGGGTATTTCCAGATAAAACAGCTTGAGCATACCCATTTTCGACTATTGACGCAAAGGCAGCTCTTGATTTATCATCTAATGCAATTGAGGGTCCTAAAACCCAAACTATTTTTCCAGCATGTTCCTTTTCGTATTGCATAACTTCATATAATTCATCGTAATCTTTAGAGAAGGCTGTTTCTCTTGATCGCCCACTTCTAAATGCAAAGGTATCAGCATCTCCATCCTCAGTAGCAAACCCTCCAGTATACATATATATACCTTCACTTCCATCTTCAGTTCTTCCTACGATAACTTTATCGCCAACCTTTAAATTTCTAAATTCCACAACATTTATGTCATCATCTGGAGTAACAATTGCAACGCTATCCATACGGCTTTCATTAGCTATTACCCATTTACCCTTAATCTTAAAATATTCAGGATATATTGATAATGCATGATAATCTTTATGAGCAACGCCTTCTTTAAGTACTTCTTCAATTTTACAGTCCGGAGTATTAACAAAGAAATATTGCGAGAAATCCGGCGGTGTAAACTTTGGTAATTTAAAAGTCATTTAAGATCTCCTCCTTACTAATATAATAATGTATGTAATATTAACACAAGTTTTTTTGAACATTAACGACAAAATCTTGGACATTAGTAACTATTGTTTTAACACCTATGTATTCTCTAGCGACTGATACTTGATTAACTGCATATTCAGCAATGTCTACAGAATAAAAATATACTGGTCTTACTTTTCCCTCTACAACTCTATAAGATGAAGCTAAGTTTGCAGTTGCTACTGAGTGAAGAATCGTAGCTAGACAAATTATTACTGTTGCTTTATCTGTTTCTTCTTTCATAGCATCGAGTCCACAAGATACATCATGATAAACCGGTGGAAGGGGCCCATCATCCCTTATTGATCCAGCAAGAACTATAGGTATATTCTTCTCTATACAGGTTTTCATAAATCCATCTTTTATATTTCCTTCATCAAGTAATGCCTCTATAGAACCAGCGCGTCTAGCCTCATTTATTAGATCTAAATGGTTATAATGGCCCATTTCAACAGATTTTTGAGTATATATATTTTGACCTAAGGCTGTTTCGAATAATCCTCCCTCGAGATCATGGGTTGCCATAGCATTCCCAGCCATAAGAGCATTTACATAACCATTATCAGCAAGGTCTGATAATGCAGCTCTAGTATCATAATCAAAAACCACAGCTGGGCCTAGAACCCAAACTATATGTCCATTATTTTCTTTTTCATATTCTAGTAATTCATATAATTCTTTATAATCGCTTGAAAATGAAGACTCAACAGATCTTCCTGTTCCTATCTTTGGTAAGTTATCAAATCCACTAATATGCTTGTATATACCTTCACTTCCATCTTTAGATTTTCCTAAAACAACTTTATCGTAAGCTTTAAGGTTTCTAAATTCTACGATTTCTACAGTGTTGTTATTCCTAACAACAGCAGTACATTCTATAGATGTTTGGGTTGGAAGAACCCATTGTCCTTTAATTTTAAAATATTCAGGTGATATAGAAGTTATTAAGAAACCTTTAGGAGCAACTCCATTTTTTTTAACTTCACCTATTCTAACATCTGGTGCGCTAGCAAAAAAGCTCTGGGAGAAATCTGGTGATGCGAACTTTGGTAATTGAAAACTCATTTGAACGTTCCTCCTTTATGGTAATAGTATTTAAAATAATGTACATATTACATTATAAAATATAATATCTTGATTTACAACGAGTATTGTCGCCCCATTTTGAAGTATACCCTTATAGGTAGACAAAATGATATAGGACACATAATTCTTGTATAACCATTATTGTTGTGACTTGCGCCGAAGTTACCATTCGAATTAACTTATATTTAATTTCATGACTTACAGTAAACAAAAAAGGAATTGGGCAAGATATTGCGCCAATTCCTTTTTGAAATATTATCTAAATTTACAATATATAGCTTAATAATAGCATTATGTTAAGTGCAGCTACTATAAGTCCAATAATCCAAAGAGTAATTTTATCAAATCTAGTGTTAGCATACTTGCCCATAACTTTTTTAGAAGAAGTTAGATATATCTGAAGGAATATAGTTATAGGAAGTTGTATACTTAAGAGCATTTGTGAGTAGATGAGCCCTTTAAATGGTTCTGTTATAAAAAATATAACTATTGCAGCACCAACTAAAGTAATCCCTACACCAAGTTTAGTATGAATATCATGAATATCATATGGTTCCCCAAACATCCCTGCAAAAATACTACCACCAGCCATACCTGCAGTAACTGATGAAGATATTCCAGCAAAGAGCAACGCTAAAGCAAAGACCACTGATGCTGTGTTTCCAAGTAACGGTGTCAGCATTTGTTGAGCTTGATTAAGCTCTGTAACTTGAACTTTCTGCGAGAAGAAAGTAGCGGCCGCAATAAGAATCATAGCACTATTTATAGCCCAGCCTACTATCATTGAAAAAAAAGTGTCCATAAATTCATATTTAAGTTGTTTCTTTATTACACTCTCATCTTTTAAATTCCACTGACGACTTTGTATTATTTCCGAATGAAGAAATAGATTATGTGGCATTACAACTGCGCCTAGAACACTCATTATTATTGGAATAGACCCCGTAGGAAAAGAAGGTTTAACCCAGCTTATCATAGCCTTTCCCCATTCGATATGCACAAGGCTTAATTCGAATATAAAAGATATTCCTATTATAGAAACAAAGCCAATAATCCATTTTTCTAGTTTTTTATAAGAATTTGTAAATAACATCCATAAAATCAAACATAAAACTAGTACTGTTCCGAGTTTTATAGGTATACCAAATAACATGTTTAAAGCAATAGCACCACCAAGCAGTTCTGCAAGGGCAGTAGATACTGCAGCTAGCACAGCAGAACCAAGCACCAATTTGTTCAGTCTTGGTTTTAATGTGGAGGTAGATGCTTCTGATATGCAACTACCTGTAACAATTCCAAGATGGGCGGCATTATGTTGAAGAACAATAAGCATAATAGTTGAAAGAGTTACCATCCAAAGTAGAGTATAGCCAAAATTAGCACCAGCAGAAACGTTCGCTGCCCAATTTCCGGGGTCTATAAACCCTACAGTTACTAGTAACCCAGGTCCAATATACTTTAAGAAATCTAATGCCATAAGTTTAGGTTTATGACCTTTTTTTGAAAGAATTTTAGTAAATGAAAAACTCATTATAGCACATCCGTCCTTTATTATTATATAACACATATTATATAGTAATTATTATTTAAATCAACATTAAAATCCTATTACCAAAATAAAAACAATAAGTCGATTAAACTGTAATATTTTAAATAGGCATCCCACAAATAGGATATGTTTGATGTTTAAAATTTATATATAAACTAATGAAGATTATTTAAAAACAGTTAAGAAACGTAAGTAGGAAATGAATTATGCGAATTAAGGAGGTTTTTAATCGAAATTAAAAGTACCAATTATTATATTGATACTTTTGTAATTAGATTATTTAATTTAATACGCAGTTTAAAGAGAATCCAGAAATGTTTCGTATGTATCTTCAAATGAGTCGTATGGACTGGGATTTCCACCGTTTGTGCTTTTACATTGGTTGTCGCTATATTCCTGCCCAATTGCGAAAAGTTCTCCAATAGTTATAGGATGTCCTGCATCGCATGCTATTTTACAAAAGGTATCCATGGGGTCAGACGCTGAACGGGTTGCAAGCAGTCTCTTTTTTAGAAAAGGGTCTTTTTTAGTATCAGAATAGAGTAGTTCCAATTCAACAATTGTTTTGTTCATGATTACAGCTCCTTACTTTAAATTAATATTATTATAGCACTATAGCAGAATGCAAGCTAATGGATGATAACATATATGCAGCCTTTACAATTCCCGCGGATTATTTACAATGGTTTTATTTTAATAGTAATTACTATTATTTTAAATGATTTTACCTAAGTAAACGTATTATCAACCCGTTTGAGAAGTTGCTAAGCCCTTATATATCATAGTATAATTTTAACTTAGGTTAAAATTATGAGTTGTTTTAGGAGATGAAAGAATTATATGGGGTCAGATATTATAGTAGGAGTTATAGGCATTGTGATAATAGCAATGGGAATAATGGGATTTATAAAAGAAATGACATTACTAAAGGTAGAATGTGAAGAAACAAGGATAGAAAATGAAAAAACTAACATGCAATTGGCTAAAAATATTATTTGTTAAATAAAAAAAGTTTAGCAATCTAGACTGGTACATATAGACTAGACAGTGATATGCTCCCCTTAAAGTAGACAGATTAAATAATAAAAATCTGTTACTAGAAAGGGGAGCATTTTTATGCCTAAAAGAACTAAATAGCAAAACAAATTGTGTTCACAATTTGTTCGCGACACTTGAAGGCGTTTATGAGTGAAGCGAAGTTGCTATTTAGTACAGCTAAATCTGCAAATGAATTATATTTAAAATTCACAAGGAATAATAGAGTTATATATAGAAGTAATATAAGAAAAGGTATAGATATTCATAGTGGGTCATTTCAACCCAATCTACATACCAAGTTTTTCTACGTATTAGATCCAAATGGATTAAAAATCCAGTTCGTGGAGAATATTATAGAATAAAAAGAAGTGATAATTCCCCAAGTACCTGAGCCATTACATAAATCGGAAGCAAAACAGACAATCTGTGTTGTTACTAACACGGAGCTCGCTAATGATAGAAGTTTAATTAAAATAGTTATTGTCAATGGTCTTGTGCATTAATTATAACTTTTAAGGAGATGTAAACTATGGAACAATATTATCTTAGTTTTGATGCAGGAACTCAAAGTGTAAAAGTGGCTGTATACAATGAAAATATGAAATGTATAGCGAAATCATCAAATCAGACGACTATGAAATATCCGCATCCAGGATGGGTTGAGATGGATGCGGATGAATATTTGTCACTTACAAAGCTGGGTATGAAACAGTGCATCCAGCAATTAAAGAAACAGGGAATCAATCCGAGCTTAATCAAAGCAATTATGGGTGATGGAATTATCTGCGGAATCGTCGGTATAGATGAGAGTGGAAAGGCAATCACACCTTATATAAACTATTTAGATTCAAGAACACAAAGTGATGCTGAAGATCTTAAAAAAATGGATTTGGATATTTGGGGAAAAGAAACGGGGAATGCTAATCCCAGTTGTATGTTCCCCGCATTACATGCAAGATGGCTATTAGCCAATAATAAAGAGTTTAAGGAAAGAGGCAAAAAATTTGTTCACAATGCTCCTTATATTCTGTTAAGCCTTGCGGGCTTAGAAAGCAACGATGCTTTTGTTGACTGGGGAGCAATGTCAGGTTGGGGTCTTGGATACCATGTATACGAAAAGAAATGGTCTGATGAACAGCTTGCTATATTAGGAATCGATAAAAGCTATCTGCCTAAAATTGTAAAGCCTTGGGATATTATTGGAACTTTATCGGAAGAAGCAGCAAAGGAAACTGGGTGCCCGGTTGGTATTCCAATTTGTGCTGGTGCAGGTGACACAATGCAGTCCATACTGGGAAGCGGAGTCATTGAAGCAAACAAGGCTGTGGATGTTGCCGGAACATGCGCTATGTTCTGTGTTTCTACAAATGGAATTATTCCGGAACTAAGCAAAAAAGGGAGCGGACTGATTTTTAACAGCGGTACCTTGGAAAATACATATTTTTATTGGGGATTTGTAAGGACTGGAGGTTTAGCACTCCGCTGGTTTAAGGATAACATTTGTCAAAAATCACATGATGACAGCTATTATCAGTTGTTAAGTAAAGGAGCAGAAAAAGTTGTACCGGGATGCAATGATGTTATTTTTTTACCGTACTTAACTGGCGGATATGGCGAATTTTCAAACGTCAAAGGTTGTTTTCTGAACATGACTTTGGATACAGACAAGTTTGTTTTATGGAGAGCTGTCCTTGAATCAATTGCCTATGATTATATGGAAATCACAGATGCTTATCGAAATGCTGGTATTGAAATAAACAGAATTACCATTACTGAGGGTGGAAGCAGAGATAATCTGTGGAATCAAATTAAAGCAGATGTTATGGAAAGTGAGGCAATCACATTAGAAATTCTAGGTGGTGCTGTACTGACAAATTGTATTATTGCTGCATATGCAACCGGAGATATAGAAGATTTAAAACATGCACTTATTAGTAATTTGAGTATTATTAATACATACACTCCAAACAGTAATAATTCAGAAATATATAAAAATCAATACAAAATTAAAAAAGATGTATTAAAAAAGTTGAGCAATTAGCAAAAAATCACTAAATAAATTAAATGATTGGAGATGGAAGTTATTATGAATTTAAAAATACAAAAGACAGATAAATTAGCTATATTACCGCAATATGCCCATTTAGGAGACGCTGGTATGGATCTGTTTTCTATAGAAGATAGGGAAATTGCTCCAGGCGATACTGCACTAATTCATACAGGCATAAAAATTGAATTGCCTAAAAGCACAGAAGCACAAATTAGACCTAGGAGTGGTTTAGCTCTTAAAAATTCAATAACAGTACTTAATACTCCTGGAACAATTGATGAAGGATATAGGGGTGAAGTAGCTGTAATACTTATAAATCATGGTAAACACATATTTAAAGTTGAAAGACATATGAAGGTTGCTCAAATGGTTATTAAACCTGTCATAAGAGTTAATGTTATAGAAGTGGAGAACTTATCTGAAACTGAACGAGCAGAAGGTGGATTTGGATCTACAGGGCTTAAATAATAAGTATGGTTGTTATAATGAAACACCTACAATAATATGTTATGATAATAAGTTCATAGTTTTATGCTCCACTCCTTAATAAGCATCTAATACTTATTAAGGAGTGGAGCTTTTGCTTTATATTAATATTGAAATCTTTATAGAATCCTTATAAATGTTGTTTGTGTAACTAATAGTGAATTTATTTAATACAATGGAGAGAAGGGGGGATGATTTACGTTAATGGGAACAATCATGCTGATTATCGCTATAATTACTGAAATTGTATTTGCAGTGTTCTGCATATGTACGAAATCTCTTAACAAAAATATCAGGAGCATTATGGGCATTGGCGCATTCGCGGTGTTTGTGATATCCCTACTGACATCGGTCATTCGCTGGAACTATCGATGGAAATGTCTTTTTGCCCTGCTTCTCGTGTGGGCGATCATCGGCAGTATAAGCCTGATAAAGGTAAAGTTGCAAAACAAAAAGACTGCGGATGGGAAAATGATCGTAAAAGACTCCGTTAAAGTCGACGGTAGGACAGCGAAAATTCAGTATAAGTGCAGATACGTCATACGCAAGGCTGTCGCTATGCTGCTGCTTGTAGCCATTGCGCTGATTCCCGCACTGGTCTTTACTGAAAATGAGCCTATAGGAAAGACCGGCGAGCACAAGGTCGCAACAGCAATATATACTTATACCGACGAAAACCGTATAGAAACCTACACTGATACTGGAGAAAATAGAAAGTTAAACGTGGAGTTCTGGTATCCTGAGGATTACGACGGAACATATCCGCTTGTAGTATTCTCACATGGTAGTTTTGGTATAAAATCAAGTAACGAGTCCCTTTATAATGAGCTTGCTTCTCATGGATATGTTGTGTGCTCAATCGATCATACATATCAATGTTTATCTACTACTGACGTGGATGGAAACAAAACTTCAATTGATAAGGGATTCATGCAGGAAATCTTCACCCAAGACGCACATTCTGAAAAACAGAAGTGCTATGAGCTTTATCAAAAGTGGATGGGAATTCGCACTGGCGACATTAATTTTGTGATAGATTATATCCTTGCAGAAGCAGAAAAAAATGATGCGGATACAGTATACAAACTTGTAGACACCGCAAAAATCGGAGTTATGGGACATTCTCTCGGCGGATCTGCGGCTCTTGGCATAGGAAGGATGCGCGACGACATCAGTGCTGTGATCGCGCTTGAGTCCCCGTTCATGTGCGATATTGAGGGCGTCAAAGACGATGAGTTTGTTTTTTTAGATGAGGTTTATCCGGCGCCTGTACTTAACGTGTATTCGGATAATTCGTGGAGTCATCTTTCCGAATGGGCTCAGTATGCGGAAAATTATGCGATGCTTTCAAATACGAAAGCAACCGCTTTTAATGTATATATAAGCGGGGTTGGGCATCTTACCTTGACAGACTTAGCTTTGACGAGTCCATTCTTGACGCGTTTTCTCAACCGACGGAAATCAACTACTGATACCGATTACTGCTTAAAAACGATAAGCAAGGTCTGCCTTGAATTTTTCGACTGCTATCTGAAGGGAGAGTGCAAGTTTACATCAGGCGGGACGTATTAGGAGATTATTATTAACGATGGGTTACTAAAATGTAGGTTTATTGCAAATTAACAGAGAAATTTGTTGATTACACTTTTGACATTTTGAATTGGGGTTGCGCCCTAGAATTTGCTATCAAGTATTACTATACTTACTCTTGATGAGATGCTAATAGAGAAGGAACTTGTTAAAAAAACAAGCTCCTTCTCTATTAGTGAAAATAATTATTTTGTTTATTTTCTATTCTTTGTAATTTGAAAGTGTAGTAGTAACTGTCTGTAATGCAGATTGCACAGCATTAAGAGTATTCTGGATTTGTTGTCTATTCTCTTCTTTTTCTACTGTGTTTATTGCTTCATTAAGACTAGTACTTGAAGTTTGAAGTTTGTGATATACATCTTCAACGTGTTGTCTTGCATTTTTTTCCATATTAATTTCCTCCTTCATTTCTTAATAATACGGTTATAGTATTTGAATTTAACTAAAAAAAATACTTAAATAATCAAAGTTTATAGTAAACATAAATTTCCAGTTGATTCAAAATAGAAAGTAATTTCTTTACATTTATATTGTATGACATCAGGAGAAATTATTTTTCAGGGGCATACATGGAGTAGAAATGATCTTTCTTATATTGGAACTTTAATTGAATCTCCACCGCTTTATGAAAATCTTACGGCGGTTGAAAACCTGAAAGTCCGAACCATTCTTTTAGGACTATTATCAAAGGAAATGCTGAATTGTTATCTGATTCAACAATAAATAAGGAGCAGCAGGAATACGTTAATTATATTTCAAAAAACAGCAGACAGATTGAGAAGTATATTAAAATTCTAATCGAAATTTCAAATTCAGAAAAAACTCTCTTTCTACAACTTAAAGAAATAGATTCTATAATTTTTATTGATACAATCCACAAAGGGACTTAAAGTTGAATTCATTAAAAGTGACGTACCTAAGTCAATTATGATTGACCAATCCTTACTTTACCGTGCCATTATGAATGTCATTTCAAATGCAGTTGATTATTCCTCTAATAAAGGGAAGGTTTGTTTTGAGATAAAGTTAGTAGATAATAAAATAAAATTTATAACAACAGACAGTGGTAAGGGTTTTTCAAGAGAGGATATTAAATCAGCCACAAAACAATTTTATATGGGCGATTCTAGCCGCGTATCAAAAATTCATTTCGGGATAGGCTTGTACATTACCGAATCATTTGTAAAGTTGCATGGGAGAGCGCTTTATATAGCTAATTCACCTATCACTGGCGGCGTACAGGTGACAATAGAAATACCAACTTATTAATGTAGTTATATCACAAATAAAATAAAAATAGGTCGCACTTCAAATGCAGTTCGTTATAAACAACTGTAAGAATTATTAAAGAGATTAGATGATTTTTTCTTTATTATTTTTAGTTTGTATCTTCAAAAACTTGTAAAACTGTATTCACAATCTGATCAATTGTCGGAAAATAAGATGGGTGTTTCGAATTACCATTTTCGACAAAAATAAAACCATCATTTTTTAATGTCCGTACATTACGCTGCACGCTTGGGCTATTGTACATCATGTCGTTGATATGTGTGGCAATGACTTTTGGTCCGCGCATCGACATAATGGTCGTGGACAGCAAATCATCGGAAATCCCATTAGCAGCTTTCCCCAAAATATTAGCGGAAGCGGGAGCAATCAAAAGTAAATCTGTCTTTTGGGAAAGCGACTTATGGTTATTGTCCCATGTTTTAGGCGGATCAAAGGATTGTATTTGGATGGGATGATCAACACTGCGCTGCAACATGAGCGGTGTAACAAAATTTGTGGCATTTTCCGTCATAACAACATATACGTCCCCATGCTGTTTTCTTAGTTCATTAATTATATTTAAAGCCTGCACGGCCGGGCTACACCCAGTAACAGAAACTACGATTTTTTTGCCATTTAGCATATTTACACATCCTTTTCATATTTACGGCAATATAATATTGAGTTTACTATCTATGTCGTTTTTTCCTATAATTATGGCACATTGCCTGTCAAATCAAATAAGCTCATATTTCAGATCCATTTCTTGTCCATATTCTCAATTTTCTCAATTTTGTAAATGTTAACACTATTATGGCCATACTGTCAAGGTTAAAATAAGGCTTTTAATATGTAGCATTTGCTTAATTAAGATTCCAAAGAGTTAGAAACAAAATACAGAAATTGGTAACGATTTTAATTACTGTATTAAATTTGCTCACGAACCTCGAGGGTGATTATGAGTGAAGCGAATTTGCTAAAAATCAACTAAATTACAGAAAAGAATTGATAGGAATACATTCCTTAAAATCTATTTTAAATAGAATATATTTTAAAGATATACAGAGTTATTAAAAGTGATTTTAATTATATTCACACAAAATTATTTAAAAAACTATAACTTTTACATGTTTTCATGCTATATTTTATAAATAAGTTAAGGAGGAGTTGTAATGTTTGTAGCTGATAATAAAGACAATCGAATACAAGATTTAGAGTATGCATTGAAAGAGATGGGATTGAAATATGAGTCATTAAAATACAATTCACATAAAAAGTTGAAAGAATTGCTATTTTGTTATAATAAAGGTAACTATTAGTCTGTTATTTATGAAACGGGAGGAAAAATATGCATAAATTCATAAAAGGTATGTTAAAATTTATAATATTTATATTTATAGTTCTATGTATTAGTTGGTTTGGATTAAAGTATTACTTTAGTCATGTCAACATAATTGCTAATAAGGTGCGTGCTGACGTGCTCACTCAAGTACAAGCTCATCATAGCCAGTTATTAACGTACAAAGATATACCGGAAATGTATCGAAATGCTATTATCTCAACTGAGGATCGCAGTTTTTTCACAAACAAAGGGATAGATGTCAAAGGAACCATACGGGCAGTTTTTGTGGACATTGGAAGTGGGCAAACCCTTCAAGGTGGCTCTACAATTACGCAACAGTTGATTCATAACACACCTTTAAGTAATACAGCAAAATCATTAACGTGGAAATTACGTGAGAGTGTCTTTGCCATTGGGTTGTATGATACGATGAGTAAGCAAGAAACATTTGCATTTTACACCAATGTTATATACTTCGGACATGGGGCTAATGGATTGTACCAAGCAGCAGAGACTTACTTTGGAAAAGCTCCATCGGAATTGAACGCAGGAGAACTGACCATGCTTGCTGGCCTTCCAAATGCTCCAAGTGTCTATGATCCATATAAAAATAGGACACTTGCCCTTGAAAGGCAACATCTTGTGGTTCAAAATATGGTTGAGAACGGAGTGATTAGTGAACTTCAAGCGACACAGATTATCAGCGAACCCATTGTGTTGAAATGAATTTTTTCAGGAATCGGTAATGTAGAGGGCAATTTCTGTTTGTTTTAGCAGTTGAACATAGAGGAATTGATGTATCTACCTAAGGGAAACCTATTGTAATACTAAAAGGTAAGGTAAAGCAGCTTGTTAAAAAGTTTGAATATAAATTACATATAAGCACATCCCATAAAAAGAAAACTGCAATTGATTTTGCAGTTTTGGAGGAGGATAAAAATGAAAATCGCAACAACACAGATAATGAGAAAGATTGATAGCTATTGTATAGACGTTTTAGGGATCCCGGGTATTGTACTAATGGAAAATGCAGCACTAAAGGTAATGAAAAATATACGGTCAAATAATAAAAAATTCGTAATTGTTTGCTCCAGTGGGAATAACGGTGGAGATGGTTTTGCAGTAGCAAGGCATCTTTTAAATAGAGGAAGTTATGTCGAGATATTTTCTCTTGGCTCAGAGGAAAGTATGAGCGCAGATACCTTGGTCAATCTTAATATTATAAGAAATATGGGTATGAAAATAATAAAAGTAAATAACAATGAGGATCTGGAAGTTTTAAGAGAAAGCATAATTAACTGCGAAACTACTATTGATGCAATTTTTGGAACAGGATTATCTAGAGAAGTTGAAGGCATTTATTCTTTAGCAATTACAATTATAAATGAGAATAGTAAGTATATTTTATCTATTGATGTCCCATCAGGATTTGAGTGCAATAGTGGAAAAGTGATGGGAAATTGCATTAAAAGTAATAAAACAGTTACATTTGAACTTTATAAAAAGGGTTTTCTTGGATATGACACGGATTCCTTTACTGGAGAAATTGTTATTGAGAAGATTGGAATACCAAGAAGTGTAGTAGATAAATTTCATGAAAATGAATATATAATGGATATAGACTTTATTAAAAAGTTAATTAAGCAAAGAAATAAGTATTCACATAAAGGTGATTATGGAAGAACACTTATTTTGGCAGGATCTCTAGGATTTACAGGTGCTGCGTATATTTCAACACAGGCTGCTGTTCGAAGTGGAGCTGGGCTTGTTACACTATGCTGTGATAGCTCAATCCAAAACATACTAAGTGGGAAATTAGTTGAAGCGATGACTGCCTCAACTAATGATGAAAAAAGATTAGATTCGTTAATAACTAAGAGTAATTGTATTGCAATTGGTCCAGGACTAGGAAATAATCACAGTACTCTAAAATCACTTCAAAAAATTTTATTGAATTCTAAATGTCCTGTTGTAATTGATTCAGATGGTTTAAATGTGCTTGAGGGGAACCTTGAAATGCTTAAAAATAAGAAATGTCAGATAGTTCTTACACCTCATATGGGGGAAATGGCAAGAATATCGGGGTTTTCAATAGATGAAATAAATGAAAACAAAATAGATATAGCAAAAAAATTCGCAAAAAAACACGATGTTGTTTTGTTACTTAAAGGATTTAATACAATAATTACGGATGGTAAAACCCTGCAAATTAATCCTACTGGGAGTAGTGCAATGGCATCAGGGGGAATGGGAGACTGCTTAACTGGTATTATAGCGTCTTTCATATCTCAAGGTTATGACATATTGACTGCAGCATGTGTTGGTGCATATGTTCACGGTTACTGCGGGGATAAACTTTCAAAGAAAATGTTTTGTGTAAATGCAAATCATATTTTAGAGGCACTCCCTTCTATAATAAAAGAAATTCAAGATTTAGAATAATATTATTAATGATATAAAAAGATATTTTATAGCATAAAACCTCAATATTTCCGGGGAAATTAAATTTAATTGTAATAAAATGGTATTAAGAGAAGCAATCTAAAAAATTCACAATATTTTTCGAAAACATTATCATTCAAGAAAGGATGAAGACATGACCAATAAAAATACCAACAACAAAAAGTAGGCGCTACTCAAAGGGGAGTTTGTGGGGTATAATAAATTAGTAAAATAACAAGACATACCTTTAAAATATTTATTGTAAATTAATTTAGAAGGAATCGGTTATAAAGTATTTTTAAAGATATAAAAAATAAAAAAAAGAAGGTAAAAATATGAAAAATGATATAAACAAAAACATGGAAATAATGAAAAAAGTTATTGAAGAAAAAAAAGCGAAATCTTCTATGCAAAAAAATTCTAAGCGAGCATCGATACATGGAACACAGAGCCCATCATCAGGTAATGGTGGAGGGTTAGTTGGTAAAAATAATAGGGGGCAATAAATTCCTTTGTTATTTTTATAAGATGAATTCTTCTGATAAAAGTAAAAACTTCCAATTTTCGCTAAAGTTTTTAATGAATAAATAGGTTAAATTTAGCTCAAATATGATATTATAAGTGTATAATAACTAAAATCGTAGGAGCTTAATATTCTAGAGAACATTTAAAAGATGGTTTCGATATCGTAAGCTAATCAAAATTTATGATTATAGGGTAGCAAAAATGGAATTGAAACCCTAAAATATATTAAAATTGATAAAATCATAGATATGTTAACAAGTGTATAATATCAAGTGGATTTTTGTTAAATGAAGTAATAATAAATAAGTAAAGTGAGGAAAGTAATATGAATATCAAATTTACAAAAAGAATACCTACTGCAGAGGAAATTATGGAAGAAATCCCTCTAACAAATTCTATTAAAGAGATTAAAAAAAATAGAGATATTGAGATAAGGAAAGTTTTTGAGAATGAATCTGATAAGTTTCTCCTTATAATTGGGCCATGCTCGGCTGACAACGAAGATTCAGTTTGTGAATACATAGGAAAGCTTGCAAAAGTTCAGGAAAAAGTAAAAGATTCTATTATTATTATACCTAGAATTTATACAAATAAACCTAGAACCACAGGTGAAGGATATAAAGGTATGGCCTCTCAACCAGACCCAAGTAAAGAACCTGATATGGTTGCAGGATTAAAGGCCATCAGAAAACTTCATATAAAAGCATTAAGTGAATATCATATGCCGGCGGCAGACGAAATGTTATATCCAGAGAATTATACATATCTTTCAGATTTATTAGGGTATATCGCAGTTGGAGCTCGCTCTGTAGAAAATCAGCAACATAGATTTACAGTAAGTGGTGTTGATATGCCTGTAGGGATGAAGAATCCAACTGGTGGAGATCTAAGCGTAATGCTAAATTCAATTAAAGCTGCACAGGATGGTCATACTTTTATATATAACGGCTTTCAGGTTGAAACATCAGGAAACCCTTTTGCACATGCTGTTTTAAGAGGAGCTGTGGACTCTTATGGTAAAAATATTCCCAATTACCATTATGAAGATTTGATTAATATTGCTAAAGAATATGAAAATCATAAACTTTTTAATCCTTCTATTATTGTAGATACTAATCATGCAAATTCAATGAAGCATTATGAAGAGCAACCAAGAATAGCTAGAGAAGTGTTAATGAGTAGGAAATATGATTCTCTACTTAAAAAAATGATAAAAGGATTTATGATTGAAAGTTACCTTGTAGAAGGTAAACAAGATGTAGGGTGTGGCACTTATGGAAAATCAATAACCGATGCATGTTTAGGATGGAAAGATACTGAAAAATTAATTTATTATATTGCTGAAAATTTATAGAAGCTTTTATAGCAAAGAACTCTGAGGAATTACACTCGGAGTTTTTACTTTTTGTACAGATGTAAAAGAAAACTAAGTATTAAATAAATATCCTTAAATGAATGTGCTGGTATTGTAGCGAGATAACAGAGAGTATATTATATATGAAAATGAAACAGGATTGGTGCCTATTTATAAACATCAGCGTCTGAGAAATTCGCAGGAAATACAATTTAAGCAGTTAGGAAAGGAGTAAACAAAAAATGAAGTATTTGGTTATTGGAGCAGGTGGCACGGGGGGATGCATTGGAGCCTATATGGCGGAAGCGGGGAAAGATGTTACGCTGATTGCCAGAGGTAAACATCTCGAAAGTATTCAGAAAAGTGGACTTAAGGTAGAAACTACTTGGAAAGGAAATTATACTGTTTCACCGATAAAAACATATGATATGGAACATTATCAGGAACAACCAGATGTGATTTTTGTTTGTGTGAAAGGCTATTCTCTGGTGGATACAGTTCCTTTTATTAAACGGGTTGCCCATAAGAATACCGTAGTGATTCCGATTCTAAACATTTATGGAACTGGAGGGAAATTGCAGAAAATGTTGCCGAAACTTTTAGTTACAGACGGTTGCATTTATGTATCTGCCAATATTAAAGAGCATGGAACTCTTCTGATGCATGGTGAAATTTTCAAAATTGTTTATGGGATTCGTAACGCATCAGAATATAGACCTGTTTTAAAACAGATAGAACAGGATTTGAAAGAGAGTAATATTCTTGGAGTTTTATCAGATGATATCAGGAGGGATGCTTTGCAGAAATTTTCTTATGTATCAGCAATGGCAGCTTGTGGCTTATATTATGATGCAGAAGCAGCACCTATGCAGAAATCGGGAGAAATCAGAGATACTTTTGTTGCATTAATCAAGGAAATAGATGCTCTGGCTATAGCTATGGGGATTTATTTTACGGTAGATATAGTGCAGATTAATTTAGATATTCTGGATAAACTTGCGCCTACGGCATCTACATCCATGCAAAGGGATATTGCTCAGGGGAAAAGGTCAGAACTTGACGGGCTTATATTTGAAGTAGTTCGTATGGGCGAAAAATATGGAGTACCTGTGCAAACATATAAGAAGATAACAGAAAAATTCAGAGATTATCCCACCTCATAACTTATTAGGTGGTTAAATATAATAAATTAAAGCAGGTGAATGAAATGAGTTCTAACAGACAGTTAAAGTTTTTATTCAATATAAGTAAAAAAAAACCAAACAGCATTAAAGACAAGAAGACTCCATGTCCATTTTGTGATAGAGAAGGGTTAACAGGAATTATAGATGGAGAAGGACCATTCATTTTAGTTAAAAACAAATATCCTACATTAGAAAGTACACTTCAAACAGTGCTAATAGAAACAAGTAGTTGCGATGTTGATATTACAATGTACGATAACGAATATATGAGAAACTTATTAAAATTTGGAGTTAATCATTGGTTGAATATGGAGAAAAGCGGTGATTTTAAATCTGTAATGTTTTATAAGAATCATGGTCCTTATTCAGGTGGGACTATTAATCATTCACATATGCAGATTGTTGGACTAAAATCTATAGATTATAAAGAATTTTTAAAGGATGAGTTTTTTGAGGGAATAATAATTAATGAGTCGGATGGATGTGTGCTTAATCTTTCAACCAAACCCAAGATGGATTTTACTGAATTTAATATTATAATAAATAATATTAATAATTTAGATATAATGGCTGATAATATAAAGAAAGTTGTGAGTTATATATTAAATGATTTTTATGTAAGATGTAATAGTTATAATCTTTTTTTCTATGATTGGAAAGATAGTATAATTTGTAAGGTTATACCTAGATTTATTACATCACCATTATTTATAGGCTTTTCTATTTCTCAAATTACAAACCAAACGGATGAAATTGTTAGTCAAATTCAACAGTTGTATTTTAAATCTTAATTTAACGTAAGTGGTTAATAAGTAAGAAGAGGTGATGTGGTTGAATGCATCAGAGAGTGCTTTTATCGGATCAGTATAGTTTACTATGTCAATTGGTAACTTTCTTGCATATTTTCCAATAAGCAAAAGATTTATATGATTATCATCTATAGAAATAGCTTTTAAATTATCCAATATAAATCACCCCATATCATATTTTTTAAGGATTAATACTCGTAATTGCTTCTTTACTATAATCTTATTGATAATATGCATGTTGCTTGCTCACAAGAGGGATAGATGAACGCTTCTGCAACTCATCAAAAACAATGTGTGGTGTATTACCTGATAAAGCTATAAAATCTGCACCGCTGGCTATCAAGTTATTGATTGCCACCATTAAATAATTGGTAAGTTCTTCATATTCTTCAAACCCATTTAATATAATAAGGATGGGAAAACATAAAGTCGTGAAATAATTTATTTCACAACTTTTGTTGTATCCTTATTATAAATTAACTTTTCTAGAATTAATAAGTTCTCTATATGAAAAAAGAGCCCTGTTATGAGCATCTTTGGTTAAAGCAATCCTTATATAGATATCGTAAAAGAGTTGGATTTTCAAATAATTGAAAAATCATTTGAAAATCCAACTCTTTTAACAATTTTCTATATAACCAATAATAGTAATGCTAATCGTCATCTTTTATATTTCAAATAGTAGAGATATGGTCAGCAAGGCCCAACATCTGAATCCAAACCTATTCAAAATGCGAAAAACTTATATCTTTGAATACAGGTTTTGATTATGAAATAAATTATTTTAAAATTTTTATATCTTTATACAAGACCATTATATTCATCTGTATCATATTTTAATAATAATTGTGTTAAATGCTCAGCATGTCCCTTCTCTTCATTAATTATTGAAAATATTGCATACCTGACATCAGGATATGGAATGATAGCTAACATTTGTTCATAGAGAATTACAGCTTCAAATTCGCCTTTTATGTCTTCTCTTATATTATTTAGTATAACCTGTTTATTGTAGTTAGGTGTAAATGCCTGCATTGGTGATTTCGGACCTGATTTATCGCCTATATGTTCTTTATAACTTTTATATTGATTGGGGTCATATTTACGTAGCAATGTAAGAATCATACCGTAGTGTTTTTTTTCATCTCCCATTATAGTGTTCCAAGCTGCATTTATGTCTTCCATGTTTGAATTTGCAATATGTTCGGCGTAACCATTTATGGCAATAATTTCAGCTATTAATATTTCTCTTAATTTATTTGTATCAAGTCTCGCAACACCCTGTGGTTGACCATATCTGTTTGTGTAGCTCATTTTTATACCTCCAATATTTATTTGATAGTGTTAACACTATCTTTGTTTTATTTATTTGAATCCTTGCATTAGCAAGGGTTTAAGCTACTTTTATAATAAAAAAAACAATGACCCCCTCTATTTGTTATAA
>NZ_JAIZZK010000028.1 GCF_020443705.1 Clostridium algoriphilum
AACAAAACTGCATTGTATTTCTTCAAAGTATTTTTTCACTTTTCAACGTGCAATTAAAACCCTAATATTTACATTCCTGTTTTTTCATAAGTTAGTTAACACTATCTTAAATGCACTTCTAAGTAAAATAATAATTATACTTAGAAACATTTTCATTAAATATATTATAGGTTTTAATCCAGAATGCATACTTTCACCACGCTCTCTTTCTCGTACATTTATAGGGACTTCTTTTATCTTATAACCAAGCTTAATCATCTGAATTGAAACATCTGCATCTGGGTAATCAGGTGGATAATTTCCCATAATTGAATAATATTCATAAGTAGACCTAGACAGCGCTTTAAGACCACAGGTTGGGTCTGATATTTTTGTTCCGGTTGTCAATTTGATAATCAATCTTAACAAACCCATTACAAATAGCTTTAAACAGCCTAATTTTTGAGTAGTATTTCCTAAAAACCGAGATCCGCTTATAATGTCAGCTTTCCCCTTAGATATTTCCTCTTTCATAGTTATTAAATTTCTAGGATAATGCTGACCATCTGCATCAAACTGAATTACATATTTATAGTTATTATTCTTTGCATACTTAAATCCTGTTTGAAGAGCCGACCCATAACCTAAATTAAATGGATGTGATATTACATGTCCGCCAGCTTCTATTACCACCTCTTTTGTGTTATCCTTCGATCCATCATTAATAACTAAAACGTCTAATCCTAATTGAAGTTGTTCTATTTCCTTTAGAACCTTTGCAATATTTTCTGCCTCATTATAAGCTGGAATAATAACTAAACCATCTGTCATATCAAAAATCCCCCTAATCTAGATTACTTTTAAGCATCTTAAACTTATCACATACGCGCTAATACTTAATAAAGCTACTGCTCCAATATATGCAAGTTGTGAAATTAAGTTCATTCTAATAATATTTAAATTCCAAATTTGGAGTCCAAAAACACATATGACAATTAAAATCAAATTAGAAACAACACATTTTAGTAACTTTATTGTAATCTTATGAAAAGAATCTTTAATTTCAATTTTTATCAGAAGCAACATCAAAGTAGCGTTAATAATTGAACTAATTGCGGCCCCGTATCCAACACCTTTAATTCCTATTCTGCTAACAAGAAAGAAGTCTATAATAATATTTATAATTGAAGATATAATAAATATTAAAAGTGGAGTCTTTATCTCCTCTCTAGCTAAATATAGTTTCATGCATAGAGCTGAAATACTTAAACCAATTATTGCCAAACTATAACCTGCTAGTATTTCCGATGTGATTTTAAGTGACGAACTATCAAAAGCTCCCCTCAAAAATAGAATAGATATTATGGGATTTCTTAATATATAGAGAATAAATGTTACAGGCATGGTTAATATAAAAACCCACAATAATGCATTTTTAAAAACTTCTGCTAAAGATTTTAAATCACCCTCACTATTATGCTTTGCCATCCTAGGAAATAAAACTGTAGCAATAGCAGAAACAAATACCCATATTGGAAATTGTGATAATCTATATGCATAATTTAAAGCCGCAACACTTCCCCCTTGAAAAAACGAAGCTAAATAACGTTCATAATATAAAACAAATTGCGAAAGCAGTAAAATAGCGCAATATGGTATAAACAGTTTATATATCTCGCCTCTCTTCATTAGGTGTTTTTTATCCTTTCTCCTACTTGGTTTCTTCTCTTTAATAATCTTCCAATATAGAAGAATCACCATTGCTAAGACCGCAGCAACTACCGAGTAAGCAACTATAAAAAGCCCTTTACTCACAGGTATTTTGAAAAAAGCACAATAAACTATACCAAGTAAAAATATAAAATTATATAGAATCGCCGCCAAAGAACTGATAATAAATTTTCCTTTAACTTGAAGATATGAAATACCTGAAGTAACGATTGGATAAATTAAAATAATAGGTAACAAAATTATTAATAATTGTATAGAAATATTAATTGTCTCATTAGTAAATCCACTAGCTAATTTACTAATGATTTGATCTCTAAATATAAGTAACATCAGAAATGAAATTAAAGTTAAAATAAAATAACTTATATTTACTTTAATCAAATTATCATAAAGCTTGTATTCATCGTTGTCTGCATAGATTTTTGTAAAAAGTGGTACACAGCTTACGGCTATTGCATTAGCTATGAGATTATTACCCAACATGTCAGTTATAAAAAATGATAAGGTAAAAGCATCTGCATTAACAGTAGTCCCAAAATAAGAGGCCATAAACATATCTTTAAGTAGTGCAAGCACTGCTAGAATTATATTTATAACAACAATAATTACTACTAATTTAGAGTAATTAAAATTTTTCTTCAACTTAAGCCTCACTTTGCAAATTACTTTAATATTACTGCTTGATAATTACCTTCCTTAATTAATTCTCCTAATGTTATAAATTTAAAATTTTTCAAAACATTATCCAGTTTATTTAAAGTTCTCTTTAAATTATAGTAATGAGTAAACTTTATATGCATAGGTACTTTAAGCCTTGGTTGCCCTATATCAACCTCCCAAGGATGAGTATATATCATTCCAGGAGCTTTCCTATTCACCATTTTTAAAGCATACTTTATATATTCAATAGGGAAAGTTCTCAAATACAAACCTCCACAAAACGGTAAACAAGTATTGAAAATAGGAAGAACTGAGGGAGGAAACTCTAATATATTTAATTTTTTTCCGTCTATTATTGGATAAAAGGGTTGCATCGGCGCACGTTTAAATCCAGAAAGGGGGGTCTTAAAAGGTTGAATACTTGAATCACATATAAAACCCTCTTCCGCGAGTATCTCTAAAGCCCATATGGTTTTTGGGACAATTGACCAAGAGGAAGATCTGTATAACTTAACTTGGACTCCTGTAATATCTTCTAATATTTCTTTTGACATTGCTACGTCAACTCTAAATTCCTCTCTGCTTTGCGTAGTTACCATTCTGTGATTCGTTCCATGAGAACCAATTTCATGACCCTGGTTTACTATTTCTTTTATAAGTTCTGGATGTTTTTGGGCTACACATCCAAGCACAAAGAACGTTGCACGAACATTGTGTTTTGAGAGAACCTCCATTATTGATTTTAAGCCATATTCAATTCTATCCTCATAATTATCCCAAGTACTTTGTGGAAAATTAAAATCCATTGTATGATACCAATCTTCCACATCTATTGTAAAAACATTATTCATAATTACCACCTACCTTTTAAAAATTAATTTCCACATGTTTTTATCAAATAAGTATCTAAAACATGCAAGTATAAAACCGAGTGCTGGCAATGGATCCTCTCCCCAGATAATATCATCCTGAACTCCATATTTTTTTCCTGCAAGAAAAGGTGGGTCCATTTTTTTTCTGTCCTTATTACCTATAAAGTGAAGGATATCCCCTGGTAAAAGCCAACTGCACATGCAACCTGTTTTATATTTGAATACCTCTTCTACTTCATCTTCGACACTTAATTTATATAACATCCACGGAAAATCAACTCCTGCTGTTATTGCCATCTGAAGCGACCCCCAGAATCTCGGATTAATCTCCATAAATTTAAATTTATTATCCCCTTCATCTACAATAAATTCTAGCTCAACAACGCCCTTCCAAGGCAACTTTCTCATAATACGCAATGCATATTCAAGTACTTCCGGCGCCTCAACACTTTCTTGCATAGTACTTGGCCCTATGTCTATTGGAAAATGTCTTATTTCCTTTTGAACAAATTGAGCTTTTAACTTATTATCATTATCAAAAAGTAAGCATACATCATACCTGTCCCCTATTCCAATATACTCTTGGATAATTGGGAACTCATATACTCCATGTATTTCTTGATAATCCTTTATAAATTCCTCTTTATTGTTTACAATTCGTATTCCCCTTGAACCTGAACTAACTCTTGGTTTAATTACTAATGGAAACTTCATAGGTTCAATTAAACTGAGTAGATCACATAATTTCTTGGGATGAATGGTCTGGGGACAAGGTACTCCCACTTCCTCCGCAAGTTTTGTTGCATTACTTTTATCACAAGCGCGTAAATAGTTTTGCATAGTAGGTAATACAATGCTGCATATTTTTAGAAGTTCCTTCGAATTTTTCATTACTATTTCAAATACATCGTCATCCATTGGAACCATTACATCGCATTTATAGATTACTATAACTCTACATAACCAAGAATAATATTTATCTGGCTCTTTGCTAGCACTAGGACAAACCAAAACTTTATTGCAATATTTAGAAAAAGCTGAAGGATTAAACCTAGTTTCTTCAGCTACAATCACTTTTAAATTTCTTTTACCTAAGGACCTAACCACTGCTAGGGTTTTCCTTTGCTGACCATTAGTTAATAATACTGTTTTCATATCAATCCTACCCTTCAATTAACTCCCCCATATTTTACTCTGTATATCAGTACGTGTTAACTCCTGATGGATTCTATAAATTCTTATGTTTTTATCCTCGTAATAAATTGATAAATTAGAATGTGTGTTTTTATATTTAACCACCCAAGTCTGTAACTCTTGATCTTGGAGTTTTCTAAGTGGATAATTTATTTCCTTTGTAAATGTTGTTACAAATACATTTTTCTCTTGGTATAAGAATATATCCGGGGTCTTTACAAGAATATTTGTTCTCTTATCTATTAAATATTTAGCTTGCGGGTTAAAATAATTTAAGAAATCACCAATCATTAAATGATACCCTTTTCCCATTACCACTGCATAACCTTCCGATTGAGAAACAATCATCCAATCAGTAGGAACAAACTTTTCACTTATTTTTAAATACTGCTCCACATTGCTATTATATTCCATTTTATAAGGTATTATTGGCTTTGGTTTTAGGTAAAAAGCACAAAATAAAATAAAACCCATACATGAAATTAATGCAAGTGCATTTCTTATTTTAATGTTCTTTAATACGCTTATAACAACATAAAAAGCCATACCAATAATTAATGGTTCTGTTAAACACCAAAAATCTATAAACCTAGTTGCTACTATGGAATTTTGGGTGAAATACCCTCCTAAATAATATATTAAAAAAGATACTGAATTTAAAATTAGAATGAATACATATAAAATATTTTTTTCTAATTTTTTAAAGTTAAATAAAATATAAATAAGAGTTACAAATAGACAAACAAGTCCAATATAATCCATTTTTGATAATATATGAAATCCAAGGACACTAGCTTTTTCTGTAAGAAAACTCTGAGAGGATGTATTAAACTTCTTCTTTAATAACATACCTATACCCACAGGAACAATTCCGATAAACCCGCTAACAAAACCAATACCTATTACCAACCTAATTCGTCTCCAATATTTTTTAAAATTAATAAATATTGCTATTATTATTAAGGTTACTACACCTATAGCAATAAAAACATAAGATATAGTATGAACTAAGGCTGTAATTGATACCCCCGCAAAGGCAGTTATAAAATCTCTTTTTTTATTATCTTTTATATATTTTGCAAAGAAATATAGTGTTGGCAAAACAAATAAATATCCAAATTCCTGAGAATTTGTTGCTGCTTGCCTTTGCCAATCACTGTACATGAATGAAATTAAAATACCATATACAATGGATCCAACGATGCCTGACGTTTTATCATTAGTAATCCTAGATAATACAAAATATATTCCAAGGATTATAAACACACAATTTATAGGACCAATGTATCTAAGGACATATAAAGGATCTATAAATGCAAATTTCTGAAGCGTTGCTAAGTAAATATGAAACCCTTGAGGATAAATTCCATCTGGAAATAATATTCTATTATTTATAAATTTCATCCATTTTAGCGTAGTATAAGAGTCCGCCATTGCTGGTGCAGCATTAAAATAAGCATCATATAAGCGTAAATAAGTAGAGTATCCTAAAGCAATAAGGAGCATAACTACATTCCACGCTACGAATTTATTCTTAAAACTATTAACGAAATCTTTATGAATCTTGCTGAACTTAACCTTAACTAAATTTATTAAGTCGACTTTTATATTTTTCACTTTATCGACATAATCGAACATTAATTCGATGAACTTTAATAACCTTGCCTTTATTTTTATTTTTTCATTTCTTCTTAAGTATGAATGAATAAAAATTCCGAGTAAAATCAAAGATATACCTAAAAATTCATAAAGCTTAACAACTACTAATAAATATCCTACTAAAATAAATAAAAAAACCATTAAAATATAATTTGATATTATGTCTTCAAGCTTTGTTTCATAACTCCGTTTTAATACTATTTTAGGGTAAAGCATAAATAATAGATAAAAAGCTAATATTAGATGTATTATATTATATAAATGATTTGGTAAACTTGAATACATCTGTAACCCCCTTAAGATGAAGCATAAAGATAATAGTCCAAGTTATTTAAAACCTTAACTACACAATAACAAGTTGCAATGCAGAAGAAAACTGCTCCTATTAGTAGTCCCAAAGCAGCAAAATAGTAATGAAACCACCTGCTTAACAGAAAACCAACAAAGAAATTGATGAGTACAGAATAAGCCATCGCCTTTGTAACTAATTTAGGCTGAGATAATGAAAATAAAATTACAACATTAGAAAGTGCAACTGACAAAATCGAGTAGGCTATAAGGCCCACAATAAATACAAAATATGTTACATTATTAAATACAAATTTTGAATTTGTTAAAAGGGAAGAATCGTTATTTAAATATCTTACAATCAGAAATACAAATATTGAACTTAATATAGCCGAAATTGATACAAGAATAACATTTCTAATATAAAAGTTTAGGTACTTTTTATTTATGATCGTTCCTTGATCATTAAAACTATTTTTCTGTGCAACTTCTAATTTCTCCATTAATCTACTTACCGTAACTTCAACCATCCCCATAGGTATCAAAAGCATTAGTAAAGCAAAATCCAAACCTAATTCATAATCTCCTCTAAACCAAATTATATAGGGCATATAATCACCAGTAGTAGACCAAGCTATTACTCTATCAATAAACAAGAAACTAAAGTACAAAAAACCATAGTAAAAGTATGGGGCTAAACTATAAATCATTACTGACTTTCTTGGTAGAGCTGGCGCAATTCCCTTTTCCATCTTTTTTTCATCCTTATTAAAAAAGTAATTTATTAAAATAAAACTTAGAATAGATATAATAAATAATGATATTATTTGTGAAACTATTATATTTAGCTTTAAAATCTTAAATAAAATAAATACTATAAGGATTCCAAAAGACAATAACGCTGTAAATGTAAATTCTCTTTTTAATATATAAGTAATTGTGATAATAAGCCAATTAGAACATAGAAATATATAATAAAAAGATGCTACAATAATCATTCTATAAGGAAGATACCCAAAAAAGGAATTAAATAAAATTAATATTAAAGCAACAGCAAAAGTGGTTACATATCCAACTCTAACAAAATAATAGGTAATTCTTTTAGCCATGTTATAAAAATCCTGACTTATATAATAAAAACCTCGCCTTGCTATTACCTGAGTAAAACCTCCAATAGTTACGAAACTTAATATTGTTCCTATAGCTATACTAGTTGCGAGCTCTGTACTTGAATTCTCATAAGACCATAAAGAAAATCTTAATGTAAGCATACTAATTACTGAAATAGTCATTGGAAGCGCAAAAATCAAACCGCGAAGAAAACTCTTAATTATTAGAACCATGTTACTACGCACACTAGTTTTCTTTTCTTCCATAAAAGGCTGAAGATAAGCTTTGTTATTTATCATGTCCCATAGTATTTTAGAAAGTTCAAATATATCTAATACACCAAAAGACTTAGAAGCGCTACTATCATTCCAACCCAAAGACTCTAGAATAGCTGCAATCTCATAATAATCTTCTGGATTAATTGTCTTTTCCATTACTTCATTTAATAACGTTTTTATATTAGAATTTTCAAATTGTTGATTCACTACTATGTTTTTATCCATGATTATTCTGATTCTTCAGGAAATATCATATTTAATATTAGTTCTGATAATTTTCCTTGTTTATCAGCAATATTTATCAATTTTTCTGTAATCAATGAGTTTTTACTAGCAATAACTATACCTTTACTATCCATCAAATCCGCTCCTACTATCTTACCTACTAAATATTTAAAACGTATATTTTCAATTCTATTTTCTAAAGTTTTATTTGCTTTTTCTTTCACTTGTTCAGAAACTACTGTAACATCTCCATTTTCTACTTTTTCTTTATCATTAATGTTTTTATTAGTCTCTTCTTTTATTTGCGGCTCATAGTAACTATCAGAATTTATTTTTTCAAAATCAACTCCCCAAAAATTTAATTTTGGATCAACTTCGTTAATTTCTTCTTCTATATCTTTCCTCTCAGATAATTCTTTTAAATTACCATCCATGCTACATCACTCCTTTCCTACCTGCATATTCTTTTTCTCTTATTACTTCAATTATTAGCTTAGTCCTTCCAACCTCATTCAAACACATATCATAATTACCTAATTGGTTATAAGCCTCTGCAATTTTAGTAAGTATAAAAGGTACAGCAACTGATTCAAAATCTTCCTGAAGAGCAACTTTCAATTGCGTTATCGCTTCTTGAACAAAACCATTATCCAAAAGAGCTAATCCTTTTTCCATGGATAATGTCCCTTTTTTTCTTTTTATGTTAAATTTAACAGGCTCAATATTATTTCTTTTGACACTGCTAGTATCTAAAACTAATTTTAAGTAGTTTTTGAAATATAATTGCTGAAACCTTTTGATTGTAAAAAGGTTTAATGCTCGATTCTTGGCATCTTCACTTAAGCTTGCTCTTAACTCAGTATTCAAAAGTAGTTTATTAATAGCTATTGCTAATTTTTCTGGGCTTCTAGGTGTTACCACAATACCAGCATCACCAATGGCTTCTTTAATCCCCCCTACATCAGTAGCGACTACTGCCTTTCCAGACATCATAGCCTCAACTACTGAATATGGGAATGCCTCTGATATGCTGGATAGTACAACAATATCTCCAGAATGGTATGCCTTTGAAACATCCGTTGTATGCCCCATAAAAATAAAACTATCGCCGAGCCTCAACTGTTCTTTAACTTTAATACATTCTTCATAATATTCTTGAACTGATATAGACCCATATACAACAAACTTAACATTAGGAATTTCTTTTTTTACAAGTGCAGCTGCATTTAATAATGTAATTATATCTTTAAGAGGATCTATTCGTGCTACTGATATCACTGTAGGATTTGTTCTTTTGCTCTCATTCCCTTTATTAACCAAAAAGCTTTCATCCACGCCATTATAAATTACATTAATTTTATCTCTAGTTATACCAAATCTTTGTTCCCACCTTGTATTATAATCACATACCGGAGAAACCTGATCGGCATAATGATAGTTCAAATTTACTACAGAGTGAATCATCCTTATCAGAAAAGTATTAAGAAAAGAAGAATATCCTCTCTTTGATAAAGATAAATACTGTTCTCTCAAATATACTCCATGCTCCGTTAAAATAAACGGAGCACCATACATTAACTTTGCTAATACACATGGTATTCCACAAAAGGCTGCTGCAGCTGAATGAGTTACATCAACAAAGGGAATTGGGGTATTCAAAATTGTCATAAATCTGTATATCCAACTAAGACTATTAATAAGAGAATAGCTTCCCGGATAATGGATTTTACTATTATCTGTTTGGGAATATTTAAGAATTATTTCTTTATACTTTTCCCAAGTTATCTCAGATTTAAAACTCCTTTTGTACTCATATACTTGAAAATATTTATATAAATCACATAAAATTCTCCCGAATTTTTCAGAATCTTTTCCATCATTTAAAATTTCTTCAATCATTTCCACAAATAAAGGTAAAAATTTTTCTCTTATTACTTCATCTGTAGTCCTCATATTAGATTTATATATTTCAGAGAAAGGTGTATTCAAATGCTCACTTGGCTCCTCAGTTCCCCAAAGCGGCACCTTTATTAATTCTGCATTATTAGGTAAATTAAACTTTTGAGTAACATAAGGATTCATCATTATGCTATAAACTACAAAATCGATGTCTTTTTCTAAGTTATTTATTAATAAATCACACCAGGTACTGACGCCTCCATTGTGAAAAGGATAGGTGCCTTCAGTTGTCATCATTACTTTCATTTTATCGTTCATTATCTCATCCCTATCTAAGTATTAATATCCAAAAATTAACCATTACAATTTATTATATGTAATTATATATACTCTTGTGCTACTTTAATGTTTGTTATCAAACTAACAAATTCTTTTGAAATAATTTACTTTATATTCACAAAAAAATATCCATAGTTAAAACACTTTTTCAAAATGTCTATTCTATAGATATTAGTTTATATTGACGTGATTTTTTTGTTCATTGCTATAGTAATTACCATAGTTACTATTATATTTCATTTATAAAACATGCTTCTAAAACAAAGTTCACTTCGCCTTGGATCTTTAAAATTAATTAAAACTTTATCCGTTATATATTGTAGGCATCCCAGAATCGCATTCATCAAACTAAACACAGAAACCACACTAATAATAATTTTCTTTTCATAATTAAACCTTCTTAAAATTAAAAATATTATTAGCATTAACTCAACATCCAAATATATTAATAAATATAAGGAATACGACTGCGCAGAATACATATATAAAAACACAGGCTCGAGTAGCATGTAGCTGTTAATTAGAGTTAAACAAATAATCATAATTACGATTCTTTTATCACTACTTTTTTTCATAAAATTCTTTTTATACATAATGAAAAATATGTATATATAAATTAAAAGTATTATTGAAAATAAACCAATTTCAATATGGTAAGAACCTCTATCTAATATATTAGTCAATATTAAAAAGAATGCTTCATCTATCCTCTTACTTATTTTAAGAAAAGCAATTAATAATTCTTTAGGGCTCTGATAACTCTGAGCACCTCCACAATATACAACAACAAATTTTTTATCTATTTTAAATTCATCTCTTATTTTTGATCTCTCATCTATATCAAATCTACTTTTATCAACATCTATGCAGGTTGGAATTATAGAAACACTGCAATTAATAATGTACCTACTTTTTAGATACTCTTCTAATTTTTTAGAAACACAAAACACATAATCCGAATCTTTACATACATTGGATTGGATACTATTTATATAAATCATTAAAAACTTTAATAATATCTTATATAGAATGCCTTTGTCTTTATGCCTCAATAAGTACTCATCAATAACTGCTCCCCGAAAATCTGAAATTACTCTAATATTAAAAGAATTTTCTAACTTTCTTCTTACCTTTAACCCAATCAGACTGCCAAAGATGCCTCTACAATGAATAATTATCTTTTCATTTATTTGGCTTTCTTCATCTATTACTGCAATTGTCTCTTTTATTAATCTTTTATTTATTATAAAAAGTAATCATAATGATATATCCTTTCTACTATCTATTTCTGGGAGCTTAAGTAAACTCTTATAGATATTTTGAAGATCGTTAATATAATCCTTAATGCCATAGTTAAGTCTTAAATTATTATAAGCATTTTCTACAATTTGCCTTACTTCATCCTCATTTTCATAAACGTATTCCATAGACTTCATTAAAAGCTGAGGGCTCCTTTCTTCTATCAATATTCCATTATAATTATTCTTTATTAACTCAGGTATCCCACCAATGGATGTAGAAATAACGATCTTTTTCATGGCCATAGCTTCTAATATAGTTAATGGAAGTCCTTCCCTTTTAGACGGTAATATAAAAGAATCATATATATTTAGCCAATTGTAAACATCCTTCCTATATCCCTTAAAATAAATTTTTGTAGATAAATCATGTTCTTTTGCGAGGTTTATTAATTTTTCTTTTTCTACGCCTTCTCCAACTATAATTAATATTGAATTAGGATATCTCTCTTGAAATAAATTAAAACTTTCTAGGAGCAAATCTATGCCTTTTAAACTAATTAATCTTCCAATATACCCAAATACATATTTATCTTTTGGTATATTATTTATAGCTTTAAAATCTTCAAATGGTATAACATTAAATTTATTAATCTCAGAAAAGTTAAAACTATTAGGCAAAGCAATAATCTTTTCCTTATTACATTTTCGATTATAAGCACAATAAAATTCTTTAACTTTTATTGAACAGGCTAAAGATAAACTATAACTGCTTCTAAATAAGCCATCAATAATTTTTAAGATAGATCTATTTTTTAACCATTCATATTCAACATGAATATGAGATATTACAGCAATATTTAAATTGATACTTGCGAGTTTTGCAGCTATGGATGCACGAACATCATGTGCATGTATTAGATCTATCTTTTCATTCTTTAATAACTTTCTTAGTTTTAATATTTCTTTTATATTTAAATTACTTATATTAATATTAAAAGATTCAATGGCCTCTTTCTCAAAATAGCCCCTTACTTCATCTCCTGCACAAACTATTATAGGATTAAAGATATCCTTATCTAAATTTGTGCATATATCTAATGCCACTTTTTCAGCTCCATTTAGTGTTTTAGTTGATAATAGATGTAGTACTTTATAAATCATTACATAACCGTCCTCACCAGTATATTTTATTGTTTGACTCGTATAAATCTATATATTTTATAACCATTTGCTTTTGATCATATTCTTCAATTATATTTTTTCTTTGAATTTAATATCAAACATTATATTGATTGATGTTATAAATTTAATTGCTTTTATACATTCTTCTAAGTCATTCACCAAGTACCCATTAACATTATTATTAATAACATCTTATTACCAATGACGTTTGTTACTATTACTGCTTTCCCTAAATACATTGCCTCAAGCAGTGAAATAGATAAACCTTCCCAAAGTGACGTTAATATAAATATATCTATATCCATAAGCTCTCTTATAACTTCTTTTCTATCTGACCACCCTGTAACTTGTATATTATCGGCTTTTAATTTATCCTTAAGCTCCCCATCGCCTACCCATACAAAATCATACTGTGAAAAATACTCTGCAATGTTATTAAATAACTCCGGGTTCTTTTGATAACAAATTCACCCTTAGAACACCCTATGATATATCCACCTAATCTACTTGCGAATTTTTCTAATGCATAAAACATTGTTCTTTTAAGTTTGGATTCGTTTTGTTGAAGAAATGAGAAACCATGTGGATTATAAAAAACTTTTTCCATATTAAATTTATTAGCGTAATATGCAATCCTTCCTAGAAAGCCAGCAATAGACGAATGTAGATGAATTATATCCGGATTTTCTTTTTTTAAAATCTTCTTCAATTGGACTAAAGACCACCTTAAACTCATGTAGCGTTGTAACCAATGGATCACTAACTATGGCCCTTCGCTCTATTAATATGCTACATATGTCCACAGCGGGACTAATCCAATCGTCATTTGAAAAATTCTTCATTGCAAGTCCCATAACAGCTATCTTTGAACCTTTAAGTTCTTTTCCTGATTGCTTTAGTAATTCTTCTGTTTTATTAACAATAAACTCTGGTATCAAAGCATTTTTCTCTCTAGCAAGTTTTAGAAGTTCCATACTTAACCCTAATTCTTTAGTTTTTGGCGCTAGATAGTGGTAAGCATTCGGAATAAAATATCCTCCTACCCCCGCTCCTGGCATCAATAGATTTACCCTCTTATGCGTATTTGCTAATTTAATTACTTCAAAGATAACCATGCCTAAAGCTTCTGTAAATCTAGCAAATTCCTGTGACATAGCTATATTAACGTCTCTTTGAATGTTTTCAAATACTTTTGAAGTTTCAACTTCTTTCATGCTACTAGCTGGAATTATTTTAGCTTTGCAAACTACCTTTATCAGTTCTATTGCTCTCCTTAAACTCTCATTGTTAATTGCTCAAACTACTGTAGTCATATTTTTAAACTCACTAAATGCACTACCTTCAGCTATTTATTGTTACACTCACTAACTGCTTTCGTAGCATCTGTCGTAGCGGTGTATCTTCCTTCCTCAAGCTGCATAATAGCTTGTCCCCATATATTCCATATTTCTTTATTTCCCTGGAAATTACTGGTCTTGGTCCAACAACACTCATATCCCCTTTAATAATGTTCATTAATTGTGGTAGTTCATCTAAACTTGATTCTCTAAGAAATTTACCTAACTTAGTTATTCTTGGATCATTCTCAAATTTAAAATTTTCTTCAAATTCCTTTTTCATTAAGTCTGGCATATCCTTTAATATTTGCTGCGCATTAGTTACAATAGTTCTGTATTTATAAATCTTTATTATCTTTCCATCCTTGCCTAAGCGTTCATGCGCAAAGAATATCGTCCCTTTAGAATCTAATTTTACAAGAATCCCAATTATTAAATAAAGAGGTGAAAGCAGCATAATTCCAGCTACAGAACTTATTACATCGAAACACCTTTTTGCAAATCTATATATATAATTTGATTGTTCCTTTTTTCTTAAATATTTTATATCCATTAAATTTTCCATATTCCTCATAGATATCCTCCCTGTTTCAGCTTAATAAACCCTACTAAATTATCTATAAAATTAAAGGCCCAATCTAATAAATTAGATTGGGCCGGTTTCACCATTGTCTCCGTGTACTCGACGGTGACCAAATCAGAGTACACATCATAAACTTCCCACTTGAAATAAGATTATATTATTATTGCTATAAAATAATAAAACTCCATTCAATAGATTTCTCTATAAAAAAGGAGTGGGTTCACTACTAGCTCCACATATTCAAAGTGACCAATAAAGAATATGGTTCATTGCTTCCAAGTATTTTATTGTGTTATACCAGTATCTTATGTTAGGTTTCAGCACTTGTGACATAATGTTTTTAAGGGCTAATTTCTTCATTATACAGATAATCATTTTATTAATTCATTAAAATTAAATATTAAAATAATTAATATTCGTTTTAATTAAGTTAATATTAATCACAATAAAAATTAAATTATTTAATCACACTATTGATTTATTCAAAGTATGGTATTATAATAAAAATATATAAAAGGAGAGATTGATCATGGGTTATAGAGTTATAAGCAAATGTCCTATATGTAGTTCAAAACTAAAGATTACTAAACTTAAATGTAATAAATGTGGTACTGTCATTGAGAATGAATTTGAGTTTTCTAAGTTTGAATGCTTAGCAGAAGAACATCTTAATTTTATGGAAGTCTTTTTAAAATGTAGGGGTAATATTAAAGATGTGGAAAAAGAACTCGGCATCTCCTATCCGACTGTAAGAGCTAAGCTAGATGAGGTAGTTTCTGCCCTTGGTTATACAGAAGTGAAAAAATCAACAGTGAATAGCAAAGAAATTATTGATATGCTTGAAAAAGGTGAAATATCAGCTGAGCAAGCTGTAAATATGATGAAAAACAATTAAAATTTGAAAGGATGGATTAGGAATGAAAGAAGAAGTTAAAAGAATTTTAAAAATGGTAGAAGAGGGTAAAATAGATGTAGATAAAGCTAGTGAACTTATTGACGCTATTAACAAATCCGCTAATGCACAACCAATAATTACAGCAAAAAATCTAGACAAGATGCTAAAGGTTAGAGTTCTATCCGCTACAAAGGACACTGTAAATGTGAATGTTCCAGTGAAATTCTTAAAAGCTATAGGAAATGCTGTTAACAATATTAAGATACCAGGTATTTCAGATGAAGACGGAATAGATATAAAAATGATTATGGAAGCTATTGATTCAGGTCTTGAAGGTAAAATAGTAGAAGTAAAAAGTGGTAATGGAGATATAATTGAGGTTTCTATAGAATAACATTATTTAATTGAATGACAAAAGTAGGCTTAAGCCGCCCAATATATTAATGAAAGGAAGATTGAGAGTTGAAGATATATGTAAAGCTTAATAATGGTCGAACTCTGAAAATACCTGCACCACTAGGCCTTGTAAAAGCAGCTATCAGACTTTGTGGCTTTGGATTATTAGTTTCCAGAAGATTTATTCCAGAAAGTCACCTCCAATATATTGATTGTGTTGATTTCAAACAACTTAGCAGAAGCATTGATGTATTAAGAGCTTATAAAGGATTAAAAATTGTGGACGTAAAGGTTGGGGATGGACCAGATGTAACAATAATTATGTAGCGATTATGCCTATGAAACTTATGCCCTCTGCTTATTAATGAGTACATTCGAGCTTTGACCACTGTACTCATTAATCTATTTTACACGGTTTAATTATGTTTTACTTTTGTTATTCTTTCAATATATTTAATTGCTCCATCTGTGTGTACCTGGGCACTACTAAAAATTTTTTCTAACCTTTTTTTAGTTTCTTTATCTTCTGACGTTTTTGATATTACAATGTTTTTCACTTTTTCTTTATAGGAACTAAATAACATTAAATTATCAAAATCCGTTTTAGGGAATCCATAACCTATAAAATCTAATTCTTCAGCATTATCTATATAATATTTCATCTTTTTCCATAAAAGTTTATAGAAATTACCTGCAAAGTATTTATGCTTAGTATTGGACATTGGAACAAAAAACGGTACATCCTCAATAAAAATATTAGTATCACTTTGTCCGAGTGATATAACATCATCAATATCTGCATTGTCTGATTTACTCATACTAAACCAATTAAAAGATCCATGAAGTTTTAAAAGTTCTATCTTTTTCTCATTAAGATCTCCAGAATCAGTTTTTATTTCTTCTTGATACGGATCTTCATTTAATTTTATACCGTACTTTACTACAAATCTGCCACGTTCGCATAAATTTTTACAAATCTTTTCAATGAACAAATCATAGTTGAATGTAACAAGTAGTATGTTCTCTTTATCACAATAATATAAAAACTTTCCCATAATGTCCATTTTATCTGCATCAGGCTCACAATCTTTCATTTCAGTATATATGTGTTTTAACATTTCTTTTCTTAAAGAATAAAATTCTATATCTTCTTTATCATTAAAAAATATTTCTCTTGATAATATATAACTAACACAGTTTTCTACATCAAAATAGTCACGTAGTTTTGCTTTTGCCCCCATCACAAAACTTTTGAGCAAACTAGTTTCTTCCATATTCTCGAGTAAATCTTTAATTAATGGCATCGAACTACATAATGATTTTGAAAATCCTGCTCCAAGAACAATAACCTTTTTATATTTTCTCATTTATACATAACCCCATTTTTATTGATATTATCATTATACTTTACCCCTAATTATATGTATATATTTCTAATTTATTATAATTAAATTCACAACCATATAGCATAAACATAAAACTGCCATGAACTGCTATTGCAATCCATGGCTTTCTTAAAATACATGACTTTCCTGAACTACATCAAAGCCATATATTCTATCAACTATTTTACTATTAGAGTCATACTTTATAAGCTTAAACGACATATATATGTCCCCTGAAGCACCTAATAAATTAAGAAAGAATATCATACCACCTAGCCACAAAGGTAGAAATAAGGTCAATATAGACATTACTGCCAGTGGTGATAAAAGTATAATTAGAAATTTAACACGATCTATTGGCATCTCTGATATCTCTTGCGTATATGCATAAATCCCTTTAAATCCATACTTAACCTTGCCACCAAAAGCTTTATATACAAGTCCATGTATACCCTCATGAACAATAGATATTGGAATCATGAGAAGTAACACATATATGTAAAAATTAACGATTAGATTTTTAGTTGGATAAAAAATAAATGGTTTTATAATAAAATTTTCTACTATGTCACTTGCGATACTCCCCAGGAGCTGTGCAATTGCAAAAGCTACTAACGTACATATTACATGTGTTTTCCACGTAATTTTAAAAGACATGCCATCACCTCATTTAGAAGTATTGACATGTCTTTGGGTTGTTAAACTGATTTTTTCTAATTAAAGAGAATTATGAATTAAGCTTGAAGGCATTACACATTATTCTCATTATCTTTTTTAAACTGTTATATCTTTATAAGTTCGTTATATATCTAGTAACTGTTTTAGTTGTTCCATCATTAAATGTTACTATGACTGTAACATTTAAACTTTTGACGGAACTATCATGAAATGTTACTTTTCCATTACTATCAATACTTACATGTTTACTGACAGGAATACTCCATGTTATTTGTTTTACTCCTGTGGACACTGTTGCAAGATTGCCACCCGGATTTAAATAACAACTAAGCTGAAAACTCCCTTTATCTATAATAGTATTTGTAATATATATACTGGTTGCTTTAGGTATAACAGTAATATTCTTTGTATTAGTTACCTTTGAACCGTCATTTGTTGTTACAGTAACTACAACAATTAAATCTGAATTTGTTGTTTTTACAGTTAACAACCCTGTATTTTGATCAATTACTGCTATTGAATTAGGTTGGTCAATTGACCAAGTTACAGTTGGATCTGCAGCATCCACTGGTGTTATACTATTTACCCTCATTTGAAGGGTTCCACCATCATTGAAAATGCAACTATAATCAGAATCAATTGTCAACGCCGTTACTTTTTGGGGCGATAAGTCTGCCGCTGCCGTTATCACTGTGTAATTTGTGCTAACTCCACTTCCATCCTGTGCAGTTGCAGTTACTATAATACTTTTTCCTGTATCATTTGTAACCGTTTTTAACAAACCATTTCTATCTATCGTAGCTAAAGTACTGTCATTTACAGACCAAGTTACTGTTTTAATAGACGAATCAGTTGGTGTCAAGTTACTTGTAAGCTGCAACATCCCACCATTAATTGATATACTATTTGAACCTAGTGGTGCCGTTATACTTATTGCTTGTACAGGCTTAGCATTAATATTGGTAATATTAGGTTCAGTTGTATACGAAATTACTGCCCCAGTCGCATTAACCAAAGCATAATCACCTATATTCAATAATAATATTGAAGAACCTAATTGGAATGTCTGATTTTTTAAAGTCTCTTGAATATTAAAATATACAGTTTTGGAATTTTGAATATGAAATTGCAATGTAGCAGTAATATTATTTGAAGTGTCTCCTAATATATTTGTTGTTTCACCATTGTCATGTTGCTTAAGTATTCCTTTATCAACATAAATATATTTTTTACTAGGATCCGGAGTGTCAGGAAACGCTGGTAATATCACTGCATTACTACTGTACCTAAGTTCTTTTGTTATATAATTAGCCATAAGTCTGATATTTGATTGTATGTCTGATTTTTCAGAACCATTATTAAAAGATTTGCTACCAAAGTCCCCAATAGAATAAGCCATCATTAATACAATTCCAATTATTGCCATAGTCACAATTAATTCAATAAGTGTAAATCCACCCTTAAAATCTAATTCTTTTTTATCATTACTCAATTAGACCCACCTCCCTTTAAGTAAAACAGATCACGCTTTGTTAGTTGGTAATAAAGGTAGTTAATATCTTAGTTATTCTCCCATAAGTATATCTTACATCAATCTGACGTCCACTTATTACAAAAATATTAGGACTCCCTGGAAAGATCAAACTAATATTGCTAGTACCGGGGGCCGTGGTTGTTACATTACTAGGTAGATCTTCTAAATCGTTAATGTTACTTTCTATTTGACTTTGTGCTGTATAATGATCAAAACTTTTTTTACCTGAATTTGAGATGCCAACTATACCACTTGTGAACATTGTGAGAAAAGCTGTAGTTACTATAGCCAATATAGCTATTGAAATAATGAGCTCTATTAATGTAAAACCTTTTTCATTCTGCAAATAATTTTTATATTTACTCATTTTCTCAACCTCTTTTTCATTACTTAACTCCATTTTATTGAGTAACTTGAAATTTGTTGTTTAGATGAACCAGGAAAGTTAGGATCTGTGATAGGTATTTTCTCTAAACTGTTGAAAGCATTATCAGTTAATATTGTTGTATTATTTTGAAAATAATACCATTGTGAATTATATTCTATTCGACCCCATTTTACAGTTTTATCAATTTGATCAGCTCTAGTTACCCCAGCTGATGGTAGAACCTGCAAAATCAAACGTCCATCATTACTACCATTCCTATTAGTATCTATTGTAGTATTAAAAATTACCATACCTGCATTTAATGTTAATGGATATTTAAAGTTCCAAATATCAGTTGTGAAGTTTATTGTATCTGCTTGGTAATCTACAAGCCCATGAACAAGCTTTAATCCTGGATTGCTAACCAATACAGTTACTCCCCTATCCCCAGTTGTATGATTACCTACACTTGCTTGCCCACTTTTTGAGTCATACCATTTTAAACTGTCTCCAGAAACTGTAGGACCTGGAGTATACGTAATCTCAGTGATAACAGTTGTAATGGTAACAGTTGTTGTTTGTATAACGTTTCCAACATTACCCACAGAAGTGATTATGGTAGTAACACCGTCTGGCTTTGTTATTATAACATCGAATTTGCCAATCATATTTGATGACTCAACATTGACAAATTGGTTTAAATTATTTAAATAGATAGTGCTGCAACTTCCATTTGGTTTATTATTACTCGTAGCATTTTTCCATGCACTTAAAGTTGCTTCTGCACCTGAACGTGCAAGGTAATGAGCTTGTATTCTTTTATCTTCATAAGATGCTTGCTTTGTTTGTGAAAGGCTAATATTTAATATGGTCGCACCAAGTATAGTCATAACAGCCATAACCATAATAACAACAATCAGGGCAGACCCCTTATTTTTTTTTGGTATCATAAGTTATGTCTCCTTTCAAAACATATTAACAATAAAGTCACCTCAAAGTTCTAACTATTTCTATTCACTTACTAATATAATTAATGTAATTTCTAACAACCGAAATATCACCTTTTTCTTTTAGTATATTCACCCTCGGTTTATTTTTATCATCACCTGAAATGTTCACAACAACAGTTTTATCAGTATCATTTGTAATTTTAATATTTACTCCTGATAAATCTGAACTTGAGCCTCTTTTTTGTGAAACCATATCTAGAACTATATTTCCTCCATTAGGTACAAATTCAATAGAATTATTAAAATTTTTGGGATATGATTCTATACTTGTTTTATATTTATAATAATACTTAGATCCAATTTTCGTGAAATAAAACTCTACTAACTCTATTCCTGCATTGTTTGCATAAATATATGATTTCATTGACTCTTCTTTTGCCTTTTTAATTATTATAGTGTGCAAATTATTAGATATTTTAGGTTTTGCATACAAATTAAAGTCACTTTTAACTTCAACTTTTGCCACCTTACTTGCACTTTTTGTTACCGTGTTTACACTTTTTGTTACCGTGTTTACACTTGTTGAGACCGTGTTTGCAACTTTATTTGTTACTACTGCACTGTTAACCTGTATTGAAGAAGATGACCCAACAAAGGGATTCCCATTGCCACTAGGTGCTTTATAATCCCACTTAAAGTCATCTTTATTATTAAGTTTAGGAACGCCATAAAAATCTAATAAAAGAGTTCCTGATATATTGCTACCCTGAGCTCCGGTTATATTTATATTATTAATAACTATCTTTTCATTATAATTTTCTACTTTCTCTATAAAACTTATAAGTTCATCGTACGTACCCTTAAAGTTAAGTGTAACTTCCATTTTATATGCACCAATAAGCTTTGAGTTATTAGTGCTCGTACCAGTATTCGCAGTAGAATTACTGGTGTTTGTGTTTACACTAGTAGAATCTTTTGTAGAAGTACCATTAAAGTCGCCTACTAACTTGTCCAATTCATTGGTAGCATTTGTACTATTGACCACATTATTTGCAGTTTTGCTCGCATCTACGGTCGTTGCATTTTCACTACTTACTTCTGAGAACCCTAATACGTCTGTTTGAATATTACTTTCTTTAATCATTTTGTCTAAAATAACTATGATTTCTTCCTGTTTAATTGATGGAAACAGCATATCTGTTTTACTAAGTATTTTAGAATTTAAAATTTTGTTCTGTTCAATTTTTTGATCTTTTGATGCAATTTTTGCTTTAACTTGCTCCCATTTTTGTGAAGATGTATCTCTACTCGCTTTTAATTCAGTTATCTGTTGATTTTGTTTTATGTAAATAAATTGGTAAAACCCATAGCCTAATAAAACTAATAATAAAGCTCCTATTAACATTTGTTCCCTTTTAGTTACTTTCATAATTATCAACTTCCTTTAGAATACAATTAGCACTAAAAGTTAAAATTTTATTGTCTGTAGAAGATGAATTTATGCTTGTAATATTAACTTCTTTTATAATATCTAAATTTTTCAAACTGCGCTCAAATACTGCTATAGATTCTCTATCTTTTGCTTCAGCTTGAAGTTGCACTCCACTCGCATTCAAAGTCATCACTTTAAAATACAAGCCTTTAGGAACGCAGGAATTTATTTCATTTATTGCTTTGTTACCTACAAAATTATTATCATTAAGACCATCGCTAATATTTGAAACTATACCGTAATACTGATTCATTATTGCCAACTTTTTATCCTCATTTTCTATTTCTTTTAATTCAACAATATTTTCTTTCGAATTTAAATTTTGCTGTGTATACTTAATTTCAGAATTTAACTCCCTTATATTAAAATAATTAAAGACGTATGTAAACGTAATGAATAAGACTAAACCTATAGATAATACAACAGCATAAAAATATTCTTTTTTAAAATCTTTTCTACTTCCTATATAAGGATCAAAAAAGTTTAAATCGTTCATAAGTTTCACCTACCTTAGTCTTATTATCGCTCCAATAGCGTTTAAATATATGCTCGATTTTACATCTATTTTAGAACATTTTACATTACTTAAGTTCTGTATTTGAGTAACAGGTAAGTTCATTGTGTCTTTTATATATGTTTCTATACCTTTAAGACTTGAACTTCCTCCGTAAATATATATTTTATCTATTTTATTTCCTTGTTCTTTACTTTTATAATAATTAAGCAATTTTTCTATTTCTTGAATCCAATTTCTTACTTGTGCTTTTGCAATATCGTTCACTATTGAACTCTGCTTATCACTTAAAGATTCTCTCTCTAAATTACAACATTTAAGCTTTTGATTCTCTGCTTCTTCTTCTGAAATAGATAACTGTTTAGAAATATCTATATCTATATGAGCGCCACCATAATTAATAATTCTAGTAAACTGCACATTTCCATCTGAAATAATATTTACATTTGTAAAATCATATCCTAAATCTATAACTGCAACAGTATCTTCTAAACTGTAATTTTCATCGTTAACTTTTACACCTTCTATAAATAACTTATTAATGCTATTTGAACTTATATCTAATGCTACTGCATTACCCTTTAATTCCTTTATTAAATTATAATATCCCTCCGCCATAATTTTAGGATACACCACTACTGTAACCTTAGCTTGTTTTATACCCTCGTCTTCAAACTCTTCTAATACTGTATATTGCGTTATATAATCATCAAACACAATTGGTAAATATCTTTCCATCTGGAACTTAATAATAGCATCCATGTCTTCCTTTTTAGCTATGGGAACATCAATGTCTCTATTTATAACTGATGTGCTTTTTGTAGTGATTATAATATTTCTACATTTTATATTTTCAACTTGCAAAACATCTAAAATTTCACTTTTTAACTTAGTTATATCTATAATATTTCCATCATTATAACAACCTTCTGGAGTAATCATCGTGATAGCTTTTTCTATAATAACATTTTTTTTACTTTGGCTTCCTAGAACTATTTTTGTATTTTTTGAACCTATATCTAAAGATAAGACTTTTGAGTTGAACATTAATAGTCACCTCTTTTTTTAGTTTATTTAGTTGAGATATTTAATAGGAACTTCCAGTTATTGTACTTACCCTGAGGTAGTAACCATAACTGGAAGTTCTTGTTTTCTACCCAGATTCATTACAGATTTTATTTATCCTGAGTAATAATTGCTGCTGATCCTTTTGTTCTATTAGCAGTATAAGTTATTCCATTTATTAATTCTGTTAGAACGAAACCACCATCCACACCATATGTTAATGTTTTAGTATTAGGAGAAGTAGCTGGGTCAACACCTGCCATTTTTAAAACTTGATCTGAAGAACCAGCGGTAATAGTAAGTGCACTTGTAACTGCAGTAATAGTACCCGTTGGAGCTTCAGTTAATATTGACTCAATAGCTGTGGTAATTTGGTGTGAATCAGTAACCACTTGAGTTCTTCTTGCTTTATCTTGAAAACCAGATAATTTAGGAACTGCAATCAATGCCAATATCCCTATAATCGCAATAACAACAATAAGCTCAATCAACGTAAACCCCTTTTTTTTCTTTTTCTTAATTACATCCATTTTCATTAAATTCATTTCCATTAATAATTCCCCCTAATAAATTAGATTTTAAATATATAATAACGACTTAACTACAAAATTTTGATATTACTAATATTTATAATTCTCATGCACATATTTTGTAGTTTTATCATATTAATCAAACTATTACTGAACTGTCTGAGACATATCTAATATCGGCAACATCATAGCAATAACTATAAATCCTATAACAACTCCCATTACTACTATCATAAGTGGTTCTATCATTGTAGTCATTTTCTTTAGTGATGTTTCCAATTCTTCATCATAAAAATTTGCAGTCTTATCCAATATATCGTCTAGTGAACCAGATTCTTCACCTATTTTTATCATAGAGTGCAGCATTATTGGAAATATTCTTTCTTCTCCTATTGCTTCACCTAAAGATACACCTTTTAGTACTTTTTGCTTAATTACTTCTAAGCTTTTTTCTGCTACTTTATTTCCAACTACTTTTTGAACTACCTCTAGTGCCTGTACCAAAGGTACTCCACTGGCAATTACTGTAGATAAAGTTCTAGTAAATCTAGATACTATTGCTTTTTCTGTAATATCTTTAATAATTGGCAATTTTAACTTTAATCCATCTAGTGACAATCTACCTGCTTGAGTTTTAGCATATTTCTTTATGCCATAAATCCCTCCACCTATAACTACAAGTAAAATATACCATTTAGTTTGTATAAATTGACTCAATCCCATAACTATCCTGGTAGGAGCCGGTAACTCTACCCCCGAGCTTGTAAACATCCCTGTGAATGTAGGCATTATAAAAGCTAAGAGAAAAATTACTACAACCACTGCTAACCCTGCGAGCACTGTTGGATAAACCATAGCAGTTTTAAGTTGGTTGTTTATTTTATTTTCTTTTTCAAAATGGGATGCCATTCTACTCATTATTATATCTAGATTACCACTGACTTCCCCAGTGGTAATCATATTTATAAGTAATTCAGGATACACATCTTTATGCTTTCCAAGGGCTACTGAAAGTGAGACTCCCTTCTGTACATCCTCATATATTTCATTTAAGCTTTTTTTCATTTTCTTATTTTCTGTTTCCTTTTTTAAAACATTTAATGCATTGGAAATGTTAGCACCTGCGTTTATCATGGTGTGGAACTGTCTACAGAAAATATATAAATCCTTTGTTTTAACTTTTTCAAATGATTCAAATAAATCCTGATGCTCACGTTCTAATGTTTCTTTAATTTCTATAGGGTAGTAATTATTATCCTCTATCATATCTAACACTTCATTTTTACTATTAGCCTTAAATGTTCCTTCTATTTTTTGGCCTTGATGGTTCATAACCCTATACTTAAATGTAGGCACATACTCACCTCCCTTATTCTTTCGAAAATGCTATTTTAACCAGCTCTTCTACCGTTGTAACTCCCTTTAACACTAGGCCAGTACATGATGTTTTTAGCGTTATCATTCCTTTTTCTATACTTAAGTCTCTTATTTCATCTACACTAGCGTTACGCATGATGTACTCTCTGTGTGTGCGGGTTACTTCTATTATTTCGTATACGCCTATTCTTCCTGAGTATCCGCTGTTACTACAGTGCCCACAGCCTTTGCCTTTTTTAAGCAATAATTCTTCATTTGAATGAATACCTAAGATTTCTTTATCGAGTTCAGTTGCTACGTAAGTTTCTTTGCACATTGGACATATTTTTTTTACAAGTCTTTGTGAGATTATTGCTGTTACTGCACTAGCTACTAGGTAGGGTTGTATCTCCATATCTATAAGCCTTACAATTGCTGAAGGTGCATCATTAGTGTGAATTGTGCTTAATACTATATGTCCTGTTATAGATGCTCTTGTAGCAATTTCTGCTGTCTCATTGTCCCTTATCTCACCTATCATAACAACATCAGGATCTTGTCTTAAAATTGACCTTAACCCTGATGCAAAAGTTAGCCCTGCTTTGGGATTTACGTTTACCTGGTTTATTCCATCAACTACGTACTCTACAGGGTCTTCAACTGTTATGATATTCTTAGTGTTGTCATTAAGTTCACTTAATAATGTATATAGTGTTGTTGATTTTCCACTACCTGTAGGTCCTGTAACTAGAATAATTCCATATGGATTTTTAAGAATTCTTTGTACTTTACCTAGATCATCTTCATTCATTCCTAGTTTCTCTTTACCTACTAAGAAGTTTTCTCTATCTAGCACCCGGATAACAATTTTTTCACCGTGAATTGTCGGCAAAGTTGATACTCGTAAGTCTACTTTTTTATCATCTACAATTGTTAAAATTCTACCATCCTGTGGAATTCTTTTTTCTGCAATATTCAATTCTGCAAGTATTTTTATACGAGTTATAAATGCACTAAATATATCTTTTTTGTATCTTGATATCTCTTTTAAAGTACCATCAATTCTAAACCTTATTTTTATGTGATTTTCAAAAGGTTCTATGTGAATATCACTAGCTTTAAGCTTTATTGCATCATTTATGATAGAATCAACAAGTCTCACCGCTGGCGCACTTTTTATATCATCTAATTGTGCTTTGTCAGCTTCCTTACTTTCATTTGTTCCTTGAGCCTTTGATAAATCCTCAGCGGCTTTCTTAGCATTTTGATTAGTATAATATTTATTAATTGTATTATTAATATCTTTTGTTGATGCAATATATACTTTAACGTCAAAACCTGAAGAGATCTTAGCATCATCTATTGCAAATATATTTAGTGGATCAGACATAGCAACCTTCAATTTATTGTTTTCCATACCAAAAGCAACTAAGTTATATTTTTTCGATATACTTTCTGGAATTAATTGAACAACTTTTTGCTCAATATCTTCCATATCCAAATATACTCTTTTTGTAACTAATTGCTGCTCTAGAACCTCTAAAATATCTTCTTCACTTAATGTACCATCTTCAATAAGAAGTTGTCCTAGCCTTTTCCCACCACCTTGCTGCTTTATAAGCGCTTTCTTAAGTTGTTCTTGAGTTATCTTTTTTGATTCAACTAATAAATCTCCTAATCTTTTTTTTGCCATACTCTTCATTATCTGTGCCCCTTTATTAACTACACATTGTTTCCTCTTATATATTTTAAGTATTTATATGTACGCTTGCCAGAGATATTTTTTGTTTATTCAAAACTGACTACAATTGTTTTTCAGTTATTTTCTGATCTGAACAAGAATATCTCCTAATTTGTGTTTATTTTGAGGACGCATATTTCTCACTCATAACGGAGTTTTTATAATATATGAATTTTCCATTAACATCTTCATTATACATTATATAGCATTTATTAATGCTATGCAATAATGTTTTAAAATATTATTGATTCCATCTAAAGATAGTGAGAGGCTGACTTACAGTCATTTTTAAGGGGGGTATAAAATGCTTTGTAACTATCCTCACAATAGTCTAAATTATTACAAATTGTTTATTAAAACCAATCCTTTAAAAGAGAAAATTTGAATTTCAATAAAAATATAATTTAAATGAGATTGTTTTTCATACTATTCAATTTTAGTATACCAACTAATAAAAACTAGCATCATTGAATACAATATAATTATGTTTACTCAATGATGCTAGCTACTATTTTATTATTATTGACTTAATTTATGTTTTAGATATTCTGTATACACTAATCTTCATTTTTTTAAATATATTAACAGTAGTCTATAATTATTAAGGTCAAAATCTAAGTTAATTCTCGTAACTTCATTTGTAACTCATTATAACTAATTATTCCAAGTTCATATTGTTTCTTAACATTCCTTATAGCTTGGAAGTTTTCTAGTTTTTTAGTGTATTCTTTAAGCTTTGAATTGTATTCATCTTCTGATATGACATCTATAGATTTTGCTCTATCAAGAGCATCTTTTTGACGTTTAAATTCATTTTCAAATTTCTCTTTTTCCTGTAGAATTACTTGATCCTTTACCTTCTTTTCTAATTCAGCTAATTGTGCTTTCATTTCATTTCTTTTTTCTTGTTTTGGCTCCATAAGATTAAGTATGTCTTCAACCTCAATTACTGGTGATTCTTTGGTTTCTGAAATATATTTAAAATATTTTTCTCCTATTTGTTTATATGCAACATCAAGTTCACCATCAATTGCTGTCAGCTCAGTCTTAATATCATTTATTTTTGCATCATCTTGTGAAGAAACAACTACCGTGCAAAAAGCATTTGTTGCAGCCTTACTTATAGATTCTATTGTTGCACTCCTCAATTCCTCTAAAAATCCCATTTTAATTTCCCCCTATATTATCACAATAGTAAACTAACTTTCTAAACTTTAATACTTAAATGCATTTATTATAATAAATATAACGCTTTATAATTAATATAGTTAGTTAGGAGGAAATTTGTGCAATTAACTTAAACTAAGACAGGCCATTATAAAAAATAATTCTTAATTAACTGCACAGACTTTATTTCTACCACTGTTTCAGATTATATTAACTATTCTTTTATTTATATACACATTAATAAGCTCTTCGGAAGTTTACGTTTAAAAGCCACATGAATGGAATAGAATTACTATCCATCATGTGGCTCATGTTTTATTGTACTTGTCATTTAATAGTTAAATTTGTTCTTCAATAGAATCCCGATGTAAACGAAACTATCTCAGATTTTCCTGTATATTATCTATTTTCGTTTCAATTTTTCCTTCGTTGCTATTACATCGCTTGTTTTATTTTATCATCACATTGTGCTCTTATTTCTTCTATTGATAACTCACCCGGAGGGCTTACTTTAAACCCTTTAGTCAGGAATATTAAATAGATGAAACCGCATGCGGCCCAACCGAATCCCAAAATTAAAGCATCTTTATCTAAGTTCGTCAATAGATAGAAACAACAAATCGCACCAATAAGCGGAAAAATCAAAAACAGAACAGTATCCTTAAATGAACGTCTATTTCCCTTGATGAAGTAATGGACAATTACCGAAATATTCACAAACGTGAAGGCCATAAAGGCACCAAAATTGATAAATGAAGTAGAGGTGGCGACAGTGAGTTTAAGCGCAAGCAATGCAATCACGCCCGTGATGATAATGTTGGTGACCGGGGTATTAAACCTGTCGCTCAGTACGCCAAATATTTTTTTAGGCAGTACATTATCTCTCCCCATCGCATACATCAATCGAGCACCACTAGCTTGAGCCGAAATACCCGAAGCAAATTGGGCGATAATCATGCCGATCATGAAAATAGTAGAGAATATAGGTGGTGCAACTTGTTTGGCAATCTCAAATCCAGCATATCCTACATTGTTATAAGCATAGCCAGGGTGCGCAATATGGGTAGTATATGATGCCACTACGAAAATCAAACCTCCGATCAATGTAGTTAACATGATGGCCCTAGGAATATTCTTTAATGGATCCACGGCCTCTTCAACTAGAGTCGTAACAGCGTCAAATCCCAGGAATGAATAACAAGCAATAGCCGCACCGGCCATTACAAAGCTAAACGGAACATTTTTGTTGTAAAAAGGACTGATTGATAACACGGTTCCTGTGCCCATGCCATGCATCACAGCTTTAACGCTGAAAGCGACAAAAGCTGCAATGACCAAAAGTTGTAGCAATACCATTACTACGTTTACCTGTGCGCCAATCTTGATCCCAATGATGTTGATTGCAGTCGTGATGAAGATAAAGGCTAAAACGAACGCCCATGACGGGATACTTGGGAAAGCTGCGTTAAAATAGGCAGCTCCAATGAGCCAAATTGCCATTGGAATGAAAACATAATCCAACATGACTGCCCAGCCCACCATGAATCCCACGTGGGGGCTGATTGATTTACGCGTATAAGTATATGCGGACCCCGCTACAGGATATGCCTTTACCATGTGACAGTAACTAAGAGCAGTGAAAGTCATAGCCACTAATGCTACAAGATAGGCAGCTGATTCGACGCCATGGGTCTCTGTAGAAATGACACCATAAATTCCATATATAATCATTGGTGCCAAATAAGCTAGACCAAATAAAGTTAAGTGATGTAATTTTAAAGTACGTTTAAATACCTGTTGACCGTCTTGATTTTGTTCTTCCATTTGACGGTCTTGATTTTGTTCTTTCATTAAAAGCTTCCTCCTTAAAAATCGAATAAATTTTAATATGTAATAATAGCCATATAGAAACAATTAATAAGTATTGCTCCATATGCTTTCTTTCTCCGTTTCAACTGTATCAAAAACAATGTAAATGTAAAATATCGTACTATTATTTATAAAGTTCGTTATATGAATATCCATTTAACGAACTATGGCTATATTATTAGTGGATTGCCCCCCTATTCTGGACATTTTCCAACGGATGCTAATTTTTTTATAACCATAGAATGAGTTTTTTTCACATGAATTGCTCCCTAAAATGTTTTTCATTTCATTATTAATCGTCAGTAATAACATTTTTGTATTATTATTTTAAACCTCTAGCATTTAAAAGGCTTACTTTACTAGCAAATCATAAGTGTCAGGTCTTCTATCCTTAAAGAAAGTATAATATTCTTCTCTTAATTTCAAAGGTACTTGTAAATCAAGTTCTGCCGAAATAACTCCTTCAATTTCTTCATTTAATTCAGCTATTGACTTACCCAAAGGACTAACTATTCTGCTATGGCCGAAAAAGCTAAGCTTATCGTCGTTACCTATTCGATTGGCAGCTGCAAGATACACGCAGTTATCAAAGGCTCTTGCGCTAGTTACAAGATCCCAATCATCCGAGTAAGGCTTTTCCCAATTAGTACTTACAACCAACAAATCAACATCTTTTAATGCATAAATACGAGCCACTTCAGGAAATGCAGTGTCCCAACATATCATAACTCCAATTTTTCCAAAGGAAGTATCAAAAACCGGATAATCTCTACCTGGTGTAAAATATTTCTTCTCAGTATCGAACAAATGCACTTTTCTGTATGTGCCTCCTAATTCTCCCTTCTCATTGACAAAAGCTGCAGAGTTATATAATACTTCTTTATTTTCAGCATCCCTTTCCGGGAAACCAAATATAATATTTGTTTTATATTTCTTTGCTGCTTGTCCAATTATCTTTATACTATCGGATTCACATGCAACCTCTGCTATCTTATGAAACTCTTCATGACATTCATAACCAGAAGTTATAAGCTCAGGGAAAACTATTAAATTTGTATTTGCGTTCTCCTCCATAACCTTATCTATAAACCCACACATTGTTTTGATGTTTCTTTTAACATCATATCTTTCAGGCTTCATTTGAACACAAGATACATTAAATTTCATAAAAATGCCGCTCCATTCATTAAAGTAACCTATTAATAATATAAAAATCTCTTCCATAGAATAACGTAATAATATTACACCGTCGTTTTTCATAATGATAAAGTAAAATCAACAATTTGTCAATTAATATACAAAATAATGACAAATATCACAAACATAATAATTCAATAAACAGTTAATTTATAGTTTAATATTAAATAAAAAGCTAATAAAAGACCAAATATCAACATTGCTAAATATGTGCTGTTTATAAAATGCAATAGGCTTTTATTATCTTTCATTTTAAGTGTAAAAATTAACTTAACCTTAAAAATTATACTTATTTAACTTTTTATAAACATAGAGCTTTTATTAATTATCTAGAAAATTATATATAATTTTTACTTTTATAATATTATTGTTAAATTTAACAATAACCTTTTTAATGCTTAACTCCTGTAAATTCAATAATATCAGCACATTCCAATGCTACTCATTAATATTTAATTAAGTTTTTATATAATTTTACAAAATTATTATTAAAATTAATAAAATATTTTCTAAATAAAAGAGGAATATGGAAATATATGGAGAATACTATCTATAGATAATTAGGAGGCGCATATAATGATTTATGATGCATTTAAAATTGCAAAACATTTAAAGATTAGTAAAGTAACTGCTTATGCTAAAATGAAATTACCTGAAATAACACCTTTTATAATATCCCATAATGGTAAAACATGTGTAGACGAGAAAGGCTTAGAAGCAATCAAACAAAGTCTAAAATATAATCAGAATGCTGAAGCAGAATCAGAAGTGGCAGCTACAGCGGTTACTGTGATAAAAGAAGATATGATTGAAATACTAAAAAATAATATTGAGTTTATTAAACAGCAATTAACTGTAAAAGACGGACAACTCTATAATATTAATAAATTATTAGAGAATACACAGGTCCTTTTTAAACAAGAACAGGAAAAAAATAAAATGGTGTTATCCTTACCCGAAACTATTAAAGAACATGATATTCAATTAGTTAACACTTTAACTCAATCTCTTGAAAGACAAAGGGCTAAAACAGAAGCTGAAGAAGCTCTTCATAAGAAAAAAGGATTATTCAAAAGATTATTTTATAAATAAAAAAAGTACTCATTATTTGATGAGTACTTTTTTTAGTTTCACAACTTTGTAGGAGTACACGATTATAATATCTTGTATTGAATTTTTAGTAAATGTATTCATGCACAACATTATATTTCTCCAATTAAATCCATTTTATATTAAAATGCTTAATTAATAAGTTGTTAAAGTGCACAACTTTTTAAAATAGAAAAAAATATGGTTAAATGATAAATATTTGTACATAATTAACATTAAAGATTCTCATTATATTACTATGAATTAATATTAATAACATAATCTTTACATAACTATTTGATACTAATACAATAATTTGTTGTTATAATTACACTAACAGTATATTAAAAAAGTGCTAAAATATAATCTACTACAAAGGAGAAAAGTATGGGTATCTTAATAAACTTTATAAGTGCAATAATACATATTGATACATATTTAACTTTAATAGTACATCAGTATGGGATATTATCGTATGTTATTCTTTTTTTTATTATATTCTTTGAAACAGGCTTGGTTGTTACACCTTTTTTGCCAGGTGACTCTATATTATTTGCTGCCGGAGCACTAGCAGGTATTGGATCAATGAATGTTATTACTCTTCTAGTAGTAGGATATTTTGCATCAGTACTTGGGGATACTACTAATTATTATATTGGTAGGCATATTGGAAATAGAATATTATTGAAAAATAAAGTAAGGTTTATAAACAAAGAACATTTAAAGAGATCACAAAAATTCTATGATAAGCATGGTAAAATGACAATAGTATTAGCAAGATTTATTCCTATAGTTAGAACACTTGCCCCTTTTGTAGCTGGTATAGGACAAATGAATTATTTGAGATTTATACCTAATAACATGATTGGCGGTGGACTATGGGTGAGTCTATTCTTAGGTGGAGGATACTTCTCTGGTAATCTATCTTTTATAAAAAATCATTTCTCTTTTGCGTTAATAACTATGATGATTGTTTCATTAATTCCTGGAATTATAGTATTTATAAATGAAAGGCAAAAAAAAGAAGAAAATAACGAAAATGATATGCCTAGTACAGAAATCTAATACTATTTCTCTTCTCCAGGTTACCTCCTAATTATTTCTCTTTTTATAGCACTCCATTAGAATTTAAAACCATAATGCTTAGTAGTTCGCAAAGCTATATAGAGCTTACTGCACAAGTGCTGTGGTCTTCAGTTTTCGGTTTAATAATTCGCATCATTACACAAGAAGATTTAGATAAGAATCAGAAAGACAACTTAATTGAACATCAGCTGAATATACTAATAAAAGGAATTACTATATAATATATTTAATATTTATTTTATAGATCGATTTTATTATGACATGGAGGATGAATAGCTATGAAAATAGTATCTCGTTTATTGTTTGTACTACATTTATTTGTAGGCATAGGAGCTATGGCTGGAGGACTGGTAGCTATTATTAATCCTACAGAACCATTTGGGATGTCAGTTGAGTTTTTAAAAAATTCACCATTTACTAATTATTTAATACCAGGAATTATCTTGTTTATTATAATTGGGCTTGGAAATATTATTAGTGCTTTTTTATTTCATTATAATTTAAGATTCCAAGGATATATAAGTTGTATTATTAGTTGCGCTTTAGTCATTTGGATTGTTGTACAATGTATAATGCTAAATGCAATTATTTTCCTACACGTTTTATTTTTTATCATCGGGTTAATTCAAGCTGATTTGTCAATTATCATTTTGTTTGAGAAACGTCTATTTCCTACAAATCTCATTTTAGATATGTATAAAGACATAAGAAAATAAATGTAGAGAGATATAATTAATTATGAGAGATATAGATGAATCTATATTTATATAAGGGGGGACTCCATATGAAAACATTAATAGTTTATGCGACCAAACATGGTACAACTGAAAACGCAGTCAATATATTAAAATCTAAACTAACAGGTGACGTGAATCTAGTAAATATTATGCTAGAACCAGCTACGCAACTTGAAGAGTATGACATCATAATCTTAGGTGGTTCTATTTACATGGGTAAAATTCAAAAGAAGCTTTCAACCTTTATACTTATCAACCTACCACTTCTTTTAAAAAAACAAATTGGATTATTCATCTGTGCTGGTGAAAAAGATAAAGCCCTAGTAAGTAAGGAACTAATATTTGCTTTTCCAGCCACTCTCTTTGATCATGCAATAGTCAAAGAGGTTTTTGGCTTTGAATTAGATATGAACAAATTAAACTTTTTTGAAAAATTTGTTATTAATAAACTTAAAGGTGTAAAAACAAGCATCCATGAGTTATCAGAAACAAAAATCGATGCTTTTGCAAAAAATATTAATAAGGTTAGTCACTTGTAAAGTGATTAACCCTTTTCTTTTAGAATTAACTTTTTAAGTTAAATTTATTCTTACACATTAATTACTTGTAAAGTTAAAAAATAATTTTACAAAAAACTATAGCAGCCAATTTATATAAATAATATAAATTGACTGCTAAACAAACCCTAATTCATTCTTTATATCTGTAATAACGCACCTTCCCTTCTATTGTGGTTGTTTAAATTACATTAACATTATACTGATTTTTTTCAATGACTATAATTAAAACAATTCAAATATCATACTTAATCTTTAAATCTTAAATCTTAAATCTTAAATCTTAAATCTTAAATCTTAAATCTTAAATCTTAAATCTTAAATCTCAAATCTCAAATCTCAAATCTTTAAACTTAAATCTTTTTAAATGTTTAAACTTAAATCTTTTTAAATCTTTTTAAATCCTTTTAAATCCTTTTAAATCCATGTACTTCTTAAACCAAAAATTGTTTTTATAATTTGATTAATGAATTAGGATTTGTAGGAAGAATAACTTCTTCTTGTATACATAATAACACGGTAATCAGAACTTGTAAAGGTGTTTTTTTGAATATTCAGATAATTTTTATATTTATTTATTTAAAGGCTATCTTTCCTACAAATTCTTAATTTAGACAATAAAAAAGCTGAAACATTTCGCTTCAACTTCTTTAAAGATATTTGAAAATCTAAAAAATTCAAAACTTTATATTTAAACTGCTCTTTGAGCTTCAAGATCATCATAAGTTTTTTTCACTTTTGCCTTTAATATTAATTTTGCCTTTACCTTTTTATCTAAATAACCCACAAGTAATGGACATAAAATAGCTGAAACAATAATTGCAGTTGCGATTTGTGCTGTAGCAATTGCTAAATAAGGTTTTAGGCTTACATCTGCAGCGACTATAGCTAAAGGAGTAGCTAATTGATTTCCAGCAGTGTTTCCTATTGCTGCTGAAACACCTGCTTTATAACCAAATGCACATTGCATAAAGTATCCTGCGAATCCAGTGATTACAACAACAGCTATTCCTAGTACTATTCCCGGAATTCCAGCTTTCACTATGTTTTGGAAATTCATTCCAGCACCTAACGCAAAAGAAAAGAATGGTATTAAAGCATGTCTACCTTGCCCTAAGAATTTTTTCATATCCTCATCTAAATTACCAAGGATAAAACCGACGATAACTGGGATTATAACCGCCATCATAGATAATATAGGAATATTTGCAAGGCCACTTGCACCAAGTGCTATCATAGTAAAGAATGCACCCCCACTTAATGCTATTACTGCACCTGCTCCTACATCGTCTTTAGTACCAAATTGGTCAGCTATTGCTACATAAAGACCAGTGTTTACACTGGAAAATGCAGACATCCAAACCATTGGTGTTATACCAAATACCCCGGCTATGCCAAACATTTTCCCAATGGAAATTGCTATAACAGCACCAATAGTAAATTTAGTTATTACAGCAACAAAACCTCTTTTTATTGGAGCGCCTGCCTGTTTAATAGAAATTTGAGATCCCATACAGAAAAGGAACATTCCAATTAAGCCTTGAGCTCCATCTTTAAATAGCGCTTGTGTAAAACCACCTATTGTTAATGCATGAGGAAAAAATGTATTGATAAGTGCACCCAATATTAATGGCGCTACCATGAGCCCGCCTGGAGCCTTTTTCATTGTTTTTAAAATTGGTATTTGCATTATTAAAACCTCCTATTTTTTATAATTTAGCGATATACTTTTGTTTTTAGATATATTTTCTTCTGCATTATATTTGTAGACGTTTTCATCAGTTATCTCTTATACTTATTTACTAATTTCATCTTAACAACAAATTAATTATGTTTAAATATTTAAAAAGTAAAAAAAACATTGTGGTCATTAAAAAAACTTTGCAGTATTTTTAACAAGTAAATATTAAAAAGTAAATATGGTATAATTTCTGTAAATGTATCCTAAAGTCTTAAAGTTTAAGAGGAGAAATATATGAAATTAAAAACAAAAATTACAACCACTGTAATAGGAATTTTAATTTTGACTATTGGAAGTATATCCATGCTTTCTTTTAATCAGATGAAAATAATACTTAAAGATCAATTTGGTCACAACCTTTTAAATATTGCAAATTCTGTCTCAATGAGCTATCTTGTACAAAATTACTTAACAGAAAACAATGAAATTAATGAAAAAAAACTAGATAATCAGATAGAAGGTATAAGACGTAAAACTAAAGTTGAATTTATTGTAGTAATGGATATGAAAGGTATAAGATATTCACATCCTACAAAATTAAAAATAGGTAAAAAATTTGAGGGTGGAGATGAAAAACGTGTTCTCACAAAAGGGGAAGAATATGTTTCTGAAGCAAAAGGAAGTTTGGGGCCCTCTCTTAGAGTATTTACTCCCATATTTAAAGATGGAAAGCAAATTGGAGCTGTAGCTATAGGTAGCCCCATAAATGAAGTTTATAATGAGATTTATTTAAAGATGGACGAATTTATACCTTTTATAATATTAGGATTATTAATAGGAGTAATTGCAGCAACTATGCTATCCTCAAATATAAAAAAAAGCATTTTCGGTCTAGAACCAATAGAAATCGCGTGGATTTTAAAGGAAAAGGAAGCTGTGCTTGAAAGTGTTAAAGAAGGGATTCTAGCTGTTGATAAAAAAGGAAGAGTAACATTATTTAATAAAGCAGCGGGAGATATTTTAAAACTTTCAAATGAAGATATCGGAAAGAATATTACAAACCTTTCTTATGAAAATAGGATTTCTGAAGTTCTAAAGGCAGGAAAATATTATGAAAATATAGAAATGAAAGTAAGACCAGGTTTAACTATTTTATGCAAGTATAATCCGCTTAAAAATAATAAAAATGAAGTAATTGGTGTTGTAATGAATTTTAGAGATTTAACGGAAATTAAAAAAATGGCAGAAGAACTTACAGGAATAAAAAAAATGACTTGGTCCCTTAGAGCACAAAACCATGAATTTATGAATAAACTCCATACTATATCTGGAATGATACAGCTTGGTGAATACACTGAAGCTGTATCATTCATATCAGATATCTCTAAAAATCGGAAAGAAATCAGTAGTATTCTTACAGATAAGATTAAAAATGTATCAATTGCAGCATTGCTATTTTCAAAATATAATAAAGCAGAAGAGGACAGAATAAAATTTGAAATTGATTCTGATTGTCGCCTAAATAAATTACCACAAGATATGAGAGAGGATGAATTGGGTTCTGTTATTGGAAATCTAATTGAAAATTCTTTTGAGGTCGTAAGTAGCGCAGGTAGCGGGACTGTCTACTTTAAGATTTACGAAATAGAAAATTATTTAAAAATTAAAATAAAGGACAATGGACCAGGGATTGCCATTGATATAAGAAACAACATATATGACATTGGTACTTCTACTAAAATTGGTCAGCGCGGAATTGGTATGTATCTTGTGAAAAAAATCATTGATGAAATGCAGGGACAAATTGAGTTTAGTGTAGACAATGGGACAAGTTGGGATATAAGTATACCAATGAAAAGGAGTTGGAACTAATGATACAAGTAATGATTATCGAAGATGACCCTATGGTCCTTGATATTAATATAAAATTTTTAAAAAAAGTGGAAGGTTTTGCGTTAGCTAAGGCCGCTAGCAATCTTACAGAAGCAAAAAAATTTATGGAGTATTATAAACCAAATTTAATCCTACTTGATATCTATCTTCCTAAGGAAAATGGAATTGACTTTTTAAAATGGCTTCGAGTCGAAGAAATAAATGCAGATGTTATTTTAATCACTGCAGATAAGACCATTAATAGAATTCAAGAGGCCTTTAGATATGGAGCAAGAGATTATTTAATTAAACCATTTACTTTAGAAAGGTTTGAAGAATCACTTCTTAGATTTAAAGATAGATACTATAACTTTAAAAGAGGGAATGAAATTGAACAAAATGAATTGGACAAGTATATTTCAAGTAGCAAAAACTTAGAAGATTTTAATAATGCCAATCAAGATATAACAAAGGGATTAAATAGATATACTTACGAGACAATTTGGCAACAAGTTGAAAAAATAGGGGAAAATTATACTACTGCTGAAGAATTAGGTGAAACTTTAGGAATAGCAAGAGTTACTTGCAGAAAATACTTGGAATATATGAATAAAGAAGGAAAAGTTCATATGTTAATTGAATATGGTAAGATAGGAAGACCTCAACACAAATATAAGATAAATCCGTAGAATTAATTAAGGTATCATAATAACTTTTTATAAAGTTATTATGATACCCCTTTTTTCCCAACTTCTATTTTATATGAAAAACAATAGATTCATATGGTCTTAGTGTTAATTTTTGAATATTATTTAATGTATCCTTATAATTTGATATTAAGATAGTTGATTGTCCATTAAGCAATAAATCTTTAGGTAGTTTAAAAGTAGCTTCTTTCCCATAAAAATTATTTATAACTAAAAGTCTCTCAGACTTCCATGAACGAACATAAGCAAATATCTGAGAATCTTCTTTTAATATAATCTTAAAATCGCCATATGCAATTACATCATATTTTTTTCTAAGTTCTATAAGCTTTTTATAATGATAAAAAATAGAATTTTCGTCATTTAACGCATTCTCAGCATTTATTTCTTTGTAATTTTTACATATTGATATATGGGGCGTTCCTGTTGTGAAACCAGCATTCTTCTTATCATTCCACTGAATTGGAGTGCGCGAGTTATCTCTTGATTTTGATTGAAGAATTTTAATTATTTCTTTATCATCTACACCCTTTTCTCTTAAAATATTATAATAATTAATTGATTCTACATCTTTGTATAACTCAATTTTATCAAAGTATGGGTTTGTCATACCAAATTCCTCACCTTGATAAATATAAGGTGTACCTCTCAACATATGTATTGTTGTTGCAAGCATCTTTGCGGATTGTTTATGGAATTTTTTATCATCTCCAAAGCGAGACACAATACGTGGCTGATCATGATTACACCAAAATACAGCATTCCACCCATTACTTTTCTCAATTCCAACTTGCCATTCATTAAGAATTTGTTTTAACTGGTTAAAATCAAAATCCATTAAACTCCATTTTTCACCATTTTTATAATCAACTTTTAGATGATGAAAATTAAATACCATTGATAGTTCTTTTTCCTTTGGATTTGAATATTTGCTGCAATTTTCTATAGTTGTTGAAGACATTTCTCCAACCGTAATAATATCTTCACATTTTCCAAATGTTTTTTTATTTAGTTCTTTTAAATATTCATGGATTTTAGGACCATCTGTATAAAAACGGCGACCATCTCCCGCGAAATCATCTTCATATTTTTCCGGTTTTGAAATTAAATTAATCACATCAAAACGAAAGCCTTTCACACCTTTTTCCATCCAAAAATTAACAATATCAAACACTTCTTGTTTTAACTCTTCATTTTTCCAGTTAAGGTCTGCCTGAGTTTTATGGAACAAATGCAAATAGTATTCATTAAATTCTTTTACATATTCCCAAGTTGTACCACCAAACTTAGAAATCCAATTAGTTGGCTTATCCCCATTTTTGGGTTCTTTAAATACATAGTAATCCTTATATTTTTTATCACCACTCAAAGCCTTCTTAAACCATTTATGCTCTGTAGACGTATGATTAAATACCATGTCTAGCATAACATCAATTCCCAATTTTTTAGCTTCTAGAATCATTTCCTCAAAATCTTCCATAGATCCAAACCTGCTATCAATGCTACAATAATCTGCTACATCGTAACCATTATCTATTTGTGGAGAACTATAAAATGGAGTTAACCATATGTAGTCCACTCCTAGCTCTTTTAGGTAATTTAATTTTTGAGTAACTCCTTTTAAATCACCATTTCCATCTCCACTTGAATCGTTAAATGATTTAGGATATATTTGATAAACTACGCTTTTCTTAAAATCTTTCATAAATGCTGATGCTCCTTTTAATGAATGCATATAAAAGAATTGGATTGAATCCCCTTTTATATGCATTTTAATTTTGTCATTTTTCTACTACTAATCCTCTGGTGTAAACTTTGCTGCAAACTTGGTTTTTGAAAGAATGAGAGTTAATATAAATGGAACAACAACCGCCACAATCATTGCTAATGAAAAAATCAACATATATTTAGGCTTAATAGACAGTATGCCTGGAATTCCACCAACACCAATTGAGTTTGCCATAACTCCTGATGCCACTGATATTACAGCTGCAATTGATGACCCTGCCATAGCTGCTAGGAAAGGATATACATACTTTAAATTAATACCAAACATAGCTGGCTCTGTTACTCCAAGGTAACAGGAAATAGCTGCTGGAATTGATACTTGTTCTTCTTCTGGTTTAATCTTCTTATTTATAAATATCATTGCTACAACTGCAGAACCTTGAGCTATATTTGACAGTGCAATCATTGGCCATAGATTTGTTCCGCCAAATTGAGCCATAAGTTGTAAATCAATAGCATTGGTCATATGATGTAATCCTGTTATTACGAGGGGTGCATAAAGGAATCCAAAAACTGCTGCAAATAACCACCCTAAGGCAGAAGTTAAACTATTATACACTACACTTGAAATAGCTGAACCTATTGCCCAACCTATTGGACCTAAAACAGTATGTGCTATTATTACAGTTGGCACTAATGCTAGAAATGGTACTACTATCATAGATATATACTCTGGTACAATTTTGCGTACATTCTTCTCCAGTATTGCCAAAAGAAATCCTGCTAAAATTGCTGGTATAACTTGTGCTTGATAACCTATCATTTGAATGTGGAAAGTTCCAAAATCCCAAAATGGAATCTTATCCGCAACAGTACTTGCTACATCATAAGCATTTAATAGCTGAGGGGATACTAGAGTAAGACCTAATACAATTCCGAGTATTTGCGTTGTTCCCATCTTTTTAGAAATAGACCAGGTTATTCCTACTGGTAAGAAGTTAAATATAGCTTCACCAATTAACCACAAGAATGAATGAACCCCTGCCCAAAATGGATATATCTGAGTTATTGTTTTAGTTCCATCTTCTAGAAATTTAATGTCACCGATTACATTCCGAAAACCTAATATTAACCCTCCAACTACAAGTGCTGGAATAAGAGGTGTAAATATCTCCGCTAAATTAGCAAGCATTCTTTGAACAAACTTCATATTGCCTTTCGCTGCAACCTTTGCTTTGTCTTTACTAACCCCATCAACTCCTGAAATTTTTACAAACTCATTATAAAAATCAGGCACTTCATTTCCTATAATAACTTGAAATTGACCAGCTTGTTCGAAAGTTCCTTTTACAGATTTAATACTTTTAATCTTTTTAGTATCTGCTTTTTTATCATCCTTTAATACAAATCTCATACGGGTTGCACAATGAGATACCGCTATAATATTTTCTTTTCCACCTATACATTCCAATAACTGTTTTGAGTCTTCTGAAAACTTGCTCATATAAAATCCCCCTTATAATTGTAATTCCTTAGATTTTACTTTTTTCACTCCTAAAAATTAATAACTACATATATACACTAGTTATTTATATACTTATCAGAACTTGTATATACAAGTTTCCTATATCTTTATATTACCTTGTCTATACAAGTTAGTCAATAGTTTTCCGAAAATAATGTAAACGATTTTAAATTTTCTTAACCTGACACGTAAAACATAAAAAAAATCGCCTTATCGGCGACGAGCAAAATCAGAAAATACAAAACGGTCTGGGCGATGACGAGATTCAGTATATTCAAATTGGCTTCCATCATTTAAGTGCACATAATTTTTTACAACCACAACAAAATCATAAAATTTCATATCTAAATTTAATTTATCCGTAGTAGTTGCAGTTTCAACTTGAATTATTTTATTCGCAAATCCTATTTTTATACTTAATTTTCCTTCAATATATTCATAAATAGATTTCTCTGCAATTTCTTTAGTTAATCCTTGCACTACATCCTTTAAAAAATAATTGATGTCAAAAATTATTCGATCATCTTCTAAACATCGTACTCTATATATTTTATAAGCTTTTTCCCCTCTAGGTAAATTACTTTTTTTGCTTAGAGCTTCATCAATTATAACTTCTTCAAATTTAGGTACCGATGTCACAAATATTTTATTATTAATTTTACTAGCTTCCTTAAAACTAACTAGGCCACCAACAGAAAAAGTAATAAAATTATTTTCTAATACAAATACACCCTTTCCATGAAGACTATTAACAAGTCCTTCCTCTGCTAGCATCTCTAAAGCCTTTCTAACAGTACCTCTACTTACACCATACTCTTTACAAAAATCATTTTCTGACGGAAGTTTTTCTCCTGCTTTATAACTTCCTTTATGAATTTCATTTTTTATATTATCATATATATCTGTATATAGTTTTTTCATTTTAGTCCTCCATAACATAAACTCTTCGTAAAAACTATTATATCATAAAAATACTAAATCTTTTTCCATCCAAACTTAGGTGAAAATACTCCTGTTAAAGTTATAATAAGATTTATTTTCTCATTTAACATAAAACACATAAGTTGTTCAAGAAGTAGCCCTCTTATGGTGCTAACCAAAACCTTTTACAATATAGATTTTCAAGTGTTAAATATAAACTCACTTATAACAAAAACACTCCTAAAAATTTAGAAGTGTTTTTACAATCTATTCCTATATTAAATTTATAATATGTTAGAATTTTATAAACTTATGAAAGATCCAATTTATTATCAATAAGATAGGAAGTATACATGAAAAAGCCAACAAAAGTTAGAATATCAAATATGGTACTTGCTATATTAATATTTAATGCCCCACCTGAAACTGAGAAATCAGAACTCAATATATCATTGGAAGATATTGAAAAATTACTAAGGTTAAGTGTTTGAGGCAGCATCGTTGTAAGTTTAAATGATAGCCAACTTATTACCATAGATAATACTATAAAAATTACAAAAGAACCTATTTTACCTAATTTTTTACCTTTTAAAGCCACTTTCCCAATAACCATACAAAAGTAGATAATACTTAGGAACGAAATAATCATAAATATATAGCTCATGGAATAATATATTACTTGATTAATTTTAATATTTTTTAGAAAACTGAAGGATATTTTGTCTGTCAAAGTCAAATAGCTCATTAAACCAGATACTAAAACAACAAATGATATTTGTATTAAAGAGGTTATAAGCCTTGATGCCATTATTGACATTCCAGATTGTGGAAGTGTAAATAGGAGGTATCCTGTGTTTTCGTACAAATACTTACTCATGATTTGTAATGATGATATAAATATTACTATTGCTGCTCCAATAATTAAGCAGGTAGACAATGCGGGTACTGCTATGTCCCAGTTTCCCTTCTTCGTCATAAGAAGCAGGTTAGCAATTATAACTGTTATACAAATACCAACTATGGTCATAAAATTTGCTCTTAATTCATATTTTACAAGCTTAAACATTATTGAAATACCTCCCTATACAATTCATCAATTGATTTTTCTCTTGTCATTCGTAACTCTTCTGCATTACCCTTTAATATTATCTCTCCATCAGATATAAATGCTACATCATCAAAAATTCGTTCTATATCATTTACCAGATGTGTAGTAATTATCATGGAACTATTTTCACTAAAGTTACTGACTATAGCATTTAATATTTTTTCTCGAGCTGTAGGGTCTACTCCACCAAGTGGTTCATCAAGTATATAAAGTTTAGCAGTTCTTGAAAGTACTAATGTAAGCTTTAACTTTTCCTTCATTCCCTTTGATAAACTTTTTACAGGACTATTTTCATCAAGATTCATAAATTCAAGCAATTCCTTTGACTTCTTTACATCAAAATCAGTATAAAAGTCCTTGAAATACATCACTGCATCCTTTACTTTCATCCACTTAAAAAGGTACTCATTATCTGGTAAATAAGAAACTACTGACTTTGTATAAACACCCGGTTTATGGCCATCTACCAATATTTCTCCTGAAGATGGATGGAGTATGCCTGCAGCTATTTTTAAAAATGTAGTCTTACCGCTACCATTCGGACCAAGAAGTCCTACAATTTTTCCTGGTAATATATTAAGATCCACACCACGTAAAGCTTTCTTATTCATATATGACTTACATATTTTCTTAGATTCTAGTATGTTATCCATTTTGTTTTACCCCCTTAGTTTCATTTGAAACAAATTTTATTATTTCATTAGATGTAAAGCCTAAGCTTTTCATTCTAAGTATAAATGAATCTATAACTTCCTTTGCCATATCATTTTTTAAATCATCCACCATATTTTTTTCCTCCCCTACGAATGTTCCGGTGCCTCTTTGAGTATATACAATTCCAAGTCTTTCGAGCTCTTGGTAGGATCTTTGAAGTGTATTTGGATTAACATTCAAATTAGTTGCCATTTCTCTTACCGATGGTAATTTATTTTTTGCTTTTAGCTTTCCTGTAACTATGTCCATTTTTATTATGTCCATAATTTGTAAATATATAGGGGTTTTATCATTAAATTCCTTATCCATGGTTTTAGCTCCTTTCAGAAATTACATTAATGTTCTAGTAACCTATGTTAATAGTACACAAGAATATTAGGAGTGTCAATATAAAAATAGACAATTATGCTATTTATGTTAATATCCTTCAAAAGTATAAAAATCCACTATTTACTAAAAGAAGTGAATAAAATTTGTACAAATGGTCTATAATTTAAATACACCAACCTTAACATAATAATAAGATTAGATTGATTAGTAATAAAATGCTGCATTGGGTTCCCCCTAAATGCAGTATTTTTATTTTGTAGATATCACCATAAGGAGGTGTTGATATAAATAAACAAGAACTTCAAACTATTTGTGGTTCCGCAGACTTCTTTTTTCTGTTTTATGTAAAGCACTATACCTATAGAATTTCACGTAACTAAGGCACCCTTTGGGGTGCCTTAGTTACGTCAATCATTAAATTACATTGATGTTATTTTCCCTCATAATTAAAATGTAGCAGTTCTAATTAATAATGTAATATTTCTACAGTTATCATATATTATAAAATATATTATATGTGCAATAATTTCATGTATTATTTAAACTATTATTTCATATTATGTATTATACAGCTACATAAAGGAGCAATGTAATATGAAAAAAAATGAAAGTAATGGATTTAATATAGAAGAACTTCATGCTGCTAAGGCTAGAATGAATGCAATAAAAGAGCTAAAATCTGATATTAAAGAAAAAGCTCAAAGAAAATTAATAATAGCAAGTCTAGTTATAATTATTGGATTTGGTCTAGCTTTAACTGTAATAAACCCGTCTGCATTAAACTTCTCATCCTTTTCTTTTAAACCAATATAGAGAGTACATATGTACTCTATTTTTATAGATATGAATGATTATTGGCATTACTTAAGTACCCCACTAACTATTCTTAATAAGTTGAAATATAAATAATCTTGTATATATAGCAGACTTTTAGTGTCACATTGAATTAAGATACATATCATATATTGACGAATGTTAAGGAGCGATTTCATGTCAAAGTGTGAAAAGAAACACCATAAACACCATCATCATCATCATCATCATCATCATCATCACCATCATCACCACCATCATCATCACTGTCATTAATAAGAACACTAACATAAAAGCAGCGTTGATGTATTTAATCAATTCTGCTTTTAAACTTTCGAGAACACATTCTACTATTTTTTGTAAAATTATTATTTCCTAATTTACCCAATAAAAATAACAACTCATTAATTTTAAATTTTTATCAGTAATGATTTGTGTATTCTTAATGATTATAATATAATATATTTAATAGAATTTATTAAGAAAAGAGTATAGAAAAAAGGAAGTGATAATTTTAGTGTGTGGTACTTGTAGTACTTAGGCGCACTAGAGATAACATATGAAGATTGTAGATGTAATAAATCAAATCAATAAGATAGGTGAAGAATCTAAAGATAAAATTGCTCCTTTTCAAGTATTAAAAACATTTAAAAGTGGAAGGTCTGAAGCAGGTGTATTTATGGTTGAATATGGGACTGCTAATAAAGTAGGTATTTTAAAAGTAACTAAAAATGATGACGCAGAAGTATTTCAAAAAGCCTATGGACTAGCTTCAGAAAACAATATGCAAAAGTACATTGCCAAACTTATATCTAGTTATAAAATCCATGATAAAAGCAAAGCTATATTGTATGTTAATTTATATGATTTAGCTGGAGATGATATATATAATAGTGAGACGTTTTTGGACAAAATTTTAAATGAAGATAAACTTAAAAATAACATAATATCAACAATAACTAAGTTTTTATTTACATGGAACAAAGAGCATGTTAAAAAGTACATGTCTCCTATGGAAATAGTCAAAAATGAACTTTCATACAGATATATGGATAAAAAATATGTACAAGCTTTTGAATCAATAGGGATAGACAAAAATATAAAATGGATATCTCTAGATGGAACGGATATGTTGTTACCTAACCCATATTATTATTTTAACAATGAAAATATGTGGAATAGTTTAACTGTAATGTGTCTTACGGCATATGCGCATGGAGATTTTCAGGGAGATAATATTATAATAACTGAAGATAAGCCTGTTATAATTGATTTTTGTGACCTAATAGCAAATTGTAATGTGTTCCACGATCTAAGATACCTTGAGTCCATAACCCTTGGAGATTGCTTAGAAATCGATAAAGAATGTGATAGAGAACTTTGGAGTAAAGTATGTGAAAGTTTAAGTTATGGGATAACAGAAGTAGATCTTCCCCAAGGACGTGGTATGAGTCTTTTAAGACAATTAGTATCCAAACTTCGTGAAAATGTGAAGTTAATTGTTTCTGACAGTCGTAACAGCTTATATGATCCTTCGTTTAATCTAGCCGGCACAGCTTCTGGATTAATTAATATGAGAAAATATGCCAGTGTGAATAAAAAAAAGGCAGCTTTCATATATGCAGCCTTTAACTTAAAAATGTTCATGAGTGATGAAGCAGTTAATATGTATGATCCTAAATTAGATTCGTGTTTAGTTCTTAATTGGAAAAACCCTAAACTAGGAAATAACCTAGTTGTGCTACAGCCAACTAACTAATGCATTATATCAAAATTAAAAGTGACTATAAGTTCTATAGTCACTTTTTACAGTTTAATTAAAAAGCCTAAAATATAAACGTTTTCAAATGTCCCATTAGTTCTAATTAATTATTTAGCCATTCAACCTTACCTGTATTTAACATATATTTCGCTTCTACTATTTTTATTTTGCCATTTTTTAATTCTTCTTTAATTACTTTTGATTTTTTTATATCACGCGTAGAGTTATTAATATTTTCAATGCTTACTGCTTCAATTAACTCTTCACCCTGCAAATTTTGAGACTTTATCTTTTTTATAGATGGTTCTATCTTATTTATTATAGCTCCAATATTCCCCTGTCCTTTTTTCCCATTTGATTCCACCGCCGCTCCTACAGCGCCACAATGTTCATGTCCCATTACAATTATAAGTGAAGTGTTTAAGTGTTCTACCGCATACTCAACACTTCCGACTTCAATTTTATCCATGACATTTCCTGCTACACGAATAACAAACAAATCACCAAGTCCCTGATTAAAAATAAGTTCAGGTGGTACACGAGAATCTGAGCAAGTAATAACAACTGCAGATGGATTTTGACTGTTTACTAACGTTTCTCGCTTTGCACTACTTAAATCAACTTGCGATAGTTTGTTTTGTTGATATCTTTCATTACCCGCTTTTAATAACGCAAGTGAAGCATCTGGTCTTTTTATCTCCGGTAGTTCGCTTACTTTAACTTGCTGTGTTTTAATTGCATTAACAGGTTCACCCATGCCAATGATACTTCCATTTAAACCACTTACAATACTTAATGTTACCATAAATACAATAATTGAAATACGTGATAATGTTTTTTTCATAATATCGTCTCCTTTGTTTTTATGATAGTGTTAACACTATCTTTGTTTTATTTATTTGAATCCTTGCATTAGCAAGGGTTTAAGCTACTTTTATAATAAAAAAAACAATGACCCCCTCTATTTGTTATAATTG
>NZ_JAIZZK010000029.1 GCF_020443705.1 Clostridium algoriphilum
GTGATTATGGCCTGAAGGTAACACCCGTTCCCATACCGAACACGAAGGTTAAGCTTCAATGCGCCGATGGTACTGCAGGGGTAACCTTGTGGAAGAGTAGGTCGTCGCCAGGTTATAAAAAACCACTAAGTTTATCTTAGTGGTTTTATTTTGTGGAAATGTTAAAAAAGATGGCTTTTGTCATCTTTTTTTTATTTATAAAGATACTATCATTAAAGTCCTTTACTAATGATTCATATTTTTGATATACTTATATTAAAATATTTTTAGGTGCAATTAGAGTAAGTATAATGAAAACGTAAATAATATAATATAATAAGGGGATTGATTAAAATGAAGACGATACGCTGGGGAATTATTGGATGTGGGAATGTTACTGAAGTTAAGAGTGGACCTGGTTTTCAAAATTCTAAAAATTCTCAATTAGTGGCCGTAATGCGTCGTAATGGAGATTTAGCTAAAGATTATGCATTGCGCCATAACGTGCCAAAGTGGTATGATGATGCGCAAAAATTAATAGATGACCCTGATGTTGATGCAGTTTACGTAGCTACTCCACCTGCATTTCATAAAGAGTATACATTGAAATGTGCACAAGCAGGAAAACCAGTTTATGTTGAAAAACCAATGGCACGAAATTTTGAAGAATGCACAGCTATGATTGAGGCATGTGAAAATGCTGGTGTACCATTATTTGTAGCGTATTACAGAAGGGCTTTGGATCGTTTCAACAAGGTTAAAGAATTGATTGATTCTGGGGAAATTGGAGAAGTACGTTTAGTTACAGTTGTTTTATACAGGAAAGCAGTTAAATGTGATCCGAAATCTGGAGAATTTCCATGGAGAGTAATACCAGAAATTTCAGGTGGAGGACAATTTTTGGATCTTGCTTCTCATACTCTTGATACTTTAGATTATATTTTGGGACCAATTAAAGAGGCAGTTGGTCATGCAGGTAACCAGGCAAAACTGTATGAAGCAGAAGACATTGTTACAGCTTCACTTTCATTTGAATCTGGAGTAAAAGGAACTGGGGCCTGGTGTTTTTCAAGTTTTTCAGATTATGATATGAATGAAATTGTCGGAAGTCGCGGAAAGATATCATTTTCAACTTATGGAGAAGAACCGATTTTACTTACAACTCTTGAGAAGACCACTCCGCTGCACATTTTAAAGCCAGTTCATATACAACAACAATTAATTCAAGTAATCGTAAATGAACTTAACGGTGTCGGAGTAAGCCCGAGTAAAGGGGTTAGTGCTGCACGAACAACTTGGGTTATGGATGAAATTTTAAAGAATTACAGAATTAGAAGAATATGAGCATACAAGAAAAAAAACAAATAAATATTTTAATAGTAGATGATGAGGAAAGTATAGTTGAATTCATAAAAATGGGATTAGAGGCTGAAGGATTTACTATCCATACTGCATATGACGGTATAGAGGCAGTAGATAAAGCAAAAGCAATAAGACCTCATATTATAATTCTTGATATAATGCTACCTGGAATTAGTGGTTATGAAGCATGTTTAGAAATAAGAAAATATATAAAAACATCTATAATAATGTTAACAGCTAAAGATGAAATAGATGACCGTGTCCGAGGACTTAATTTAGGTGCAGATGATTATATGGTTAAACCCTTTAGTTTTAAAGAATTAGTAGCTCGAATTAATGCTAGACTTAGAAGCACGTTTCCAGAATTATTAGATATTATTAGAGTAGGAGATTTTTCTATAGATGATGGTGCACATGAAATTATTTATCAGGATAGGCTCTTGATGTTATCTCTAACTGAATATAACTTACTTAAATATTTAATAGTTAATAACGGTTTAGTATTAAGTAAACGAATTATATTAGAAAAAGTTTGGGGTTATGACTTTAATGGTGAGGAAAATATTGTTGAAGTATACATAGGATACTTGAGAGATAAAATTCATGATAAGGGACATAACGTTATCTGCACTTTACGTGGAGTTGGATATAAGGCTGTAATATTATGACAAGGATTAAAGCGGCATTTAAATCAAAAAGTTTAAAATGGCAGTTATTAATTAGATGGTCTTTAATGCTAATGCTTTTGCTCATTATTATGGGGATATCTCAATTCTTTATTACTAGAAGTTATTTATTATCAGGAAAAAACCAAGTTCTTGAGGCTAGATTACATGATTTGGATAAAGACGATCTGCAAGAGTCAAAATCCTCAAACAATTCTAAATTAAAGGCGAAGTTTCTTGTTAATTTAATTTCTGACCGTAATACTAGTGTGGTTATAGTTGATAAAAAAGGTGAAATTCTATCTGAAAGTAAAGGAATAAATGGAGATATAACACCCCCTAATCTAACACGAGAGGAATATAAAAGGTTACTTAAAGAAAGTGGAAATGGAGAAAACTATAAAATAATTGAAAATAAGACTCACAATAGGGATATGCTTAAATTTAAAAAAATTAGTTCTGGACCTCTAACACTTGGTCTAATTCAAATAAGCACCACGGTAGAACCAATAAATACAATGTTACGCAAGCAAGTATATTTTTATATTGTGGCCTCTATTGTAATAATAATTTTAGGTATATTAATTGGAATAACAGTTTTAAAATATACTTTAAAACCTTTGTATAACTTGACGAACACATTAGATAAAATAACAGTAGGACAATTAAATTTGAGATTACCTATAGACAATGGTCAGTTTGAAATAGATAGTCTCTCTGACGCTTTTAATGGTATGTTTAAACGGATAGAAACATCTTTTGAAAAGGAACAATTTATAAAGGATAAGATGCAAAGATTTATTTCAGATGCTTCTCATGAAATGAGGACTCCGCTTACGTCTATTCATGGTTTTGTTGAGGTTTTACTTCGTGGAGCAGCTAAAAATGAAAACCAGTTAAATATAGCTTTAAATAGTATTTTAATAGAGAGCGAACGTCTTACTGAGTTAGTTAATGAACTTTTAATGCTTATTAAGCTAGATCAACAGATAAAAGTTGAAATGAAAAACGAAAATATTAAGGATATTATAGAAGAAGTATATCCCCAACTTAAAATACTCGCTGGTCAAAGAAAAATACAATTAAAATTAACAAATAACTTGTTAGTTAAAGTGAATAAAAATCAAATCAAACAAATAATTTATAACTTAGTACAAAATGCAATACAACATACAGATGAAACAAATGGAGTTGTTAGTATTAGTGTGAACTCCATTGATAAGCCTTTAGGATCTTTTTTAGTTCTTAAGATTGAAGATAACGGAACAGGTATACCCGAAAAAGATCTATTTGATATATTTGATAGGTTTTTCAGAAGTGAGGCCCATAGGTCAAGAAAGTATGGGGGATACGGGCTAGGTTTATCTATAGTAAAGTCTATAGTAGATGCCCATATGGGAGAAATTTATGTAAGTAGTGAATTAGACAAAGGAACTAGTTTTTGTATATTCATTAAGTTAGTTAATTGATGCCCCTCTTGTTTTATGTATAAATTATGATAGGCTTCTTACAAGCCTATCATAATTTTTTTTATAAGTAGGAACCATCATTAAAGTTTCTAATTTAATTCCAAGCTATTCATTCTTTATAAGTTAAGGGATGAATAGCTTATATATGAGTATTATAGTTAGGCAATATTACTGTGATTATTGTTCCTTTGTTTATTTGAGATGTCACAGTTATTTTACCTTCTAAATTATCAATGGCTTCTTTAACCAGGGCTAGACCAATTCCAGAACTACCTGCTTTTGTAGTATATCCTCTTTCAAATATTGTTTTAAGATATTTTTGTTCTATTCCAATTCCTGAATCTTGAACCATAATTTTAATTTCTTTAGTGCTTTCTTGAATTCTAACATTAACATATTTATCTTCTTTTATACTTTTGCTAGCGGCTTCCATTGCATTTTCTATTAAATTTCCTATTATGGTTACTAAGGCATTGTTAGAAATATTTCTAAGGTTATTCTCGAGATTTGTAGCTTCATCAATGATTAAATTTATTTTTAATTCTTTTGCTCTGCTAAATTTCCCTAGCATTAATGCCGCAATAGTGGGATTCTTAATTTTATTTGTAACTTCACTTAAAAGCTTCTGCGTTTTCTCAGTTATGTTAGTAATATATTTTTTAGCATCATCTAATTCTCCAATGTGTATCAATCCTAGTATGACATGAAGCTTATTCATAAACTCATGATTGTTTGCTCTAAGCGCTTCAACGATTTGCCTTACACCAGTTAGCTCTTCAGCAAGATTAGTTACCTCAGTTTTATCTCTAAAAGTGGCAATCGCACCAATGATTTTCTGCTTATCTTTTATTGGAACTCTATTAGTCATAATTAAAGTGTTATTTATATATTGTTCTTGGTCATATTCAGATAATCCTAATTGTGTTATGGATAATAAACGAGTAGTTGGAAATAGAACATCCATTTTTTGTCCTATTATTTGATTTTTATTATATTCATTTTCTAATTGTAATATTTTTAATGCAGAGTCATTAATGAGTGTTATTTGTCCATTCTTATCAACTGCTACCAAGCCTTCGTGAATGGCATCAATTATACTCATTTTTTCATTATAAAGTTTTGCTATATCCTGTGGCTCTAGCCCAAGTAATGTCTTTTTTATGTTCTTAGCTAATAAAAAAGCTCCTATGATTCCTACAGTTAAAGCTCCTAAAGTAATAAGAATTAAATACATAATAGCTGTATGTTTTGATTTTTCTATACTGTGTGTGAGGGTTCCTACAGCTACAAAACCTATTTGTTTATTATTAATATCATATATCGGAGTGAAAGCTCTTAATGCTTTTCCAAGGGTTCCGCTAGCTTCAGAAATATAAGTTTCTCCTTTATTTAGAACGTTATATTCGTCACCACCAGTAAACTTTTTACCTATCATTTGTGGATTAGGATGGGAATATCTTATTTCATTCATATCAACTACAATAATATATTCTATTTGGGCTACTTCTTTTAACAAAGAATTTACATAAATGCCTATGATTTTATTTTTATCTTTTATTTCTAATGCCTTTTTTACTTCTGGTGAATGCGCGACAATTTCAGCAACATTCATTATATTTGTTTTAACCTTACTTTCTATATTATTTGTCATCCATGAGGTTACAAATAATATAATTATAGAGATGGAAATAAAGACAACTAGTATCACTAATATGGTGAGCTTTGTTTGCAACCTAATCGTTTTTTTCACTGTTATTACCTCATTTCCTGTAATTTTATTTCTGTCTTATATCTATTATATATTTTTTTATCAAACTTTTATATATAAAAATAAAGAGATGCAATAAAGCACCTCTTTATTTTGTATATTTAAGTTGTTGATTCTAAATTTATTCCTCCACTTAACTAAGTTACTAAGAAACAAATTTCATTAATAACGCTGCTATTACTACCATTGAAGCTCCACCAATTCTAGTAGCAATCTGTGCAAAAGGCATTAATTCCATACGGTCTGAAGATGATAATATTGCTACGTCTCCTGTGCCACCAAGTCCACTGTGACATGCTGTTACAATTGCAGCGTCTACAGGATACATATTTACATATTTCCCAATAAAAAAACCTGAGGAAATCATAGCTAAAACTGTAGATGCACATATTGTAATGTATGCTGGAGTAATGGCATTTACTAATTCTCCCCATGGCACGTATAATACTCCAAGGCCAATCATTAGTGGGAAGGTTAAGGACCCAGATATGAATTTATACAAGTGATATGCACCTTGTTCCATTTTTTCTGGCATTAGCTTTAAAATTTTTAATATCGCCGCTGTAAAGATCATAATAACTGGCCCGGGAATTGGAATGAATTTACTTAAAAGGCTACCAAATATGAAAAGAGTACAAGCGATTAATAGTCCAGCTCCCATTAAGGAGAAATCTATAGCCTTATCTGGGGTCGTATCATTTAACATTTCACTATCATCACCACTTTTAACTAATGTACCATTACCAGTAAGTTCTGGCCTTTTTTCACCAAAACGCTTTAATAAGCCTGCTGAAATAATTGCTACAACATTTCCAAGCAATGCAGCTGGAATCATTTGAGCTATAAATACCTGTTGACCTTGATGAAGAATTTCCGAATACGATAATGTTAGAGGGAGTATTCCTTCACCTATTCCTCCTCCAATAATTGGCATTACAATAAAAAAGAAGGTTCTATAAGGTGTATATCCAAATAATAATCCTACAAGTATACCTGTGGATACAGCTGCAATTGTTCCAACAATCAGGGGAACAAACATACGAGTAAATCCTTTAATCAATACCTTTCTATTCATTCCGAGTATACTTCCCGCTACTAAAACAGAAATATATAAGTATAGAAAGTTTGAGGTTTTCATTACTGCAACAATCGATTTCACAGTGCTCGGATTTAAAAGGTTTGCATATAACATATAAGATGGAACAAATAATGCTAATATTGCTGGACCACCAATATTTTTTAATATTGGTATGTTCTTTCCTGCCTCACCTAACAGTATACCCATAATCATAATTGTCGCAAAACCACCAATCATATCTGCTGGAAGTTTTCCATAAAAAGAAGCGGCAAAGATAACACATGATATAACTAAGTACAAGGGTAATGGAATAACACCTATCTTTAAAGTAGTAATTTTAGATATAAAACTCGGTGAGTTTTTGGGTTTAACGTTTACATCAGATTTCATATGAAATACCTCCTATTTTATTATTGCATTTAATTATTATAATGAAATTATAAAACAATAAGAAAAACTTTAGTAGTATATTAAACTTTATAAAGTGTTTTGTAATTAAAGTAAGCATATAAAACATATAGACCCATAAGGTTATATATTTTATATGCTTACATAGATAAACTACCTAGTGTATTATAAATACCTGTTAATAAAATTAGTATTTGACTTTAATAATTTATACTTATAAATTGGTCTTCCGAGAGAACCATAAATCAATTCTTTTTTTAAAACGTTTATTTCTTCTAGAAAGTTTAGATATTTTCGAATAGAGACCCTTGATATTCCTAAAAGAACTGCCAATTCAACTGTTGAAAAAGCTGTATCTTTTATTTCTAATATTTTATCCCATACAAGCTTTAATGTGTTTCTATCAACGCCTTTAGGAAAGGATTCAAGGTTAGAGGGTTTCTCATTGTGAAGTAAAAGCTTATCTAATTCCTCTTGACTTATATTTTTAGAACTATTCATAAACTTTTCTCTGTTTTTAAAAGATGATAATGCCGAATTAAAACGTTCAAATTCAAAAGGTTTAATTAGATAATCAACAGCCCCATTTTGGAGCGCCTTTTTTATACTTGCGCTGTCTTTTGCAGCACTTACTATAATAACATCAATATTTTTATCGGTTTTTCTAAGCTGTGAGAGTAGCTCAAGCCCATCCATTCCAGGCATGTATATATCTAATAATATTAAATCTATAGGATCTTCCTCTAAAATTTTAAATGCATCTTCAGCTGAAGCAGCAACACCTTTTAATTGAAAACCACCAACATGTTCTAAATAATATTTGTTGAATTTTACTACCATGGGATCATCTTCAACTATCAAAACATTGATCAATAATTAATACCTCCTAACCAGTGACATGGTAAAGTTTTATTTTTCACCTTATTTTATATATTTTATCATATTATTAAAGGACTTATGAGTAAAAGGTTGAAATGATTTAGTTACCAAGAAATTAATTTTTAATAAGCACTTGTAAAGAAAATGTTTTCGGGAAAAAATGCAATAACGGATTCATTAATTAATGGTATAATATTCATGTGAGAAAAAACAATTATTATAATATAATTCACGTAATAGTAATTAGGGGGCAAAAAAAATGAAATTAGTACTTAAAAACATAGATAAAAGTTATGGTGATAAACAAGTACTAAAAAAAGTATCATATACATTTGAAAAAGGGAAAATCTATGGATTGTTGGGGCGAAATGGAGCAGGTAAGACAACTCTTTTTAACTGTATTAGTGGAGAAATTAAGTATGATAATGGTAATGTTACTATTATTGAAGATGGAAAAGAAACTGAGGATATAAACTATAGAAAGGTAGGATATGTTTTTTCTGAACCTGCCCTTCCGGAATTTTTAACCGGATATGAATTTCTAAGGTTTTATATTGATATAAATAAGGATAAGATTAAAAAGTTACTCACCATAGATGAGTATTTTGATATTATAAAGATCAATGAGGAAGATAGATATCGCTTAATAAAGGGATATTCTCACGGAATGAAAAATAAAATGCAAATGATTTGTATTTTGATAACTAAACCTCCTGTAATTTTACTAGATGAACCTTTGACTTCTTTCGATGTAGTGGTGGCATTAGAAATTAAAAACTTAATCATAAAAATGAAAAGTGAGCACATTATTATTTTTTCTACACATATTCTTCAACTAGCTACAGATTTATGTGATGAAATATTGGTTCTAAATAATTATATTTTAGAAGAAGTAGATAGTGAGGTTTTAAAGAGTGTTGAATTTGAAGAAAAAATTGTTGAGATATTAAAGGAGAAAGGCAATGATTAGTCTATTTATAAATAGCTTCAAGGTCTCTTTCGTAGAGCAAGCTAATACTTTTATATATTTCCTTAAAAGATTACCCATTCTTGGCAAAAAAATACCCGATAATTTATATAAAAGAACACATGCTAAATTAATTATAGGTGTTATACGCAGTATATTAGGAGTGTTTGGTGGATTCATAGGAAAAGTTATATACTTGGGCATAATGATTATTTTACCATCTTATTTAATCACTCATGACATTACAAAATTACAACCTGCTTTTATACACATATTTTTCTTTTTAAGTCTTGTTATGGGACCACTTATGAAAACTATAATACTTGATGAAAACAATATAGCAGCCTTTAATATGATAACCTTAATGAAGGCTGACGCAAGAGACTATTATCTTGGGGAACTACTATATAGAAACATTACTAACTTTATTTATTTTGTAATTCCTGTAATGATCATAGATTTAATTATAGGCTATACTCCACTAAGAGCTATAATGCTTATTGGGGAAGTAATAGCTTTTAGATTAATTGGAGAGTGGTTACAGCTTTTCATATATGATAAGACTGAAGTAATGTTAAAACAGAAAGGATTATATATGTCAGCCGTAATTATTGGTGGGCTTTTTCTTGCATATGGGTTACCTCTATTAGGGTACACTATTGATTTTAATTTAATATTATTTAACTCTTATGTTGTTATTACTGTACTTGGTATCGGGGTCGCCTCTTATATATATATATGGAGATATAAGAGATATACACAAATTGCAAAAGTATTATTAACTAAGGAAAATTTATATAATATAGAAAATATAAAAAATGGAATTACATTTGCAACTGTGAAAATAGATGAAGAGAGAATGAGTAGGGAAGATTTAAATACAAAACAATATGACGAAAAGCAGGGGTATGAATATCTAAACTCATTATTTTTTCTGCGTTTTAGAAGAATAATGATTAATCCAATAAAGCAAAGAATTATATTAATATTTATTTTACTTTTAATTGCGCTGTACTTTGTATTTTTTATGGCAAGTAAGCGTGGAATATTAGTGAACACAATTAAAGATAGTATTCCAATGTTGGTGTTTATAATGTACAGTATATCAACGGGAGAAAGAATCTGCAAAGCTATGTTTTATAATTGTGACGTAAGTTTATTAAGATATGCTTATTATAGAGAGGCAAATGTAATCTTATCCAACTTCACTTCAAGGCTTAAGAGGGTAGTTATTATTAACATTATACCAGCATTAACTTTATGCGTCGCTATAGCCTGTATTATAATAGCTAGCGATAGCTCACAACTTATTAAAATGATCCCTTTGTTTTTGTGTATAATTTGCTTAGCTTGCTTTTTTTCTATACATCATTTATTTATGTATTATGTATTACAGCCTTATACAGAACAGCTAACGGTAAAAAGTCCATTATTTAAAATAATAAACACAGTTATGTATTTTGCTAGCTATCTTTGTCTTCAAATTAGGACATCTTCATATTATTTCACTACAGGAATTATTATAACAACTGTTGTATACATGGCAGTTGCGTTAATTGTGATTTACAGGGTAGCTCCAAAAACTTTTAAGTTAAAATAAATCATGTTAAGTATATACTTACATATACTTAATATATTGACAATGTACTTATATATACTTATAATTAGTTATGAGGTGATTATATGTATCAAGAGGAGAGGCTTTTAAAAATACTAGAATATTTACAATACTCAAGTAACCTATCTGTTCATGAAATATGCAACATGTTTACTATCTCTAGGGATACAGCGCGGCGAGATATAGTAAAACTTGTAGAAGAAGGTACTGTAATTCGTACTCATGGGGGGGTTACTCTTCCTGGCTTAGTAGATACAATTAGAAATTATCGGCAGCGACTTGAAGCTCATTCAGAAGAAAAAAAAGAGATAGCTAAAAGAGCTTTAATGTTTATTAAAGATAATGAACATTATTTCTTTGATGTATCTACAACAGTAAGTTATCTTGCAAAGGGACTAAATAAAAATGTTACAATATTTACTCACTCTCTTGATAATATAGAAATACTTTCAGAAAACAAAGAGGTTTCTGTTCATTGCATAGGTGGGTGTCTTAACAAAGCCAATCGCTTTTTCTACAATATAGACTATAAGAATTCTATTTCAGGAATTCATTTTGATGTAGCATTTTTAGGTGCCGCTGCCATAACGGTGGATGGAATTTATTATGCTAACCATGAAGACGCTTTCATTAAGCAAACCTCTGCAAAACAGTCTGATAAAGTTATTTTACTTGCAGACTTTGAAAAGTATGGAAAAACTGCTTATTATAAAGGATTGAACTGGGATCAAATCGATATCATTATTACTGACCGCATACCACCAACTTTATATGTGGACATTATTAAATATCATAATATTGAGTTGAATATTATAGAATAAGGGGGAAATATAATTATGAATAAAATTAAAATGATATGTTTGGACATTGATGGGACATTGCTTAATTCTCAGCATAAGATTTCACAAAAAACAAATGATATAATTAGAGTAGCTGCAAATGAAAAACAAATTCCAGTAATATTGGTGTCTGCAAGAATGCCAAAGGGAATATTATTTTTGCAAAAAGAACTTAATATAAGGCAACCAATTATTTGTTATAGTGGTGCTTTAGTTATAGACGCCAAAGCTAACATTTTATCAAGTAGCGGTATAGCAATTTTAGATGTCACACAAGTATATAGTTTTGTTAAAGAATTAAATGTTCATATGAGTTTATATAAAGATGATGAATGGTATATTGAAGAGTTAGATGAGTGGGCTAAGCAGGAGAGTGAAATAACTAATATCACCCCCAATATTACAAGTTTTACTGATCTATTTAATACGTGGGAAAATGAAAATTCTGGACCTAATAAAATTTTATGTATGGGAAAACCAAATGACATAAAATTATTGAATGCAAAAATTAAAAGTGTTCACTCAAGTGATTTAAATGTATATCCCTCAAAGCCTACGTATCTAGAAATAATGCCCAATAATGCTTCAAAAACTTCAGCTATAGAGATCTTGATGCAAAAGCTTAATATACAAAGATCAGAGATAATTGCTATAGGAGATAATTATAATGATATTGATATGATTGAATTCGCAGGTATTGGAATTGCTATGGGCAATGCCCCAGACAAAGTGAAACAATATGCTGATGACATTACTTTTTCTAATGATGAAGATGGTGTAGCTGATGCAATAAAAAAATACGTTATATTTTAGCCGATTTTTATTATGGCTAAAATTTAGGAAGACATCTAATAAATTATATTAGGTGTTTTGCCTTTAGCTGTGTTAATGAACTTTACAACATCTTCTTTGTAATTTTTCGAAAAGTATTTTTTAATAGTTTTTACCTTACTTTCATTAGGAAAACACAGATTTCTATTAAGAAACTTTTCAGAATCATTACAATTGTAATGATTTCAATGACAAAATACAGGCGAAAATAACATTAAATAGGTTCATAATATATTTATAGCATTATTCAATTTGGCTTAACTGAAAACGTTATCACAAAATAGTGCAATCACAGTTATGGGAGGAATTGTTTATACAATTGAGTTTTCGAACTAAATTTGGGGGGGATATAAAATGAATAAGGGAAAAACAATAAAACTAATAATAATTGTACTTATGATTATGACAACAACAATTATTTCTTCAATAAGAGCGTTAGCAGAGGGAAAAACTTCTAAGTCAGATATTTCATACAAATCATCACTAAGTCAAAAACACAGTCCGAGTAGTAATAAGGGCGTTACAACCGATTATTTAGAAAATTATCGTGAACAGTATCATTATTCCCCCGCTAAGGCATGGGCAAATGACCCGAATGGAATGGTTTATTTTAAGGGGGAATATCACTTATTCTATCAATATAATCCAGATGCTGCTGTATGGGGACCAATGCATTGGGGACATGCAGTTAGTAAAGACTTAATTCATTGGAAAGAACTACCAATTGCTTTGAATCCAGATAAAGGCGGAACAATTTACTCAGGATCAGCAGTTGTAGATAAAGATAATACTAGTGGTTTCTTTGATGGAATTAAAGGTGGCGGATTAGTTGCAATCTATACTCAAGATTATCTAAATGATAAGGGTACAGAAAAACAAAAACAAAGTATCGCATACAGTAAAGATAATGGAAGAACATGGACTAAATATGAAGGTAATCCTGTTATTTCAACAGAAAATGATCCATTAAATAATGGGGCATTTAGGGATCCTAAAGTATTCTATCATGAAGAATCTGGAAAGTGGATGATGGTAGTCGCAGGTGGACCACTACGATTCTTCTCATCAACTGATTTAAAGCATTGGAAACCCGAGGGAATGCAACCAGAAATTCAAACAGAATGTCCAGATTTATTTAAATTAGAAGTAGTAGATAGTGGTAAAAACAAATGGGTATTAAGTGAAGGCGGAAGATATTATCGTGTTGGTGATTTTAAGTTGGTAGATGGTGTTTGGAAATTTGTTCCTGATAATGATGAGCGTAGTGTTATGAATTTTGCTAAAGATTCATATGCAGCTCAAACTTACTCTGGCACAGATGAAAATGGTACACCTGATGGAAGAAGAATTATGATTAACTGGATGAATAATTGGGATTACTGTAATAACATTGCTCCAATAACAAAAACATTTAATGGACAATTTACTTTACAAAGCGAATTAAAACTAGTTAATACAAATGAAGGAATACGTTTAACTCAACAACCAATCAAAGAATATAAAAAACTACGTAAAGGTGTCAAGAACTTTGAAAATGTTACAATTTCTCAAGATAAGCCTAATATTCTGAGTGATTTATCAGGAAGTCAATATGAAATTGTTGCAGAGTTTAAACCAGATGAAAATACAACAGAAGTTGGATTTAAATTACGTGTTGGTGCAGGGCAAGAAACAATAGTTAAATATAATACTCAAACTGAAAAGATAACAATTGATCGTTCAAAATCAGGAAAGTCACCAAGTAATTCAAGTGTTTTCTTACAGTCATATAGTAGTAAGGTAAATAAAACAAAAGATGGTAAAATTCAATTGAATATTTTTGTAGATTCATCATCTGTAGAATTATATGGAAATAACGGGGAGGTATGTGGTGCAACTCAAATTTTCCCTAATCGTTCTAGTGAAGGAATAGAAGTATACTCACTTGGAGGAAAAACAAAAGCTACAATTAAATATTACCCATTAAGTGGTATTTGGAATAATGATATTAAGGGAAAGAGCTCTGTTTTAGTATCATTAAGTGAAGAAGAACTAGAAAAGACTGTAGGCGATGAATTTTCTATTTATACAACTACGATTCCTACAACAGTATCTCAAGGTGTTACATGGAAATTTTCAGATCCTGAGGTATTAGAAATTGTAAGTCAAGATGATACACAGACCACATTTAAAACAAAAAAAGTAGGAAGTACAACTTTAACTGCTACTTCTAAAGATGCAAAGGCCCAAAAAACAGCTAACTTAAATGTTTACGGTAAGGACACAAGTGATATTATTAAAGATTTAACTAATTTTAGCACTAGTGGATCTTGGTATGTTAAGAAGGGTGCTTATGTAGGAAACAATGAAGGTGATGGATTCACAGTAGCAGAACAAACAAATGCTGATAAAAAATTAACGTATACTTTAGAGGCTGAAGCTAATCTTTTAGATACAGGTAATACCGCTGGGATTGTATTATTATCACAAAATGAAGATCCTAAAAAAGGATCTATTATAGCAAATGTTAATAAATATGGTAATTATAGAGTATTTGTGTTTACAGGAGAATTTGATGATAATGGTAATCCAAAAGTTAAGGATTTGGTAGAGGGTATAGTTCCAAAAACAGAAGATAACAAGTACAATTTAAAAGTGGAATTAAAAGGAAACCATATTAGTTATTGGATTAATGGTGAATTAGTATGTGATACTAATCAAGATTATTATAAAACAGGACGATTTGGATTAAATGTGTTTGGTGGAACAACAGAATTTAAAAATGTAACTTTTAAGAGTACCACATCAATTGATCATACAAATATTGAAGGTTCAGGTTTAACTTTTGACCAAACACCAGGAAATTTACATGTGGCTAATGATAGTTATGTGGTAGATAATGGAAAACAGCAGACTGGTGTGGCGATTTCAGATCAAGAAATAGATATTAACAAAAATATATATACCTTAGAAATAGATTCTAAAGTTTTAGGAGATTGGCATGCTGATAATCCAGCAAATGGTGATACTATGGGAATTGTATTATTCTCTCAAAGTGACGATCTATTTAGAGATGGAGGTATTGTGGCTAATGTTAATAAATGGGGTTCGTATAATTTGATTGCACATGTGAAAGACGAGAATGGTAATATTAAAGAGGTTAACCTTGCAGGCGGTAAGGTTGGTGAAGCGCAATACAATAAATATAAGTTAAAAGTAAAATTAGAAGTAAACCGAATTAGTTTCTGGATAAATGGAGAATTAGTGTGTGATAATATACAACAAAATTATTATGAAACAGGAAAGTTTGGATTAATTGTATGGAATGGACCTTCAGAATTTAGAAATGTAAATATTACTAGTGACGAGGTTACTCTATTAAAATAGCTATAGATGGAGTAAAACAGTATGTTAATGAGATAACTTTTTCTAATGATGAAGATGGTTTAGACGAGGTGATACAAAAAAATAGAATATATCTTGAACCTTTTTTATTATGGTTAAATATTTAAATGGCACCTAATAAGTTTTATTAGGTGTTTTTTTGTATTAGAAAGAAAATTGTGAATTATCGCTTATATACATTTATTATTTGTGGAAATAACTTATATAAGGTGTTACAATAAAAGTGTAATATTGTAAATCAAGGCAGAAAACTGAAACACGACAAAAAATCAGCAAATAAGTGTTAACGAAAACGATTAACAATTTTTATGGGGGTAAAATAGTGGAGAAACTAGATGAAAAAAGATGGCAAAATACATCCATAACTAGGATTACGTTATTTATTATAAATTTTTTAGTGATTGTATTTATGTCTATAGTTAGCTCTAACACAATAGGACTTATCTGCGAGAATAGTATGGCAAGGGAATTTATTGAAAAAATTAAATCGGTTCCCACAATAGCATGGAAAATGCCTGTATTTTCTATGCTACTTTTATTTATGCTTAGCTTAGGTGTAGTAGTTAGAGAAAAGTTTTTTATGAAAAATCAACTTGCGCTTTATATTTTTTGCATTTTTGATATTTTATTATGTATTGGTATAATGGGTTATCTTAATATGGACTACAAAGGAATATTACTCATAGCAATAGCAAATATAGTTACTTATATTGATGGAAAAAAAAGAAAAAGTGTATTCATTTTAGTAATAATTGTTATTTATATAACATTAGACTATAATATTTTGTCCATTAAAGTTAATATGTTTAATATAAATGATTATGTCCAATACTATACGTCCATGCAAAGGCTTTATTTCTTTAGTATTAAGAATATACTTAATTCCACAAATGAAATTATTTTTATATTGTTTATGATTCAAGTTATACAAAGTGAAAAGGATGAAAATGAGAAAATTTCTGAGCTATACAGTGAACTATACAAATCCTCAGAAGAATTAGAAGTTATAAATATTCAATTACAAGACTATGCTAGAAAATCTCAGGAAGCAGCTAAAATTAAAGAGAGAAATAGATTAGCAAGGGAAATTCATGATACTATCGGTCATACACTTACGGGTATAGCCATTGGTTTAGAAGCATGTATAGAATTATCAGAAATTAATATAAGTAAGATGAAAATTCAAATGACAAAAATATCAGCGCTTGCAAGATCGGGGCTATTAGATGTGCGAAGGTCTATGAGTGAACTAAGACCAGATGCACTTGAAAGATTTTCACTAATTGCAGCAATTTCTAAGTTATCTGAAGATATAAATGAGTGTACAAATACTAAAGTTATAATTCAAATTAAAGGACAAGCTCATAAAATGGCTGCTGATGAAGAAGAAATAGTTTATAGAATAGTGCAAGAGGGAATAACCAATGCAGTAAGGCATGGTGCTGCAAGTGAGATTATAGTAGCTTTAGAATTTGCAGAAAACAAGTTGAAAATTAAAATAAAGGATGATGGAATAGGCTCAGACGAAATTAAAAAAGGTTTTGGATTAAGGCATATTGAGGAGAGAGTAGATATGTTAGGTGGAAAAGTGAATTTTGGGGGGATTCCATCAGGTGGATTTGTTATTTCTGCTTACTTGCCTATAAGGAGGGAAATTAAAAATGATTAAAATATTAATAGCAGAAGATCAAGAAATTATTAGTCAAAGTTTAGAAATAATTCTTGGAAATAAGCCTGATTTAAAAGTAGTTGGTGTTGCAGAAGATGGTAAGAAAGCTGTTAGATTAGCTCAAAAACTAATTCCAGATATTATTTTAATGGACATACGTATGCCTGAAATAGATGGAGTAAAATGTATAAAAATTATAAAAGAGATCTTACCACAAATAAAAATTATAGTGCTTACAACTTTTGATGATAATGAATATGTGTTTAATGCTCTAAAAAATGGAGCAAGTGGGTACCTATTAAAGGGTCTATCTTCTGTAGAATTAGTTGGGGCTATTAGAACGGTATTTAATGGAGGAGCTCTTATAAATCCGAATATCGCGGTGAAAGTAGTTGAATTTTTCCATGAAACTGAGACTGAAAACTTTAAAATAAATGTAGATGAGTTAGAATTTAATAATTTAAGTAAAAATGAGTTGAGAATAATTAAGTTAATAGGTAGGGGAATGTCAAATAAAGAAATAGCTTCAGATGTTAATTTTAGTGAGGGTACTGTGAGAAATTATATAAGTAATATTTTAAGTAAACTAGGATTAAGGGATAGAACTCAGATAGCCATCTTTGCAATTCAATCTAAATTGGAGCTGAAAAGAGTTGAAAATTAGAATATTGAAAGATAATCCGAGAAGGATTACTATGATTATAGTTCTTATTATCTTAATCATAACTTTTAGCTCCTATGTTTATTATAAATATAAAAATAAAACAGTTGTATTGGAGTTTGGTACCTTTGTTGGAAGTATGTATGATGTTCCTGATTGGCAATCTTATAAAGCCTTAGATGAAGCAATATATAAGTTTGAAGGAGAAAATCCTCGTATTAAGGTTAAGTATAAAAGTGGAATATTAAAGAGCGATTACTCAGAGCAGTTATCTCAAAATATATTAAAAGGCAATGAACCTGATTTATTTTGCGTTTTGCCTGGTGATTTTAATACTTTTGCCTCCATTGGAGAATTAAAAAATCTTAGTAATTTAATTAAAGATGATAAAACATTAGATTTATCTAAGCAATATAGTACGGCCATAAAATCAGGAAAATATCAAGGTTCTCAATTTGCAATTGCAAAAGAAGTAGATCCAGAATTAATGTTTGTAAATAAAACCTTATTAAAAAAGCAGGGAATAGAATTACCTAGCGTAGATTGGACATGGAATGATTTTTATGAAATATGCAAGAAAGTAACTCTGGATACAGATAAAGATGGTGTGATAGATCAATTTGGAACCGTAGGATTTAACTGGCAACAAGCTGTATATACTAACGGTCAGAAGCTTTTTGATACAAATGGTAATAAAGCAACCTTTGATAACGAAGGAGTATCTGAAGCTATAAAATTTATCATATTACTTAATAAATTAAATAAAAATTATATAGTTAATCTTAAAGATTTTGATGATGGTAAGGTTGCATTTAGACCTTTCCCATTTTCTACATATAGAGCGTATAAGGTATACCCATATAAAGTAATGAAATATGGACAATTTGAATGGGAGTGTATAAAGTTACCTAAAGGCCCAGAGGGGAAAAATGCTGGACAACTTAACAGTTTACTATTGGGAATTAGTTCAAGAACAAAACATGAAAAAGAGGCATGGAAATTCTTAAAGTTTTTAACAAATGATAAAGATATTCAAATGGATATTTTAAAATATTCTCATGGAATGCCTGTTGTAAAGGAAGTACTGGAATCAAGGGAAACTGATAAAGAACTCTCTAAGTATAATATAGAAGGAAAAATATTTATTAATAAGAAGGCTTTAAGCCAAGTAGTAGAACAATCTATTGTAACACCAAGTTTTCATAAATATGAGGAAGGTATGGATATTGCCGATAAGGACATATTTCAATTAATTAATAGTGGGGCAGATGTCCAAGAGGCATTAACCAAATTAAACTATAAATTAAATGAATTTCTTAAACCATAGCTAAATATTAGGAGGAAGCAAATGCCTAAAAAAACTATTGTAACAATTTTAATAATTTTAATGGTTTTATTCACAGGTGTACTCAGTGTATATTTGAGCTTTATGAAGGATTCTCCATTTGGTGAAAAAAGATTAAAGTTTGGTGCAACCTATATGAATATGAATAATCCGTATTTTGTTAAATTAAATGATGGTATAAAAAAGACTGTTGAAAATCAGAATGGAAAACTCATTGCACTGGATGCCCAACTTGAAGTATCAAAACAAATATCTCAAGTTGATGATCTAATAGCTCAAAAAGTGGATGTTATATTTTTAAATACTGTAGATTGGAAAGGAATAAAGCCAGCACTTATAGCTGCAAAAAAAGCTAAAATACCTGTTATAGTTATTGATTCTCCCGTTTTTGATGATGGCCTAGTTGATTGCACGGTGGTTTCAGAAAATTATAATGCAGGAGTTTTATGTGCAAAAGATTTAGTAGCAAAGTTAAAGGGCAAAGGAAATGTTGTTATTATCGAACATCCAACTGCTAAATCAGCTATTCAAAGAATTCAAGGTTTTGAGGATACTATAAAAAAATATGGTGAGATTAAGGTTGTTGAACGAAAATCGTCAAATGGTCAACTTGAATTAGCTATGGAAGTTATGGATAGTGTAATTCAAACTAATAAACACATAGATGCTGTTATGTGTCTTAATGATCCAACAGCGCTCGGGGTTATTGCAGCTTTAGAGAATAATAAAAAAAATAATAGTGTGTATATTTACGGAGTAGATGGAGCTGATGATGCTTTAGCAATGATTGAAAACGAAAAACTTACAGCAACGGCAGCACAGTCACCAGATATAATTGGAAAGACTGCTGCAGAAACTGCTTTAAAAAAGTTGAAAGGAATAAAAATTGAAAAGTATATAAACGTTCCTGTAAAATTGGTTAATAAGTCAAATTTGGTGTACCCATAAAGCTATGGGTACACTATTTTTTATGTTAAAAGGTTTTAGATTTGTAATAATAGTTGGATTTAAAACAATATATCTGTTTGAATTGGGTGACAATTGCGATAAGTCAGATGACAAAATTTAGGTTAAAAGATTACTGTGATATTAGTTATTACCTACAGATATTTATCAAAAAAGGTAATATGTAAGCTCTGAGAAAATTATATTAGTATTAGGTATACTCTTATTAAAACTATATATAATAAGGAGGAAAAAGTGTGAAAGCTAAAAGTATATTAAAGGTTTTATTAACGTTAGCGTCATTCTTAATTTTAACCGGTATTATAATAATTCCGGCTTTAGCAGCGGCTACCTACGATGAAAACTACAGGTCACAGTTTCATTTCACTTCTCCTGAAAACTGGATTAACGACCCTAACGGCATGGTTTACTATTCGGGAGAATACCACCTATTCTATCAGTACCACCCTTATGACACTGTATGGGGACCTATGCATTGGGGGCATGCAGTAAGTACTGACATGGTAAAGTGGACAAATCTTCCTATCGGATTATACCCTGATGAATTGGGAGATATATTCTCAGGTAGTGCTGTAGTTGATACAAACAATACCTCAGGCTTTCAAACTGGAACTGAGAAGGTAATGATTTCCATATTTACACATAACGGTCCTTCTGGACAGCATCAGAGTATTGCATACAGCAATGATAAAGGAAGGACTTGGACTAAATATGATGGAAACCCTGTAATAACTAACCCTGGTATAGCTGATTTCCGTGATCCAAAGGTTTCATGGAACTCACAAATCAACAAGTGGGTTATGGTGATTGCTGCACATGACAGAGTAAAATTCTATACTTCACCTAATTTAAAGAACTGGACTTTTGCCAGCGACTTTGGAGCCGCTGCGGGAAACCACGGTGGTGTTTGGGAATGTCCTGATATATTTCCACTTCAGCTTGACGGTGGAGCCACTACTAAATGGGTTCTTACTGTAAACGAAAATCCTGGTGCGCCAGCAGGTGGCTCAGGCACCCAGTACTTTGTGGGTGATTTCAACGGAATCACATTTACAAACTCAAACCCTGATGCAACAGCATTATGGCTTGACTTTGGCAAGGATAACTATGCAGGCGTAAGCTGGTCCAATACTCCAGACGGAAGGCGCAACTTTATCGGGTGGATGAGCAACTGGAACTATGCACAGGATACACCTACAACACCTTGGAGAAGCGCGTTTACAGCACCACGTACACTGTCGCTTAAGACTTTTCCAAACGGCCAATTTGTAGTTCAGGATTTTGTAAATGAAATTGCTACCTATCGTGGAACAGCTACGACATTTACAAACCAGACAATTACACCCGGAAGCAATATTTTGTCGGGAATTTCCAGCAAACAATTTGAAGTTGTAGCGGAATTTCAGGATTCTACTGCCACTGCATTCGAGTATGGATTTAAGGTACGTAAGGGAGGAACGAACTTCACAACCATAGGCTATAATAGATCTGTGCCTGAAATCTTTGTGGACCGGAGATCCTCAGGAAATGTCGGCTTCAATCCTGATTTCCCAAGTTCAAACGCACAGAGCATGGGAGCTCAGAATGGTAAGGTAAAGATGAGATTTTTAGTAGACTGGTCATCAGTTGAAGTGTTGGGGAATGACGGTGTCGCTTCTATAACTGATCAGATTTTCCCGAATTCTACTGATATGGGTATGGAACTTTATTCTATAGGTGGGAATGTAACATTAAACTCATTAACGTTCTATCCAATTAATTCAAATGCAAAGTCAAACATTCCAGCGGATAAATTTACTACAAACTGCGGAACCTTTAGTGGAAAAAGCGGAATCTGGGCAGCTAACACTGAGGGTATGGTTGGCAACAGCAATGGTAATGGAAATGGATTTGCAATCTCAACGGCAGCTTCACAATCAAACTTTACGTATTCGGGTGATATAAGAGTAGGATCAGGTGGAGCAGGCTCATTGGTATTCAGGGCTAACTCAACTGCTACTACAGGATATGTAGCGAATATTGATTCAAATAATGGCCTGGTAAAGCTTTGGAAAATAGGCGGAGGCGTACTCGGCCAATATCAGACAACAATTAAAAAACATCTTCTTTATAATTTGAAGGTTATAGCTAACGGTAACAATATAAAGGTATACTATAATGGTGGCTCAGTGCCTGTTATAGATGTAAATGATTCAAGCTATGTAAGCGGTTACTTTGGCCTCAATGCCTGGAACGGAAAATCAGTATTCCAGAATGTTAACTATTCAAATAGCACTAAGCTTCCAGCAGCTGGATTTAGCACTAACCTGCCTGGTTCATGGACAGCTACAAATGGAACATGGACATTAACAAATGCTGGACAACAAGGAACCTTTGCAGGCGGAGACGCATTTTATATGTCTTCAAGCCGGACTACAACGGACTTCAATTTAGAAGGTGACCTTAAGGTAACTGGTGGCGGAGCAGCAGGCCTTATGTTCAGGGCAAGTTCAAACGGTTCAACCGGTTATGTTGCCAACGTTGATGCAACAAACCAGTGCGTTAAGCTGTGGAAAACAGGAGTTGGACAAATCGGTATTTACAATACAGCAATCAGGCAGAATACCGTATACCATCTAAAGGTTGTTGGTAGCGGAAGTAACATCCAGGTGTTTTTCAATAACGGAGCATCCCCTGTCATAAATATCAATGATGGAACATACACCAGAGGATATTGTGGATTCAATGTATGGAATGGTACATCTGTATTCCAGCATGTTTATAAAAATTAGCAATAAGTACTTTTAAATAGTCGGATAAAAGTAATAGTTAACAATTCAGGTACTGCAAAGCAGTACCTGAATTGTTATTTGAAAGTTAATTCCTCTGCTAAAGGAATAAGACAAAATTCAAGTTTCTCAATCTCCATTTATCTTTTTACTATCACATATGAATTACACTATCTGTACAATTCGACAAAAAAATTGCAATTATTAGTTAGGTGTGGTATCATTCCCACATAGGAGTAATTTAGAATAAATAAGTAATTATAAACATTATTAATATGTGTCCTTAATTGGACTCACTACAATGAATATTATTTATTGTACAAGCTAACAGTCAAAATCCATGTTAAAGAGAAGTTTCTAATAAAAAAAATGAGAAAACATTTGTTATCAAATGTTTCAAAAAGAGGAGAATATGCATGAATATAAAAAATGTTATCAAACAATCAACAGTATTCACTTTAACTGCAGCATTACTTTTAGGAGGACCTGGATCTCTAGCTTTTGCCAAGAACGTTAGTGCAGATTACAAAGAAACTTATGATACTTCCCATATGACTCGTTCTGACATGCTGAAAATACCTGAACAACAAAAAAGTGAACAATTTAAGGTTCCACAATTTGATTTCTCAACAATAAAAAATATCGAATCAGCAAAAGGTAAAGACAAAGATGGCAATACGATTGATTTAGATGTTTGGGATAGCTGGCCACTTCAGAATGCTGATGGAACAGTTGCAAATTATAAGGGCTACAATATTAATTTTGCACTAGCAGGAGACCCTAAAAATCCAAGCGATACGTTTGTTCACATTTTCTATCAAAAAATCGGAGACACATCCATTGATAGTTGGAAAAGTGCAGGTAGAGCATTTAAGGATACCGATAAAGAAGTTCCAAATGATGCTTTTCTAAAAGATCAAAAAGAAGAATGGTCAGGTTCTGCAACTTTAACATCTGATGGAGAAGTTCGTTTATTTTATACAGATAGACAGTCACCTAATGCACCTACTTATGGTAAACAAATTTTAACAACAGCTCAAGTAAATTTATCTCAGCCAACTGCGGATACCTTGAAAGTTGATGGCGTAGAAGATCAAAAATCTATCTTTGACGGAGCAGACGGTGAAATGTATCAAAATGTTTTACAAAGTGTGGGAGTGGATAAGGACAATCATACATTTAGAGATCCCCACTATGTTGAAGAAAATGGTCATAAATACCTTGTTTTTGAAGCTAATACTGGAACAAAAGATGGGTACCAAGGAGAGAAATCTCTATATAATCAAGCTTACTATGGTTCAAGTAATGCCTTTTTCCAAACTGAAAAAAGTAAATTGTTGCAAAGCCCTAAAAAAGATTATGCCTCTGTAGCCAATGGTGCACTAGGTATAATTGAAATAAATGATGATTATACTCTAAAAAAAGTAATGAAACCATTGATTACATCTAATACAATAACAGATGAAATTGAACGAGCTAATGTATTTAAAATGAATGGTAAATGGTATTTGTTCACAGATTCTAGAGGATCTAAAATGACTATTGATGGAGTAGGCGATAAAGATGTATACATGTTAGGATTTGTAGCCGATTCATTAACAGGACCATACAAACCATTAAATAAAACCGGTCTTGTATTAAGCATGGATCAAGACCCTATGGATCCAACGTTCACATACTCTCACTTTGCTGTACCACAAGCAAAAGGTAATAATGTGGTCATTACAAGTTATATGACGAACAGAGGTTTCTTTGCAGACAAAAAATCTACCTTTGCTCCAAGCTTTTTAATGAACATCAAAGGAGAAAAAACATCGGTTGTACCAAATAGCATCCTTCCACAAGGACAACTGACAACTAATAAATAATGAACTGAGAAAATAAGTCAGTGATTAAAAAGTAAAAACACAATTAGGAATAAAATAATTGTCAGTTTTGATACAAATCCAGTATAATTTTAAACTATACTGGATTTTTTTATTTCACAATAAAGTTTAAAGAATATGCTCATAGCAAGGAATTAAATAAAGTGCTTTTTAAAAGGAGAGATAAGCAGGATGACAAAAAAAACAGTTCCTATGCTTTTTATCATATTGATAGGATTAATGTTATCAGGATGTGGAAGCGTTAATCAAGATGGATTATCTATATTCCCAAAATCAAAACAAAGCTGGGTAGGAGATCCTATGCCTTTTTTTGATGGTAAGAACTTTCAAGTGTTTTATTTGGAAGACCTCAGAAATGGTGATGCGGGATATCATCCATGGAGCTTATTTACAACCAATAATTTTTACAGTTATAAAAACGTAAATAATGTTATCCCATATTCTCAAAATACATCGGATCAAGATATTGCATTAGGTACCGGTTCTGTAATAAAAGATAAGGACGGGTTATATCATGCTTTCTATACAGGACATAATCCAACGAAAGTACCGAAAGAAGCAATTATGAGTGCTACAAGCAAGGACCTTAAAAATTGGACTAAGATACCAGCAGACACATTTTTTCCTTCAGAGCAGTATTCTGCTGATGATTTTAGAGATCCGTATGTTATTTATAATGAGGATTATAAACAATATTGGATGCTTATAACAACTAGACAAAACAATAAGGGTGTAATAGCATTATATCAATCACCGGATCTGAAAAAATGGACAGATGAAGGTGTTTTATTTACAAATGATATGGGTAATGATTCAAATATGGAATGCCCTACCTTGATTAAATACGGAGAGTATTGGTATTTAACTTTCTCCGATCAGTTAGAAAAACGTGTTGTTCATTACAGAATAGCAAAGGATTCAAGGGGACCATTTAATAAGCCAGAACTGGATTATTTTGACGGTAACGGTTTTTATGCAGGAAGACTTGAAAAGGATTCTAAGAATCTGTATTTGTTTGGGTGGACACCAACAAAAGTGGATTATGATGACTCAAAGAATTATGACTGGGCAGGGAACTTAGTAGTACACCAGATTAAGCAGAAAGAAAACGGTGAACTTTATCCTTCTCCTATTGAGAAAATCGTAAAAAAATTCAATCACTCTGTTAAGCTTGATGCACTTACTCAAACTCAAACAATAAAAGCTTCCAAGCGGGATTATTCTTTTTCGGGAAAGGGTTATGAGGTAGTAACTTTCCCAGAAATTGAAGGAATAAATAAAATTACAGGAAAAATAAAGATCAAATCTAAAACCAGCAGATTTGGGTTTATGTTTGATGTGGGAAAAGATAGCATTTCTCCTCTAAATATTGTTATTAACAATGAAACAAAGCAACTCGAATTCTATAACGTACCAACTGATAAAATTTTAAGTTCAGATCCTCAATCAGTAATGCCACTGGAATTTAAAGAAAATGATACTTTGGATTTTACATTGCTGACAGATGATTCAGTTTCTGTTCTATACATAAACAATAAAGCTGCGTTAAGTTCACGGATGTTTACTATGAAAAATCATATATGGGGAATATTTTCAATAGATAGTAATGTTGTATTTAAAGATTTGAAGCTAAGTAAATAAGAATGTAGTCTATATTTAGCTAAGTCTAATTAGGTAGTGGGACAATCGATTGCAATAATTTTAATTGTTTTATTTAAGGGTAATCAGTGTATATTTAAGTTAACGTATGTGTAGAATTAATAAATTGAAAATGGTGTACCCATAAGCTTTGGGTACACCATTTTCTATGTTATAGGGATTTAATGACAATTGTAATAATTTAAGTGACAAATGTAATGGTTTATATGACAAAATATAGGTGAAGACAATATTAAATTAGTCTATACTATATTTAAGACATAAATCAATCAGGCCTAATTGATAACGTTACCATAAAATGAATTATGTTATATTTTAAGGGGGATTAAATGATGATAGCTATTATACTTGGAACTCACGGCAAATTTTCGCAGGAATTATTAAAGTCTTCAGAAATGATATTTGGAAAACAAGAAAATATTGAATGTGTAACTTTTGAAACAGGAGAAAGCGCAGATGATCTTGTTAAAAAGTACGAAAAGGTAATCAGTAAACTTGATGTTGATGAAGGATTACTCTTTATGGTTGATTTGTTTGGTGGGAGTCCATTTAATGCAGCTAGTAGGATAGCAATAAATAATAAAAACATTGATATCGTTACTGGAGCTAATTTACCAATGTTACTCGAAGTTTTTGCTTCGAGAGATTCTAGTAGTTTAGACGAAGTTACATTAACTGCTATAGATTCTGGAAAAAATTCTATTAAATCATTTAAAGCAAATTTTAATGAAAATGTTGAGGAGGAATTATAAAATGGAAATAAGTTTTGTAAGAATTGATGATAGGTTAATACATGGACAAGTAGCTACTGTTTGGTCAAAAGAGTCAAAATGCAACAAAATATTTGTGTGTAGTGATGAGGTAGCTAATGATAAGTTAAGAAAAAGCTTATTACTTCAGGTTTCACCTCCTGGCATTAAAGCATATGTTATGCCTATTGATAAGGCAATTGGGGCATATAAAAATCCTAAATATAATGATTTTAAAACTTTATTTTTGACTACGAATCCTACTGATATTTTAAGATTGATTGAAGGCGGAGTAGATATAAAATCAGTAAACGTTGGTGGAATGTGCTTTAAAGAAGGAAAAACACAAATATCTGGAGCAGTATCTGTAGGCACTGAGGATATAGAAGCCTTTAAAAAATTACATGAGTTAGGAATTGAATTAGAGATAAGACAAGTTGCCCGTGATCCAAAGGTTGATTTAATGAGTAAAATTTCAATATTATAAAATCACGAAATATAATAAAACGGGGGGATATTAATGAGTACATTACAAATAATTTTAGTATTTATAATTGCAGCTATAGCTGGGATGGGGAGTGTTCTGGATTCAGCACAAACTCATAGACCATTAATAGCATGTACACTTATCGGATTAGTTTTAGGAGATTTGAAAACAGGAATTATATTAGGTGGTACCTTAGAACTTATAGCACTTGGATGGATGAATGTTGGAGCAGCTATGGCTCCAGATGCTGCACTTGCTAGTGTTATAGCAGCAATTTTAGTAATAGTTGGAAAACAATCTATAGGAGCTGGAATAGCTCTAGCAATTCCTATAGCAGTTGCAGGTCAAGTTCTTACTATTTTTGTTAGAACAATAACAGTGTTTTTTCAACATCTTGCAGACAGATATGCTAAAGAAGCCAATTTTAGGGGAATAGAGATGTGTCATATCATAGCTTTAACGTTACAAGCATTACGAGTTGCCATTCCAGCTGTATTAGTAGCAGCAGTTGCGGGCACGGGTACAGTTAATGCAATGCTTGCGGCAATACCAGAAGTTGTTACAAAAGGGTTACAGGTATCAGGAGGATTTATCGTTGTTGTTGGTTATGCAATGGTAATAAATATGATGGAAGCAAAGTATTTAATGATATTCTTCTTTGCAGGATTCTTAATAGCAGTATTTACAAATTTTACTCTTGTTGGATTAGGAATGCTCGGATTAATTTGTGGCATAGCATACATTCAATTGAATCCTAAATATAGCAAAACTTCTGAAGTTGTAGATGAATTAGATTAAATATAAAAGGGGGATATAAAATGAGTGATGTTAAATTAAAACAAGAAAATATAAAACATAAAGATATTGAAGATAAGGATATAGAACATAAGGATGTAAAGTTAACTAAAGGTGATCTTAAAAATATGTTTATCCGTTCTAATTTCCTTCTAGGGTCTTTTAACTTTGAGAGAATGCAGTCAATAGGGTTTTGTGTTACATTAATTCCTGCTATAAAAAGACTATACTCAAAAAAAGAAGATCAAGCGGCAGCTTTAAAAAGACATTTAGAGTTTTTCAACACACAACCTTTTATTGCGGCGCCTATTATGGGAATAACAGCAGCTATGGAGGAACAAAAAGCAAATGGTGCTCCAATAGATGATGCATCTATAAGCAGTGTAAAAGTAGGACTCATGGGGCCACTCGCAGGAGTTGGGGATCCAATATTTTGGGGAACAGCAAGACCTGTTATAGCAGCAATAGGTGCCGGAATAGCACTTACTGGGAGTATAGTAGGACCGTTAATATTCTTCGTATTATTTAATGCACTTAGGTTAGCTACACTTTGGCTTGGGTTAAACTATGGATATAAAAAAGGTACTGAAATAGTTACTGATGTTTCTGGTAATAAATTAGCTAAGCTAACTGAATGTGCTTCTATATTGGGATTATTTGTAATGGGATCACTAGTAGCTAAATGGACAAGTATTAATGTACCGCTAGTAATTTCAAGAATTACTGGTGCAGATGGGAAAGTTGTAATTAATACAGTACAAAGTCAATTAGATTCGTTGTTACCTGCAGCATTACCATTATTATTAACTTTTTTATGCATGAAGTTATTAAAGAAAAAGGTAAGCGCAGTAGCTATAATATTTGGACTATTTGCATTGGGAATATTCGGATATTGGGCAGGAATATTAGCATAACAAATTCGTTTACACATTAGAGCGTAAATATTATAAAGATATAAAAAAATAAAGACCAACATCGAAATTTGAATTTCTTTGTTGGTCTTTGACATTTAATTGGTTTATTTGACATGAAGCAACTTATAGATTATAATCAAGTTGTTACATCAAAAAATGTAACATGGGAAAGTAACATAAAAAACATAAAAATATAGCATACGCTAAATCATAAAGAACGGGGAAACCAATCTTTCAGGGGTGAATCCTAATTAAGTTTAGGTAGGGTAATTCTTTTAATCCGAATCCGTCAGCTAACCTCGTAAGCGTTGAAAGAGAAGTAATTTATATGCATTATTTTTACTATACTTATTTTGGTAAAAACCGTGGAGCTTCTCTACAGTTTTTTTTATAGAATAAAATTTATTAATATGGTTAAATTAAATTAGGTTATTAAAAAAAATTAGTAATAATTTAAGTTTGTGGTTAAAAAAAATATAAAGTGAGGTTAATAATGAAAAATTCATTTAAAACTCTTTGTATCATATTGACAGTAGTTGTAACTGGGGGACTAATTACCGCTTGTGCCAGCAAAGGTATAAAAATTGGTGTAGTTACTGGAACTACATATGGAGAAAAAGCAAAAGAATACAGTAAAATAACAGAAGTTAAGTCATATAAGGATGATAATTTAAATCTACAGGAATTAGCAAACAAAAGGATTGACGGTGTAATAACAGACAAGCTAGTTGCTCTCTATGGAATTAAACAAGCAAATTATAAAGATTTAAAACTTGCTGGAGCTTTGATTTATACGGAAACAATTGCAGTTGCTGTAAGGAAAGAGGATAATAGTCTGCGCCAAGCGATTAACACAACCATAGGGACAATAATAGAAGATGGTACATATGCGAAAATCAGCAAAAAGTATTTTGGTAAAGATATTCTTGAAGGAGTAAAATATGAAAAAACAATTGCAAAAGCAAAGGATGTGCCCGCAGAGGATAGTAGTTTGGCACGAGTAAAGAAGGCAGGAAAAATTACTTTTGCTTTAAGTGGAGGTTATCCACCATTTAATTTTATTTCGTCTGATGACAAATTAACAGGTTTCGATGTTGAAATAGGAAAAGAAGTAGCTAAAAGATTAGGTGTTAAGTATGTAGCAGTAACTACTGATTGGAGTGGAATTCTGGAAGGCTTAAGAAGCGGTCGTTATGATGCTATTTTTGGTAGTATGGCGGTAACTCCTGAAAGACTTAAAGTAGTAAATTTCACTGATCCATATTGTTACTCAGGTGCTCAGTTAGTTGTACCAAAAGACTCAAAGATAAAAAGTATAAATGATTTAAAGTAGAAAATTGGTATAACATATTCTGTTAGAATGGTTTATACTCTAGGGGGAATTTATTTGAATTATGATTTTAGTATAATTTTTGAGAAGTTTCCTATATTTATTCCAGCTGCTATTGAAACACTTGAAATTTCAGCAGCTGCTATATTAGTAGGCGTAATATTTGGATTAATTATTGCATTTGGTAGACTATCAAAAATTAAAATAATATATTATATTTCAACGCTGTATGTAACTATAATTCGTGGAACTCCAATCATTTTACAGCTTTTTATTGTATATTTTGGTCTGGCAAATATCGTAAGGCTTGACCCATTCCCATCAGCGGTAATTGCATTTGGAGCTCATAATGCTGCATATATAGCGGAAATATTTCGTGGTTCAATTCTATCTATTGACAAGGGACAGATGGAAGCAGCACGCTCAATAGGAATGTCTAATTTTCTAGCTATGAGGAGAATTGTACTTCCACAGGCTTTCAAACGAGCAGTTCCAAACCTTGGTAATCAATTTATAATTGCCATAAAGGATTCATCTTTGGCAAGTACTATTGCTGTTGGTGAGCTTTTACTAAAAGCTCAACAGTTAGGTTCTTCTAATTTTCGTTTTATGGAGTACTTAGTGCTTGCTGGAATTTATTATCTAATAATAACAGGAGTTTTAAGTATTTTTGTAAATAAACTTGAAAAAAGGCTTGCGGTCAGTGAAAGGTAGGTGTGGTTACAGTGGTCAAAAGTAGTGATAAAAAAATGATAAGAGTTTCTAATATTAATAAAAGCTTTGGAAAAAATCAAGTTTTGCATGATATTGATTTGACGGTTTATGAAGGAGAAGTTGTAGTAATTATAGGACCTAGTGGTTCTGGAAAGAGTACATTACTACGATGCGTTAATTTTCTTGAAAAGAGTGAGAGTGGACAAATATATTTTGAAGAAGAGTTAGTTGTACATAAGGAAAATGCTATTAACAAAATGCGTCAAAACGTGGGGATGGTATTTCAGCATTTCTATCTATTTCCACATATGACAGTTCTGGAAAATATCATTGAAGGACCTATTCAGGTGAAAAGAATAAAAAAGCAAGAAGCTGTAGCACTTGCTGAGGAATTACTTGATAAAGTAGGATTACTGGATAAGAAAGATTTTTACCCTGCAATGCTTTCAGGAGGTCAAAAACAAAGAGTAGCTATTGCTCGGGCACTTGCTATGAGACCGAAGTTAATAATGTTTGATGAACCAACCTCTGCACTTGATCCAGAACTGGTGGGGGATGTATTAAATGTTATGAAACAGTTGGCAAAGGAAGGGATGACAATGCTAGTTGTAACTCATGAAATGGGCTTTGCAAAGGAAGTAGCAGACAGAATAATATTCATGGATGAAGGCAAAATTGTAGAAGAAGGTAATCCGAATTCCTTCTTTATTAACCCAGAAAACCCACGGGTTAAAGATTTCCTAGGTTGCATCATTTAAAAGGGGAGTCGATTTTTGAATAATCAAGCTTTTGTTATATATATACTTTAGGATAGACCTTATGAGGTCTATCCTTTTTCTTTTATTGGATGTGGTCCTTCAGAATCAACAAATTCAGCAAATCCTGATGCTGCAACACCAGCAACAGTAAATAAGTAACAAAGTGAAACTTTCTGTATTTTCACTAAATTGACAGATAGGAGCAGAATAGTTGCAACGGTATGCTATAATAATAGATAAATAAAGGAGGAATAATAATGAATATACCGTTGATCATAGTAATACTGTACATAGTGATGTTATTTGGAGTTTCATGGTATTCTACTAAATTATCTAAAAAGGGAGGGGCTGAGGGCTTTTTATTAGCAGGTAGAGGTATGCCTGCTACCGTAGTAGCTGTTATGGTTGCAGGACTTGCAGTAGGTGGTGCATCAACAGTTGGTGTTGCGGAAAGTGCTTATACAAAAGGAATTTCGGCAGGTATGTATAATGCAGCGTGGGCTGCAGGTGCAGCTTTTGCAGGATTAGTTGTAGCTAAGAAATTTAGAAAAATGACTATAACCACTGTTCCTGAATTATTAGGTAACTGTTATGGTAAATCAGGTAAGTTACTGGGGGTAGTTGGACAACTAGTCATTCAGATGGTAATTACTTCTCTTCAATATATTGCAGGGGCATCGATATTAAATGCGTTACTACCAGATATATTTTCATTTAAAATTGGAATGCTTACGACAGCTGTGGTTTTTGTTAGTATTACTCTTATAGGTGGATATTGGGCAGCAGGGCTCAGCAATATTATAAATGTTGTTGTTATTTATATAGGACTTATTATAGGAGCAATAGCTGCAGTTCATAATGTTGGAGGAATGAGTAATATAGTATTAAAACTAAATCCTAATACTCCTTGGTTCAATCCTGTTGCAGGTGTAGGTGGAGCAGTGGTACTCGCTTGGTTTGTTGTCATGATTACTCAATCAATGTCTAATCAAGCAGTTGTTCAAGTATCGTTTGCAGCTAAAAATGGTAACACAGCAAGAAAAGGATATTTACTTGGTGCTTTGTTTATACTACCAGTGGGATTTATAGCAGCGTTATATGGTATTGTCGCAGCCGCTGAGTTTCCAGGACTTCCAAACGCTGCAATGGCTCTGCCCAAAGTTGTTATGTCACTTAATCCGTTTGTTGCAGGAATTACTCTTTCGGGATTATGGGCTGCAGATGTATCTACAGCTGTGGGGTTACTCTTAGGAAGTGCAACACTAGTAATTAACGATGTAATGAAAGTATATGTAAAAACTGATTTAACTAAAAAACAAGAATTACTATACTCACGCGTTATTATTTTAATAATAAGTATTATAACTTATTTACTTGCAAGTACCGTTGTAGGAATTTTAAATACATTACTTATAGGATTATCTTTAACTACTGCATTTACTATTTTGGTGATATTTACGATGTTTGCACCAAAACTATGTAAAAAGAGTGCAGCTGTCTGGACTTTATCTGTTGGTATATTAATACTTGTGGCATGGGTATTTATCCCACAAACTCATATAGTATCTCATCCAATATATTTAGAATGGCCGCTTTGCCTTGTAACTTTCTTTCTAGTATACATATTTGACAAAAGGCCAGCTAATATATCAATAATAGATAATACATTAAAAACAGATAATACATCTACACTAGAAAATTAGATTTTACCCCTTTAATTCCAAGGCCTGGTGCAGTTGAAAGTTCTATAAAACTTTCGTTAAAAACTGCACCACCAATTATTGGGTCCTCACTACATAGTATTGGGCCATCCAAATCTATTTTTGTTATAATACTTTTAGCAGACGCAAGATGTGCTGCGGCTGTAACACTAATCTTTGATTCTAGCATGCAACCAATCATACACTGCGTGCCATATATTTCTGCCATAGAGCATATCTTTGAAGCATTATAAATTCCACCAGTTTTCATTAATTTTATATTGATAAAATCTGCCGCGTGAGTTTGCAAAATTTTCAAAGCATCCATAGGTGAAAAAACACTCTCATCAGCCATAACTGGAATAGAAATATTGTCGGTTACAAATTTTAATCCTTCTATGTCATGAGCATCCACAGGTTGTTCAACAAACTCAATATTTAGCCCTGCGTCTTCAATTTTTCGAAGTGTCAAAATAGCTTCTTTAGGTTTCCAGCCCTGATTTGCATCAATTCTTATATTTATGTCATATCCAACAATATCTCGCACCGCCTTTAACCTTAATATATCAGTCCTTGAATCTTTCCCAACTTTTACTTTTAAAGTTTTATAGCCAAGTCCTATTGCGTGGAGACTATCTTTTGCCATCTCATTAGGTTCATTAACACTTATAGTAATATCAGTTATAAGTTCCTTTTTATATCCACCGAGTAACTTATATAGAGGCGTTTTGTATAACTGTCCGTAGAGATCATAAAGAGCAATATCTATAGCTGCTTTTGCACTAGTATTATTAACAATACATCTATTTAATTTAATAAGAATCTCTTCAAAATGCTCGACGTCCATACCAATAATAGTCTTTTTAATATGATCGTCAATTGCTCCAAGTATAGCTCCTTTAGTATCTCCAGTTATAACTCCAGTAGGTGGGGCTTCACCAAAACCAACGTTACCCGAATCTGTTTTGATCATAACAACAATATCTTCTACAGAATTTACTGTTCTTAAAGAAGTTTTAAAGGGTCTTTTTAAAGGCACGGAAATAGAGCTTATTTCAATATCAGTAATTTTCATATTAATTTCCTCCAATCGCGTTGTGATTATTAAACCTATAAAAGTAATAAAAGGAGCTCATAGCAAAATGCTTAAGCTCCTTTTATTATATTAACCTTTCCTATTAATAGCACTAAATAATGCATTTAGCGATGCTGTATCTATATTTGCAGAAACACCAACTCCAAAATACCTTTTATTATTGTACTCTATCTGTATATATGTGGCAGCTTTGGAGTTTGAACCACTGCCTAGAGCATGTTCGTCGTAAGATATAAAGTTATAACCATTAATATTTGAAGCATGTAGAGCATTGAAGAAGGCGTCTACAGGACCATTACCTACCCCGGAAATATTCATTTCTTTCCCACTTACTGATATTAATGCCTGAATGTTTACTATGTTTTCATCAGTTTCAACATTTTGCACTGATTGTATAGTATAACTTTTTAATAAATTCGGCGTTTTTATATTTAGGTATTCATTTTTAAATAAATCATAAATTTGATTTGCAGAGAGTTCTGTGCCAAGAAGGTCAGTGCTGCGTTTTACAAGAGCACCAAAATCACCTTGCATAGCTTTTGGCAAAATAAAACCAAAATCATTTTCCATTATAAAGGCAGCACCACCTTTACCAGATTGACTGTTAATACGGATAATCTCTTCATAGTCCCGTCCAACATCGTGTGGATCAATTGGAAGATATGGAACTTCCCAAAAATTGTTATCTTCATCTTGTTTAGCTTTAAGACCTTTTTTGATTGCATCTTGATGCGAACCAGAAAAGGCAGTATATACAAGTTTACCTGCATAAGGATGACGATCATGTACTGTCATTTTAGTACAAGTTTCATAGACATCTACAATTTCATAAAGCTTTGAAAAATCTAATTCAGGATCTATTCCTTGAACATGCATGTTTATGGCCATTACCATAAGATCAAGATTTCCAGTTCGCTCACCATTACCAAATAGGGTGCCTTCAACTCGATCAGCTCCTGCAAGAACACCAAGTTCTGAGGCTGCAGTACAAGTACCACGATCGTTATGAGTATGAAGACTTATAATAATATTTTCTCTATTCTTAACGTTTGCGCAGAACCATTCAATTTGATCAGCATAAATATTTGGAGTAGCCATTTCAACTGTTGATGGCAAGTTTAAAATTGCTTTTTTTGATGAAGTTGGCTTCCAGACGTCTAAGATAGCTTCGCAAATTTGAAGTGAATACTCAAGTTCAGTACCAGTAAAACTTTCAGGAGAGTATTCAAATGTGAAATCTGTCTCAGGGTATTTGTCCTTCTCTATCATTAGAAGTTTTGCACCGGTAACTCCAATATCAATTATTTCTTGCTTACTTTTCTTAAAAACAACTCTTCGTTGTAAAACCGAGGTTGAATTATAAAGATGAACGATAGCTTTTTTTGCTCCCTTAAGACTTTCAAATGTTTTTTTTATTAAATGTTCTCTTGATTGAGTTAAAACCTGGATAGTTACATCATCTGGAATAAGGTTATCCTCTATTAATGTTCTTAAAAATTGATATTCTGTATTTGAGGCTGAAGGAAAACCAACTTCTATTTCTTTAAAGCCAATGTTAACAAGTAATTTAAAAAGCTTAACCTTCTCATCTACGTTCATTGGAATTGGTAGGGATTGATTACCATCTCTTAAATCAACACTACACCAAGTTGGCGCTTTTTCTATTAGTTTATCAGGCCACTGACGATTTTTAATATTTATACCACCATATGGTTTATATTTTTTATAAGACATTTATAACACCCCTTTTAAATTTAGTTAGAATAAATACAAAGAAACTTCGCCTCAATCAAGAGGCGAAGTTTCTTCGCGGTACCACTCTAGTTAGTTTTATTTCTAAAACTCACTTAATGTCCTGTTAACGAGGGACAGACGATCCACCTTACTTAGTTTCAGGCGATAGCTCCCAGACGAGTTCAAAATCTTGAAATTACCGATTCACAGCTACCTCGGCTCTCTGAGAATTTCTGGAGATTTTTACTACTTCTGTTCAATGCATTTATTATTATAGTTATTGTAACACAAAATCTGTTAAATTAATTATTTAATTTCTTTTGCTATAAGGTCTGACATCTCAACAGTTCCAACGGATTTCATGCCAGGCGCCATAATATCAACGGTTCTATACTTTTTATCTAAAACTTTAGATACTGCATCTTCAACATCTTTTGCAGCGTCTTCCATATTAAAGCTATACCTAAGCATCATTGCTACGCTCATTATAGTTGCAATTGGATTAGCAATGTCACGGCCCGCAATATCTGGTGCTGAACCATGTATTGGTTCATATATGCCAAGTTTTGTATTACCTAAACTTGCAGAAGGAAGCATTCCAAGAGATCCAGTTAGCATCGAAGCTTCATCACTTAGGATATCTCCAAACATATTTTCTGTTAGAATTGTATCAAAACTACCTGGGTTACGTATAAGCTGCATTGCACAACTATCAACTAATTGTACTTCAAAAGTTACATCTGGATAATCAGCTGCCATTTTAGTAACTATTTCTCTCCAAAGTCTTGAGCTTTCAAGAATATTAGCCTTATCAACTAAAGTAAGCTTTTTACTTCTTTTCCTTGCAGTTTCAAAACCAACACGGGCTATTCGCTCTATTTCATAAGTTGAATAAGCCATTGTGTCCCATGCCTTTTGGCCACCATCTTCTAGGTCTATCCTGGATCTTTCACCAAAATATATTCCACCAGTTAATTCACGTATAACCATAATATCAATGTTATCTTTAAGAATTTCTGGTTTAAGCGCTGAAGCTTCCTTTAATTGTGGAAAAAGAATTGCAGGTCTTAGATTTGCAAAAACCTCAAGTCCTTTTCTAATTCCAAGTAATCCGGCTTCTGGTCTTAAATGACCTGGAAGTTTGTCCCATTTAGGACCGCCTACAGAACCAAGTAAAACTGCATCACTTCTTTTACAAATGTCTAAGGTTTCTTGTGGAAGAGGTACTCCTGTCTTGTCTATAGCTATTCCACCCATTAAAACATCAGTATATTGCACAGGAAAATTATATTTTTTAGATATTACATCTAATACTTTAATTGCACCAAGAACTATCTCTGGTCCAATTCCATCTCCTTTTATAACAGCTATTTTTGTCATTAAACTTCAGTCCTTTCTTTAAGATAATTTACAAGTCCTTCAGCACTTATAATCTCTTGCATAAATGCTGGAAAAGGTGTTGCTTTATAAGTTTTTCCTTTTGTGTTATTTGTAATAACTCCAGAAACTACATCTACTGATACATCATTACCTTCTTCAATGTCACGGGCAGCCTCTACGCATTCGAGTATTGGTAAACCTATATTAATTGAATTCCTGTAGAATATTCTTGCAAAAGTTTCAGCAATTATACAACTAATTCCAACAGTTTTTATAGCAAGAGGTGCATGCTCTCTTGAGGATCCACAACCAAAATTCTTACCAGCAACCATTATGTCACCATCTTTAACTTTACCTATAAAACCCTTATCTATATCTTCCATGCAATGCGCTGCAAGTTCTTTTGCGTTTGATGTATTAAGGTATCTTGCAGGAATTATAACATCAGTATCTACATTGTTACCATATTTTATAGCTTTTCCTTTAAACATTACATTACCTCCTCTGGTGAAGAAATTTTTCCTGTTATTGCTGATGCTGCAGCTACTGCTGGACTACAAAGATATACTTCACTCTCAGGATCACCCATTCTGCCAACAAAATTTCTGTTTGTAGTTGATAGAGCTCGCTCACCCTTTGCAAGTATTCCCATATGTCCGCCAAGGCAAGGCCCACAAGTTGGAGTACTTACAGCAATTCCAGCTTCTATAAATATTTCAATTAAACCTTCTCTAAGTGCCTGAAGATATATTTTTTGAGTAGCTGGGAAGATTAATGTTCTTATTTTAGGATTAACTGTTTTACCTTTGAAGATACTTGCAGCCATTCTAAGGTCTTCTATTCTTCCATTAGTACAAGAACCGATAACTACTTGATCTAGGATTACTTCGCCAACCTCATCAATAGTTCTAGTATTGTCAGGAAGGTGAGGGAAGGCTACAGTTGATTTTATAGTACTTAAATCTATTTCAATTACTCTAGAATAGACGGCATCGGCATCAGCTTTAAAAATCATCGGAGTTTTAGTTGAATGCTCTTTTACATATTCGAGTGTTTTATCATCAACTTCAAATATTCCGTTCTTTGCACCTGCTTCAATTGCCATATTGGCTATTGTAAATCTGTCATCGATTGATAGATTAGCAAGACCTGGCCCTGTATATTCCATTGATTGATACAGTGCACCATCTACTCCTATCATTCCTATGATATGAAGAATTACGTCTTTACCACAAATCCATTTTTGCATTTTACCAGTTAAAACAAATTTTATTGCTTCGGGAATTTTAAACCAACACTTTCCACTTGCCATTCCTGCGGCCATATCAGTCGATCCAACACCAGTTGAAAAAGCACCTAAAGCACCATAAGTACAAGTATGGGAATCAGCGCCAATTACAACATCACCAGTTACTACAAGCCCTTTTTCTGGTAATAGGGCATGTTCAATACCCATTTGGCCTACCTCAAAGAAATTTTCAATCCCTTTCTCATATGCAAATTCACGGATGCATTTACATTGCTCAGCAGATTTAATATCTTTATTTGGACTAAAATGATCTGGAACAATAGCAATTTTCTTTTTATCAAAAACATTATCAACACCCATTTTATTAAATTCATTAACGGCTACCGGTGTTGTTACATCATTACCTAAGACTAGATCAAGATCGGCCATAACTAATTGACCAGCTTTTACCTCTTTTAAACCAGCATGTGATGCTAGTATTTTTTGTGTCATCGTCATTCCCATATTAATTTGTTACCTCCTTATTAAACCTATAAATAATTAATTGGCTCTATATAGATATAAAACACCACAATTACTTTTTCGTGCAGGATTACCTTCTTTACTAAAAATGCCTCTATAAGAGGAAGTATAGCTTGTAACTTACGGTTTTGATTATAAAATTGTATAAAAAAAACAGCACTCCAGCCTGGGGCGAGAGTCTGTCCGCGGTACCACCCAAATATATCTTAATTAATTAACGGCATTGCCGGCGCAGCTTACATGAGGTCTATGACTTCTTTTCAGCCTGCAGCTCAAGGGTGATTTTTATCATTTGATTATTCATGGGCTTTCACCGAGTCCCACTCTCTTTTAGAATATCATAATGATTACTCTTCCCTATCATAGCTTTTTAAATTATAAGTAACGTTTTTTAAAATTGCTTGTACCACAATATACTACGAATAATAAAATAAGTCAATGTGTCAATAAAAAAAATATTCTGAATATCGTTGACAATTTATTTTTAAAATGTTACGATACATAAAATGTTTGGTACGAATTACAAATTAACTTGGTATTATTTACACGTGGAAAGGGAGGCGATTATTTGATTTCACATGTATTGTCAATTTTAGTTGACAACAACCCAGGAGTATTAACAAGAGTGTGCTCATTATTTAATAGGCGTGGTTTTAATCTTGACACTGTTTCCTCGGGACATACTGAAGATGAAAAATTTGCTAGAATAACATTATTGACTAAGGTTAGTGATGATGCAGGCATCGATCAAATAATTAAACAGATAAGAAAACTTGAAGATGTCCACAAAGTTGAGCAATTAGATAATGAAAACTCTGTTTGTAAGCAAATGTTGTTTATAAAAGTTAAAGCAGAAGGTAGTAACAGACAGGAAATCATAAATATCGGTAAGATATTTGGAGTTTCTATTATAGATGTAACACCAACAACTTTAATTATTCAAATTATAGGACATAACAGTAAATTATGTGCTTTTGAAAATTTAATTGAACCATTTGGCATTTTAGAAATAGTTGGAAGTGGATTTATTGCAATGCAAAGAGGTTCAGACGCAATAATCTAAAATATACATATAAAAATTAGGAGGAATTAACAATGGCGAAAATGTATTATGAAAACGAATGTAATTTAGAGAACTTAAAGGGAAAGACGGTTGCAGTTATAGGATATGGTAGCCAAGGACATGCACATGCTTTAAATTTAAAAGAGAGTGGCGTTAATGTTATTGTTGGTCTTTATGTAGGAAGTAAATCTTGGGCAAAAGCTGAAGAAGCAGGACTCACAGTTATGACTGCTGCAGAAGCAGCAAAGAAAGCTGATATTATCATGATACTTATTAACGATGAAAAGCAAGCTCAATTATACAAAGAAAGCATTGAGCCAAATCTTACAAAAAATAAAGCTTTAGTATTTGCTCATGGTTTTGCAATTCATTTTGGTCAAATAGTTCCTCCAGCAGATATAGATGTATTCTTAATAGCACCTAAAGGACCAGGACATACTGTTAGAAGCCAATTCTTAGAAGGCAAAGGTGTACCATGTCTTATTGCTATACATCAAGATGCTTCAGGACATGCAAAAGAGGTTGCTTTAGCATATGCATTAGGAATAGGTGGAGCAAGAGCTGGCGTTATGGAGACTTCTTTCAGAGAAGAAACTGAAACAGATTTGTTTGGAGAACAAGCAGTTCTATGTGGTGGTGTCTCAGCACTTATAAAAGCAGGTTTTGAAACTCTTGTAGAAGCTGGTTACCAACCAGAAATGGCATACTTTGAGTGTTGTCATGAAATGAAACTTATCGTAGATTTAATAAACCAAGGTGGTTTAAGCATGATGAGATATTCAATAAGTGATACTGCAGAATATGGTGACTATATAACAGGAAATAAAATAATAACTGCAGATACAAAGAAAGCTATGAAAGATGTATTGACAGACATTCAAACAGGAGTTTTCGCTAGAGATTGGCTTCTTGAGAATCAAGTTGGAAAACCATTCTTTAATGCAACAAAGAGAATAGAAAGTGAACATCAAATTGAAGAAGTTGGCGCAGAACTTAGAAAAATGATGTCTTGGTTGAAAAAATAAAATCAGTTAACAGCTTCGAAGAAAATGATTTAATACTTAAAATAACATAAAAAATTGCTATTTAGAGAACCAAGTTCTATAAAATAAAATTGAACTTGGTTCTCTTTGACATCTGAATTAGAGGGAATTTAGAGGATGGTGGAAAACTTTGAATAATAAGGTATATATTTTTGATAGTACTCTAAGAGATGGATCACAAGCTCAAGGAATATCATTTAGCGTTAAGGATAAACTTCAAATTACAAAAAAACTTGACGAATTGGGCGTAAGCTACATTGAGGCAGGTAATCCTGGCTCTAATCCTAAGGATGCAGAGTTTTTTGAAAAGGTTAAAGAAATTGATTTAAAAAATTCTAAACTTTGCGCTTTTGGAAGTACTAGAAAAGCACATTTAAAAGTTGAAGAAGATAGCAATTTAAAGGCTTTACTCCATTCAGGTGTAGATGTCATTTGTATTTTTGGAAAAGCATGGGACTTTCATGTAACAGAAATAATAAAAACTACTCTAGAAGAAAATTTAGCGATGATAAAAGAGAGCATTGAATATTTGAAAAAATGGAATAAAGAAGTTATTTTTGACGCTGAACATTTCTTTGATGGTTATAAAAATAATCCTGAGTATGCACTTAAGGTATTGTCTGTCGCAAAAGCTGCAGGGGCAGATTGGTTAGTGCTTTGTGATACTAACGGAGGAACTCTTCCTAGTTCTATAAAACCTATAGTAGATTTATTGGTTAATAAAGGCTTTAACAATTTAGGAATTCATTGTCACAATGATGCGGGAACTGCAGTGGCTAACTCTTTGATTGCAGTTGAAGCGGGTGTTCGTCAAGTTCAAGGAACATTTACAGGCCTTGGAGAACGTTGTGGAAATGCAAACCTGAGTACTATAATTGGAAATCTAATGCTGAAAATGAACTTTGACGCAATACCCAATGAGAACCTTGAAAAGTTAGTGGCAAACTATAGATACATATGTGAAGTAAGCAATATTATTCCGAGTGATCGTGAAGCATATGTTGGGAGTTGTGCTTTTGCACATAAGGGTGGAATGCATATTGATGCAGTTCAAAAGAATCCTATTTCGTTTGAACATGTTAATCCTGTTAAGGTAGGAAACGCAAGAACTATGCTTATGTCAGAGGTTGCTGGACGTAGCACAATAATGTCAATTATAAATAAAGTTGATTCATCTATCACAAAGGATTGTGAATGCACAGCTAGGATAATGAAAAGACTTAAAGAGCTTGAGCATATGGGTTATCAGTTTGAAGGAGCCGAGGGAAGTTTTGAGCTTTTGGTAATTAAGGAATTAGGACTTTTTAAACCTTCGTTTGAATTAGTAGAATACAGGGTTATGATAGATCAACCAATTAGAACAGATTGCAGTTCTACTGTTACTATGAAAATTAAGGTTAACGGAGTAATGGAAGTAACAGCTGCAGATGGATTTGGACCAGTAAATGCACTAGACAAAGCACTTAGAAAAGCTTTAAGTGTATTTTACCCATCTACTTCATCTATGTATCTATCGGATTATAAAGTTAGAGTAATAGGTGGGGATAAAGCTACTAGTGCGAAAGTTAGAGTTCTAATAGAATCTACAGATGGAGTTATTACATGGACAACTGTTGGTGTATCTTATGACATTATAGAAGCAAGTTTTAAAGCGCTTGTGGATTCTGTAGAATATAAACTTATCTATGATGAAAAAATGAGAATAAAAAATAAAAACAACATTTTATGCCACATTTAAGGAGGTATTAACATGAAATACAGGGGTGCAAGAATTTTACTAGAATGCCTCAAAGAGCAAGATGTAGATACTATTTTTGGTTATCCAGGTGGAAGTGTAATAAATATATACGATGAGCTTTATTCGTTTGAGGGAATAAAGCATATCTTAGTTTCTCACGAACAAGGTGCAGCCCATGCTGCTGATGGGTACGCTAGATCAACTGGTAAAGTAGGGGTATGCCTTGCAACGTCAGGACCTGGAGCTACTAATCTTGTAACTGGTATTGCAACTGCCTATATGGATTCTGTACCTATGGTTGCAATTACTGGTCAAGTAGCAACGCCATTAATAGGTAAGGATGCCTTTCAAGAAGTTGATATTGTAGGCATAACAATGCCTATTACTAAGCACAGCTTTTTAGTAAAAAGGATAGAGGACTTAGCTCCTGCTATAAGGCGTGCTTTTAAAATTGCTAAAAGTGGAAGGCCTGGACCTGTACTTGTGGATATACCTAAGGATATTACTGGAATAGAGGGTGAATATTTTCCCGAAATTCCGAAGGTAACTAAGCGAAAACCTGTTAACGTTGATCAAATTATGGATGCAATTTGTGCAATTAAGGGATCATCTAAACCGATAATTGTGGTTGGTGGTGGATGTAATATATCAGAGGCCAAGGAAGTTTTGATTGAACTTCAGAATAAATTAAAATGCCCAGTATGTAATACAATGATGGGTCTAGGTGCATTTAGTGGACTACATCCCATGTATACAGGAATGCTCGGTATGCATGGAACATTTGCGTCTAATAGATGTATAACTTCAAGTGATTTAATTATTGCAATTGGGGCTAGATTTAGTGATAGAGTTATCAGTGATCCTATATCTTTTGTAGCAAATACTAAGGTTATTCACATAGACATAGATGAAGCAGAAATTTCAAAAAATATAAAGGCAGATAGTTTTATAATTGGAAATGTAGCAGATGTCTTAAAAAATTTATTACAATCGCTTCCAGAGAGAGAAGAGAATGAATGGACAATGCTCGCAAAGGGATTAATTAAAAAAGACAAAGAAAAGGTTATAAAAGTAAATGAATTTGAGACTGTAAATCCTCTTTATGTAATTAAAAAACTATATGAAATTACAGAAGGAAATGCTATAATAACCACTGAGGTAGGTCAAAATCAAATTTGGGCAACTCAAGCTTTTACTTATACAAAACCAAGAACTTTTATTAGTTCAGGTGGGTTAGGTACTATGGGGTATGGCTTTGGAGCTGCAATAGGTGCAAGTATAGGAAAAAAAGAAATGGTATTTGATATTGCAGGGGATGGCAGCTTTAGAATGAACCTTAATGAGCTTGGAACTGTTGCAAGATATAATATACCTGTAAAGATAATATTATTAAACAATGGGGTTTTAGGTATGGTAAGGCAGTGGCAGAACTTGTTTCATTCGAAACGATTTTCAAGTACTACACTCGAGCAGTATACTGACTTTGTAAAAATTGCCGAAGGTTTCGGAGTAAAAGGTATTAGAGTTGAGCATAACGGTCAGGTTGTGGATGCATTAAAAGAAGCAATAGATTGGGATGGACCTGTTGTAATTGATTTTAGAGTTGCAGCCGATGAGATGGCGTCTCCTATGGTTCCACCTGGTGCAAGTATTGAAATGATGTTTGAGGTATAGTGGAAGCACTATACCTTATTTTTATGGTAATAAAAATTGTAAAATAATTATGTAGGAGGGTAATATGAAAATAGTAGTATTAGATGGTTTTACTTTGAATCCAGGGGATTTAACCTGGGAAGGTTTTGAAAAGTTAGGAAACTTAACAGTTTATGATAGAACTAAAGACGAGGAAATTGTAAACAGAGCTTATGACTGCGAAATGGTTTTAATTAATAAAACACCATTAAATATGGAAACTTTAAAAAAGTTACCTAAGCTTAAATATATTGGAGTTCTTGCAACAGGGTACAATGTTGTTGATGTAGTGGCAGCTAAGGAATTGGGTGTGTGCGTAACGAACATTCCATCTTATGGTACATCATCTGTTGCTCAATTTGTATTTGCACTTCTACTTGAGATTTGCCATAATGTGGGAGAACACAATGAAGCAGTTCACAAAGAAGATTGGACAAATTCAAAAGATTTTTGTTTTTGGAATTATCCATTAATAGAACTAGCTGGTAAAACAATGGGTATTATCGGTATGGGGAGCATAGGAAAGGCAACTGCAACAATTGCACAAGCATTTGGTATGTCTATTCTAGCTTATAATCCATCTAAGGATGAGTCGTTAAAATCAGATTCCTTTAAGTATGTTGAACTAGACCAATTATTCGCAGAGTCTGATGTTGTAAATTTACATTGTCCTTTATTTGAAAAAACTAAGGGAATGATTAACAAAGAAACTATTAATAAGATGAAAGATGGAGTTATTATCATAAACACTTCTAGAGGGCCTTTAATCGTTGATAATGACCTAGCAGATGCACTAAACAGTGGAAAAGTCGCTGGCGCAGGAGTAGACGTTATGTCTACAGAGCCTCCTGAAATGGATAACCCACTAATGCTTGCTAAAAACTGTTTCATTACACCGCATATTGCATGGGCGCCAAAGGAATCTAGAGAGCGTCTTATGGATATAGCTGTAGACAATTTAGTAAAGTTTATAAATAAAACACCTACTAATGTAGTAAAATAATTAATTAGCATACATAGATTTAGGGATATCTAATCATAAAATGATAAGATATCCCTAAATTTATTGCTTATATATATAGTTGTAAGGGCCTGTAAATAATTTTGTGTAAACAGAATATAATGTACTCTTTCTTGGCAATAATTGAGATAAGTGATTATCAAAGATTGTAAGGAGGAGTATTTTTATGTCAAACAT
>NZ_JAIZZK010000030.1 GCF_020443705.1 Clostridium algoriphilum
ATCATAAGTCATTTTAACTGAGTTCATTGAAGGTCGTATTATAGGGTTGTCCACTACATTCTCAACTAATTCTCCAAACATGTAAACCTTTAATTCAAGTTTTCTAAGACTCTCTACGTATTGTTCTCCAGTCATTAATCCCATTAAAATCATTCCTTCCGAATTTATATTTTGTATAACTTTGGTGGATCAGAATTAACCTTTTTATCATATGTGATAATTAATTTACTTTAATCGTTTTTTGTTCTTTTTAACTTCAGTGGTTTTACCATTGCTTTATCACCGCTGTAATCATAGTCTACTATACAACTACAATGTTGTCAATGTAGTTGTATAGTATTTATTTTTAATTATTTTAATATACTCAAATAGTAATTAAATTGGGAAAAATAAGAAAAGTGGACAAGGAAACAGATAATATTTTTGTAAGACCTTATTTTATAGTAATACATATAAGTTAGGAAGAATCTTCTGGACTAATATCCATATCACCATTTATATATCAGCCTAAATTGCAATTTAAAAGAGGTCATGTACACCAAAAAGGACCAGCTCACGAATTTTATCCATGAGTTGATCCCAAATTTATGTTTTTCTAAAATTACTTCATTGACTCGATAATGCTGTCAGCAATAGCATCCATTGAATCCGCATCATCTTCTTTCATGCCGGAGTTCAATGACATCTCATTGTCTAAAATAGTCATATCTTTCATCTCATCCAAAAGTTCACGCATCAATTTGCCGGATTGAGGAGCCCATGAGCCATTTTCTATAAGAGTGAAAGTGCGTTTTTGAAGATTTAATGCCTTCATATCCATTATATACCCCAGCATCGGTGGATAAATCTTCAAGTTGTAGGTTACAGAGGCAAGAACCACATGACTATATTTGAATGTCTCAGAAATCAAATAGGAGACATGAGTTTTTGAAACGTCATACATAACAACATTCGTCATTCCCTTTTCCACGAGCCTTGTTGCCAAGTCGCTTGCAGCGGCCTCCGTATTACCGTACATTGTTCCATAAACAATCATTACGCCATTTTCCTCAGGTTCGTATCTGCTCCACTTGTCGTACTTATCTAACAAGTACCCCAAGTTATTACGCCATACCGGTCCATGTAGCGGGCAGATAATCTTGATGTCGATAGTGCCCGCCTTCTTCAATAAATTCTGAACATGAGGACCATACTTGCCTACAATATTTGTATAATACCTTCTAGCATCGTCAATCCAATCGCGATCAAAGTTCATCTCGTCATTAAACAACTGACCATCCAATGAGCCGAAAGAGCCGAATGCGTCAGCGGAAAATAGTACTCCATTTGTAATATCATATGTCACCATAGCTTCTGGCCAATGTACCATTGGAGCCGCCACAAATGTAACGTTATGTTTTCCAAATGACATAGTATCGCCTTCTTTGACTTCTATTACGTTGCCATCGACATGGAAACCGAACTGATGCATGAACAAAGACGCCTTCTGGGTGCATATAATCTTTACGTTCGGATAACGAAGAATAACCTCTTCAATGCACGCTGCATGATCCGGCTCCATATGATTAATTACCATATAATCTAAAGATCTACCTTTTAGAACCGCTTGAATATTCTCAAGGAACTGACGGCAAATTGACCAATCCACTGTATCAAAAAGTACTGTCTTCTCGTCTAAAAGTAGATAAGAGTTATAGGAAACACCTCGTGGAATGGGATGAATGTTTTCAAACAGAGCAAGGCGACGATCGCTTCCACCAACCCAATAAAGATCCTCAGTTATTTTTCTAACACAATACATAGATATAATCCTCCTTTACACTAAAAACACATTATTATGTTTAATTATTATAGGCTCATACTTCTAAAAACATATCTTTTTCTTCACCACAAGCAGGGCAAGTCCACTCCTGCGGTATATTTTCAAAGAGGGTTCCCGGAGCTACTTCGCCTTCGGCCTCACCCATACTAGGATCATATTCATAACCGCATCCGTTACATACATAATGTTTCCAATTCGGAATAAATTTCTTCCCAGAGGCTATCTTCATCTTCTTCATTGGTGGAGCCTCCTTCTTTACTTCTCCGTTGTCTAAAGCGGCAGTGAGAAGTGGCAAGATTTCCATTAGATCACCAACGATACCGTAGTCTGAGTTCTTAAAAATTTTCGCATTAGGATTGATATTTATAGCAACAATTGTAGTAGCATCCTTTATACCTTTCAAATGCTGACCTGCACCTGAAATACCGCAGGCAATGTAAAGATTTCCCTTGAATTTTTGACCGGACATACCCACATAACGATTTAATGGTAAATATTTAAGCGTTTCAGCTACTGGACGTGAAGACCCTATAGCTGCACCAACTTGAACTGCCAAGTCTTCTATAAGCTTCATATTTTCTTTTTCCCCTATGCCTAGACCTACGCTGACTACCCTTTCAGCCTTAGTAATAGGAGTGTCCATTGGAATTCCAACTGTAAAATCATATTTATCTTCCTTAAGGGCTTCCACAAGAGCATCGACTCTTTCCTCGGGAGTTCCTTTCTTGAAAATCACTTTCTTACGATAACCTGTCGTAGGTCCACTCTTAGACGCTTTACCTGCGCGCTCGTTTTTCGGCATCTTACCTATGATGTGAGCAGCAATAACGACACGATGAATCTCATTAGTTCCTTCATATATTGTACAAATCTTAGCATCCCTGTAAGCACGCTCAACCTCCATACCCTTTAAATAGCCGTTTCCTCCAAATATTTGAAGAGCGTCATTTACAATCTCGAGGCAAACGTCGGAAGTGTATTGTTTAGCCATAGCAGCTTCCATACTGTAATTCTCATGATTTTCTTTAAGCTCCGCCGCACTGTAAATAAGTAATCTAGCTGCTCTAAGCTTTGTCGCCATATCAGCCAACTTAAAAGCGATAATCTGTTGCTGACAGATAGGTTTTCCAAATTGAATTCTTTCTTTTGAGTACTCTAGAGCATTCTCATAAGCGCCTTGTGCGATGCCCAGAGCCTGAGCTGCAATACCAATACGACCACCATCCAAAGTTGCCATAGCTATCTTGAAACCACTACCCTCAACGCCTAATAGATTTTCCTTAGGGACTTTCACGTCATTGAAAATCAGCTCTGCAGTGGCTGATGAACGAATACCCATCTTGTCGTAATGCTTACCGAAGCTAAAGCCTTCTGAGCCCCTCTCCACAATAAACGCACTCATGCCACGAATACCTATATCCGGCGATGTAACTGCAAAAACAATATAAATATCAGCCTTACCAGCGTTTGTAATGAAGATTTTTTCACCATTCAAAATGTAATAATCGCCTTCTAAAACAGCAGTAGTCTCCGTACCACCGGCATCACTACCAGCATTCTCCTCGGTAAGACCGAATGCGCCAAGTTTCTCTCCCTTTGCCAATGGAACCAAGTATTTTTGTTTCTGCTCATCTGTTCCATAGGCATAAATTGGGTATGATCCCAAAGATGTATGAGCGGAAAGGATTACGCCTGTACCACCGTCGACTCTTGATAATTCCTCAACGGCGATTGCATAGCTAATTATGTCCAAACCTGCTCCGCCGTACTCTTTTGGATATGGGATCCCCATCATCCCCATATCAGCTAACTTATTAATTGCTTCCTCAGGAAATTTATTTTCTTGATCCAACATAAATGCAATAGGTTTAACTTCTTCTTCAGCAAACTCTCTGATTCTTGTCCTCAAATTTTCATGTTGTTCCATAGTCTTAAAAAACATAAATATACCTCCCTTTAATTAATACGATTTCATGAATGTCGTTATGTGAAATTCGAAAAACCACAACATTGAACTGCCGCAAGCAAAACTCCTCCAATTCTTTTTTAACTTTGAATCCATCTAATCAATATCTTTTACTGCATCAGCTATACTTGGTAATAATACCCTTAAATGTACATTGAAACCGTATACAGATATTATATACATAAGAGATATACATTTCAAGCTTAACTCGAACTTTTTTAGTCATGACAACACGTAAAAACGGGTTGCTTGTTCTAAGGCTATAAGCCTTTCACTTTGTTTAAGCTACTCTGCTATTGTCTCTTTTGCTGCTCCGTAAAATATGTTCTATTCATCTTTCTCAAAGTTATCCACAGATTTGAATTTATTATAAGAATACTGTTCGTAATAGTAACTATTACACGATTGAGTGAACTTAAATTAACAGAAAGAGTAATATAGTATTATGACACTAAACAAGGGGCATATAATATGACTACACTCACAGGTAAATTTATTAAAGATATACTTAAAAAGAGCAGCAAAACCATAGTGGATGATGAAATCCTTTCAGAATCAGAAAGGATTATGAATGAAGAAATGTCTGCAAAAAGACGAGAATTAACAAAGGATATTAAAGGAAGTAAAGAAACTAACCTATCAGGACAGACTACAGTAATTTCAGGTACAATTGAGGTATTCTTGCTAGAAGCACTTAAAAATTTAGGTAAATCAGAAATAGATAAAGATTTTCTTGTTATGGAATATATTCTGTACTAACCTGATAAAATGGATTTTTTCGTATAGCAGTTGCATATAGAAATGGATATTCATCTTTCAAATAAATAATATAACTGATCCATTCCATAACCATTGCCGCGTATGCACGTATCATATCCTCAGATATATGGTCGATTTCAGATTTAGAAAGTCTTTTTAAATCTCCTCTGGTTTTCAACTCATCGGCAACATGAAAAACAGCCCATAACATGTCCGTGAAGGACTCATGTTCAAGCAAATTTTGATTTTCCAAAAGATCCAATAGAAATCCTTTGTTTTTATCCATTGTTGAGACCAATTCCTCCAACTTGTTAGGGTCGGCATAGAAATGGTATTCGAACTCACCAAGAGTTTTCTTCACACTGCTTCCTTTGTTATCTATGAATTCTTCAATTTTTATGATTTCACATGCTTCATTATGATTTTGATTGAAACGTGACATGGCCATCATGATGTTGACCCCGGCATCCACAAAAAATGTGCTAATAACCACATTGATTTTTTTAGTTTTAATTCGTTTTTCCTTAATTTTCAAAAATTGATCGATCACCAAGGTTGCGATAAGGGCTTGGAACGGCATAAATGCCATATCCTGAAAAATATAAAATGCTGTTTGCGAAGGTTCGTGAAAGATCGCATTTTGAATAATATAAATAATAGCCGAAGATCCCGTCAATATTATAGCAAGAAATACATTTTCTCTTAATTTACCCATACATCCTCTCCTAAAAATTATTTTTTCATCTCTACAATAATAAAATGTTAAAGAACTTTATCTTTATATTTTGTTCCAATTCTATTACATATAATTTGACATCTTAATTGACCTTAATAGTTGCTTAACCTCTGCTTATTAGACGCCATATGGAGGCATTTGTTTTTTCTTTCATCCCATTCAAATCTACACTCACCATAATTTGATTTATATCCTTTTTCAAGGAAAACTGTTCTTTTAAAAATACTACCAATTCGATTACTATTTAGTAATCGTTGTTTAAATGATCATGAGTACACGTTTGTACACATGATATTTTTTTCAGTAATACTTATCAAAGTAACTCGTCTATCCTTAGGATAACTCTATCTCACAACGAGATTATCTTTAACTAAATTATTAATAACAACAGTCATATTTCCAACTGTAGAAAGTGTTTTATATATTATCTCACAAGCTCTTTAAAATTACCATTATTTTAGTACACTTTGCTCACTGGTGCAACGCCACACACACATTACCATCCTGGAAAGCGTGTTGCCAAACGCAACCTTTTCGCGCGTGACAATACCAAACAATATTGATAGTAAATATTTTTTGTGAACTTATAAAGAGTTTATTGACAAATATTCAGGGGGGTATATAATATGTACTACGAAACGATTTTAGCCTAAAGGACCAAAATAGAAAGGATTGAATAATAAAAAAATGAAAAATAATAAAGAACAAATAATAAGAGATGCAATAATTGAATCAGCATCCGTCCTTTTCCAGAAGTGGGGTTTAAAAAAAACAACAATGGAAGATATAGCAAAAGCAGCTGGTAAAGGAAAAAGCACCGTCTACTATTACTATACCAATAAAGAAGAAATCTTTCTTATTGTAATGAAAAGACTTGTTGAAGATGTAATAAAAAGCTCAAAAGAAGCTCTTAATAAAGAAAAAAAGGCAGAAGATAAGCTTAGAATATATTTACTTGAATATATTTCTCAAATAAAAAAATATGCTGCTCTATATGATATTGCACGCTATGAAATTAAAGAAGGCATTGATCTCAAAACGAAAATAAGGACTAAATACGACACTGAAGAAAACGAATTAATTGAGGAAATAATTAGATATGGAATTTCAAATAAAGAATTTAGGCAATATACTGAAGAGGAAGTTAAAGAAATCTCCGGTACTATTTTAGGGGTTGCAAGAAGTATGCTATTCGATTTGTATATTAAAAATCTACCTTTCAATGGGGAAAATAGGATGAATGTATTTTTGAAAGTATTATTTCATGGAGTGAAAAGACAAGAAACTAATGATGTTGACTAAACAGCTTGTGACAATGAAAAATAAGAACTATAAATTTACTACAGCACACTCATATAGCTAAAGGTATTAAGAACTTGATAAAATATTTGAGGCTTAGATGCACTGAAGAATCTCATGTTTAGTTAAACAATATTACAAATTTAAATATTTATAATTATTATATATTTAATGTACTAATATAAAATAAAGAAGGATTGATAAAATGTCAAAAATATTATTTATAAATATGTTCGGTAATGGACACGTTAACCCTACGATAGGTCTAGTTAAAGAATTAATGAATAGAGGAGAACAGGTTACTTATATTGCTGGTGAGGAATTTAGAGAAAAAATAGAAAAGACAGGAGCTAAATTTAAAATCCATACGAGTTTATCAAGTTCCATTAATGGACACTCAAATTCAAAAAATAGTAAGCCTCCGATGGAAGAGTTAAAAGAAATGATTGAAGAAATAATTGAATATATATTTAATTCGATAGAAAAATTTGATTGTATTTTTTATGATTCAGCTTTTATTATAGGAAGTGAAGTGGGAAGGATATTAAAAATACCCACAATTTGTTCTATTACTACTTTTGCAACGAACGAAAAAACAAATATTTTTTCATCGCTATTTAAGCAATTTGGACCTATAATACAGCAAATTGTAAATAGCCCCGAGTACATAACCTTAGTTGAAAATTTACAAGAAAAATATGATATAAAATTTCCTAGTATATTTACTGCAGTTTCTGGAACCGGCATGATTAATATTGTATATACTTCTAAGCATTTTCAACTTTGTGGTGAAAGTTTTGATGAAAGCTATAAGTTTATTGGCCCATCAATATCAGATAGAAAGGAAAAATTGAATTTTTCTTTAGAAACTAATGATAAGAAGAAGGTTATTTATATATCTTTAGGTACTGTATTTAATGGTTCTATTGAGTTTTATGAAAATTGCTTTAATGCTTTTGCTGATATGGATGCAAAGATTATTATGTCTGTAGGTAAAGACACAGATATTAATACATTTAGAAATATTCCATCAAATTTTATTGTTCGTAATTATGTACCTCAACTTGAAGTTTTAAAACATACAGATGTATTTATTACCCATGGTGGCATGAACAGTACAAATGAGGGATTGTATTATGATGTTCCATTGATTCTTATCCCTCAATCAGTTGATCAGCCTGCTGTAGCTAATAGAGTATCAGAACTTGCTGCAGGTATTGTTATTGAAAAAGATAAAGTTACACCTGAGATATTGAGGCAGTCAGTAGTTAAGATTTTTTCAGACAATAATTTCAGAATAAACAGTGAAAAGATTGGAAAATCACTCAGAGAAGCAGGAGGTTATAAGAAAGCTGTTGATGAAATACTTAATTTAAAACATTGTAAATATGCTATAGATGAAGAAGTGGCATTAGATCAAACTGTTGTAACTAAATAAGCTATCTTGAATAATAAGTTAGGCGATGATCTTTTGTTAGGTCAAAATACCCTTTGGAAGTGTATTGAAACCCTTGGTCACTATGAATTCTATCTCCATTTTGATACCATTTCTTTAACTTCATTTAAAATTGCAGAACCAAACCGTTTCTTGCCTTTTACTATTGACATAACAATACCCCCAATCATAGTTTTATTATCCTACAATTGGGGGTATTTTTACAATGTCCGTATTTAGTGGTTCAGTTCATTATTTCCAGGGGTTACTGACTATTAATTAATGGTTTTATAATTCTAATTTTTATTTTCACTTTGCCTACAAATATTTAAATAAATTTAATACTCTACCTACATTTTTCTCTATTCTTCACCGAAAGTTTCTTTCCAATCTTTTGCAAATTTTTCTATCCCATTATCTGTTAATGGGTGTTTTATCATTTGTTTAATAATTTTAAGTGGTACTGTAGCAATATGTGAACCTGCAACTGCTGCTTCTGTAACATGCATTGGGTTTCTTATGCTTGCAGCAATTATTTCAGTATCTATTCCGTGCACTTTAAATATAGCAACTATAGTTCTTATCAAATCCATAGCATTAGCATTTATATCATCAAGTCTTCCGATAAAAGGACTTACATAAGCAGCCCCTGCTCTTGCAGCAAGAAGAGCTTGTCCTGCACTAAATATTAATGTTACATTTGTTTTTATTCCTTCTTTTGAAAGTACTTTAACAGCCTTTAAACCGTCTTCAGTCATTGGTATTTTAACAATCATGTTTTTATGAATTTTAGCTATTTCTCTTCCTTCTTTTATCATACCATTTACATCTAATGAAATAACTTCCCCACTTATAGGTCCGTCTACAATAAATGCTATTTCTTTTATAACCTCTATAAAGTCTCTACCTTCTTTTGCTATTAGTGATGGATTAGTAGTTACACCACAAATAACACCCATTTCATTAGCTTCACGAATATCAGAAACATTAGCTGTATCAATAAATAATTTCACAATTAAGACTCCTTCATATTTAAAGTTTTATTTTAATAAAGTTATTATATATAACTAACTATCTATCTCTTATTCTAGATGTTAGGTAGGCCCGATTTCATACCAAACCTAATAACAAACTGTAAATAATTTATATTTATTTGCACTTTAAAAAGTAAGACAATAATCTTCAAACTCTTCTTCCTTTTCAAAACTCCTCCATTTTTCATGTATATTAATCTACTTTAGCTTGAGCACTATCATCTACTTTTTTATTTTTAGTCACAACTGTCCAAATAACCATAATAGCTAATATTCCAATTAGTACACATGTTAAACCTACTCCTCCGATAAATCCTTGCACTTTACCTAAGAATATTCCTGAAAGTGCAAAGTCTGTATCAGAGAATGTTGAATTTGCTATTCCAAGATTACCTAATACAGGTAATAAAGCAACTGGTAAGAATGATATTATGATACCATTTACAAACGACCCTATAATTGCACCTCTTCTACCCCCTGTTGAATTACCAAATACAGCGGATGTAGCTCCTAAGAAAAAGTGTGGCACAACTCCTGGTATTATTATTACTAATCCCATTGCTCCAAGTGCAAACATTGAAACTATTCCACCTACGAAAGAAGATATAAATCCAATTATTACTGCATTTGGTGCGTATGGGAATATAATTGGACAATCTAATGCTGGCCTTGAATTTGGCACTACTTTACTTGAAATTCCCTTAAATGCGGGTACTATTTCATTAAGAACTAATCTAACACCATTTTGTATTAATATAAATCCTGCCGAAAAAGTTAATGCTTCTATTAAGGAATAAACTATAAAGTTATTTCCACTAGAAATGGTAGTTTCTACAAATTCTTTACCTGCAGCTATTGCAACTATTATATAAAGAATTGCCATTGTTAATGAGATAGATACAACTGAATCCCTTAAGAAACCTAATGATTTTGGAACATTCATTTCTTCTGTAGATTTTGATCCCTTACCTACAATTTTACCTATATATCCTGCAAGAGCATATGAAGTTCCTCCAGAATGTCCTAATGCTACGCTATCATTTCCTGTAATTTTCTTCATGAAAGGTTGTTGTATAGCTGGTGATATTACCATTATAAGACCTAGGGCTAATGATCCTGTGAATATTAAATGTATTCCTGTCATTCCAGATGAAACTAGTATAACTGAAATCATACACGCTAAATATAATGTAATATGTCCTGTTAAAAATATATATTTATACTTTGTAACTCTTGCTATAAATATATTTGCTATCATACCAAATGTCATAATTAAAGCTGTAGGTGTACCATATTCTTTTAAAGCCATAGCAACAATCGCTTCATTATTTGGTATAACTCCTGAAATATGAAATCCTTGTTGAAACATAACACCAAATGGATTTAAGGACCCAACAATAACTCCTGCTGCTGCCTGTATAACTACAAAACCCACCATAGCCTTTAATGTTGATTTGATAATTACGTCTACACTTTTCTTTTGAAGTAATAATCCTACAAGAACGATAACACCTATTATTATTGCTGGTTGTGATAAGAAATCAACAAAAACTTTTAAAATTCCATTCATTTTTATTCCTCCTCAAATTTATTAAATCTTAATGATTTTTATAAATTTTTCTTCATAGTTTATAAGTTTATTTTTTCTTTGATCTTTTCTCTTAATTCATCCTTATCCAATAAGGAGTTTAATACTATAAGGTTTGGTAAATGACTTGCACTATCTGCAAGATCTAACCCTGTAACAAAAATATCTGCATCCATACCTGTTACGTCTGCAAGCGATGTATGAAATGCTTCATATTTATCTGTTACTCCTAATTCTTTTAAAATCTCCGTTACATTCATTTCCACCATAAAACTTGAACCTAATCCTGAACCACATACTGCCATAATTTTTTTCATTTTACATTACCCCCATAATTTCTTTTTTGCTTTTTGAATTTTTAATAATGCTTAATTTATCTTTATTCATACACACCTCAGCAATTTTTCTTAGTAAACCTATGTGAGACTCACTATCCTTTGCTGATAATGTGAAAAATACATTTATTAATTTCCCATCAAAATCTACTGAATTATTAAGTTTTAATACACAAAGGCCTTCTTTTAAAGCTCCATCTTCTGGTCTTGCATGAGGCATACATATCCCATCTGCAATGCAAAAATATGAACCATATTCCTTAATTTTGGCTTTTATTGCATCATAATACCTACTTTCTACAACTCCATTTTTCTCCAAGATATCACATGACATCTTTATTGCTTCTTCATAATTATCTACTTTATCAATAATCTCTATGAACATATTTAATCCTCCCCCAACTACTACTTAATATTTTCTATATCCTCATAACAATTAGCTTCCTTTAGCTTTTTTATATTGCCTTCTTTTGTTATGATATTTATTAAATTTACTAAATTCATATTTTCATTTTTGTTAGCTAAAACAATTATTACTTTTACTAATGTCTCTTTCTGGCTTCCGAATTTAATTGGTTTTTTTAATACTAGAAGACCTACTGAATTTTCTATAACAAAAGTAGGTTCTGCATGAACAAAAGCTATTTCAGGTATAAATACCATATAGTTGCCTAAGGTTTCTATAACTTTAATTATTTCACTAACATACTGCATTTTAATTTTTTTATCTTCAATTAATGGTTCTGCAGCTACTCTTATAGCTTCTTGCCAATCATTTAGTTCTACACCTATTTGTGAATATTTTTTGGGTAGTATTTTACTTATGCCACTTTGGCTTTTATTTCGAACTTTTTCCACAAGAAATTTGCAATTTTTTTCATATCTTCTACTAAATATTTCTTTATTGATTTTTTCTATATCCCCTAATTCTAAAAGTGGATTAGCTTGTATTACTTTGTAATTATCTAAGGCAAGAGGTACTGTACTAATTAAAAAATCAACCTCATACCTTTTTAAACTGCTTTCTACATCCCTTAATCTACATATTCCTAAAATTTTAATTTCTGGAATCATTGCTCTTATTCTTGTCTTTAAAAGACTTGATGTAGCAAGTCCACCATTACATATTATTAACACTTTATATGAAAACTTATCTTTTACATTTCTTTCAAATAATGCATCAAAATACATTGCTATATAGGCAATTTCTGATTCTGGAAACTTAACTTTTAATACACTTTCATACTCTGAAAGTATTTTTTCGGTAATACTGTAAATAAAAGACATTTTGTACTTTATTTCTTCAAGCATTGGATTATCAATTAGAAGATTATTTTTCAATCTAAAAATTGCTACTTTTAAATGAATTGACATTTGTTCTTTCAAATCTACATCCTCTATTGGATTAATATTAATAACATCACACATATCCTTAATAATATTAGTTGTTAATTTATCAACTTCTAAGTTTGTAGTTATAAAATTACCTAATGTACTTTTAGCTCCACTAAATAATTTTAATAAATAACATATTTCACTTTCTGTAATCTTATAATTTAAGTTTTTTATACAATCTTTTAATATTGTATAATTTTTATTGGCTTTCTGTTTATTAATACACTCACTGCTATATTCAACAGTATTTCCAATACTGATTCTACAAAGTGAGAATTTTATCATGACTTCCAGTTCATCTAAACCTTCTTCTGAATACTTAACACTAGCCAAAATTTCAATACTTTCTGTAAAGCTTCTAATATCATTTATATCTAACCTAAGGCATTCCATGAGATATTTGTTTATATCTAACTGAATATACTTAGTAGATTTTTTATATAACTGTAATAAATAGCTTCTGATTTCATCTTCATTTCCCTCTGAAAATATTCCATAATAGGATTTCTTTTTAATTCTGATATCATACTTTTCTAATAATATTCTGGCTGACTTTAAATCTTGGATTATTGTATTTTTAGATACTTGTAATTTCTCTGCTAGTTCTTCATATGTTGTTTTTTCTTTTGTCATAATGATAATCAAAACAAATAGTACTCTTTCTTCGGCTGAATAAATTTTATGCTCATACATATTCAGAAATTTTTCAATTTCACTTTCATCAAAATCAAGCTTTACTCCAACTCCTGGTTTTCTTTCTAAAGAAATATTATATTCCTTCAATGCATATTTAATAGAATCCAAATCACTTCTTATGGTTCTTTCACTTATATCAAACATCTTTGAAATATTTTTTATTGTTATATGAGTATTTTTGTTTGATAAAGAATTTATAATATCTATTTGTCTTTTATTAAGTGTAACCAATTCAAAAACCTCCTCAGCCACCTTATGTATTTATTGTATACGATTTCCGACATTCACTCCATACCAATTTATTTCATTTAATGTGGCAATTTTAATATAAATATTTGCAAATACATAATTCCACTTACTCTCATTCCCATAAAAAAATATTTAAACCCAGTAACTATTGCAGTTACTGGGTTCCTATGGTGCTTCCGACAGGAATAGAACCTGGTACCAACTGGTTTGCCGACACAGTAAAACGTATGGAATTTTCCATAGTTCTTAAAACTCCTATAACGGTTCCAAAATCCAAATCTACTTATATGAAAAGGGGAAAACTTTAATAAAATAACTTAAATTTCATGTAAAAAATCACGCTAGGATAAGCGTGATTTTTTTATTAAATATATAATTTTCTGTATTATTTTTTATCTTTTTTTGACCATATTTTTAAACCTATAAGCAATCCAGCCCCAATTGTAGATGCAATGCCTGTATATATTGCTACTTTACCTGGGGTTGTTTTATTTTTGGGTGTTTTAACTGTGTTGTGATAATCTTCCATCAAATTTTCATACTGTTTCTTGTTGATATTTCCTATACCTATACCCATAACTTCACAATTCATGCCTGCAAAATAATTGATTTTTTCTGATATGTAACAGTTAAATGTATGTATTTTCTGAGGTGTTGAACTTCCATCATTCCATAATTCAACTCCAAATAACTCTTCATATATAAATTGATGTTGAAAAACAACTAAAGAGTAATTACCCCGTTTTGAGTGATGTACATTAATATATCCATTTTTTGCAATTAAATTATCAATATGTCCTTTGTATAAAACTAAAATGTTCTTAGATGAATTTTCATTCTTGATCTTATCAAATAATTCTCTACCATCAAATGAATAAAATAATTCAACAGTAGTTATATTATTCTTCACTAAAGCTAGTTTGACTATCTCTATATATGAATCAATGAATTGTATATCTTCAGGAAGTTTATTTTTGTAATCATTTATTACATTTTGAGTTTTTTTATTAAATATGCCATTGATAAATTCCATTTTTATATACCTCTCTTCTTACTTGTAAGTTTTGTTAGTCTTATTAGTTTATCATATGTTGCCCTCTTTGTTTGTTTATCATAACATATATTTTTTAAATTTGATAAAATGCTTTACTTATATACAAAAATAATAGCCATTATTATATATCTCAAATGAATATAAAACCTCTTATGTCCTTTTAAATTCTATCATATGTGTTTGCAGCATGCAAAAGCCATGCATCGGTTTTTGATTTTTCAATGAGAATATTTATCAATATTCTAAAACATCCTGTTCTCTGAATAAGCTTGAAACAGCTTCATCGTAATCGTATAATCTTTCTGATTTCTTAATTTTTTTTGCATATTTTGCATTATCAGAAAACACTGGAATCATATAAAACCATAATTCTTTCATTTTAAACAAGACATTCCTATCTCCAAAGAGTATTCTTTTATAATCTTCATAAATTTTATCATGAAAGTCTTTTAGTAATTTTTTTTCAAGTTTAATGTTATTTGTAATATCGCTGATCATTCCAGGATTGGCTAATAATCCCCTACCAAACATTAAAGTATCTACACTAAGAAAATCAGCCGAAAACTCCTTGTAATCTTTGATTGTAAAAATGTCACCATTATAACAAACAGGATTTTTACTTAAAATCAAGGCTTCCTTAAAAATTTTCAGATTAGGCTTATTTTTATAAAAATCCTTTTGAATCCTTGGATGAATAATAAGCTCTTCTATAGGGTATTTGTTAAATATTTCGATTAAATCATAAAATTCTTCAGGTTGGTCTTTTCCTATTCTGGTTTTTAATGAGATTTTTGTTATCGATTGAGAAAAAACTTCGTCTAAAAACATATCAAGTTCTTCTCTTTTTGAAAGAAATCCGGACCCTCTATTTTTTGAAACTACAGTTCTAGAAGGACATCCCAAATTTAAATTGATCTCATTATATCCCAGCAGCTTTATTTTCTTTGAAGTATGAATAAAATCTTTTGCATTATTGGTTAGTAATTGTGGAATCAAAACTAGTCCTTGGTTGTTTTCAGGCAAAATATCATTTAATTCTCGAGTTTTAAAACTTTCGCTTTGATTTGCAGTAATAAAAGGTGAAAAGTATTTATCTATATTATTGAAAAAAGCATTATGGGCATTTCTATAAATGTACCCAGTCAAACCTTCCATAGGTGCGAAATAAAAATTCATGTATCTAATAGCTCCTTTATTCAAGTAGTTCCCTTTCTATCAACGTAACACACTCCACTTGTGCAGTATATGGTAAAATAATTCATTGCAGTTCTTGTCTTTCTTTTTGGGGTGTCCACGAATACGGTTCACTGTACAATATTCTAAATTTATTTTTTCAGATTCAAATCATCCACTTTCGATTAGTCTTTCCTATTTTGTCGTCAAACAGGCGTCACAAACCCCATTATCAGCAAAAATACTGCTAAAAAGGCTCTAGCACAATCTGCTAGAGCCTTTGATTTTGGCGGAGAAAGGGGGATTTGAACCCCCGGAACGGAATAACCCGTTCGCCTGTTTTCGAGGCAGGTACCATAGGCCACTCGGACATCTCTCCATACATTTAAGTTGCATTTTATATTATAACATATTTCAATTTTATTTAAAGTACATTTTTATCTTTAATTAAAACTATTTTAACTAACACTGTATATCTTAGTAACTATTCAATGTAAAAAACCAGTATTGTTTTTATACACTACTGGGCTTTTACCTTTAAAATAACAGAACTTACAAAGTAATTTGCTACATGATTTACAAACTTATAATTTCTTACTATTTAATAGCACACTTTTTTTACGGTTATATTCATCCTCATCTATCTCTCCACGAGCAAATCTTTCATTTAATATTCCTAGAGAGTTATCCTTAGTTCCTATATCCTTAACATTATTATTTTGCAATACCTTAAATACCGTAAATACAACTATCCCAATTATAATCATAGGCATAATCATCATCATCCATGACCATCCACCCATCATACTATATCTATATCCCATCATAACTAGTCACCCTCTCATTGTTTTTTATTTATATACTTATTCTACAACTCAATTGTGTAGTACTTATGAAGTTAATATATTTTATTTATTATAGTTTGTATATCAGTACATAAGAACTTCTATAATATCATTTTTGTTTTTAATATTTATTCCATAATTGCTATATCATCTCCAGGTTTAATATAACCCTCCTGGAGTACCCTAGCAAATATACCTTCTCTCGGCATTATACAATCACCGACAAGTTTCATAATTTCACATCCTGCATGACATTCCTTACCTATCTGTGTTACCTCTAAAACTACCTCAGCAATTTTAATTTTAGTTCCTATGGGAAGCTCATACAGAACTATTCCCTCAGTAGTAATATTCTCAGCGAACTTTCCTGCAGATAAACCCAAAGCTCCCTTTGCTTTCATTTTATCAATGCTTTCAACCCCAAGAAAGCTAACCTGTCTATGCCACTTGCCTGCATGTGCATCTCCCTCTAGTCCATGATTGAATTTGAAAAAACCTTTATCAATAGGATGTTTTATTACACCTTTTTTCTCACTTATATTTACAGCAATAACTTTTGGCATTACAACGCCTTCCTTTCGAATATTCCTGATTTTCCACCACTTTTTCTGACAAGCATAATACCATTCATTACCATATCTCTATCAATTGCCTTACACATATCATATATAGTTAGTGCTGCAACAGATACTGCAGTAAGTGCTTCCATTTCAATACCTGTCTTCCCTACAGTCCTTGTAGTTGCAGTTATTTCAATGTTATTATTCTCTAAGTCAATTTTAAAACTCATATCACAAGCAGATATCATTATAGGATGACACATTGGTACTATCTGTGAAGTGCTTTTAGCACCCATAATTCCGCCTACCTGTGCTACAGATAATACGTCTCCTTTTGAAATAGACCCATTCTTTATTTTTTCTAAAGTCTCTCTCTTCATTGATATTGATCCAACTGCTATAGCTTCACGAACCGAGTCTATTTTCTCAGATACATCTACCATTTTAGCTCTTCCTTGTTCATTTATGTGCGTAAGTTCCATCGTTTATCCTCCTATTTGGTACATCATCTTATCACTTCTACTGATTTCTTCTTCCTCAAGATGATGTTCAAGTGGTTTATCAAAAATTGCTTGTTTTAATGCATTGGTAAGCATCTCTTCATTATTTAGATATTTTTTAAGGTTTATTTCTTCTTTTGAATGGAGACAAGGCTTGATCATTCCTGTTGATGTAAGTCGTATCTTATTACAATCCACACAAAATTTACAACTTACCGGACTAATAAAGCCAATTTTTCCTTTCGCTCCATGAAGCTTATACAATTGTGCAGTGCTACTTTTTTCATTCTCTATTTGAGTTAACTCAGGATGTTCTTTTAACATCTCCATAAAACTTAATTTACTCTTATCATAGATCTTTATACCTTCACCTATAGGCATAAGTTCAATAAATCTTACTTCTACAGGAAGCTCGCGAGTTAAATTTAAAAAGTCCTCGAACTCTGTATCATTAAAGCCCTTCATTAATACAGTATTGATTTTTACTGGTTTTAACCCAAGTGTTAAGCATTTATCTATGCTTTCCATTACCTTATCTAAATTTCCTATCCTTGTTATCTTTTTAAACTTCGCATCGTCTAACGTATCAAGGCTAATATTAACTCTTTTAAGTCCAGCTTTTTTTAGATCACTTGCCATGTTTGAGAGTAAAATACCATTCGTAGTTATAGCAATATCATCTATTCCTTGTAGTTTTGATGTTTCATATATTAGTTTATCTATATCTTTCATAACAAGTGGTTCACCACCAGTGTACCTTACTTTATTTATACCTAATTTTTCTGCTACCTTTACTATTTTTAAGATTTCTTCAAAACGTAAGATATCCACATGATCTAAACTTTTTATGCCCTGCTCTGGCATGCAATATATACATCTTAAATTACACCTATCAGTTACTGATATTCTTAAATAATTGATGATTCTCCCATGACTATCTCTCATAAAACCGTCTCCTAAAGTTCAATTATTTTACTATGTTCTAGCGCATTCACTGTCTTCACCTTTAAGTATGGCAATGCCGTGTGGAATTGCAGATATTATAAATTGAAGATTTTCTACAGCACCTTTTGGGCTTCCTGGAAGATTAATAATCAATGTTTTTTTACGAATTCCTGCTATACTTCTTGAAAGCATAGCCATTGGCGTAATTTGAAGTGATTTCATTCTCATAGTTTCGCAAATACCAGGTACATATCTCTCAATTACATTTTGAGTCGCCTCAGGAGTAACATCTCTTTGTGAAAACCCAGTTCCTCCATTAGTCAAAACTAAATCTACCTTAAGCTCATCACATAAATAAATTAATTCTTTTTCTATTCCCTGTTTTTCGTCTGATATCATTTTGTAGAAGGTTATAATAAAACCTTTTCCTTCTAATTCCTTCCTTAATGCAGGACCAGTCCCATCAATTCTTTCCCCTCGAATACCTTTATCACTCATGGTTAATATTGCAGTTTTTATCATATTCATCACTCCTTTTTAAAGAATTTTCTGAATTATAATTTTATATGTAATACTTTATCCCCATTATATTTATTCATCCTATCACTTTAATATTATTGTATATATATGAAACTAATCATTCGTTTTTTTAAATAAAAGATAAATTTTATCCCAATTCTTTATTAATATTTTCATCTTATAACACTATTATTTTATCATATTTTTTATTAATACGCTATGAGACTAATCACGTTAAATCTGTAAAATAAGTAGTGAAAAAGTCATTCACATTTATAATTAGAACCATCATTCCTTACTTCTAATCAACTCCACCTGTAATCTCATTATTTTTATTTTATATCTGTCTTTTTTGTTTAAAACATTTAAAATTATTGATACAATTAGTATTATAGGAATAATTGAATATAAATGAATTAGGAGGAATAAACAAATGAATGTAGAAACCTATAAAAATTTGCTAAGCGAGGTTGGCACAGGTAATAATTGCGTTATGATTACAATGTTAAACAAAACAAGCAATGATAATAAGCCAGCCCAAAATAAAACTCTTTATACTGAAAATAGTCTAAGCGAGCATAATTGCACATCTGATTTAGATAAACTACTTTATAAACACTCAAAACATGCTTTAGAAACCGGGAATCTTCAATTTGTTAAAGCATCTGAAAATGAGACATATTTAATTGAACCATATTTTCCTGAACCACGATTAATAATTTTAGGTGGCGGACATATTGCTAAGCCCTTAGCTGAATTTGCCTCAAAGGCAGGGTTTTCAGTTACAGTTATAGATGACAGACCGTCCTTTGCGAATCATGAGCGATTTCCTACTGCGCAGAAAGTAATTTGCGAGAGTTTCGATCACTGTTTCGACTTTATTAATTTAAATATGTCCGCTTATGTTGTTATTGTAACTCGAGGTCACAGGCATGATATGGACTGCCTTAGACAAGTTTTAAAACATAATACTGCATATGTTGGAATGATAGGTTCAAAACGCCGTGTCAAAAGTGTTATGGAGCAAATGCTAAGCGAAGGTTATCCTAAGGAGAAGTTAAATGGAGTCAATGCACCTATAGGTCTCAAGATAGGCGCAGTAACACCGGACGAAATAGCCTTTTCTATTATATCGCAGTTGATTCAATATAGAAGGCTCGGCGATATAAGCACTTCTGTTACTAATCCTATAAAAGCTAATTTGCCTGAATTTGATTCGGATGTTTTAATTGAGTTGTGCAAAGAAGAAAATTCTCCAGGAGCAATGATTACAATTATTTCTACTAAAGGCTCAGTTCCAAGAAATGCTGGAGCTAAAATGCTTGTATGGCCCTTTGGTAAACTCTTAGGGAGTATCGGCGGAGGGTGTAGTGAAGGCGAGATAATTAATACCGCCCGTGATTTAATTAAAGATGGTGGATATAAGCTTCAAAGCATCGACATGACTGGTATCATCGCAGAAGATGAAGGCATGGTATGTGGCGGAGTTATGGATGTAATAATAGAGACTTTTTGAGAATATAATCCAGGATAATTCGTTAATTACCCTGGATTATATTCTAATTTAAACGGCATAATTTTCGTTTCATCATTCCATTACTAATTTCAATATTATTAAGTATACCACTAAATTCTATAGATATATTATTGCTTTCTATTAATAATCCTAAGTGCTTATCCTGCTTAATGCAATTTTCAATGTCACTAAGTGTTACAGGAATTTGGGGATTTACGAGTTTTACACTTAAACTAATTACTACTTTTTCTCCATTACTAATGCTAGCTCTGTAATCAAGCACATTATCAATCTTAAACATAACCTCATCTATCATTCCGATGCCAATATGCTGCCCATCACTCAATTTTATATATTCACTCACTCTTCCTTTTACATAATCCATTCTTTTAAATGCATTACTACAAGAGCACTTCTTAGGTAAAAACCTAGCTATATCACCAGTTCTGTACCTTATAAGTGGCATTGCTTCTCTCCTAAACGTTGTAATTACAACTTCTCCATAGGTACCTTCAGGAACATTTAGCCTTGTTATTGGATCAATAATTTCAGTATACAAATCCACTTCTCTCATATGATAGCCATTAAGAGCATTACATTCCACTCCACCGCCATATCCCATTTCTGTCATCCCATAATGAGAATAAACATGGCAGCTAAACGCACTACTCACGGCACTACATAAGGATCTAGGCACATAGTCTGCGCTCAAAAGAACACTTTTCAATTTTAAATCTTTATACTTAACATTAGTTTTTTTAAGTTTAGCAAGATAAAACACCTGAATTGGTAATCCTACTATACAATCAATGTTTTTTAAGTGTATAGCTTCTAGCGCATCCCAAACATTAAATACAGGCCCATATATAATTCCTTCACAGCCAGCATTATTGATACCTTCCATTAAAAGCTTACCTATACTAAAGGGACTTTTCCCTGGCATTAATATAAGTACTCTTTGACCCGGTTTTATAAGATTTAGCATTCCATATGTAAAAAATTCTATTGTAGCTTTAAGATCAGCCTCAGTAAAAAAAATTCGTTTTGGATTTCCCATAGTTCCTGAAGACATCGTTGTTACTATCCTTGAAATTTTATCAAGTGATGTACACAAGAAGCTATTTGGGTTCTTAACTAAATCCTCTGAGGAAGTAAAAGGTATTTTTTTAAAATCTACAAATTTTTTAATATCACCACTTGAGAAGTTTTTTAATGTTTCTCCATAAAACTTGCTCCTCTTTGCGATATTTATAGCATTCTTAATTTCTCCTATCTGATATGCTTTTAACCCTTCCTCAGATAATTTGTCATCACCAGTTTTCATAAAAACCCTATTCTCTATCCATTTTTCATATAAAGTTCTACTCATATAACACACTCCATTAGTATAAAGTCTTGAGATTAATACTTTCTATATAAATATTTGATCCTTCACAGATTAAAGTATTAATACATCCATAATCTTGCTTTATACTAAAAATATCTTTTAACTCTAACTTTAAGTAAATACAAAGTAATGATCTTATAAAACCTGCATGGCTACAAATAACAACATTGCCCTTTGTGTTTTCAATTATATTATTAAAAGTCTTTATTGCTCTTTTCTGACATTCTCTTAAAGATTCACCATTAAGAGGAATAAAATCTGCTATATTTAACCCACGTCTTTTATACACTTCTGGGTATTTGATTTTTACTTCTTTAAAAGTTAATCCATCTAGATATCCCATATTTATTTCTCTCAAATCTTCTAAAAAAGTTACTTCTCGGTCTGAAAACGCTATATTAACAGTATCCCTGCACCTAATAAGATCACTACTAAAGATTTTGTTGATTATTATTTCACTAGCTTTGAATATACAAGCTAATTGCTTGGCATCATTTGTACCCTTTTCAGAAAGTTTGCAATCTGTATGTCCTAAATACCTTTTTACCCTACCATATTCAGTTTCTCCATGCCTTAAGAGATATATTTTCCTTTTCAAATCTTCTTACTAAGGGTTTCTAAGTGTCTTCCTAACCTATTCTCAACTTTTTCCTTTATAATTTTTGCGTCCAAATATTTTTCATATATTTTTTCAGTAATATCTGATATATCTTCATATCTAGCAAAAGCATCATAAAACCTTTCCTCTAAAGTGACTAGCGTTTTCCCTTTAATAAGCTTGTCACAAAGGTAAACTATTTCTTTCTCACCTATTTCATGTTCAGTTTTTAATTTCATATGTTCATGAATAATTTCCATAAGGCATCCATATCCAAATCCTTCAACTATTTTTGCCCCTTGCTCTGCATGATTTTTGGCTCCCTTGGCTACATCATGGAGTAATGCCCCTGAATAAATATAATTCACATTTAAATTATATCCTTTTTCATTAAGCATAATTGACACTCGCTTAGCAAATTCAGCTACACTCTTCATATGTTCTATTGCCTCATGCTTAACATTACATAGCCTTAATATTTCCATACATTCCTGTAAATCTGGGAAAGGATAAACCGAAATATGCTCCAAAAGAGCATTAAAATCTTCTTTAGTATCCATATCAAGTAGGATGCCTCTGTCAGTAACTATCTCACAATACCACTGCTTTTTATGCTGATTCAGCAGTTCCCTTAATCCGCCTTCAGGATAGCTCCCTAATATTTCTTGTGCTAATGAATATGGTACTAATGTAGGGTGACCTTTTACCTTAGCGAATATAGGATATAAAATGCCTCCTTTAATTTTCTCATAACTTTGCATCATTTTTTTTACAGTGCACTCTCGTACCGAAGGAATATCTACAGGTAATATAAAGAAAGCATCTGTTTCCTTTGAAAGTGCTTCTACTCCAACTGTTATTGATGAGTACATACCTTCACTATATTTATCATTGATTACAACTTTTATATCATTGGAATTAATTTTAATATCCTCTAATTCCTTTTTTATATGCTCATTTAAATAGCCTGTGACCACGATAATATTACTTATTTCACAGTTTTTGAAAAGTTCTATACATCTTTGAATTGGGGTTTTTCCGGCTAAATTAATTATTGGCTTAAAGCTTCCCATCCTCGTAGAATACCCTGCTGCAAGTATTATAGCAGAATAATTTTTCATTTCATCCTCTCGCTTCCTATCTATATAATTTTTTTTGATTTAAGGTAGTAATGTTGTACGCACAAAATGGAATTAAATTACCCTTTTTACTCACAACATGAATGCAGCAGTCTTTTAACCTCTCTGTATCTACATTCCAAACATCTTGAAATGCCATACCTGATATACTAAAAAATCCTTTTTTAATTTTTTGATTTAATTCTTCAAATGAATTTTTCTTCGGTACGTATTTATTTATTTTCACTCCTGACCAATTTCTCTCAACAAATCTTTTTGATTTTTTTGACCCTTCTATACCATTTTCTTCGCCGCAACAATTATTTTTTCTACTTACAGTAATAAGTTTTCCATCTACTGATATATAATTGGCATGAAAAGAACAATATGCATTTTCACAACCCGAGGGAGCAAAATCTAAAATTTTAATTTTATAATTACTCTGCGAAGCTATTTTAGATATAACTTCCGGAAGTGTAATTCTATCTTTATCTTCAGGTAACTTAGGGATTCTTCCAAAATAACTTACTGGTTGAAAATGCACTCCTCTAACAGTTGGCGTGTTTTTCAGTCCAAATTCTATGATATCCCAAAGAATGTCATCATTTATATTCGGCACTACAGTGCATACGAGAATTACACCAATCCCTAATTTAGCGCTATTTTCTATAATCTTCAGCTTATCTTGCAATATATTTGAATCATGAAGCTTAGTTTTTTCAGTTCCAGTTAAATCATTAAATTGCAAAAATATAGATTTTAGTCCTGCTTCTTTTAATCTTTCATAATAATTATAATTTTTAAGATTAATACCATTTGTGTTTAATTGGATAAATTTAAATCCCATATTTGAAGCCATCGAAATAATCTCATGAAGATCTTCCCTCATGGTAGGTTCTCCCCCGGAAATCTGAAGATTATATGGTCCACCCGCTTCAATAATCCTTTTATACCACATCTCGATAGTTTTCATATCTGGATCTATTTCATTACCATGCGCATCCGCGAAACAAAATTCACAGTTCATGTTGCATCTTGATGTTACTTCAATGAGTACAGTACAAGTATGTTGACGATGCTCATGGCATAGCCCACAGTCGTGAGGGCAACCTTTTAAAACCTTTGTATAAGGTACCTTTGGATAAGCTGGGCTTTTAGGACGTGTCCAAGATTCATAATCAGGCTCACCCCTCCATATAACAGTCTTAAAGAAGCCATGTTCTTCACACTCCTTAGTTAAATATAATTCACCACATTGTTTTACAACACTTGCATTAACTATTTTTAAACACACTGGACATATACTTTGCGTTTCTTTTATTACTTCATTCACTTTAATTGCCCTCTCATTCTATATAACTATACTCTTTTAAGAGTTCATTGATTTTATTGTAAGATTTTTGAATCGCATTGCCGCACTTTATAGGATAACCTTCATTGTTCTCCATGTCATTAAGTACATCTACAGTTATCATATCAACACATTCGCTGCTTTCAAATTCTTCTTCAAACCACTGTACATATTTTTGAATCATCTTTTTCAAATTATCATCTCGAGTTTCAGTATCTATACCTTTACCTGCATAAATCCCAAATAAACATACGCCTCCAGTAACAATGCCACAGGTCTTTCCGGTATTACCCATACCTGCGCAAAATCCCGCCATAGCCTTTACAAGGCTCACATTTTCCATTTCATTCTTTTCAAGATACATAATTATAAGTATTTGACTACAACAATATCCTAAGCTTGCTAGTTTAAACATCCTAAATGCATCTGCAGCCATTATAATACCTCCCACTATTTTTTTCGAGCAATAAGTAAAAAATATCCTGGTTTACAAAGCGTAAGTTTTTGTTGAAAATCACCACAACTACTACAAGTTGCTATTTTCCAAAATGTTGCCATTGAACCATATTTAAATATTATTTCCACCATAAGTTGCCTCAATAAATCTGTCCAATCCTCAATACATATTATTTCAAAACCAGAACTTACAATTGCATCCTTCAAAACATCTATATTAAAAAGTCCCCTCATACAACTATTAATATCATGTTTTTGCACTTCTTCAAGATATTCTGGTCTTCTTGCATAAACATCTGAAATAATAAAATATCCTTTATCTTGTAGAACTCTATGACTTTCCATTATGGTCTTTTCAAAGTCATCCATAAGGGACATAGTACACTCAGCCATAACCCCCTTAAAGAATCCGTTTTTATGTGGTAATTTTTCACCGCATCCAAAATCTATATTATGATTACCATATTTCTTTTCACCTAATTCAAGTAACTTTATGGAAGGATCAACTCCAAACGAATCTAAATTATATAGACTTTTAAGTCGTTCTACTGTTGCTCCCATGCCACAACCAACATCTAAAATTTTATTTTCATCCTCAAATTCACATAACTTAATAGCTCTATCAGTAAGAAAAACTCCACCTGGCCTTAGAGTGTCCCCTGTGACTCTAATCATATCTTCATTCTCAAAAACTGAGCAGCCCTTCATTTGTCCTCCAAGCTTTTTTCTACTTCAAGCATTTGACCAGCTGCCAGATCCTGTGTAATTAGAACATTTTTGCACTTAGGACATTCGAGTAACTCAATCTCAAAATTTCCTCCAAGGTACTCTGCTTTCACAGGACCTTCCTTAAGAGGTCCACCGCATTTTGAACAAATCCATTTAGTTTTTATATCTTTAGTATCTTTTTTCATAGTCATACTCCTTTTACATGCATTCTATGGCTGTAAGCATTTATAACTTTAAAAGAGTCATTAACCTTTTGGTACTCCACCCAGAAGGTTATATTTACAAACCTTCTCCATGCAAGAATGTGACCTGTTTCTGGATTATAAAAACTATTATTAGTTTTTTCTGCATTACCTATTACTCTTTTAATATCTCCCTCAAGAATAAGTTCATCTTCCATTTTACCTTTTAGTTCATCCTCAATAACTATTTTTATATCTTCATATTCATTCTTTATGTCCATTTTCTCACCCCATAAATTTTCAAGTAATTCCTTCTTGAGTTTGAATCTATTTGCTCGCCTGTCAGACAATGTTGGAACTTTCATGTCTGTAATTTCAACATTACCACTTCCATATATAAGGTCCAAAATATGATATGTCTTTTTACCTTTTAATACAAATAAATCTCTACACATTGCACAATAAGCAAGAAAATCATTTTCAGAATCCTTTATTCTATCCTCAGTTACTTCTTTGCTAAACTCCTTATTAGCATAATACACAAGCCCTCCATAACCACAACATTTTGTCTTTTCCTTTGTAAACTGGGGCTCTTCAATATTATAGTGGAGACTTTCAGCAATATTTCTTATACTTTCATGAATACCTTTCTCATTTCTAGTAGTGCATGCATCATGTACTGCTAAGATTTTACCATTTCCCGATTTAGAATCAAGTGGCAGACCTTTTTCATCAAATATCTCCCAAAGAGACTTAATTTTTATGTTTTTTAAATTTTCTCCGAAATTACTAAAACATGTAGAACATGCTGTTATAACAATAGGGTTACCTAACTTTTCTAAGTTTAATTTAGTTTTTTCTATACTACTATCATATTGTTCCTGCCTACCTGCCCACTTAGCCGGTGCTCCGCAACACCCTAAATATAATCCAACCCCGTCATCAAGTTTTTCCATTAAATAATTATAGGTTTTAATAACATACTCTGAATAGCTAGCACTTAGTTGACATCCAGGATAAAATACATACTTACTATTATTCTTGCCAGGTTGATGTTTTATTAATTCAAAATATTTACTATTAGTAAACTCCATATCTTTTAACGCAAAGTCATGAGCTGAAATTGGCATTTTATTTCTAGAAACCATGCTTTCCCTTGTTTCTTTAATTATGTCTGCCATATTTATAGATTTTGGGCATACAACGCCGCACAAACCACACTCTGTGCAAGAATTTATTGTTTTATTTGCATAATGATCTCCAAGAATGATACGTTCGTTTTGATTTATGGTTCTTATATAAGCTTTAGGATCCAATTTCACCTTTTGAAGATGCACACAAGCTTTAACACATTTATGACATTCACATTGAAGACATCTTAGAGCTTCATTAATTGCTTCTTCCTTTGTAAAAGCAGTATTTTCAGGCTTTATTCTTGGTGTGATTTTCTCTTTTTCTATATCCACCTGAAGAATACTTTTATAAGACCCTTCCTTTTCCCTAAGTGCAGTAAGAGATTTATTATACACAAATCTATCAATAGACACTGCTGCACATCTCCCTGTACGTACTGACTGTATAACAGATTTACGTTCACTAACAATTCGCCCGTAAGCAAAAACTTTCTCTATTTCTGTTTGCAAGGTAACTTCATTTACATCGAATTTTTCATTCCATTCTCCTGTACCAATAAAAACTGCGTCATACTCCAGAGTGATGCCTTTCAATTTTTCAGGAGTTATTTCTTGGTTTAATTTTATTTCAATGCCTTGCTCTTCTAATTTAATAATTTCTTCTTTTATTAGTTTTGGATTAAGTATTTGCTCTGGCATTTTTAAAAGAGATCCACCTACTCCATTTTCTTTTTCATATATATCAACACTATATCCCTTTTGATTAAGGTCACAAGCACATGTAATTCCACTTATACCACCGCCAATAACTGCTATTTTCTTGTTAACCTTTGGCATAGGAAGTGTTTTGATTTTTGCCCCTCTACCATAAATTACAGCTGCCTTTTCAAGCTCATGAATCGAGATTGCTTTACCATAGATATTAGTTACACAAGAATTTTCGCAAGGGTGGTCACAAACTAATCCTATTACATTTGTAAATGGTATTCTTTTTTTCAGTATTCTGTATGCCTCTTCAAAATTTCCTTTTCTAATTTCGCAAATAAACCCTTTGACATCAACGTGGATTGGGCACTCAGTAACACATGCAGCCGGATTATCATTTATGCATAACTTCTGCATGGAAAGAAGTTTCTCTAAATCCATATGTTGTTCCTCCCAATATTATTTTAAAGGAACCTAAAATGAATTTCTGATATTTCACTTTAGGTTCCAATAATAAATAATAATTATTTATTTAATTTTTTAATTCCAGCAAGGACTTTTTCTGGATAAGCTGGAAGGTGTGTTATTCTAACTCCACAAGCATTATATATCGCACTTATGATTGCTGAATGAGGAGATGACAACGGCATTTCACCCGCACCAGCTGCTCCATAAGGTCCAAGTGGTCTTGGAGTCTCAAGATATAGTAATGTTATGTCATCTGTTACATCTTTAATTTGAGGAATTCCACAACCAGTCAATGTAGTATGCTTTTTAAGATCTTCAAAATCCTCATATAATGCAAGACCAATACCTTGAACAAGTCCTCCCAGTATCTGACCATCAACAACAAGTTTATTTATAATGGTTCCTACATCTGAAACGATTGTTAACTTATCAACATGAGTTTTTCCAGTAGTTAAATCTACTGCTACTTCTGCGAGTAATACTCCATACATATAAACTGGGAATGGGTCACCTTGACCTGTTTCATTATCACAAGCTGTACATGGTGCGGTCCATTTCCCATCATATCTTGTTGATTTTCCCTCTGCAATCTGTTCATCATAAGTTCTATATGTTCCATCAGCTTTTTTAAGTCCATCAAGTAAGTTTTCACAAGCAACTCTTGTAGCATTTCCCGTAAGAACATTTGAACGACTCCCACCTGCAGGACCACTGTTTGGAGTAAAGTTCATATCGTTAAGTAAAAGCTTAATATTCTCTGGTTCATAACCAGCTTTTCTTAATGTTTCATGTGCCATCGTAAGTGTACCCATATCTGCACCTTGACCATGATCTTCCCATGAGTTAGCAACAGTTACTCCATTTTTAGTTATCTCTACCCATGCTTCCGAAGAATCTGCTCCATCAAGCCCACAGCTATACATAAGAAGTGATATTGCAGAGCCATATTTCTTATCTTCGCTTATTTTATTCTTTTCTTTATCATTTTCCTTTGCTTTAACATAAAATGGACGAATTTTATCTAGCAATTGTGGAATAACATAAACATCAAGTTTACAACCGTTTGGAGTTACCTCTCCTTCTCTTAGTGCATTATTGTATCTAAGTTCAAGTGGATCTATATCCATCTTTATTGATAACTCATCTACCATTTGCTCTGATGCAAATAAACTTTGTGGTGAACCAAAACCTCTGAAAGCTGCACCCCATCCATGATTTGTAGCAACAGTTCGTCCTGTTCCACGAATATTGTCTATCTTGTAACCAGCACCCATGAATTGAGATCCTCTAGTTGTAACAAGGTCACCAAATTCGCAATATGGACCGTGATCACAAGACCAATCTGTTTCTAGTGCTTGCATCTTACCATATTTATCTGCGCCCAATTTTAGATGCATCCAGAATGGTGATCTCTTTCCGGTATACGTAATTTGTTGATACATATTAAATTCGAGATATACAGGTTTTCCTGTATCCATTGCCGCAACAGCAAGTAAAGCTTCAATTGTTGGACTGAATTTATAACCAAAAGTTCCACCCGTTGGATTTTGTGCAATTATAACCTTATCTAGTGGAAGTCCAATACCCTCAGCAATCATAAGTGCATGGAAATGTAATGCAATGCTCTTTGAATGAATTATTAGCTTACCTTCTTCATCGAAATAAGCAAAACCTACGTCTGGCTCTATTGGAAGATGAGGCTGCCTTCCGACGTATAAATCATCTTCAACAACATAAGGTAAACTTTCCATAAGCGGTGCAGTTTCTTCTCCTTTAACAATTTTTGTTTCAAAATATATATTAGGTGTTCCTGGGTGTATTTCAATGGCATCTTCTGCCATAGCAGCTGGTGCACTCATATATGCTGGTAATTCTTCAATCTCAACAACAACCTTCTTAGCTGCATCTTCAGCGTGGGTAGGTGTATCTGCAAGTACCATTGCAATTGCATCACCAAATTGGAAAATTTTCTTATCATTTAAAATAGGCCTTTCAAGTCCATCTCCTTTATTCGAAGGAAAAGCTAAACCGTTAATTCTATTTGTTCCCTGTACATCCTTGTAAGTTAAAACTCTATAAACTCCAGGCATTTTTTCAGCTTCTGTAGTATCGATAGATAGAATATTTGCATGAGAAACGGTAGCCTGAACTAGCTTAATATGAAGAGTATCCTCTGGAAGAGTTAACCCAAGGTCCGCTCCAAATTCCCAAGTACCTGTTACCTTTGCACAAGCAGAAGGTCTTACAGCATCAGTGCCTACCAAACTAGCACCTTTAGGAAGCTTAAGCCACAATTGTTCTCTTGTAACCTCACCACGCATAAGTTTTGCAGCTTCCATTACTGCATCTACGAGCGGCTGATAACCAGTACATCTACATACGTTTCTATGTTTTTGAAACCAATCTCTCACTTGATCTCTCGTAGGATTATTATTTTCATCTAAAAGTGCTTTTGCACTTACAATAAATCCTGGAGTACAAAATCCACACTGTGCTGCACCATGTATCATCCATGCATATTGAATATCATGCAAGTTATCTTGAGATCCTATTCCTTCAACTGTTGTAATTTCAGCTTCATCCGCTACTCTCTTCATTCTAACTATGCATGATCTTACAACCTTCCCATCCATTATTATATTACAGGCACCACACTCACCTTTCCCACAACCTACTTTTGTACCTGTAAGAAACAATTGTTTTCTTAAAACATCAGCAAGTGATGTTTCTGGATTCACTATGACAGTTCTTCTAACATTATTAATTATTAATACTTTTTTCAACATTTTAATTCCCCCTCGTCCTAATTTAAAAGGCATAATCTTAATTAATAAAATTATAATTCTTTATTACCATTTTCCAAAACCACAGGTTGGAAAATTACACACACTGCAATTAGTGCATAATCCACCATGGCCCAGTTTTGTAATATCCTCTCTTTTTATCCTTTCACCAGCTACAATCTTCGGAAGCATAAGATCAAAAACAGTTCTTTTGTTATACATTACACATCCTGGAAGTCCAAGGACAGGAACATTACCCATATATGCCATTAGAAACATGGCACCTGGAAGTACAGGTGCTCCATATGATATAATCTTTGCTCCAGCTTTTTTTATTCCCGCAGGCGTAACATCATCAGGATCTACTGACATACCTCCAGTAACAACAATCATTTCAGCTCCCATTGAAAGTAATTCATTTATTGCATCTACAATCATATCCTCGCTATCGGAAACTATGATTTGCTTTATTACTTTACTTCCTACTTCGTCTATTTTTTTTCTAATAACAGGTCCAAATTTATCTGTTATTCTACCACTATAAACCTCGCTACCAGTGGTAATAATCCCCACCTTCATAGCTTTTAATGAAGCCACCCAAACAATAGGTCCTTCTTCTTTACAAATGTTATCGATTTGTTGAATTTTAGCTTCATCTATAAAAAGAGGTATAATCCTTGTTGCTGCAACGACAGTTCCTTTATCCACAACAATATCAGTATGCATAGTTGCAACCATTGCCTCATCTATCATATTGATTTTTTCTAATGCATTAAAATTCACTTTAAGTAAGCCTTTACATTCAGCTGACAAATTAACTTTACCTTCGGTGGGCTCAGTGAAAATAATTCTCTCACCTGCTACTACTCTTGCCATTCTTTCTCCAGCTTCATTTTCATGAAGTATTCCTTCCTTCATCTCCCAAACATATATGTTTTTCTTCCCCATATCCAACATCTTGGGTATATCTTCTTCTAATATTATATGTCCTTTTTTAAATGCAACTCCGTGAAATTCTCCAGGAACAATTTTTGTTAAGTCATGGCATAATACCAAACCTATCGCTTCTTCAACTGGAACAACCTTCATATCTATCCCCCCCAATCCTAGCGATTTTACCGTCAGTACTTCTATATTTATTTTCTTACATTATATGTAGCATTTATTGTGCCAATACAAGTGTATGAAACAAATCCGTGATTTACGAGGCATTACTTCCTATTTTTCATAATATATTTATTTGCAATATTACAACTGTTCCATATCGTTACACTTTTTTTAGAATCATATGTTCCATTTAAGAACAGTGTTCAATATTCCTACTCTTTTTCAGTTCTTTAAAGACTAGAGTAATTTCCTCAATAAATCTTTCCATCTATTTTTTAACATCCATTATCTTATTATTGACAGACTATTCTAAACTTATACTTTCATTATATAATTTATATATACTTTTTTCCACTTTATTTGATAATATTTTGTTTCCAAATCATTAAGTTTTAAAAATATATTATTTTAGCCTTAATTTATTTTTACTATTAATTAAGCCCATAATAATCCATGTCCCCGCACTCATTAAAATACGCAAATAAAGTGAAGGAGAGCTTTTCCTCTCCTTCACTTTATTTGCACCTAATATACTGTAATGTTACCATACCACAACTGAAACTCCACCTGGTATTACAGATACTATTTCATTATATTTTTTCTGTTTCAAAAGCCTTCCATGGTATGTCAACTGCTGCAGCACCAGCATTTATAATGTTATCAACATGCATTAGTAGTGGGAAATCACTAAGTTTAACAACCCCTCTAGCTGCTAGCTTACGTACGCCGCGTGCAGTACGAGTAGCAATGACTATTGATTCTAGGGTTACTCCTTTTAATTGTTTGATGGATTCTTCAATTGAAAATCCTTGCCCAAGTAAAGTTCCGACTTTACGAGTACGTCCACCGAATACAGTTACATAAAGGTCACCACCAGATAATATAATATTTTCTTCTCCACCACCAACTATCTCAAGAAGATGTTTCATTTCCTTTATGCTTTGTCCAAAAAGCCCAGCCTGCGAATTATAATGCTCGTGTCCAGAACCATCAGGTCCAATAGCGAGTCCAATAGCTAGTGATACACCCAGTGCATAAGCATTCTTAAGTGCAACTGCACATTCAACACCTACAACATCTGTAGATAGGCTTATATGATAGTATGGAGATTCAAACAAACTCTTAAGCATTCTAAGAATATCTATGTCATGTCCACAAAATGCAACAACTGAATGATCTTTGTCAGCTAGTTCATAACTAGTACATGGACCACCTATAGCATTAATAGAAAGTTTCTTATTCGAAATTAGCTTGCTTTCAAAGTATTGCGGATAAGTAATCATGCTGCCGTCCTCTTTATCAATCATTCCTTTTGTTATTGAAAGTAGAGGAATATTTTCAGGTATGATAGGCAATATGTTGTCTGCAAACCAGTCAACTCCAAAACTACTAACTCCACATATAACAACATCGACTCCAACTAGTGCTTTGTTTACATCTTCAATTTGATAATATTCAATTCCTGTTTTAGGTAATTGACGTTTTAATGTGGAATGAAAACCTGTAGTTTTTGCTAGATCAATGATATCCCTATCTAGTGGAGTACCAACTACTCGTACCTTGTTACCGTTTTCAGTTGCAGGAAAAGAAAGAGCGCATGCCATTTGTCCAGCTCCAATAATTGTTATAATTTTCATAATATTACCTCCTATTAAAATATTAATAAATTTAATTTTAAATCTAGATATCAACTTTTTTATTTAATTATTACCTTATATAACTAAAATTTCAGTTTCAATGATTAATTATATTTTTAAAAATTATAATTTTATTTTTGATTTTTCCCAATCACTCATAAAAGTTTCAATTCCCTTATCTGTTAGTGGATGTTTTATCATCTGAAGTATTACTTTAAGTGGTACTGTTGCAATATCTGCACCTAATTTTGCAGCTTCTATAACATGAATTGGATTACGTACACTAGCAACTATTATTTCTGATTTTATGTCATAGTTTCTAAATATTTGTACTATTTCTCCTATTAAGCTCATTCCATTGATACCAATATCATCTAATCTTCCCACAAATGGACTAACATAACTTGCACCCGCTCTAGCTGCTAGTAACGCTTGTGTAGATGAGAATATTAAAGTTACATTTGTTTTTATTCCCTCATTTGATAATACTTTTACTGATTTTAATCCCTCAGCTGTCATTGGTATTTTCACTATTATATTTTTATGGATTTTAGATAACTTTCTCGCTTCTTCAATCATGCCCTTATGTTCAAGGCTTATAACTTCTGCGCTTATGGGCCCATCAACAATGCTTGAAATTTCCTTTATAACTTCTATAAAGTCTCTACCTTCTCTTGCTATTAATGATGGGTTTGTTGTAACCCCCGCTATTACGCCTAATTCATTTGCTTCTTTAATATCATCTACGTTTGCTGTATCTATAAAAAACTTCATTTTATATCCCTCTTTCGTCTATATATTATAAGTGAGTTAATTTTTAACTTGTTCATCGCGATTAGTTAATACGCCTTGTTATTTTATGCTGTATATAACTTTTCATTTTGGATTATATATTGGATAATTTCATTTTTATCTTTTGCATTTATTACATTTTCTAAAAATGAGTCATTTTGTATTAGTGATACTAATTTTTGTAGCATTTCAATATGGCTATGTGCATCTCCCATTGCTAGCATAAATACCACACTTACCTCTATTGATTTACTCTCGTCCTCCATACATTGAAATACGACTGGGTTCTTTAAAGTTGCAACTGCTATACACGAATTAATTACATGCTCTGCGTCTGTATGAGGAATAGCTACATTATAATTGCTTAATGCTAATCCTGTTGGAAACTCGTTCTCTCTCTTAACTAATCCCCCATAAAAACTTTCTTTTACATTTTCTTTTTTATAAAGTTCTTCATGTAGAGCTTTAAAAACATCTTCTTTGCTTTTAGCATCTAAATTTGTTAAAATAACACCATTGTTAACAAAATCTACAACATCCATGAAATAACCTCCCTGTCTTTATTATTATTCAAAGCATATATTGTGCCAATTACCCGGCTTAATTTGTTTTACCTTGGAATAAATGTTTTAATTAAATCCTGTAGAATTAAACCGTTTACTTTATTATTCCATATATATATCTAAGCATTTCACATGCCAATTGTCTGGTTAGATTTGTTTTAAAAGATTAATATTTATGGAGTAAATAATAGCGCTAACTTATTCTCAATTCCTTCATCATTTTAATTAAAAATAAAATAAAGCAGAACTTTATGAATTAATCTTTTCATAAAATTGTGCTTTATTTGAATATAATATGTTTACAAAATTAAATACCTTAATGTATGTTCATTTGTTACATAACATGAGCAATTAACTGACCAAGTTTTAATATCAACCAATTGAATAGATTACCACCTGTATCAAGGTTTGACATTTGAGCCACTCCTTTTGGAATTGCAAACTGTGCCTGTTGTAACATTGTAGTATAAGTTGGTGCAAAGTCTGTAGCCATAAGTAACGATAACGCCATTAATATTGTACCCGCTATAACTGAATGTACTATGTTTCCCTTTGTTGCCCCAACTACAAATGCTAAAAGGAAAGGTATAGTTGCAAGGTCACCAAATGGTAAAACTTTATTTCCAGGTATAATTAATGCAAGTAAAATAGTGATAGGTACTAAGATTAAAGCTGTAGAAAGTAATGCAGGATGTCCAACTGCAAGTGCAGCATCGAGTCCTATATGAAGTTCTCTACCAGCGAATCTTTTCTGCAGAAAATCTCTAACTGATTCTGAAACCGGTATTAAACCTTCCATTATTATCTTAACCATACGTGGAAGAAGTACCATAACCCCACCCATTGACATACCAATTTGAAGTATTTTACCAATATCGTAACCTGCAAGTATTCCTAATGCACATCCGATTATTACTCCCATCATCATGGGTTCTCCAAAGATACCAAACCTTTTTTGAATGCTCTCTGCATCAGCATGTAAGTCTTTAATTATAGGAATTTTGCCAATACCTTTTGCGAGTAAAATTCCTATTGGTGCAAATGATGCAGTAGAACCAGTAGGAAATGCTATTCCCTCTAACCCATAGAAATCTTGTACCATTGGAGCTGTCCAATCTGCTACCTTAAGAACCACAATCTCGTAAAATATAGCAGCTGCTATTGCAAGCCCCCAATTTCCATTAGTTACTATAAACATTGTTGCTGCTGCTGCTCCAAAATGCCAAAAATTCCAAAGATCAATGTTCATTGTTTTTGTAGTTTTGGTAACTATCATAATAAGATTAACTACTATTGCAAGTGGTATAATCATTGCTGCAACCGGAGATCCCCAAGTTGCTGCTGCTGCTGATGGCCACCCACCATCTATTACAGTTAAGCTTAACCCAAGTCTGTCTACCATTGCTTGTGCAGCAGGTCCTAAAGTATTTATAAGTAATCCTAAAACCAAATTTATTCCAACAAAACCAATACCTATTGTGATACCTGATTTAAATGCTTTCTTAAAACCTTGGCCAAAACACATACCAATTATTGTAATTGATAAAGGTAACATAACTGTTGGTCCCAGCGAAAGAATATATTGAACAACTCCTAATATTGACATTACCAATATCCCCCTTAAATTATATTTTAAATAATCTTTTAAATTAAGTATCTATAATTATATCGTTTACATAGCTAGCAAATATATTACCAGCTATATATCATACCATTTATTCTTCCTTAAGAATTGCAACTATTTCTTTATCTAATTTATCCATACCAATGCCACTTATATATCCAACTGCTTTAATTGCGGGTATAGAATATTTCTTTGGTAATATTGTAGTGGATATAATCAAATCTGCTTCGTTCTCCCTTGATGCAACTTCTCCTATCTTACATTGTATGACCTGAGCATTAATTCCATTTTCCTTTATTAATCTTTCAACTTTTTCACATACTACTGTAGAAGTAGCGATACCAGCTCCACATGCAACTAAAACGATTTTCTTTTTATTCATAACTACACCTCTTTCATATTATTTTATTCATATCAATTAAATACATCGTATAAAAGGGTGTTACCTTACACAACATTCCCCTTTTATGTTATACACTATTCTATAGCATTTACCATGCCAATTTCTCGGCTTAATTTGTATCTGTTAATATAATATTTAATATTTCTTTACTAGTCACCGCACCTCTTATGAACTCTCTAATTTTTTCATTAGCAAATACTTTAAATAAATGAACTAAATCATTTTTTTTATCTTCTTTTATAGCAATCAATACTATTAAATCTGTCTTTATGCCATTTTCCCATTCAATAGGTTCTGTAAGCTTTGCAATAGCTATTGTTGATTTTTTAACATATTCAGGATACCCATGCGGTATGCCTACTTCATTATGCAAAAGTGTTGCCCCCATTGTTTCTCTCTTATATACACTTAGCATAAATTGTTCATCAACATATCCTTTGTTTTGTAACATGTTTACTAAGGTATCTATAACTTCATTTTTTGATGTTGCGTCTAAGTCACATAATATCAAGTCTTCATTGATAATTTTCTCTAGGCCATTGTGAACTTTGAGACTAATTCCTAACATACTCTTTATACTATTTATTCCGGGCCCTTTTATAAGCTCTTCAAATGAGATGAATGTTATATCTGCTACATTTGGATTTATTGTACCTACAATAGCTATTATATTATTCCTTTCTCCTAGCTTTTTTATTTCTTCTTCTATATCATCTTGTTTTATAATTCCAACAGGAATTATATCGGCTTTTTCCTTAACTTTTGGAATTATATCCTCAATATATTTTTTAATATTCAGAGCAGTACCCTCTCCAGTTATACAAAGTGTAATTATTGCCTTTGGCAATTTACTAATCTCCTTGATTCCTTCAATTCTACCAACGTAATGCTTGTCACCGTCGACAGCTTCTACTATTTCCTTTAAATTTGTACCTTCAACAAGAGCTCTTCTTAATGCTTCGAGTACCATGACGGTATCCACTCGTCCTACTGCCATTGTAATTATTCCAGTCTGTTTAGTAATTATTTCGCCAAAGGTTATAAGTGATCCCATATCAACTAATATAATGCAACCTTTTCCTTCATCAACACTTTTTACAACTTCAATTGTCTTTTCAAGAGCAGATTGCGGACTCTCATCCAGGGACATCTCTATTCCTACAGCATGATCTACCCCTAAAAGTCTGTTTGCAACCTCTGCCATCCCCATTGCAACATGACCATGGGTTATTATTATTACACCCACTCTTCCTTTTCTTATTTCATTTTTTCCGGAAAATGTTCTTAAATACATAGCAATAAATCCAATTTCATCAACTGGTAAAACTACACCTAAATCCTGGTTTATTATGTCTGCCATGAGTTTTGCTACTTCATATTCCTTAACATATTCAGTTAATATATTTTCTAGTTGAGGATTTATTATTTTTTTACCGCTTATTATTCTAGAATAAGTTGCACTTATATGAATGGCTAAAGAATAATAAAGGTTTTCTTCAATATCATGAAAATATTCCTTTGCTAGCTCTATTGCTTTTTCAACTGTTTTTGTTATTTTTTCACCAACGATCCCTTGAATCTCTTTTTTAGATATTGAATCTTTGGTATCAACATTTTTAACAAAGTTCATTAACTCAATTTCTACCTGTTTACCAACTACTTTATTTATTTGGTCTTTTGTTAATCCCTCTTTTTCGAGTTCAATAAATCTTTCTTCTATAAACTGGTATATATTATCTGGAAGTATGAATTTATCATCCTTTACAACTGTGTTAGTAATATTATTGGGACTTGCTATCACCTCAACATTAACGAATTGATCTATTTCTGGCTCTCTCTTATTTATCTTGAAGAGGCCTGTACTTACATGATTAGGTAAATGTGAAATTTTGATAGTTACATCTGTTTTTTTACTAACTATAGATGCTAAAAAACTTCTTGCGCAAGCTACTTGTATATCGCTTCTAAGTTGACCAATATTACCAGGGCAATCATATAACATCAAAGCTCTCACTACATCAGTATTTGCAATGATGGTTCTATCAATTCTAAATGCTTCCTTTGATAAAAACTGATTTATTATTTCATACCTTTCATAAAAAGGTCTATCTTTAAGTGGTGGTAATTCAATAAGCATTGGTATTCTTCTTCTAAAAGTAATTAAGAGAGATGATTCTGGATCTTCTGTAGTGGCTGTAATAATCATTATTTTTACAGTTCTATCACTATGGTTTTCACCAAGTCTTCTAAACTTGCCTTTATCTATAAGATAAAATAGCATTTCCTGACCTTCAGGAGGCAATCTATGTATCTCATCCAGGAACAATATTCCATTATCAGCCATCTCTACAATGCCTTCTTTACTTGTCTGTGCTCCTGTATAAGCGCCCTTTGCATAACCAAATAATTGAGCAAGAAGTAATTGTGGATTTTCAGCATAATCTGCACAATTAAAAACTATGAAAGGAGATTCTTTTTCTTTAACACCTGATTCTATAGCAAACTTATACATGCATTCTGCTAATTGACTTTTACCTACTCCTGTCTGCCCATATATTAAAGTATGCAAACCATTTGGTGGATAAAGTATAGCTGCTCTCGATAATTCAACTTTTGACTTTAAGCTTCCATCAAATCCTATTAATTCGTCAAATGCATAATTAATCTGAGTATTACTCCCTTCATTTTCTTCAGTGGTTACTAAGGTATTATTTTTTTCATTCTCTCGCTTATAGAATAAGACTTGGTCCTGCATAATCTTGATGTATTTAGATACTATATTCCGAGATATCTTAAATCCAGCTTCATTAAGCTGTCTTGTCATCTCTCTTTCTGATATATAAGGAACCTTACTTATAATACTTTTCATCTCGGCTTCCATTATGTCTTTTCTTCTATCTCTTGAATCACCTATTTTCAATGAATTTCTTGACTTAATTACATCAGCTCTAGTTATTCCTAATATTTTAGAAATTTCTTCATCAGTTAAAGGATTTTTCTTGTCTTCTTTATTTATTAGCTCTGATATATCTTTCATTATAATCCACCATCCTTAATATTAATTGGAGCAATATTCATGCCACCAAGTGGCATATTTTGTTCTATATTGTTATTTTATTTTAAATAACAATATAGCGTAATAAGTAATAAAACATGCCACTGTAAATATACAATCATAATATAGAAAACCAAAAATTACAATTTAATTATGAGGTACCCTCTTCTATTATCCAAAATATATTACCTCAACAATTAAATAAAGTGAAGGAGAGGTTTCCCTCTCCTTCACTTTATTTTTAACTAATAATTTTTTGTATTATCTTACTATTACTGAAACTCCATCAGGTATTACTGATATTGTTGCATCATTTCCCTTTATTTTAAATGCTCTTTCAAGTGCCTCTTCAAAGGTAAATGCATGTTGCATATGCATTTTCTTTATCATTTCAGGGTCACACATATCTGTAACAAGAATTACAGTAAACTTATCAAGTATACGTGCAAGAATTTGAAATTCCCATTGATCTGGTGCAGTGTCATTTCTGCCTATTTTAATTACCCTATCAAGAACCTCTCTTGGGCTGCTTGCATTTGCAATATTATCATAGAATGACTGACCACCATGTCCATCATTACAAGCAGACACCATAATTATAACTCCATTTTCCTTGCAAGTTGCTTCAGCTGCTGTCATACCTTTTACAGACTGATATATATTTTGGTCTAGCGGATAACCTCCATTAGTTGATATAGCAATATCTGCTTTAACAGCTTTCACAGATGCAAGTTCCATTACAAATTTACAACCTTCAATGTGGGCAAGTTCACTATCTCCTGCAAATGCGTTTATAACATTCTTCTCACTGTCGATAACAACATTTAGTATAAAGGCAAGTTTAGCTTGCTTTGCAGCATATAACATATCTCTATGAATTGGGTTATTTTCAATAACTCCAGACCTAGCGTATTCGCTTGCTATAAATTCAGAGCAATGGTTTGCCATAACAGTCTTCGCTGATGCCACTCCAGGGAGAACACTTTTCCTTCCTCCAGAAAATCCTGCAAAGAAATGTGGCTCTATAAAACCCTCTGAAATTAAAAGTTCAGCTTCCATCGCTATCTTATTAAGCAATAGTTCTCCACCTGATGGTAACATTCCAACTTTTACCATAGTATTATAATCCTCTGATACATGATTTATTATTACTTCATTATCTACAATTTCCTGACCAAACTTATTTACCATTTCCTCTCTTGTAGTTGGCCTATGGAAACCAGTAGCAATTAATATCGTTATATCAATTTTAGGGTTTACCTTTCTAATTCTACGTAATAGTATTGGCAGTGTCACTTTACTTGGTACAGGTCTTGTGTGATCACTAGTTATTAATACTAAGTTTTTCTTATTCTTAACTAACTCTTCTAATTTTGCACTCCCGATAGGATTATCAAGTGCCTTGTTTACTATCTCATCCTGAGTGTTTTCTACTTTATAATCATGAGCTTTTGATTCTAATATTGCTGCCAAATTTTTATCTGGTATTTCAATTTCCAAAAACTGTTTTGAATATGGTATTTTTATTTTGGTCATTAATATTACCCCCCTAAATTGTGAAAAATTTTGCTCCAAAGTACGTAATTAATCCTAAGATTACTACATATCCAAGGCAGAATTTTAATGTTGCCTTTAATATCTTACCCTCAGCTCCTACAAGTCCAGTAGCTGCTGTGGCAACTGCAATACTTTGAGGTGAAATCATTTTACCAGCGGTTGCACCACCAGTATTAGCAGCTGCTAACCAATAAGGACTCATATGAAGATTTTTTGCAACTTCAACTTGAAGCGGACCAAATAATACATTTGCAGATGTATCACTACCAGTTACAAAAGTACCGAGTGCACCTATAATTGGAGCAAATAATGGATAAAAGCTACCTGTTGCTGCAACAAGCACCACAGCAATAGATGTTATCATTCCACTATGACTCATTACTTTTGCAAGAGAAACTATAGCAACTATTGTAATCGCTGTTTTACTCATTTGTTTACAAGTATCAGTAAATACTTTTACAATCTCTTTAACCTTAGCTCCCTGAATAAGTCCCCCTATAAATGTTGCAAGAATTATAAGTGTCCCTGGGTTAGCAATCCATACAAAGGTACTTATTTTAGCATGCGGACCAGTATATATCTGGAGAGAAGTTTGTATAACTGATAATGGTTTATTGATTGCTGGAACTAGAGAACTCGTTATTAATATAAAAGTTAGTATTAAAATAAAAGGTATCCAAGCTATTATCCCCTGTTTTAGAGATACATTAACTTTTTCTTTAGCTGCAGTCTTTTTATAAAATACTTTAGCTATTGTAACTGTTACAATAATACAAACTATAGAACCAATTAGTGCTGGAAGTTCTGCTCCAATATATTTTGCAATTAGAAGTTCTGGTATTGCAAAAGCAAGCCCTGAAGCAATACAAATTAACACAACTCCCTTTATAGCCTTTATACTTTTACCTGTGAGCATTACTAAAACTAATGGTAAAATTACAATTAATACAAATAGTTGAATTCCAACTGCGTAACTTAGTGTAACTGGATTAATTGCTGCAACCTTTGCGAGAGTTGTTACAGGTAACCCAATTGCACCAAAGGCTGTTGGTGTTGTATTCGCTATAAGACATATTATTGCTGCAAATATAGGATCAAAGCCAAGTGCGGCTAAAATACTTGCAGGTATTGCAACTGCTGTACCAAAACCCGCAATTGCTTCAAGAAATCCACCAAAACCCCAAGCAACAATTAAAACAAGAATTCTTCTATCAGTTGTTATCCCGGTCATCATGTCCTTTATTACGTCCATACTTTTTGTATGAATAGAAAGGTTATAGGTAAACACTGCTGCAATTATTACAACAATTATTGGCCATATCGCCATGGCTGCACCCTCAAGCGTTGCCGTAAGCGCTTGACTAACTGGCATTTTCCAAACTAGAATTGCAAGTATTATTGTAATTACAAGTGTAATTGAACAGGTTTTATGTCCTGGCATTTTTAATACACCGAGTGAGACCATAAGCCATACGATAGGAATAAGTGCTATGAAAAATAATAAGTAATTATTCATCTTTTATTATCTCCTTTACTTAGTAATATTAGTTACAAGTTTGAAATCGTCTACATAGGAGCATTATATATCACCAACATCTATGATAGACATTGGCGATTATATTTGATTTATTGACAGACTTTTCCTGGATTTAATATGTTCTTAGGATCAAATGCTAATTTTATATTTTTCATAAGTTCTACATATACAGGACCAAATTGTTCTAGCATATATGCTTTTTTCGCAAACCCAATTCCATGTTCTCCAGATACTAATCCTTTGAGCTCTCTTGATTTGCTATACATTGCTTCAAATACTACTTCAATCTTCTTTTCCCATGCTTTATCTGTTAGCGCATCTTTTAATACATACACATGTAAATTACCATCACCTGCATGACCAAAACTTCTTATTCTTACATCAAATTCTTTTTGAAGCTCATTTGTATACTTAATGAATTCTGCAACTTTATTTCTTGGAACAACAACATCACATTCATCCATATCAGTTGTCGTTGCTTTAACAGCTTCAAGAAAAGCTCCCCTTGCAGACCAAACAGCTTCTTTTCTCTCATCTGTATCAGTTATAAATACATCAAGTGCACCTTGTTCAATGCAGATGTTAGCTACGCTTTCATAAGCTCTTTCTATTTCTTCTATACTATTACCATCAAAAGTTAATAATAAATATGCATCTGATGAATTATCAGGGAATTTCTTCCCAAGGAATTCTTCTGCAGCAATAATAACTTCTCTTTGCATAAATTCTATAGCAGTTGGCGCTGATTTTGATTTAACTATAAGTGGAACCGTTCCTATTGCCATGTCAAGATTTGGGAAAGGTATTAATAGCGATACAGCTTTTTTAGGTAGTGGTATAAGTTTTAATATTATTTTTGTAACTATTCCAAGTGTTCCCTCAGATCCGCATATTAAGTCTTTTATGCTATAACCAGTAGAATTTTTAACTACTTTTCCTCCAACATGAAGTATTTCTCCACTTGGAAGTACTACTTCAAGGCCTCTTATATAATCCCTTGTAACTCCGTATTTAACAGCTCTCATTCCACCTGCATTTGTGTTTATATTACCGGCAATTGTAGCAGACTTTTCGCCTGGATCTGGTGGATAAAATAAATCAAACTCTTCAACATATTTACTTATCTCCATTAAAAGCACACCGGGTTCAAGAGTTAATGTTAAATTCTCTTCATCAATTTCAAGTATATTATTCATTTTAGACATGTTTATCATAATTCCGCCGTAAATTGGAACTGACGCTCCAACAAGTCCTGTTCCTGATCCTCTTGCTACCACAGGAATCATGTTTTCATATGCATATTTCATAATCTTTGATACTTCATCAGTTGAAAGAACTTCAACTAATACGTCTGGCATTTTGCTTATTCCACCCATTTCATCATGGCTGAAATCATCATTTATTGCCTCGCCTGTAAATACCCTATCTTTATCTAGTACAGATACTAAAAACTCTATATCCTTATCATCAAGTTTTTTGTAGATCATAAAATTACCTCCTCGATTACTTATTTAACATATCCTCTAACTTATTCAACATATCCTCTAACTTGTTTATCACTTTAAACAGTTCTTAGAAGTTAACGTACGCAGAACTCTGCTCCAGAGTTTTTAATATTTTCAATTAATTGAGGAACTATTTCATAAATATCTCCTACTATTCCATAATGAGCTACATTAAATATAGAAGCATTTGCATCTTTATTTACTGCAAATATTCGCTCTGAACTATTCATGCCTGCAGTAAACTGAACTGCACCAGAAATTCCAAGAGCTATTATTAATTTTGGTTTAACTGTTCTACCAGAAAGACCAATTTGTTTTTTAGCATCTATCCAACCTGCTTCAATCGTTGGTCTTGTACCAGCTATTTGAGCATCAAGAAGATCTGCAAGTTCTTGAATCATAGTCATGTCTTTCTCTGATTTCAAGGCCCTACCAACTGCAATAATTACCTCTGCATCTGAAATATTTTCTTCAACTTCTTTTTTTGTAACTTTTAATACTTCAATATTTGATTTAAGTTTTGCTCTATCTAATTCACAAATAGTAATTTTACCTTTTGCCTCGCATAGTTTTTCAGGGGCATTCATAACTTTATATCTTACTGTCGACATCTGTGGTCTATTATTAGGGCATATAATTTGAGCCATAATATTACCGCCAAAAGCAGGTCTTATTTGTACAAGGTCTGTATTTTCTTTCATTTTAAGTATTGTACAATCAGCAGTAAGTCCTGTTCTAAATCTTGCTGCAACTCTAGGAGCAAGTGATCTTCCAATAGTTGTAGCACCAACAAGTAAAGATGATGGCTTAACCTTATTTACAAAATCTTCAAATGCAGCAGTATAAGGTTCTATTCTAAAATCCTTTAACTCTTCATAATCATATACAAAAACCTCATCTACTCCATAGTTAAGCAATTCTTGTGCTTTTTCCTTTATATCATGACCAATGAATACACAATACACTGGGAAATTAACAACTGCGGCAAGCTCTCTAGCCTTTCCTATAAGTTCAAATGTTACAGGATGTATAACCCCTTCAACA
>NZ_JAIZZK010000031.1 GCF_020443705.1 Clostridium algoriphilum
CACAAGAAGGTGTAGGTTGGTTTGGTACAAAGTTTATTAAACCCATAGTAGTAAAGAAAATAGTTAGTGATTCCCAAATCGTTAGCCATACCATACCTGCTTCAATGGTAGTTGGTCAAACGTATAACGTTAATGTTGTAGTTAAAAACACAGGTTCTGAAACTTGGACCGCGGCAAAAAAATATAAGTTTGCTTTCTTAGGTACAAATGATCCATTCTACAATTATAGACTTGCTTTGTCTTCTACTGATAGCATTTTACCGGGGCAGACTAAGACTTTCACCTTTGCTATGAAGGCACCTCCAACCGAAGGAACATATATATCTGATTGGCAAATGGCACAAGAAGGTGTAGGTTGGTTTGGTACAAAGTTTATTAAACCCATAGTAGTAAAGAAAATAGTTAGTGATTCCCAAATCGTTAGCCATACCATACCTGCTTCAATGGTAGCTGGTCAAACGTATAACGTTAATGTTGTAGTTAAAAACACAGGTTCTGAAACTTGGACCGCGGCAAAAAAATATAAGTTTGCCTTCTTAGGTACAAATGACCCATTCTACAATTATAGACTTGCTTTGTCTTCTACTGATAGCATTTTACCCGGACATACTAAGACTTTTACCTTTGCTATGAAGGCACCTTCAACCGAAGGAACATATACGTCTGATTGGCAAATGGCTCAAGAAGGTGTAGGTTGGTTTGGTACAAAGTTTATTAAACATATTATTGTAAAATGATAAATAGATATTCGTGAGTATATCTTTCAATCTAATATATATTTAAAATTTAGTTATGTAATTAAAATAAAGAAGAACTAAATCGATGTCAAACGTTTTAGTTCTTCTTTGTCTTTATGTAACTTTTATAAACTCTCGCTAACTGTTTTCAGTAGAATTAGCATACGTTATTTCATGATAAATTTATATTATGTATTGTATTTTTAATTTTGCCAATTCACATCTTTTTTAATGATTTTTGCTGGATAACCAGATATAATACAGTTTTTTTCTACAAACTTTCTAGTTACGCAGCTATTATAGCCTACAATACAATCGTCAGGTATGATTGTACCTTTTAAAATGTCTACTTTAGAAGCTAACCAAACATGATTTCCAATTACTACTGGTTTACAAGTCTTTTGTACAATATCAATATCATTTAGGTTAGAAATAGTATGCCCATCTGAATCCCGAATATTAATACTCCAGCCTAGTAAAACATCATTACCAATTGTAACTTCTTTACTACATGAAAAGAAACAAGTTTTATTACAAGAGAAATTGTTTCCAAAAGTTAAATCTCCGTGATCTACACGTATGGACACTCCACTAGAAAAATCTGCTTTACCATTAAATATTATTCTTGCCTTCTCTCGAACATCAATATACCCTGTTTTTTTGTATGAATAATTTACTCCATCAGAGCCATTTCCAAAATTTATTTTAATCATAAACCTAGAAATTTCCCTATTAATAATTATACAATCTCGATAAATATTATGTATTTTAACATTATATGCTATTAATACAGGTAATTTTCTAGCTACTTTAAATGGAAAAACTTTAAAATTAAATAGTATCGTTTTTGGCATTGATATTAAGTATTTAACCAATTTCATATTAGATTCCCCCCTATATTATAAATCGAACTTCTTTTCATTATATTAAATATTATCATTATTACATTTTATTGTAAACAATTATATAATTAAAAGAAGCTATAAATTATTCTTATAATATAATTGAATATAAGTAGAAAAATCAATCACTGCTTTATCATAATATCTTTTAGTTTATCTGCTTTCTTAAATAAATTTTTAAAATACTTACCTATTGGTTTTTCTAATACATTATGGCAAATGCAACCACATGCCACTATAACAATATCAACTAATGTAATAGTGAAACTATTTATACATTTGATATTTGTCTTTTGTAATATTATTATTGTTGCACTTATCAATGTAAAATGCGTTAAATATATAGAATAGGAAGCATTACCAATATAAATTAAGAATTTATTGTATTTGCATTCATACTTTATGTTTTTTACGATTACACCAAATATAATTAAAGCTAATGATAATCCTATTAAAATTCTACTTAGATATGGTTTATCAAAGTAGATAAGTGTGGCAAAAAAGCATGTTAACATCAATCCCACTACTATACTTATATTACATATTTTTCTTGTAATACTTTCTTTATATTTTATTATTAGAAAGTATATCATGCCACCAATTAAGAATTCTAAATTAACCGGATTAAACATTACTTTAATAAACAGGTTCGCGTTATTAAAATTCCCAATTGTATTAACTAGACATCCTACTGTCCATAATTCAATTACTATCTTAGCAATCTTTTTATTACTAGCCATTGTTGTCAAAAACATTAAATAAAATAATATTTCATATGATAATGTCCATGCTTGAGGTATCATAAATAATGATTTATCTGGAATCAAAAAAATATTTTTCAATAAAAATACTATATTCTTTTGTCCTCCATTTCCTGCATTTGGAATTATAAACATTAATATAATTACACATGATAATATAACCCAATACAAAGGATATATTCTAACAAACCTTTTAACTAAATATTTTCCTACACTTTCTTTTTTTCTTGTATAAAGTAGAATAAATCCACTTACTATAAAAAATAAATCTACTCCTATAAAACCAAATTTAAAGATTCCATTTAAATAACTTATATTAAATTTTATTTGATACAAAGTGGTGCTGTGAAATAGAATTATAAGAATAGCACCAATTCCTCTCATAATTTGAATAGAATCTAATTTTATATTTTTTTTGATATCCATTTATCCCCCTAAATTAACATTAATTATTCTATCACTTTTATCCCATGTCTACTGTTGGACTAATAGTCCATAGACCTTTATTAAAAAAAGCATTAAGTTAGCTTTTGATTTAGTATAATAATTCATAGTGAAATCACTTATGCTACTATTAATCCAATTATTAATATCTATTTAGTAATCATATAGATTAGTGAATAGGTCTGCTATTGGACATATGCTCCTGTAATTTTACTCCATATTATTCATGTTTTATTAGAACCATAAGAAAATTGTCACTATTTCCTGTTTTTATACATTGTAAACATTTATCACTTAGATTTCTTATTACACAAAATTTTTTACTTATTCCATTTATCTAATCTTGTAACCTTTATTAAATGTTTAGGTTCAATTTCATTACTTTTTAGTGGACACATCATTACACTAATAGTAATTTTATTACCTACACTTAAATGTATCGCTAATTTATTTTCATTATTTTCTGTTTGACCCTTAGGATTTGGTGAAGAAGGAAGGGGCTCAGACTTAATGACTCTAAATTTACCTTCAGAAGGAGACAATATGCCAACCCATAATCTCTTTCCATCTTTCGATAATATTACAGATTTTTTATCACTACTAATTTTAATATCTGCTTTTGTGTTTGCAAACCACCACATATATGATTTGTTTATAGTGGTAATTTCATCCTGTATAAGTATCCGCCCATTATCCTTATACATTTCTATCCCTCTTATAACAGAGACTGCATCTTTCTTATATGCATCAGTTAAGTCTGCAATAGCAAAAGCCTTTTTCTCATCAGCCTTAAATGTAATTATTTTTGTGTCTGCCTTTGCATCTTGGTCAGGCTTACTACTAGGATTAATTGTTAAAGTATTGTGGCTCTCTGCCCTTTTTCTGTAATATTCCCATCTTTTATCATTGTGCTTTGTATCAAAATATCCTGGGAGATTATAATTTTCGCTTCCTAAGTCATTTATCCATCTTACACCTAGCGTTTCATATACAAAGGAACCAATATCTAGATCTCCATGACTTAACCCATTTTCCCCCGCTTTAAACCCTATGAAACTATCATTATGTTTCATTAAAGCAGTGTGCATACCCACAACTTCAACATTTTTAAAATATTTATCTTGTGCTATAGGTGCTTTGCTTTTTTCATTATTTCTACCCCAAATAAAACCCATAACACTACTATCCTTTAAGTCTGTTGCCTTATTAAAATACCAAGCATATTCCGGCTTATTATATTTATTGGCAAGCCAAAGCAGTACAGGTGATTTATTTATAGACTGCCCAGCATCTCCAAAATTAAATTGACCATTTACCCCTTCCAAATACATTGGGAAATCTCCCGTATAAGATAATCCCAAATAATTTGACAAACCAAAATCCGTTCCTAATGATGAATCCAATGATGCTATTAAATATGCTGTATATGTAGTCCCGTAGACCCAATAAGCTGTTCCCTCATACCATCCTCCATCTGGGTAATATTTTTTCAACATGTTAGGCAATGACTTAATGGCTGCTTCTAATATTTCTCCTGAAATCTTTTCATATTCTTTTCCTTCATCCGCTATTGCAAGTGCACCCATACCTATTCCACCGTTACAAACAGCGTTCCAATTATTATCTGATACTACCCACGAGGTTTTTTTTCTATATAAATCAAGTGCAGGTTTAAGCCCTCTATTTACTATTGCATCACGAACAATTGTCTTTTGTTCCTCAGATAAATAATCATATAACCAATCATAACCTATAGCCGCAGCATTTGTCATTTCAGCTGTAACTAAAAAATCCTTTGGGTCCCAATCATTATAATTATATTCTTGTTGATCAGGATTTTTGCCTGAAACAGTTTCAAGTTCAATCCACGCGCGTTCCGCATATTTGCTTTCACCTGTTATTTTGTATATAAAAGATAAGGTCTGCACTCTATCCAGTACCTTTCTGGTTATCTCCAGAAGCCTCACCCCATCAGCAACTTCATATTTTACTGGTGGCTCATATAACATAATATCTGCCTTTCTCCTTAAACTTTGAAATCTTGCTTCAATTTCTCTATTATTAGCTATTTGTAACCTAATTGTTTTGAAGTCATCATTTGAGGCTAATATTCTTGGATGTTGTTTATTGTTATTTTTACGCTCTAAAAGTTCAATAATATTAGATCCATCTGGTTTACTCCTTTTTATGTAATCGTCTGTATTTAATATTTTTTTGTTTTTAACATATAAAAAAGTTAAAGCACCGCATAATACTAGTAATAAAACAGATATAATAAATATTTTCTTTTTCATGTTTTATTTATAGTGTAAGAATGTAACAAAGGTATATTCTTACACTAAATACTCACATCCTTTTATTATCTCGTGTAAATGACACCACGTATCTTTCTAAATTATTCTATTTTTATAATATACTACTACTTAGATTTATCATAATTACAATCAAAATCCATTTTACTTCATTTCTTAATATAATTTTTATGTAGTTAAGTCATTATTCAATTGTTGTTTTTCATTTTCAGTTAATAATAAATAGTTATTTAATATCATACCCATACTAATCCAAAAAAAAGTACCAATATGAGAACTAAAAAATACACTAGATGAATTTAATGATAATATGCAAATGGTAAAAAAAACATAAACATACGCTCTATTACCCTTATTATATTTTTCTATGATTTTATATCTTGAATAAAATAATCCTCCAAACAGAAATAATAATACTATTCCTAAAGTACCAAACTCAGGAAGTATTTCCGCAACAAAGGTATCAGTTGTTTGAAGTTTTGCAAAATCGAAAGCATGCAGTTTATATTCATTAAAAATTTTATCCCCTGTTATCATTCGATATTTCATTGATCCATACGTGCCAAAACCTATTCCTACCAATGGATTGTCTTTCCAAACATTTATTCCATTAAGTATATAATATTCACGTGGAGTCATACCAACATATTCTTGTTTTGTGTCATTAATCATTTGCTGTATATTCATAAAATTATTTAGTACTAAGGACGCAACAACAATAATAATAGCAGTACTCAATATTTGACGTACTGATTTTAAGTTACTAAAAATAAATACTAAGATTAATGCAACTAATGCAATTCTTGTTCCAGAGAGAACAACATTAATTACTAAAAGCAACGAGATAAAATAAAACCAAATATTTTTATATATATACTTATTAAGATAGTAATATAGACAAAAAAGAATAGCTGCATAATTACCAAGTTCTATTGGGTATGGGAAAAAACCAATGGATCTGTAATTTCCATTACGAGAAACAATATCAAATCGTCCTCTAAATAAATCAAACAACTGAATATTACCAAGCAATTGTAAAAAAGATAATATAGTGCAAACTATGATAAAAAGCGAAAAAACCTTAAGCAATTTTAAAATGTCATCTTCATCAACTTTAGAAAGCATAATAAAATAAATTAAACCAAAGTATTTACAATAATCTAACGTAGATGTTATGAAAATTTTAAGACTGTGATAATGCTGCATAGTCGAAATGAAATTACAAAAAATAAACCCTATCAAAATAAGTGTTATTATCTTAAACTCTTTAGTAAACCAATTTTCATTTTTTATAAGAGCAAATCCAATTAAAAAAAACAAAATCATAATTTCAACAATTGATGCTCTCGTTTGTGTTGTAATCCAAGTATCATTTTGTTGCAATATAAATTCTAATACAACAAAAGATATTAACAAGTAAAATATAATACGTAATTCTATTTTAAACTCAAACCGTTTCCTTAATAAAATATCAACGAATACGAATAAACAAGCACCAAAAAGTATTATTAACTTGGAGTAAATAGTAAAAAAGCACAGTATAAAAGCAAATAAAACAACAAATAATATTATAAGTTTATCCTGCAGTTTAGAAATTAGCATGAAATCACACTCCTAATAAATTATTTTAACATGATATAACTTCGAATATTTAATAATGCTTACGCCCCTATTCTAGATTATATTTTCTGTCATATTCTCACCCAGCTATTAAGTATTACAATTCTGTATAATATTTTTCAAAATAGCTGATTTCAAATTAGGATTCTTAGTAGTAAATTTTTTTAAAATACTGGTCTATAAAATGATCCTAATATTTTAAAACACTACCTCATTTTTAAATCAATGTTTCCTATATATTTTAAACATTTTTTTACTTAACTCTATAATTAGGTCTTTTTTTGCTGAAAATATTTATTATTTTATTTAATGCTTCCTTTAATGTATTGGCATTGAAAAATATAACAAGTCCTAATAATAAAATCTGTATAAGGATTTCAAACCTAATATTAATATATAAGACCCCAATTTGGATAAATATAATGGTTAAAGTTAAACATAAACTTTTAATATTCAGCTTTATATTAACAAACTCTTTAGTATCCTGTATTCTTATTATCCACACTGCAAAAAAACTAATCATTGTTGAAAGTGTAGCTCCATTTAAACCTATAAGAGGTATTAACATAAAATTTAATACTATATTTATAACTCCACCAACTAATGAAGTCTTAAAAACTCCTTTTGTTTTCTTCATGGCAATATAATTAGTTCCCAAAAATGCTGAAAAACTTGAAAATACAACAGCAAGCAATAAGAAAGGTACATATCTCCACGAGCTACTAAATCCTTTTCCTAAAAATGTTATAATTACAGGCTTTATTACTACTAAGATTATAGATGTTCCTAATAACATTACTATAGATAAGATGTTAAATACATTTGTATAAAACTTAGATTTATTTTCTGAATCCCCTTCCTCTATAGCCGATAACTGCCAGGCCTGTGAGAAGGTTGAATTTAATAAGTTTAATAGTGTAGGAACCTTATTAGCTACAGCATATAATCCATTTGCTGATACTCCTAGAAATATCCCTACAATATATCTATCAGACACATTCATTATCCACCACATAAGCGAATTTGGAATTAGTGGAATACTATAAATCAACAGCTCTTTAACTAATTCATAACTATAACTTTTTATTTTAAAGTATCTCCAAATTTTAATTGATACTATTAAATATATATTACAAATGAAATTAGCAATTACTATTGACATGAAATATCCTTCTATTCCCATGTGAAGTTTTATAAGTAATACAATATTTAATATCAAGGTAATAAATGTATTTAGAACTCCGTTAAAGGCAAATATTTTTACCTCTCCTATTCCTCTTGCAAATTGAGAAATAAGGGCATTTACGCTTTGTAAAAATATTATTATGTAAAATATAAGTACATAGTTTTTTATAATTGATATGTTGGATAATATAGGATATAACAAGAGAAAAACTAAGTTACCACAAATAACTACTACTATACTAGAACTGAATATCTTCCTTTTACTGTGTTCAGATTTCACTGCAAATCTTAAAGTTCCGTCAGTTATATTTAATGATATGATAGGCAAAAGCAAAAAAATTGTTGCCATTATCATATCGATAGTTCCATACTGACCTGTACTTAAAACATAGGTATAAAACGGGACCATTATAATAGACATTAATTTGCTACCTAAATTGGCTATAGCAAATACCCCAGAATTTTTTAACAATTTTTTATATGCATTCATTTTCTTACCCTACAGTCCCTTAATTATTTTATTAATCATATTTTCAAAATATCCATTTGCTGCTTTATTCATTTCTTTTGCCTTTTGATCATATATTTCTTTTAGTCCTTTATTATCATCTATAAACTCTTGAAGACTATCTAAACTTTTATTTATGTCACCATTATAGTCTATTGAATACTCACTTAGTCCCAATATCTTATAACACTCTTTTCCCTTTACCTCATATGATATATTAAAAGCTGGGACCCCTGACATAATGGCTAAAATACACATATGTAATCTCGTGCCAATAACAAACTTGAATTTTCCAATATATTCTCTTAAATCATTAAGCAAATAATGGTTACAGTTTACTTCAACATGAGATTTATATTTTTCTTGAAGATTTCCTTGTATTTCTTTAGCTATAATAGAATCATCAATGTAGTTATCACTACCTTGGCAAGTAGAAACAAATTCAACTTTATTTCCGTTATCTACACACTTATAGACTATATTTTTTATTAAATCCATATAATTTTCTTTGCTTCTTCCATCATGGCCCCAATCTCTCACAGATATAGCCACTATATTCGATTGTTCATTATTACATTCTATTTTATCTAGTAAAAAAGCCGCATCATTTGTTCTTATAACATTATTATATTGTTTTACTTTCTCATATGAATCTTCATCCCTAACCATAAATAAGTCAAAATCATTCATAAAGTTATCAAGTATTTTCTCATCTATTACACTTAATGGTCCAACAGATTGTGAGTACATTACTAATTTTACATTATGAATTTTTTTTATTAGATCCATACAATATAATCTATCATATATACCGTAATATGAATTAATGTATCCTCCTGGTGCTGAAATAACTATATCAACATCTTTATAAAACTTATTGTTCACTATTTTCCATTTAAGTAAATTTTCCTTTAGCTTAGGAAAGATTGAACACAACTTGTGCTCTATCCTATTAAAATCATATTCTGATTTAACCCAAGTCATATCAGGATAAAGTTTTTTCATTGTTTTACATTTAAGTGTAGAAAATATCACCTCATATCCCATATCAATTAACTTTTTACTTAATCCGAAAACTAGAGCTGCATCTCCGTTATTAGTTGGTACTGCATTAGCAATTAAAATTTTTTTCATTTATTTTACTATACCTCACTTTAATTAAAATACTTATTCTAGTTCAAACTATCTCTTACCATAATCATAGTATACAGTTTTTATATGTTTTCAAATAACTTGGTCCATTGTACCACAATGTTTTCTATATCAAACTGTTCAGATTTTTTTATAGCATTTGTTGACATTTCACATCTCATTTCATATGACTCGCTAATTTCATACATAGCTTCTGCGAATTTCTTAGTATCAAATTTTTCTATAATTAGTCCTTCATTTTTATTATCTATTAAGGCTTCAACTGCAGTAATATCATAAGATATTATAGGCACTCCCATTTCAAGTGATTCAAGTACTATCATAGGCATACCTTCCCACCTAGACGACAGTAACAATACTGACGAGTCTAAAAAATGCTGTTTGATATCATCAGTGAAATTTTCTACCGTTATTCTATCGTTCAAATTATAGTTAGCAATTTGCTCTAACATTGTAGATTTGTCTTCACCTTCACCTACAATAACTAAGTTCCAATCGTTATTTTTCTTAGAAAATTCATAAAATGAATCTATTAGTAAATCAAATCCCTTTTGACGATTAAATCTTCCAGCTGCCAAAAATCTTTTATTATTCATGTCTGATTTAACCTGGCTAGTAAAGCTTCTGGGATTGTACATTACACTACTTTCTACATCATTTTCTTTTAAAAACATTTTTTTATCATATTCTGCGAGAACTAAATATTTATCTAATTTAGGTATGTATTTATTAAATAATATATCTTGATGCCAATAGTATTTTTCTTTAGTTTTTAAATAAGCATCATATGAATTATGTTGCCACCCTATTGTCTTTGCATCTAATTTATCGGAAATAATAGCTAATAACAGACTATAAGATCCAGCTACACCAATAATAATATCATATCCTTTAGAATTAAAATATTGAATGCATTTATCTTGTACTTCTTTTGGGTAATATGCCTTAGTTAGTAGTTTTACAGATATTTCTTTATTTAATATTTCTGTTTTATCATTTATGGTTCTTAATATTTTAGAGTATACTTTACTTGTAAGTTTTTTATTAAATATAGTTTGATTCATTATAATATTTACATTCTTATTTAAATTATATAATTCTCTGTTTTCTTTACATTCACTAGTATTACACAGTATATCTATAGTATGATCCTTAGTTAATTCACTTGCTAATACTGATACAACTCTTTGTATTCCACCTAAATCAAAAACATTATCTGTTATAAAACAAATCTTCATTTTCTCTCCACCATTCACATTATAAATGCATCAAATATTCCTATTTTATTCTTTTAACTCATCAATAACTTTTTTCATTTGTTGATTCCATGATACATTCTTTTCAGCAAAATCTCTAATTACTTTCACATCGAAATTTCCTTCTTTATACCAGGTAAAAATATCATTTAAATCAAAAATGCTTTCATCTTCATTAACTTTATATATAAAATCTAAATCAGATGGAACCAACGTATCATCATATCCTGTTATAACTGGAAGTCCCTTTGCAATATATTCTTTTGTTTTAATCGGATTATGACCGCCACCTGCTCTAAATAATGCTAATGATGAGACAGCTATGTCCATATTATTATATAAGTTCTCTAAGTCTTCCCCATCCTTAGCCCCTGTGAATATTACATTATCTTCAAGTTTATAATCTTTAACTAAGTTTTTTAAATAGTCGATAACCTTAAGATTTCCACCACCAACTATAAAAAATTTAACGGCTAGTTTGGAATTGTTTTTATAATTATTCATAGACTTAATAAACCTATCATACCCATGCCACCTGTCAATGCTAGCTACTCCAATTATATTTATAGAGTTCTCATTCTCTCCACTATTAACATCTTTAATAGAAACGTTGTCTAAATCCACTCCATTATCTATTTGTATTGTATCTATGTTAAAAATTTTGTCGTCCTTGTTTGTACAAGCTATTCTATATACATATTTGTATAGTCGATTTGTAACTTTATTATCAAGAAATTTAAATGTTTTCATCTTTAAACTATCATCTAGTTCTTCTAAGTATGGGTAAGTTGGTATCTCTATAATTATTTTTACTCCATTATCTTTTGCCTTCTTCAAAAAGGATAGCATACCTAAATTTGCAATAATATACCTTATGTATATATAATCATATTTTTTAAAATCTATATTCTTAGATAATTTTATAAAGTCTATATTACTTTTTACTGTCTGAGAATTTCCTGCCTTAGTTTCAAACATTTTTTTTCCGTTACAATATGTAGTACTAATTCCTTCTTTATATATCCAATCTACTTCATTGCTAAACTTCTTTAATGATTTAATTTGTCCTTCTATTTTTCGTTTTGCACCCTTGCTAATATCACTATTCATATCTGATAAACTAATATATAATCCGTTCATATAACTACCTCATTTCTTTTTTAAAAGGAATCAATAAATATGTAGAAAGTTTTTCAACTTAATTAAACTCCCCAAACTTATTGTTTTTAAAATCTTGATATCCTTTTATACTCATTCTCATTTTATTAATCTTATCTTTTTCAAATATGATAATTTTAAGATTTTCATTAATAAATGTCTTTCTATCATATTTCATATATTCCTTATCATTCTTATACTCCGCTCTCATGTAACATCTATTTCTAGTTACATAATACCTTCTTAATGCCGAATGATTAGAACAATTTATTTTCACTCCGAAAAAATTATAAACTTTTGTATTACCAAGACTATGAAGAAGTTTGGCATTTCTTACCTTTACCATTCTTTCACCAGATTGTTTAACCCTTAAACAAAAGTCATGATCAACACTGTCTATAAATAGTTTTTCTTTAAATGATCCTACATTAATAAATACATCTGATTTAACTAAATTTCCAGATGTATTATCAAATCCAATTTCATTATAACTATAGTTTCCAAGAGTAGATTTGTATATTTCTTTATCTTTTATACTGCTCTTATCAATATATTCTGGGAACAAACCTACAATATTATCATTGGATTTAAAACAAGTTTCGTAACAACTAAGCATTACCTTCACCATATTTTCTGTTGCTTGGCTATCGTTGTCCATTGTTAAAATCCATTCATATTTATTGTCTAATGCATATTTAACTCCTAGATTTAATGCATTGGCTATTCCCATATTATTTTTGTTATATATTACAATAACATCATATTTCAGTTTTATATCATCCAATACATTTAGCGTTTCATTATCAGAACCATTATCAACAATAACAACCTTTTCTACTTGATTGATTATTGCATTAAAACACTCATAAAATTTTATTCCTATATTATAAGTAACTATCACACAACAAACGCTGTTTTTCATTTATTGTCTCCTTATTTATACATTTTCTCATAATATTTTTGATAATCGCCAGATGTAACATTGTTCATCCAAGCCTTATTATCTAAATACCATTGTATAGTTTTAACGATGCCTACCTCAAATGTAGTTTCAGGGTACCATCCTAATTCTTCTTTTATCTTATCTGGTGCTATTCCATATCTTCTATCATGTCCTTTTCTATCCTCAACATATTTAATTAGTTCTTCAGTTACTTCCTTGTCTACATTTTTATTAATGTATTCAATAACTGTTTTCACTATTTGAATATTTGTTCTCTCATTATGTCCACCAACGTTATAGACTTGTCCTAATTTTCCATTATTAATTACCATATCGATAGCTTTTGCATGATCTTCAACAAATAACCAGTCTCTTATATTCATGCCATCACCGTAAACAGGTAATTCTTTGTGTTGTAAACAATTGTTTATTAATAATGGTATTAATTTTTCTGGGAATTGGAATCCACCATAATTATTTGAACATCTTGTTATATTAACTGGCATTTTATAAGTATCAGAATAAGCCTTTACCATTAAATCTGAGCTAGCTTTACTTGCTGCATATGGGCTATGAGGATCTAATGGAGTTGTCTCTCTAAAAAATCCTTCTGCACCTAGTGATCCATAAACTTCATCTGTTGATACATGAAGGAATTTAACTCCTTCTTTGAATCCATCTTCTGTTTCCCATGCATTTTTTGTACAGTTAAGCATATTAACTGTTCCAAGTACATTTGTTTTTACGAATATTTCTGGTTCACGTATACTTCTATCAACATGCGATTCTGCTGCAAAATGTACAACGTAATCTATATCATTTTTATCAAAAACGCTTGTAACCAATTCTTTGTCACAAATGTCTCCTTGAACAAATGTATACCTTTCATCCTTTTCTATAAGCTTAAGATTTTCTAGGTTTCCTGCATAAGTTAGTTTATCTAAATTTATTATTTTTATATCTTCATATTTATTTAACATATACAAGATGAAATTTGATCCAATAAATCCTGCTCCGCCTGTAACTAAATATCTTTTCATAATTAATCGCTCCTCATAATTTTATACTTACTTTGGTTAAGTCTATACTTTATTTGGTAAGTATAAAGTCTTCATATCCACTTAGATCCAAGTCTTTTAATTTAGGATGAACCATATCTTTCTCAGATAAAAGTACATTGTCTATTCCATCTATTGGCCATTTTATATTTATATCATCATCATTCCACATAACTCCACCATCATATTCTGGAGAATAAAAATCTGTACATTTATAATTAAAAACAGCTTCATCAGACATAACTAAAAATCCATGTGCAAAACCCTTTGGAATATAAAATTGTTTTTTGTTATTCTCACTTAAAACAACCCCTTCCCACTTGCCATATGTAGTTGATCCTTTTCTTAAATCCACTGCCACATCAAAAACTTCTCCACTAGTTACTCGAACAAGTTTTCCTTGACTGTGTTTTCTTTGGAAATGAAGTCCTCTTAAAACACCTTTGCTAGACTTTGATTCATTATCTTGAACGAAAGTCATATCAAGACCGGCTTCTTGAAAATGCTCTTTATTATAAGTTTCCGTAAAATAACCCCTGTTATCTCCAAAAACCTTTGATTCTATAATATATACTCCATTAATTTTTGTTTTATTAAAAGTAAAGTTCCCCATTATAAGCCTCCTATTCTACTGTCACTGCAACTTGATCTCTTACTTTTTCTATTTCTTCTACTATATCTACTAAATATTTTCCATAGCCATTTTTCATTAATGGCTTTGCAAGTTCAATAACATCTTCTGATGTAATCCATCCTTGTCTATAAGCAATTTCCTCAAGACATGCTATATGTGTTCCTTGTGTGTTTTGAACAGCTTCAACAAAATTTGAAGCTTGAAGCATAGATGCATGAGTTCCAGTATCAAGCCAAGCCATTCCTCTACCTAAGAGGTCTACTTTTAAAGAACCTTCTTCCATATATACCTTATTAAGATCAGTTATTTCAATTTCGCCTCTATGTGATGGCTTTAATGCCTTCGCCTTTTTAGCTACTGTATTATCATAAAAATATAATCCTGGTACTGCATACTTTGACTTTGGATTTTCTGGTTTTTCTTCTAATGAAATAACCTTTCCCTCGTCATTAAATTCAACAACACCAAAAGCTTTTGGGTCTTGAACTTGATATCCAAATACTAAAGCTCCTTCTTTCAAAGTAGCTGCTTCTATCAAACGACCTGAGAATCCTTTACCATAAAATATATTGTCTCCGAGTATCATACCAACACTATCAGTTCCAATGAACTCCTCACCTATTATAAATGCTTCTGCTAAGCCGTTTGGATTTTCTTGAACAGCATATTCAATGTTTAATCCAAACTCTTGTCCATCTTTAAAAAGTTCTTTAAAACTAATAATATCTCTTGGTGTAGATATTATTAATATATCCCTTATTCCAGCTAGCATTAAAACTGACATAGGATAATATATCATTGGCTTATCATATATTGGAACCATTTGCTTTGACATTACTTTTGTTACTGGATATAATCTTGTACCTGACCCACCTGCTAGAATTATGCCTTTCATATCCTCACACCATCCTTATGTTGTTTTTAATTTTCCATATTTATTATAAATACCATCATGAATCCCTTTAAAAAAATATGAAAGCCTTTCTTTTCTTTTGTTATCAAATAATAATATAAAAAGGAAGTCTTTAATTACTCTCTTAATATAGATTACACTATATGTCTTACACATGTATATTGTATTTCTAGTTATGTAGTAAACTACAGGAGAACTATAATTGTTGTAAAATACCTTTATCCCTAAAAGTTTCTTCGCTATCTTATATCCTTCTTCATGTAATAGCGTTACATTATTACATTGAACTATATCATATTTAGCTTTTAATAAACGTTGACAAAAATCGTAATCCACATGATATATAAATAACTCTTCTTTAAAATACCCTATAGTATCAAATACGCTTACTTTTATAAGTGATCCTGATTGAATACAGTCCTTAACTTTAATATATTTAGAATCTTCATATCCCTTCTTGGATATGAAATCCTGCTTATGCGTTTCAAAAATTCTTGGAGTTAAGATGCCTATGTTATCTTTATTTTTATAGTCTTTTTCGCAAGATAGCATATTTTTTATCATATCTTGCTCAGCTACACTATCATGGTCTAATGTTAAAATCCAATCACATTTATTTTCCTTAGCAAACTCTACTCCTTGATTCAATGCTTTTGCTATCCCACAATTTTCTTTGTTAAAGATTATATTTACTTTTTTATTTTCATTTAGCTTAATTAATATATCTATAGTCTCTTTTTTAGATGCATTATCTACTATCACAATAGTATCTATTTGTTCAATAATTGAATTAACTACCTCAATTATTTTTTCATCTATATTATATGTAATTATTGCTGCACAAACTTTGTTTTCCATATAGTCTATATCCCCTTAAGCACCTGCATATAGTTATAACATATTTTATCATGCTAAATTTACGCCCCTACTTTTACTTTTTCTTCTTTTTTTTTATCACTAACAACCCTTAACGGTGTAGTATCCTTTGTACCTATATTATTAACTAATACATCTTCATATTTGTCAATAATATATTTCCATGTATATTCTTTTTCTATTCTTTCCTTAGCTTTAGCACCTAAAGTTTTTATGTATTCTTCATCAATGTTATCTAATTTTTCTATAAGATTAGCTAGATTTCTATCTTCCTTGTTAAAGTATAGAGCCCCTTCCATTCCTACTTCTTTATTAAAGCCTACATCTAATAAAATATTTAAATCTGTAGTTGCTAACGCCTCTAGTAGAGATGGATTTGTTCCTCCAACTTCATGACCATGGAAATATCCATATGCATTTTCTCTAATCTTTTTTAGTAGTTCTTGATTATAAACCGTTCCAACAAATTTTATTCTTTTATCTTTGTCAAAATTTGTTTTCTCTTTTAATTTATCGTAAAACTTATTTTCCTCAACATTAGTTATTAATATAAAATCTTTTTTAGTATTTGATTTCATAAATTCAGTTATCATAGTTTCATAATTATTTTCTGGAACAAATCTGCCTACTACAAGATAGTAACCTTTTTTTTCAATGTTTTTTTCCTTATACCATTCAACTAAATTACTATCGTCATCTGTTAATTTAGATTTTTCTGTATCAGCTCCATAAGCTATAAAAGTCGTTTTTGGATTGTATTGCTTATAATCTTGTTTTATATATTTTTCAATGTTTTTTGAATCACATATCAATAGATCTGCGTATTTCACCATATAGTTTTCAGAAATTTTCCAATATTGTCTTATAGCTTTACTCCATTTTCCCCTTTTCCACTCATGACCATCTGGGTTAACAAAAAGTTGAACTCCCAATTTTGCTAATTGGTGCTTATAGGATCCAATAAAAGGGCCTATTCTGCAAGCAAGAATATATATAATTGCATCAGTTATATTGTTTTCCTCTATATAACTAATACATTGTCTTAGTGCTAATATGTCATATATAACTGCCTTCGCACTTCCCATATTCAGCACCTTAACATTAAAACATCTAGCATTATTATAAGTAAATTCACTATTTTCATTTGATAAACAAGCTACGTGGTACTTTATTTCTTTATTTTGTTGTCCTTCTGTTAGTTTATCTACAAAAGTTTCAAATCCACCATATTTTGCTGGAATTCCTTTTGACCCAATAATAAAAATATTTTTCATTTTACATCCCTCTATCTCTAAGTCATTAGTAATAATTACATCCTAGTAGCTGCTGCTTCTTGTATCCCTTTATTAGTTATATTTAAAATTTCTTTTCTTCCTATTGAGTGATACTCTATTTGTCTTTTTTCTACGTCCCTTATTTTATAACAATTTCTACCATCGAATATGATAGGAGTTTTCATTAGTTTTTCATAAACTTCTAATTTTAAAGATTTTATTTCGTCCCATTCAGTAAATATAAATGCTAAGTCTGCATCTTTCAATGTTTCTTCTGGAGTAGTTACGTATTCTATCTCATTTGGATAAATCTTTTTAAAGTTTTCAATTCCAACCGGGTCATAAGCAACTATTTTTGCTCCTTCTTCTAAAAGTCTTCTTACATTTCTTATTGATGGAGCTTCTCTCAAATCATCTGTTCCAGGTTTAAATGTTAATCCTAAAACAGCTACTTTTAATCCTTTTAAACTTCCAAGTCTTTGTTTTGCTTTTCTAAAAAGCTTATATTTTTGATTTTCATTAACTTCTATAGTTGCTTTTATTGTTTTTAATTCATATCCATTATCATTTGCTAGCCAATGAAGTGCTTTTGTATCCTTTGGAAAGCATGATCCACCGTACCCAAGTCCTGCATTTAAGAATTTATCTCCTATTCTTGGATCATATCTCATTCCTTTTGTTACGTCTTCTATATCTGCTCCAACAATTTCACAAACATTTGCTATTTCATTTATAAAAGATATTTTCAAAGCTAAAAAATCATTTGAAGCATACTTTATCATTTCTGCACTTCTTCTATTAGCCACGACTATTGGTGTATTAAATCTTTCATATATACCTTTCAATGTATCTCTTGCCTTATCTGATTCTACTCCAATTACTATTCTGTTAGCATGTAGTGTGTCTCTAACAGCCGTACCTTGAGCTAAAAACTCTGGGTTTGATGCGACTTCAATTTGAACATCATTAACTAGCTGTTCTTTTAAAAACTCTTCTATTTTATCATTAGTTCCTATTGGAACTGTTGACTTAACTACAACCAAACAATCTTTTTCTACATTATGAGCTATCTGCTCAGCAACCTTATACACAAAATCTAAATTAGCTGAACCATCTTCCCGCTCAGGAGTTCCTACTCCTATAAAAATAACATCTGCATCTTTATATGCATTTACATAATCAGTAGTGAAATTCAATCTTTTTGCATCATAGTTATTTTTCAAAAGTTCATCTAACCCTGGTTCGTATATAGGTGAAATCCCTTGTTTCATTATTTCAACTTTCTCTTGATTAATATCTACGCACGTAACATTATGACCAACTTCTGATAAGCATGCTCCTGTAACTAAGCCTACATAACCAGTTCCTGCTACAACTATCTTCATAAATTTATACTCCTCATTTCTTCATTATCTTTTCAAAAAAATTTTAATTACTAGTTATCATTTTGCAATTAATAGCCTTTTACCTTGCGCCTTCATCCCCAAATAACACTCCCACCGTTTTGAAAATGAGTATTATATCTACAAATGTATTTCTTTCTTCTATGTACTCAATATCCATCTCCATCCATTCTGCAAAACTAATATCATTTCTACCTCTTACCTGCCAATAGCAAGTCAAACCTGGTTTTGCAATTAACCTTTGTTTTTGGAAAGATGTAAACTGCGCTACTTCCTTAGGCAAACTTGGTCTTGGTCCCACTAGGGACATTTCCCCTTTTAATATATTGAATAGCTGAGGTAACTCATCTATGCTTGTCTTTCTTATAAATTTTCCTATTTTAGTTATTCTTGGGTCCTCTTTCATTTTAAACATAGGTCCTGACATTTCATTTTCATGTTTAAGCTTGTCTAGAAGACCTTCTGCATCCATGCACATAGATCTAAATTTATACATCTTAAATCCCTTACCATCTTGTCCAACTCTATTTTGAGCAAAAAAAACAGGTCCTTTCGAATCTAACTTAATCCAAATACCCACTAAAATCATCACCGGACTTATTATTAGAATTCCGCATAATGCTCCTATAATATCAATAACTCTTTTAATTATAAAATATCCTGCATTTTTCTCATATTCTCTGGAATATTCTACATGTGACACACTTGTACTTCTCTCCAATTCTTGCAATGATATCCCCCCATTTATTAGTATACAGTTTCTTATACTTTATCCTATGCTTTATCCCCATATTTTACAACTAAATCTAAAATTTCCATTTTAATTTGGTAATTTCTACAAAGTATTCTCATTTCATTATATAACTTTATGAATTTTGTGGCAACTTTTTAAGTTTGCAATTAAGTACGTTAATATCGCTATACTTCATAATACATTCGATTCCTAATTATTCCATAGTTTGTATTTTTCTTTTACAACTATAAATGCCTTTAAAGGGTTATATATCAAGGCTTTACAATTCTACATCAATCGACTAAATGCGTTTTTTTTGCAACTATCCGTGTTTATTTTTAATAAAAATTGGTTGTTTTTTTCTTATTTGTTTTATAAAATTAAAGAATGCATTTAACATATAATTATATACATGTAAATTCATCTTAATTATTTAAATGATTATACCATGATATTTATAATTTGTTTACATGTATTTTATGTAATTATATGCCATCGTTTTTCAAAGTTGCTCTATCTATTCCTATACTTAATTTAAAGACTACTAAAATATCAATTTATTCAGTAACTTATGGCCTTAAATGGATTGGTCAGAAATCACTTGACACCAGATTATGTTAATAATATAATAATAATTGTAAAATATGTGTTATTATGAAATTTAGGATATATTAGTCAAACTATAAATTTACAAATGATATTATGCAAGCTTATAATATTGCATAATATAATGATGGAGGCGAATTAACGTGAGTGAACAACTCGTACAACAGAATGTAAAATCTAATTTCTTCAAAAAATTCTTTTTTAATTTTAAAGTTAATAGGGCACTTAAGGACTGTAATGATATTGAATCGTATTTACTAAGAAATAAATATTTAAGTAAATCCGATAGTCGATTAAACTTAATAATTTCAGATGGGTTTAACAATGATGTAGACGATAATTATTTCTTATATAAGGGATACACCGCAAATGGAAGTATAACTCCTTTAAAAAAATATACTTTTATTGATGGAGAAATAGAGAAATACACAGATGTAGTTAGTCGCGATATTATTATTGTAGATTTATATGAGAAAAGCACATACTTACATAGTTATTCTAAAAATTCTCGACATATTACAGGCTATTTGATTAAAGAAGAAATAAAATCCGATACAACTAAAACTTTAATCTTTAGCAATGAAATGGTTAAAATAAATATTAAGAATATTAATAAATTTGATACTATTAGCATCGTTGATGATTTCATAAATAAATTTATCATGTAAATAGCTCTCCATACTGGAGAGCTATTTTTATATCATCAATTTCTAACAAATTATTATAATCTGCTATTTTACTATTAATATAACTGAAATATAATTCTTATTGCCCTTTCTAGTTTAAATTATCTTTCTGTAGACTTACACCAATACCTATAGCTAACTAAATTATTAATAAATAAGAAGAAAGATAATTAATGGGATTCTGATTATGGAATCCCTTAAAACATATCTAAATTAATATCGTTTAGTAGCATATATTGATAAATTGTAATAGAATTTAGAATAATTTTTAAATTTTACTCCGAAATAAAGGAGTTTCAGAGTTTACGTAGAATATACTTACATATTATCAAATATTTTGAATATATATGAGGTATTATATACATTCTAAAGATCTTTGATGTTAAGGAGGACTATAATGAGAGATAAAGAATTAAAAGGAACCATTGATGATTTGCATAGGCCTAATCAAGACAGCGATATTATAGCTTTCTATAAACGAATATTTAAAGCTTCAGACCCCACCATTATTGAGTTAGTAGGAACAACCGGAGCCGGGAAAACTACTTTTTGTCAGCAGTTTGTAGATGAAGAAGGAAAAAAATTGTTACGTAAAACTATATCGTCTTTAAACAACAGTACTTTAATGCACACAGATATAGCTATTCTTGAAGATACAAAGAACAGGCTTTTCTTAAAAGCGAGAACTAAAAGTGATATAATTAGAGACTTAATTTTAGTCGCTCTAAATATAGATGCAGAATATAAGTTTGATATTAAAAAAAGCATTACTGATGTTGTTAACAAAGCAGGCGTAAAGAAAAATACTGAGAGGGGAATTAAGGTTAATATCGATTTGTTTCAGGGGGTGTATAATCTATTTAGGACTAGTAAGTTACTCCGAGAATTTCAGGTAATAGCAAAAGACTTGCAACTCAATTTTACGAGTAGTGATAACATTCATAGCTATATAAATAATAACATAGCAAATGAAAATCTAACTAGACTTCTTGACTATATAATATATTTAAAATTAAATATAAATGATTTCTACGGATTGCGTCATGAAATTTCTCTGGGTCATAAAAATATTTTAGAGAAAACTATTATACCTTCCAATGCATTTAATAAATATAAGGAAAAATTAGAAGAATATCGTGAAATAATATCATTTAGATTCCTTTTTGAACAGGCAATATTAGTATTAAAATGTGATGAAAAAGCTAAACAGAGTTTACCTGAAAAATTTAAAAATGGAATTGTGTTTAGAGACCTACATGGGCATAGAAAAATAGAGGGTCAAGTCACAGAAACTAATCTTGAAGTTAGCTGTAAAATATTACTTGTACCAGTCGCCACTGGCGGAGCACTAGTTGATGATAAATTTGTAGAAGAGTTAAAAAACATTATTATATCAAAGCCAAAAGAAAGTATAGTAGTAATAACAAAGATTGATAAGGCAAGCTCTTATGAGAAATATACACAAAACAACTATGTGGCTTTTATTGAGACTTTAAAGGAACAAATAGTTACTGCTCATAATAACTTAATTGATAAATTACAAAAAAATATAGAATTGGATGTAGGGCATGTTTGTAAATTTGCTAATAACACAATGCTAAGAAAAACACTTAAATGCTTTGATAATGCTTATCTATCAATGATCACTAAAGATAAAGAAGGAAATTTTGATGCCGAACTTCATAAAATAATATGTAAAAATAAAAGTAACCAAGAGATATCGTCAAATGATATAGAAGATATAGCCTTCGTAGAAAATTGGCATACTGTAATTGCAAGTACTCTAGAAAGCGAAAATAAAACTTCTTATGATACAGGTACTATGAGTTCCAATAATGTATTGGATAAGAACAAGAAAAATAAATTAAGGGTAATGCTATCGAGAAATATAAAACGTATGATCTCAACCTATATTAGTTCTTTAAAATATATATTAGTATAAATAAATATAAAACAGAAGGAAAAGTTATGACCAGTTAATACCGGCATAGCTTTTCCTCTTTCTTTATCTTACCTCTTTAAACTCCATTGTAATCACCCTTAGCCATTTTATTTATTGTTTTTACCTCTTTATACCATTGCTCATTGTTTATAGTCAATGCAATATAGATAATAAATACAAATATGTTTATAAAAGTATTGTTAACATTCAATATTTATGATATATTGTTTACAGATAATGTAACTGGCTTTAAACAATGTACTTATTTTAAGGGGGAAGATCTAGATGGGATTAAACAAATCTGCATTGCAGAATTTAATGGATGAACGGTTTAATAAAAGTTATACAAAGCTTTCTAAGGCTATTGGTGTAGATGTAGCACATGTGTACCGAGTTCTGGTTAAGAATAATACTCCAGGTATAAAGTTTTTCAATGGAATAATGAAGTGGTGTACAGATAATCAATTAGATTATAGAGAATTTATATATTTGCCCAAGCCATTCAATATAGTTAATGGCAAAACAAAATTATAAATATGAATTAAGTAAAACTCATTGTGTGTAGTAGGAAATTAGGTTATACGTGATTATGAAATCATAATTAAAAACTTAGGGGGAATAAATAATGGCTAAATATAGACAGCTTTATACAGAATTTTGGAGTGATAGTTTTATCCTTGAACTAACGACTGAGGAAAAACTTTTTTATTTATATCTTATATCAAACTCAAAAACTACCCAATGCAGCATATTTGAATTGTCTAATAAGATAATATCGATAGAAACTGGGATTAACATAGAAATTGTAGAAAAGTTACTTATTAAATTCTGCGAGTATAACAAGATCTTATACTGTAAGGATACAAAAGAGATTATGGTATTAAATTGGATGAAATACAATATACCCAATAACATAAATGCTATAAAATGCGTTCGAAACGAGCTCAATAAAATAAAATGTAAAACATTTCTTAAGATTTTATTTAATAAATGTTATGCATCTCAATTGGATGTGGATAAAATTTTTGAGAACCTTAATATAGAGGAACCCTTTATTAGTCCTTCTGCAGATAATATTTCTTCAGAAAATAACTCTAATGTAATTTGCACGAAAATAAAAAATCCAAAAATCCAGGCCACTAATAATTCTGAAAAACCGGAAGAAATTGAGGAACCTAGTGATTGCCTAATTGATAAGCCTATTACGAGTTCCTTACAAGGGGCTTGCCAGCCCCTACCAAGTAATAGAATAAGAAGTAATAAGCAAGAAGTAAGAAATAAAAAACAAGAATTAATAAATAAAGAAGAAGAAGAAGTACTAACTAAGAAAGAAACATTAACTAAAAAAAAATCAATAACTAGTGAACTAGAGATAGCTAAAGAAACTGCAGAAATAATAAAACAGGAAGATAATTCTGCTGCTGATGGATATGATCTAAACAGTATAATTAAAATATTCGAAGAAAATGTACATGCTATTACGCCACTTGTGTATAAAAAAATATTATACTTTACAACACATGTAAGTAACAAAGTTATCATTATGGCTATACATGAAGCTGTTAACTATAATGCTAAAACTATAAAATACATCACTAAAATCTTAAACAACTGGATCAGTAAAGGCATAAAAACTGCTGAGCAGGTAATTGACTATCAAAAACAATGGGCTAATAGAAATATGAAAGAGAAAGTAAACAATGTAAAAAGTGGTGGCTTCTGCGACTATGAACAAAGAATTTATGATATCGATGCTTTAGAAAAACAACTATTAGGAATAGCTTAATAACCAATTATTTTTGAGTATACATTATATAAAACAAGTAAAATCAATCAGTGTACGTTTATATGTACACGTACGTACATGTATATGTACACGTATGTACATGTATATGTACACGTACACTAGATATAAATAGGCGGTGTTTTTATTATGGAAAAACTAATTGAAATGGCTAAAGCAAAAGAAAACGGAGCTACTGAGACAATAATTGAAAAATTTAAATATCTCATTTACAAGGAGGCATCGAGGTATCACATTCCAGGCTATGATACTGAGGACCTAATTCAGCACGGTTATCTATCTGTTATCAAATGCATAGCAATGTATAAGCTAGGTAGCAATAGTTTTAATGGTTACTGCATAAATGCTATAAGAATGAACTTCAAGGCCCTTCTAAAAGGAGAAATAAAACATTTTAGAGAAGTTCCAAACAATGACATGCTAGATTTTGACCGAGCAGATCATTATGAATTTACTATAGAGGATGAAGTAATAGCCTATGATGAAGTGAAAAAATTATATGTTGCTCTTGATGCGCTCCTTCCATTCGAGCGCTCGGTACTTGAGAGGTACTACATCCTTGGCCACTCCATGGGAGAAATTGCTTGTGATAGTGATAAAAGCTACCATCAATTTGCAAGAATTAAGAGAAAAGCTCTTCAAAAGCTAAGAGCACTTATGTAAATAAATATATTTATAAACTCCGCACAAAACTTAGCAGCACCATATATATTAAGTGAAAACAAAATAAAAGGAGTGATTAATATGGCAGTTATATCAACAAAGGTATCAAGCGCATTAAAAATTACAATGAAGGTAGGCGTAGACACTAGTGGTAATGACAAATACGCAACAAAAGTACTAGGTAATCTAAAGGTTTCTGCATTGGATGAAGATGTTTTTGAAATAGGACGAACTATCTCAGACATGAAAACTTATCCATTATTCGGACTAGACAGACAAGATCAGTTCAGCTTAGTTACAGCTTAATTTATCAGTTTAGATCAAAGATTATGAGCAGAATTTAAAATTTAAAGGGGGACAATTAATATGCATAATTTAGTTATGAGATTTTTAACAAATACAGAGGGTAAGTATTTTTCTTTAACTGTAGATGACATTAAATCCGATGAAAATGGAGCTGCTATTGTAACCGAAGCCGAAGTAATTGCTCTTATGGACTTAGTAATTGCAAAGAACATATTTATATCTACAAATGGTGCTCTAATTGGCAAGAAAGATGCTAAAGTGGTTACTACTGATACAAGTATAGTTGCTGTAGCTTAGAAAAAATGTGCCTCGCGAGGGGCACTTTTTTTTGTCTTACTATGTAATAATCCCATCTTTAATTTCAATTATTCTGTCTGTTTTTTTTGCTATTCGCTCATCATGAGTTATTATTATAAATGTAGTCCCTAAATCTCTATTTATATCGCGAAATATATTATATATATTCTCCGAAGCACGAGAATCCAAATTTCCTGTAGGCTCATCCGCAAGTATTATTTTAGGCCTATTCATAAGAGCTCTTGCAATTGCAACCCTTTGCTGTTCTCCACCCGATAAATCATATACTTTATTTTTTCTAACTTTTGTAAGTCCTACGAGTTCAAGGAGTTCTTTTGCTCTTTCCTTGTTTCTCCTACTACAAAATGCATTTCTTATAGTTCGTGGCATAAGAACATTTTCAATAGCATTAAACTCAGGTAATAGATAATGAAATTGAAATACAAACCCTATGTCCCGATTTCTAATAGAAGCAAGTGATCTTCTACTCATTTCATCTATTCTTTTTCCTTCCATTTCTACTTGTCCACTTGTAGGCCTGTCAAGCATTCCTATTATATTTAATAATGTAGTTTTGCCACTACCTGATGCTCCTATAATAGAATTAAAAGATCCAGCAGCAATATTTAAGTTTATATCATTTAATACCTGTGTTTTGACTCTTTTTCCATAAATCTTGTTAATATTTTTTAATTCTATAATATTATGCATTTTTTATAACCTCCACAGGAGTTAATTTATATGCTTTTATAGCTGGAAAAAATGCTGCTAAAGTTGCGGCTATTATATCAATAGTAGCTACTTTGATTATAAAATTATAATTAATAATTATAGTAATTAGAGGTGTTCCACCACCTGGCGTCGCTGTATATCTATTAAAGCCTTTTATATATAGATAAGTTAACCCCACACCTATGCATGTACCAACTACACCTAATATAAATGCTTGAATCATAAATATACAAGCAGCAGAACCATCTTTTATACCCATAGCCTTTAGGATACCTATTTGCTTGTATTTCTGAACTACACTTATACTCATTATGCTTATTATACTTAAAACAGCTGCAATCATAACGCTAAGTTGAATTACTATACTACATACTTTTTCGCCCATTATAGCACTTACTAATAGCTTATTTTGAGCTTTCCAATTTTCTATCTTTAAATTATTGTCATTTAGACCTTTTTTTATTTTACTTGCAATTATATCTGCATTATAAGGATCACTTGTTGTTAATTCCATGGAAGTTGCCACATCACCATAACCTGCTAAATCTTGAGCAGATTTTAAATCTGTAATAACTAAAGTTTTATTAACCTTCATAGTAGCGAAATCATAGAACCCAACTACTTTTAGCGCCTTCTTTCTGTTAAGTCCTGTAATTATGTATATATTATCATTTAGCTTTAAGCCTAATTTTTCACTAAGCTCTTTTCCAATTATTGTTTCCCCGGGATTCTTAACTGCTCTTCCTTTATAAATTTTATTTTTTATATTATATAATAAATCCAAATCCTTAGAAAGAAACCCTCTAACTTGTATTGGCTCATACATATGATTAAAACTAATAGATGCATTATACTCAACTACTGGTGCCGCTGATATTACTTTACTATCTATTTTTTTAATCTTATCTTGCTTCTCGCTATAATTTTTTATTGTCTTGTCCTTAGGATATATTGTAATATGAGTTGCATTTCCAACTATTTTATCAAGCAAAGAGGTTTCAAGTCCCTTACTTAAAAGTCCAACAAATATTTGTACTGAAATACCTATGGCAATACCTAAAATTATCACAAATGTTTGGAATTTACTGTTTATTAAAAATTTCCACGCTATCTTTAATGATGTAAACATGCTTCCAGCCCCCACTTTTTTCTTCCCTAACTTTATAACGCCCTATAAATATATACTTTTAATATTTAGTTTATCATAGCATACATAGTTATGAATAAACAGTTAATTTCCTAAAATTCGACACATTAGACATAAATTATTATTTTAATATACGCAAACCATAATTAACACGTTTATAATATGTACAATCACTGGCAAGCGCTATTCCTCCAGTACAAAATACACCTATTTTACTATATTTATCGTCTGGCTGATAATGAATACACTCCGAAATATGAACTTTGGCATTAGATAATACAGCTATATCACTCTTTGGTGATCCTCCATAAAATGCACTGCCACAATTTTTAAAATCACAATTAGTTATGCTTGCCTCTGCATAATCTTCTATATGTATACCCTGGCCATAGATATCACTAAAGCTACAGTTATTTATGCTAATTTGCTTGGCTTTTACTGCAACACCAATAGCAAATCCAGCCCAACTAGACGTGCAATGATTATCTTTGAATGTACAATTCTCAATTATTATTCTTTTACAAGCAGAATTTATTTCTATAAAATCACCTGTTGTATTTACGAATTCACAATCCTCAATTAAACAATCATAAGAAGGCTTACGATTAAATAGAATACCATATCCCGAATTATTATTAAATACGCATTTGCGAATAATTAGTTTATTAACTGTATCAGCTACTTGAATTGATTGTACCCCCTTTGTAAATTTACATTTCAATATTTCTATATTATCTCCACTCGGTTTTATACCAAGCTTTGAATCTATAGTAACGCCTTGTATCTTTTGCCTGCCCATACAATTGAATATCTTGTTTGATGGATATCCGTTAAATTGTTTTATTTTAGTCTTATCAAACCCAGCACCTGTTATATTTATACCCTTCGGCACAGTAATAGTTACATTGTCAGGTATCAAAAGAGTACCACGAGGAATATAGACTGTCCCCTCTTTTATTGAGCTAATTGCATCATTTAGAGCCTTATTATCATAATGTTTCCCATCAAGTTTTGCACCATAACTTTTTATATTAACTACCTTATGCGTAATATATAAGTCTACAATGCTAAATCCACGATTAAAAACAAAAATACTATTAATAATAAAATATACTATTCCTAATAGAAGAATTATACTTAATGCAATTACTTTATACGATTTAAATTTCACCATTATTACCACCCACCTACTTAACTTTTTTATTTATTTAGCTTAATATTTTTCATGTCAATTACTATTAGCTCTTGTTACACATGCTTATCCTAACCCCTACACAGTATAAATAAATTCTATACTTTTCTCAATGGTAAATTTTTCTTAAAATTTACAAAAATAAGCCTAACCAATTAAGGAAAGGCTTGCAATCAATACTTATCTAAATACTCAAAGTTCCCAAACAACGTTTGTTTTTAGGACTTTTGCTGGAGTTCCTCCAACTAAACAATTTGGCGGAACATCTTTTGTTACTACCGACCCTACCGCTATGATAGCACCATCCCCTATCGTAACACCTTTCAAAATTGTAACCCTCATTCCTATCCAAACATGATTGCCAATAGTAATTGGTTTTGTTTTCTTGAATCCATCATAAATTATATTATGATTGTCAGAATCTCTAATAATTACATCCTCGGAAATTGCAACTCCTTCACCAATAGTTATTTTATCAAAACAACTAATATTAACATTGTTATTAATAAATCCACTACCCAAAGTTAATGTTGCACCTTTATTTACTGTAATAAAACAACCATTGAAAATTTTAAAAGATCCGGTTACACATACTTTTGCATTAGTTCTTATTACAAATGTTGAATATGTGTAATTGCATCCTTCCCAAGCAGATCCAACTTCAAATGCTTTTTTAACCTCAAGAACGCTATCTTTTTCTTTTACGAATCTCACTCTTTTATATATAATAGTAGGTTTTCGTGTCTTTAGCGTGTAGATTATACTTTTGAAAAGTCTCATATGAATCATTCTTTTATATATTGGCAACATATTATCCTCCAATAGTTAAATAGTATTTATAAACCTTTTACTCTATTATTCTAGAATGGCTCCTTCGTATAATGATTCAATATTTCCATCAATAAATTTTAATTTTAATAGCTCTTTATTATTTTTGATAATAATATTTTTACCATAAACAAGAACTATCTCCTTATCATTACACTTTCCGTATTTATTAATTAAATATTCATTTGTAATGAGATGAATATCATACACTTTAAATTTATTATTTTCAAATATAAAGTAAGCTCCTTGGCCTTCTATTCCGAATGCCTTTATTTTTCTCACTATGCTATCATTATCACTATTAAAATTTATTATTAAATCACTATCATTTCTCGAATAATAAAGATATTCAGTATTCAAATTACTTAAATTTGATATTGCACTATCTTCAATGAAATCTCTATTATATGCAATTTCAAAAACATCAGCCTCTGCCAAAAATGATGTTTTATATAATAATTCTAAATCCATATCTTCATTAATTCCTATTGGGATTTGTGCTATAATGTTTCCTGCATCAATTGCATTATCCATTGTGTGACATGTAGCACCTGCTTTCCTATTAAATAATAACGCTCCATTAATTGGATGTTTACCTTTTAAATCTGGTAATAGTGAAGGATGTATATTTATAAAGGTCTGATGTTCTTTTTTTAATTCTGACACTGGAATGATATAAGGGCAACCATTTGAAATTAAAATATCAAAATCTGATATCTTAATTTTATCTAATAACATTTGTTTATCTGTTATTAACTCATATTCTATATTATTTTCATTTAAATACTTTTCCAAGTAAGAATTTTTCACACATAAAATCTTTGTTATATTCATTTTTAAGTCTATTATTTTCTTTAAAACGTTGATTCTGTTACCAATAAACAAGATTCTTCTTCCCATGTTTTTCATACCTATACCAACTCATATTCATTTAACAACTGTTTTATTTCTTCTTTTGAATTAAACATCAAAATATCGATTATTGATAAATTAGGAATAAAATCATTATTAAACTGCTTATATTCTATATTTAAAGTTTTAATAAAATTCAACTTAATATTATTCTTTTCAAATGTGTCATTACAATATAATTCTGTTCCACCAATTGGATTTATATATTGTGAGGACTTTAGTATTTTATTTATCTCTAATATTTTGTCCTGTCCCTTTAATATATTATTTTGGGGAATTTCAGATGATGCAATGAATTCAGTGTCAATTCCAATATAGTTGCATATACATTTTAATGCATTAAAATCAAATTTTGCAACATTTAATTCATTGTACTCAAAGATTGTATTGATCAATTTAAATACTTCATCAAAATATATTGCTTTCTTATACGACATTGTTAACATATTATAAAACTTTTGTATTTCTGTATTAAAAGTTTTAGAACAATAATATCTTTCATTTATTGCTTTAGTTTGTTCATCTTTTACTACACTAAATGTAAATAAATGTGGCTTTTTATTAACTAAAACATTATTTCTATTTATCCAACCTCTTTTAATATATTGGACATCATCATATATAACAAATTTATCAACCGCATTTATTAATTGTAAATATCCTAAATAAGGAAATAAATAAGGCTGCATTATTCCTAATTTCAATTTTATACCCCCCCAAGATTATCCTCTCGCAAATGCTACTTCATCATCCACATCATAAAGACTTATAGTTTCTAAAATTATATTACTAATCTTATCTAATTCTTTCTTTGTTAACGAATCATACATCGGTAGACATAAAACTCTTTTTGAAATATCATTAGATATAGGCATATATTGCTTATTTTTAAGATAACACAAGGTGTCTAATGACGGATAAAAATATCTTCGTGGAGATACTTGTTCACTATTTAATGCTTCTCTAACTTGTAAAAGCATTTCTTCTGACTCAAAAACAACAGGGAAATAAGCATAATTAGATTTTATATTCTCATTAATTTTCTGTAATGTTATACTATCATTTTCTTTAAAAGCTTCAACATAGTAATTATAAACTTTCTCTCTTCCGTTTTCAATAATATCAATTTCATCAAGTACACATAGTCCCATAGCAGCTTGAAATTCATTCATTTTACAGTTTATACCTAAATATTCTATATTATCTGGCCCAGCAATTCCAAAATTAATTAATTTTTTAGCCTTTTCATATAAATCATCATCATTAAAAATTAATGCTCCGCCCTCTATAGTATGGAATAATTTTGTACAATGAAAACTAAGAGTGGATACGTCTCCATAATTTAATAATTTTTCATCATTATATTTTACATCAAAGGCATGAGCTGCATCATAAATCACCTTTAAGTTATGTTTTTTCGCAATCTTTTCAATCTCTTCAACTTCACATGCATTTCCGAAAACATGAACTGGAACAATAGCTGTTGTTTTTTCTGTTATTTTTTCTTCAATTTTTTTAGGGTCAATGCATAATGTGTCCTTATCAATATCGGCAAAAACTGGTGTTAAGCCTCCCCAAACTTGCGAACTTGTTGTTGCTACAAAAGAAAACGGAGTTGTAATTACTTCCCCACTTAAATCTAATAATTTATAGGCAACTTGTAATGCTGATGTTCCATTTGATACAAGAATAATATTTTTAACTCCAAGATATTCTTTTAATTTAGCTTCCAATCTTTGCTTTAATGGTCCATTGTTTGTTAACCACCCAGTGCTATATATTTCATCAACGTAGTTTTTGAATTTTTCTTTGCTTGGCAAATATGTTTTAGTAACATTTATCATATTAAACACCTCTATTTTAAATTTTTAATAAACTGGAAATTAAGTCATTATTTCAGCCGCCACTTCTTGAGTGCCATCATTTATATCTTTAATTAATTTCAGTAAATATTTTCCGTAATCTACTTTGGAAAGAGGTTTTGCAAGTTGCAAAAGTTGAAACTCATTTATATAACCTTTTAAATATGCAATTTCTTCAATACATGCAATATAAAGTCCCTGTCTTGTTTGTATAGCCTCAATAAAATTTGCAGCATTAAGCAGCCCTGCACAAGTCCCCGTATCTAACCAGGCCATCCCTCTACCAAACAATTCCACCTTTAACTTCCCTCTTTTTAAATACTCATTATTTACTGCTGTAATTTCTAATTCTCCTCTTTCTGATGGTTTAATATTTTTCGCAATATCAATAACTTCATTACCATAAAAATACAAACCTGGAACTACATAGTTTGATTTTGGTATCTCTGGCTTTTCCTGAATCGAGATAACATTATTATCCTTATCGAATTCTACAACACCAAATTCTTCTGGGTTAGAAACATGGTACCCAAATATAGTTGCTCCTTTACCTCTTTTTGAAGCTGTCTTTAATTGCATATGTAATCCCACGCCGTAAAAAATATTATCACCAAGTACTAATGCCACACTATCATCACCAATAAATTTTTCACCTATAATAAACGCCTCTGCCAAACCGTTTGGCTGCTCTTGGATCTCATACTCAATCTGTAATCCTAATTGGCTTCCATCCCCAAGTAATTCTTTAAAAGTTTCTACATCTCTTTTTGTGGATATAATCAAAATTTCTCTTATTTCTGCTAACATTAACACCGATAATGGGTAATAAATCATAGGTTTGTCATATACCGGTAATATCTGTTTTGATATAGCCTTTGTTAATGGATACAGCCTTGTACCTGATCCCCCTGCTAAAATTATACCTTTCATATTTTTAACTCCTCCATTTGATAAAGTTAATATTTTTTTCGCAAAACTCATCTCTTAGTTTATTTATTTTTCTTATACTTTCGATCAGCCTTAATTTTTTTCAATTTAACTATTAAAGGTGATAATAACTTATATATCTCATGTAAGCCTTCTGCATTTATAACCTTAGAAATCACAATATAAGTTATTAACCCAAGTAGTGTTTCAAATATTAGTTTAATTATATCGATATTAGGCATAAATACATTACTTGCATAAACTACAATTCCCATAATAATAGAAACTATAAATGCTGGTAATATATCTACTAATTGATGTTTAGTTGAATAATCTATTAGTTCAGCAGAATAATATGAATTTAAGAAGTAGGATATATATGAATTTAGAACTAAAGCACCTATAAGCCCCATAATTCCTGATTTCGAAATAATTGCTGCAATTATTAATACTGTAAATACAGCTTTTTTTAGTATTTCTAACCTTAAAAATAAATCACTTCTTCCCTTTACTTGCAAGATATCTAAGTTTATTGCGTGAAGTGGAAACATCATACCTGCAAAACATAAAAATTGAAAGTAAATCACAGATCCACTCCATTTATATCCAAACAATACAATTATTAATGGTTTAGCAACGGCGGCTAGACCTAACATTAAAGGAAAATTTATAAATACTACCGTCTTAATTATTTTTCTGTATGCTTGTTTAAGTCTGTCTTTGTCATCTTGTAATTTACTAAGTACTGGGTAACTAACACGTTGCACAGACATTGTAATTGTTTGACTTACTGCATCATTTAACTTTTGTGCATTAGTGTAATAACCTAACTCACTGGCTGCAAAAATCTTGCCAATAATTATATAATATAAGTTTGTATAAACCGTATTTATAACACCTGAAGCAAGTAATTTCCATCCAAAACCAAACATATTTTTAAAGGATCCTGCATCAAAAATTAATTTAGGTTTCCATTTATTCTTAAACCATAGCAGTACGGCTTGCATCAATTGCATTGTTAGGATTCTTATTACTAAACTCCACACTCCTAGCCCATTGTACGCACATATAATAGCTACTGTCCCAGAAATCACACTAGATATTACATTTATATTAGCTTGAGTTTTAAAGTCTATATCTTTAGTTAAAATAACTCTTTGTACAATACTAAAAGAATTAATTATTATAACTAAGGATAATATTCGTAAAATTGAAATCAACCTTGGTTCATTAAAATAAATACTTATGCTATCGGCTGATAAATATAAAATTATGTACAACATTATTGATATTACTAGATTAAAGTTAAAAACTGTCGAGTAATCTTCTTCTTTAGCCTCTTTGTTTCTAATCAAGGCTTGGCTAAACCCACTATCTATTAACGTTGCAGATAATGCAATAAATATACTTATCATACCTATTACTCCAAAATCTTTTGGAATTAGTAGCCTTGCAAGAATAATTTGGATTATAAATTGTAGTCCTTGATTTGCTATAAGGTCTAGAAAGCTCCAAAATAATCCTGATATGGTTTTTTTCTTTAATGAATTTAATTCTGGCATACATTCTCTCCTTAAGGATTTTAAATACTATATATAAATCCCCTGATTCTTTCTTTTATATTTAATAATTTTATATATGCATTTGAAGGATAATTTTTAGCATATAATTTCACCTGTAATTTAGTTTTATTTACTGAATTAGTAAACTTATAATTTGAATATTTATCAAAACCATCAAGCATTAATATAATCTCCTCACAATGCTTAAGAGTTTTTTCTCTTGTTTTTGATGTCTCTGTCCATGAACCTTTAACTCCTGATCTATATGATGACATAATTTCATCTATGTAGTAAGCATATCCGAAACTAGATACCAACATCTGTAAAGGGTAATCCCCCACTGAAACACTCGTTAAAAATTCTGGTGGATTGTCCATTAATTTTTTTGGATACAAAAGCGATTGAGTTGGACAAAAACTTCCTCCTCCAATAATGATATCTTCAGTTGGACATATAGTGCATTTATCGTAAGGTCTGGTTATTCTGCCTGTTTTACGCTTATTTGCTCTCACTATGTCTGCCGAATGAAAGCATAACGTACAGTTTGGGTTATTTTCCATATAGGTTACTTGTTTTTGAAGTTTTAATGGATCTGTCCAGTAATCATCACCTTCGCATAATGCAATATATTTACCATTAGAATTTTCATGTACCCTTCGCGAATTTTCTTTAGCACCTACATTTTCATCAGAAGTTATTAATTTTATTTTATTTGGATATTTTATTATATAGTCATCTATTATTTTTCTAGTTCCATCTAAACTACAATCTTCCCCGATAACAATTTTAAAATTAAAATCTGTTTTTTGCATTAAAAAACTTTCTATAGCATCTGCTATATATTCTTCATGATTATATGTAATGCAATTTATACTAACCAGTATACTCATTCTCTTATTCTCCTTTACCAAAAAGTTGGCTACTTTCCCTCAAAACTCTCTCTTGTCAAACTATATCATTCTTTGACATTAAAGTTTATATTATCATATAGTTTGCAATACTGCTAGATACATTATGTTAAGTTTTATAATCTCATTAATTATAAAATAAAATTAGCCTCTCAAATAAGAGTAATAGTTGCATAAGCGCTATAATGAATATTCCATAAATTTTATAGTAATAAGCTTTGTGCACAAAAATAAGCCTAACCAATTAAGGAAAGGCTTATTTTTAAAACTAATTTTAGTAATTGTACTTTTTAGAGACCTTAGCTAAATCTAAAATATTAATAACATCATCGCTGTCCTCTACATTCAATCTCTCATTCCAATCTTCTGATCTACCTCTTTGTTTATCCAAATTTTTAGAGATCATAACTAAATCATATATATCAACAGTTTTATCTAAATTTATATCCTCTTGCATTGCTTCTTCAACATTAAAGCTATATGCTTTTGTATTCTCAAAAGGCGATATATCATTAACATATACCTTTAAATTATAACTACCAGCTTCTCTAGGCTTAAACTGAATCTTTGGGCTTTTAACAAAACCACTATCGTATACAGTAGTATTGTTATTCTCTATTACATATTTGTAAGTAAGTTCTTCTCCAGATCCACCAGTTGCATCTACACTAAAACTTGGATAGTCAAAACTATATATTATCTCTTTATCTACTGAAATATTATTTATACTTGGTAGATCATTATTATTAGACACTAAGCGCTCATATCCTGGAATAAATGTACCTAAAATTAAATTTGTCTCACAACCAGAAAATAAATTATTAACTACTGTGTAATTTCTTCTCGGGGCATCTCCACCATTAGGCAAACTCACCCCTACAATACAAGACTCAAATAAATTATTTTCAACCATCTCACTAGCTCCTGCATATATCATAGTGGAGGTACGTTTAGATCCTGCTCCTGTATCACAATTGTTAAATACACAGTTTTGCACTGTGCCACCATAAGAACCAGCACCTAGATAACCATATTCAACCCCTACAGATAGATTGTAAAACTTACAATCTGAAACTATCTTTGTAGCACTTAGGCTATCTATTCCCTTCCCTATTCTACTGCCCGGGTCTAGTGAGGAATCACCATAAAATTCGCAATTGTAATAGTTAGAAGAATAGCCACACCATTTTTCATAAAATTTACACCCTTTTATTATAGAATTATTGCTATATATGCCCATACTTGAATACCCACTATCAGATTTTAAAAATACACAATCTGAAATATTTGCTGTGGCGCTTGATAAAAGAGCAATATCTGAGTGTGGACTTCCTGGATGACCACCAAGGCCAGAGTTTTTAAAGGTACATTTAGTTATATTCACCTGTGAATTATCCTCAATGTGTATCGCTTGGCAAGCCATATTTAAAAAATTGCAGTTATTTATAGTAATTTCTGTTGCACCAACTGCAACTCCAATTCCAAACCCTGAGCTATTATATTTTGATATATTATCTTTAAAATCACAATTCTGTATTAGCCATCTCTTGCTTGAAGAATTAATCTCTATGTCATCTGCTGTTGAACTTATAAAATTACAATCACTAATAGTAACATCATAGGATGGTACATTATTTGATAAAATACCATACCCACACTTATCAAATAGTGTATTAGATATAGTTAATCTATTAATAGTTGCAGCATTTTGTATACCTTGCGTTATGCCTGATATCTTACAATCTACTATAGTAATATCATCACCAGTAGGATATAAATTAATTTGGGATCTGAAACCTATATCTTTAATACTTTGATTTCCTTTTAAATTAAATATAGCTGTTTTACTAGTGTCTATTCGTTTGATCCTTGTAGATTCCTGGCCATCACCTTTAATTGATACATTTGTAGGAACAGTAATTGTAGTATTTACTAGATAATCTCCAGCTGGAAAATACACAACTCCACTCGTTTCTGTTTTCGCTATATATTTAAATGCGTCGAATATGGCTTTTGTATCATTTGTACTTCCGTCACCTGAAGCTCCAAATTCTTTAACATTAACCTCAATATTTGTTGATTCCGAGCCATATACTGTAATTTGAAATAAAACTATAAGAGTAAATATTATAAAAGTACTTAATATGATTGCTGTAATTTTCTCTTTAAACAAATATTTTCACCTCCTAAATATATTATTTATTACAATCATATATCGTTCTATATTTTTAAATATTTACTGTTATTTCTTAAATATTTTATTTTTACTTCCCTTATGTTTTTATTTTTCCTATTTTCCCCCTTTAACTTCTATAATATTTTGATACGATGATAATAAAGGCATACTCAACCCATATGCTTTTATTTCGTATTTTCTATTAATTGTCAATCCCCAATACACATCTTCAGAATGGACTTTAAATTCTAATAAACTATTAGTATTCTCAAATACCCTTATATTACCATTTTCCATTTGTGCATAAATTAAATACGTATTAGTATTATCACTTCTTATTACTCGTTTATTTGCAATGGTTACTGTATACGTATTTCTAAAAAAATGCGGAAAGAACATAATTACACACAGCATTACAATAACGCTAATTATTATGATTCTAATGTCAAATTTCAAAAAACTTTTCCTTCTAAATTGATAAAAAATATTTTTTATCATAAAATCTCCTTTATTTTAATAAATCCATTCACTTTAACTATTACTCCTTTTTCTAAACATTAGAATACAATATATATAAATATTTTCAAATGCGTACAAATTTTGCTGCTGACCATTTGAATATATTGGTCTAAAGCTTACTGTTCGCACATACCTTATAAAATACAAGTTAATTGAGGACAATCCTGACGGTAGAAAAAACCTATAAATGGGAGGATAAAAACTATGAATAATGGAATTACTCAATCTATGATGGAATTAAAGCAAGCTGAACAAAATTTTAAATATGCAGCTCCTGAGTTTGTTTCTATTTCAATAATCCAATTATTAGCTGCCAAAATGAAAGTTGATATGATGTTAATTCTAAGTAAACAAAATTGATCCACGCGCTCCTTGTAATCGTATTCATGGAAAGTTTTTATACCCGCAAGAATGTCAAGCTTGATGACAGTTCTTACGGATATTTATTTTTAAAATAAAAGAATATCATATTAATATAGAATTTAAGGTTTCATCCTCATCAATAAATTTTTTAGCCAATTCTCTATTTTCTTCAACATGAATATAAGTAAATCTGCTAGGTTTTATTGAAGGAGCAATATCTATAGCTTTCTTAAAATCTTCTTTCCTCATTTTTAAAGTTTTAACATATTGGAAAAAACCTGTTTCCGTTAATATCCTTGAGATTCTTACAAATCTGTGGTTTTGCACATTAGACATAATATAGGTTGCTATTCCAACCTGTATGCCATGAAGCTGCGGTATTTCAAGAAATTTGTCCAAAGCATGAGATATTAAATGCTCAGAGCCTGAGGCCGGTGAACTGTCACCTGCTATTTCCATAGAGATACCGTTTAAAGTTAGTGAATCCACTAGTTCCTTTAAAAACAAATCATCCTTAATCGTCTTAAATTCAGTTCGCACAAAACTATTTACTGCTTTTTTGGAAAGCATAGTTGCAAAGTCATCCATAATTGCCATTCCGTGCTCCTCTTCAAATTTCCAATCATACAGAGCGGTAATATTTGATACTAAATCTCCAATTCCTGAAAATATAAATTTCTCAGGGGCTCCTTTAATTACATCAATATCTATAATTATGCCGTAAGGTGTTTTGGCTGGAAGAGACATACGTCTCCCATTGACTAAAAGGGATGCGCCTGGGCTTGAAAAACCGTCATTAGAGGTTGAAGTTGGAATGCTAATGAATGGTATTTTTTTTAAAAAACTCATATATTTGACAGCATCTATAGCTTTCCCACCACCAATGCCAATTAGAGCCTCAACATCGTATGATATTTCAAAGGCCGCTATACTAATTTCTTCAAAGTTTATGGCTGAGATAGTTTCTATTTTTGAAATCTGGATATTGGCTTCTTTTAAGGATTTCCTTATAGAAGCTCCAAATAAATCCTCTATTCCCTCCCCAAAATATATTGAAACCTTTTGGACCATAGCTTTTTTAATTAAGTTTCCTATGTTATTAATATTTCCTTTTCCTACTTCTAGAATTGTAGGAATAGCTATTCTGTGAGTTGAAGACTTCATATTTTTCACTCCTTATAAGTATTTTTTACAGGTTAAATTTACAGCTATGTTTTCTTGTTAATAAATAATTTAATTAACGTTATAGCTTGATTGCTTATATATTACTAACTATATCTATTTTACCTTAAATTATAAAGTTAATACAATATAACCAGTGAATTTCATAGTAATTCCTTTGGCAGTTTGTTGTCTATTTCATAGTTATTTGGATATACTTTAGAAATGGAAATATATATGATGAGAGAATAAAAAGTAGATTAATTTTTATTAATTGGAAAGGATGTGTTGTTCATGCTAAAATTAATAATTATTGCAATTATATTTACTATTACTTATATTTTAGTAGGTAGCTTAATGAAAGCTGCTAGTAAATCTACCCCGGTAATTCCAAATATTAAACATGACTCAGATAAAGATAATTGACTTAAGTCTTAGTTATTTTGCCTTATTAAATGGCCAAGCGTAGCGGACATTGTTTTACTTGCCCCCATTCAATGTTATAATAATACTAATAAAATAACTTTAAGGATAAGGGGTTACAATAATAATGAAACTATTAAAAAACTTTATAAGCTACTACAAACCATACAAGTTCCTGTTCTTTGCGGATATGTTTTGTGCATTAATTTTATCTGCGATTGATTTGGTGTTTCCTTTAATAGTCAGATATTTGTTAAACGATGTTTATGTACTTAATGATGCACATAAAATAATCAAATATGTTTTATATGTTGGGATAGCACTATTAATTATGTATATTGTAAGATATTTTTGTCAGTATTTCATAACTTCATGGGGACACATAATGGGAGCAAAAATGGAAACGGATATGAGAAGAGATATTTTTGACAATTTACAAAAGCAATCTTTTTCTTATTATGATGAAGCAAGTACCGGAAATCTTATGTCAAGAATAGTTACAGATCTGTTTGATATATCTGAACTTGCACATCATGGTCCTGAGGATGTATTCATATCCATTTTAAAAATAGTTGGATCTTTTGCTATTCTAGCAAGTATAAATTCAAGAATAACACTTATACTTCTTTTCTTTACACTCGCAATGTTATATTTTTCATATTTTTATAATAAGAAAATGCGAAATGTTTTTGTAAAAAACAAGGAGAAGATAGCAGGTGTAAATGCCCAAATTCAAGATAGTTTAGAAGGTATACGAGTAGTTAAATCATTCGCTAATGAGGGCATAGAAAATGCTAAATTTAATAAAGGTAATAATAATTATTTAAAGACGAAAGAAGAAAGTTATTTTATAATGGGCAGATTTCATAGTGGTAACAGCTTTTTTCAAGGGTTGCTCTATCTTAGCGCCATTCTTGTAGGCGGAATATTTATAAGTGACGGTTCATTAAAAGTATCTGACCTTGTAATTTACATACTTTATATAAATACGTTTTTAAATCCTATTGACAAGCTTGTCAATTTTACAGAGCAGTTTCAAAGAGGGCTTTCAGGATTTCAAAGATTTGTTGAAGTCATAAATACAAAGCCAGATATAATCGATAAAGAAGATGCAGTTGAATTAGTTAATCCAAAGGGAGATATATCTTTTAAGAATGTATCTTTTAGTTATAATAATAAGCATAATATATTAAGCAATATAAATATAAAAATACAATCAGGCAAAAATATTGCACTTGTTGGTCCATCAGGTGGTGGTAAAACAACCTTTTGCAGTCTTATACCAAGGTTTTATGAGGTAAATGATGGTTCAATAACAATAGATGGCATCGATGTAAAAAATATAAAACTTAAATCACTTAGAAAATCTATTGGATTAGTTCAGCAAGATGTTTATTTATTTTCTGGAAGCATTAAAGAAAATATATCATATGGCAGACCGGGAGCAATCGACAATGAAATAATTGAGGCAGCCAAAAATGCAAATATACATGAATTTATTATGAGTCTAGAACATGGCTATGACACTTATACCGGAGAGAGAGGAGTAAAACTTTCTGGTGGACAAAAGCAAAGGATATCTATAGCAAGAGTATTTTTAAAAGATCCATCAATTTTAATACTTGATGAAGCTACATCCGCTCTTGATAATGAAAATGAACAATATATTCAAAAATCATTAGAAAACCTTACTAAAAATAGAACAACGTTTGTTATTGCTCATAGACTAAGTACAATAAAAAATGCAGATGAAATAATTGTACTTACTGATGAAGGCATAAATCAAAGAGGAACTCATGACGAGCTTATAAAACAAGAAGGATTGTATTCATACCTTTACAGTCTGCAGTTTAAGCAAGTAGAGTAGAATTCATAATATAGCATAAAGATAGAACTAAAGAATGGGATTCTTTAGTTCTATCTTTATGCTTTTTTCCTGGTGTATAGACAAAAATATTTTTTTACATCAATTGTGTTTTTTATTACCCTACCCTTCAATTCCATTATTGATATAGTTTCTAAAATATCCGACTTATTCTTTTTTAAATGGAGTGTAACAATTCACCAACGCTTCCTATCCCTTTTATGTCTATAAGTTCAAATTTGGTGGCTTTATATATGTTTTGTGGAATTTCAAAAACATTCAACAATACTTTTGCAATTACAGGGCCTATGCCATTAATTTGTGATAACCATATCCAATAAACTAAATTACTATCATATGCATCCATGTTAAATCACTTCTTAACCTTTATCCGCATCAGCTGTCCCATCTTCGCCTAGCCTCCGCTTTGGTCGTTCACGTATTGTTCACATCTCCCGAGGGATTTTGGCGGACTGGAGGTTCGCCTTGCTACATCTACAGTTATGTCCTATTCCATTTTAAATTTGAGAAAACATGTAGTGCGTTTCAGTTAGAAAATTTTTGTTTGACAAAGGAATTAGCAGGAGAACATTTGGTACTAGCAAATCATATATTATAGAGGAATTCGGAAGTTAAAGTTAATGAAACCTAAAATCATAGGGGTCAATACATCCTAAAAGAATTGTAGAATAAGATCAGAAGATTTAAGTCTAGAGACCATGGGATGAATATAGATCAAACCCCTAAGAGGGGGAATTAAATTGAAAAATATTAAGCTTTTAACACAATTTAAACTAAGTTCATTAAAAACAAAGATAGTTATAGCTGCTACTATTATGGGTATTTCCTTGGTATCTGTAGGAAGTATCAACAATGTAAATTATAATAGTAGTAAGGGTAGTGTGGATCAATATATACAAGTATTCGGTAATGTATACACAACACAGTATGGTGTAACAACAGCAAGTAGCTTAAGTATAAGAACTGGAGTAAGTACAAACTATCCTATACAAGGAACTTTTAAAAGTGGCACTAATGTTGTAATAGTTGGAAAGACAAATAACTTTTACAAGATAAGTTACAGTGGTAGAACGGGGTATATAAGTGCACAGTATGTAAAAATAGTATCTAAGCCAGTTGCTGTAGTAAACACATCACAGACAGTAGTATACAAAAAACAAAGTGGGGTAACAACCGCAAATAATGTA
>NZ_JAIZZK010000032.1 GCF_020443705.1 Clostridium algoriphilum
ACTAAAAACAAAACTGACACCATATGAAAAACGGTGTCAGCTTACGTAAATTCAAGATATTCTATGGTAGGGGTTTATTTTTAGTGTCCATTAACCATGGTTCAGTTCAATCCATAGGGGGTGTGCATTTATTTTAATTTAACCCAAAAGCTAATGGTCCGAGCATAATTTCACCTTGCACTTTCGCCAAAAAAACAACGAAAACCTTTGAATTTCAAGGGCTTTCCATTGTATCAAACTTGTTGTTCTTTTATGGTGGAGGCGTACCATCTCTAACAATATCACTGTCCATTGATAGAACAACATTATACAATGGTCTTCGACAGTTTCTAACGAGCATGTTAATATAAAAGTATGCAATGGAAGTTACCTTCTTGATATAGATTTTATATCATATCTTTGAATCCCTTTGTTGCTATGAGAATTGTCGTTAGTAATAGTTATGATAATATGAAATATGAAAGAGATATTAAAATGATGATAAAAGATAGTAAGATTAAAAATAAATATACTAGTGATTGAAAAGAGGAATAAACTATGGCAAATATGAATGATGTGGCAAAGCGAGCAAAGGTTTCTAGAGGAACCGTTTCAAATTATATTAATAATGTGAGCATAAAAGAAGCTTCCCGTATTAAGGTAGAAGAAGCTATTAAAGAATTAGCCTATATCCCTAATGTAGCTGCGCGAGAATTTAAAACAAATAAATCTAGTAATGTGGTGTTTATTTTGCCCACTGTCTGGAATCCATTTTTTTCAGAGTTAACTTACCAATTGCAAATGAAATTAAAACAAAAAGGAATGAAATTGATATTATGTAACTCCCAAGATGACTATCGTGCAGAAATAGAATATCTTGAAATCGCCCAACAAAACAAAGTTTTTGGTATTATTTCAATATCTTACAGTGATATTATGCCTTATCTAACTTCTAAAATACCATATGTCGCTATTGAGCGTTACTATAATGACGATATTCCGTATGTGACAAGTGACAATGAGGGTGGGGGGAAAATGGCTGTAAACGAACTAATAAAAAAAGGTTGTCAAAAACTTCTTCACATAACGAGACAAGTGGATGGTAATAATGCTTTGATAGCTAGAAAAAAAGGTTTTGAAGAAGCTTGTAAAGAACAAAAGGAGGATTATGAGATATTTAGTCCAAAGACTTCTTCTGCAGCATTCCACGAGGATATAGCCATATTTTTGAAAGAAGCGTTTATAAAAGAAAAACAATTTGATGGTATTTTTTGTGCTACAGATCGTTATGCAAGTTATTGTCAAGATGCATTGATGGATATGGGAATTGCTATTCCAGAGGATGTTCAACTAATTGGTTTTGATGGATCTCAAAGCTATGCAACAGAAAAGTTGAAAATCTCAACTATTCGTCAACCTGTTGAGAAAATTGCAGAAGAAGCGGTTAATCTTCTAATTGCTGTTGTTAATAAAGATAAACAAAAGACTAGTATAGTCCTCCCTGTAACATTTCTTGATTTAAAAACTACTAAATCTAACTAAAATATTTATGGAAAGTTATAAAGATTGGTTGATGATTTGATTATCAGACAATCTTTTTTTGAGCTATTTTTTAAACTTAAGAAAAATGACTTCTGTATAAAAAGACTTCTGTAAAAACGATTTCAAAATAAATGAATTCGTTTTCAAAAAAACATTGTATTTTGGAAAAATTTATATTATAATGAAATTAATGGAACGTTCCAATAAATAATATTAAGGAGTGTAGATATGGATTACAACAAAATTGCAAGAGAAGTTTTAGAAAATGTTGGAGATAGAGATAATATCGCAAGCGCTGCTCATTGTGTTACTAGACTTCGCCTCGTGTTAAAAGATACATCAACATATGATAAAACAGTTCTTGAAAACATTGAAGGAGTAAAGGGTGTTTTCTTTAATAGTGGTCAATTGCAGGTCGTTTTTGGAACTGGTTTAGTCGACCAGGTTTATGCGGCATTTGTTGAAGAAGCAGGTATCAAAGAATCTTCTTTAGAAGACGTTAAAACAGAAGGTAAGAAAAATGTTGGAAAATTACAAGAAATGTTTAAAGCTTTTTCAGATATTTTTGTTGCGTTGATTCCAGGAATTGTTGGTTGTGCCATGATATTAGGCCTTCGTGCAATTCTTATGACGAGTGGATTATTTGGTTTAGAATCAACTTTAGCTGATACTTACAAATGGGCTAGTGATCTATCTTCATTTTTTAATATTATTGCAACCGGTTTAAATTTCTTACCCGTATTTATTATGTATTCAGCCACAAAAAGATTTGGTGGAAATCCAGTTTTAGGTATTATTATCGGGATAGTCCTTATTCATCCTGAATTAGGAAATCGTTTTGATTATTTACAAGGGAAATTGCCCGATGTAAATTATTGGAACTTTTTAGGAATCAATATTCCTGAAGTAGCCTTCCAAGGTGGTGTTTTCCCAGCTATCCTAACTTCTCTATTCTTAGCAAAGTTTGAAAAGTTCCTTACTAAACGAGTACCTCAGATATTATCCTTTATTCTAGTACCAACGTTAACAATTATTGCGTCAGCAGGTGCACTCTTCTTAGTTTTTGGACCTTTAGGAGATGTTATTGCATCAGGTTTAGGATTTATTATTGAGTTATTGTATACAAAAGGTGGAATCGTGGGAGCGTTTGTTTTTGCCGCAGTTTTACAGCCACTCGTAATCACAGGCACACATCATGCCATTGGAGGCATAGAAGCTCAATTGATTGCCAGTACAGGGTTTAATTATATACAACCTTTGTGGGCAGTATCGATTATTTCTCAAGGTGGAGCTTGCGTAGGTATGTTTTTATTAGCAAAGAAAAAATCAAAAAGAAGAGAAATAGCGATATCTAGTTTTGTGCCAACACTGGTAGGTGTTTCAGAACCCGCTATTTTCGCCGTAAACATAAAAGATTCGATTATCCCCTTTGTTTGTGCGGTACTTGGTGCAGGTTTTGGTGGAGCTTATATGAGAATTTTTGGCGTAAAGGCCCTTGGTTTCGGATTAACGGGTATTCCAGGTGTGACTATTGTAAATCCTCCTGTTATGATTCATTACATTATTGGAAATATAGTCGCCTTTACATTGACTATCATTTTGCTATTAATTTACGATAAATTAAAAGGAGTGCCAGGAGCACATGAATAAGAGAAGTTATAAAAATGAAATAGAATTCCAAACATTTGAGCCTTACACCTATTTACAAGACAAACATATATCTTATTTAAAACAATTAGAAAATTTCGTGCAAAAAAGTCCTTTTTTACCTCACTATCATCTTTATCCAAAAACAGGATTGATGAATGACCCCAATGGTATTGCTTATTTTAATAAGCAATACCAGTTTTTCTATCAATGGTTTCCATTTGAACCAAATCACGGCATGAAACATTGGGGACATTGTAAGTCAAGTAATTTGGTTCATTGGGAAGATAAAGGAATTGCACTTATTCCGGATCAAGAGTATGAAAAGAATGGCTGCTACTCTGGTAATTCCATTGAAAAAGACGATCTATTGTATCTATTTTATACCGCAAATTATAAAACACCTCAAGGTAAAATTCCTAAACAGGCAGTGTCCATTATGGATAAAGCAGGTGTTATTCAAAAGTCAAAAAATAACCCGATTATTGATGGAGCACCAGAAGGAATGTCAGGAGAAATACGAGATCCATTTGTGTTTGAACGAGACGGAAGTTATTATATGTTGTTAGGGGCAAAAGATGAGCATGAGGTAGGTCAGTTATTGCTTTATACTAGTCAGGATTTAATTGATTGGGTATATCAAGGAATCATTTACCTTCCAATTGATAAAGGTTATATGCTGGAATGTCCAAGTCTCATTCAAGTTGAAGGAAAAGATGTATTAATTATTTCATCGATGGGACTTGAAAAAGAAGAAACTCGTTATCAAAATCAATTTTCTACGGTATACTTGGTTGGAAAATTAGATTTAGTAAATAAAGTTTTTTATGAGGAATATAGTGATGAAGTGGATTCAGGATTTGATTTTTATGCTACGCAATCATTTTATGGTAAGAATAATGTTCCAATGATGGTGGCTTGGTTTGGATGTGGGGAACAAGAACTTCCTTCCGATAAAGATATGTGGAAACATGGATTAACTATGCCATATGAACTAAAATTAAAACAAAATCGGTTAACTCATTTCGTTGTTCCTGAGTTACTGGAACAATTTAAAAAGAAACAACTGTTCCATAATGCAAAGATAACGACAGAGTCTAATACCTATCACCTTACTTTTGAAGTTTCTGATCATCAAGATGAGATGTCAATTCAATTTGGTTATTCAAAGGACTATTGGAAATTACAATTCGATTTTAAGCAGGACCAAATTTCTGTGGATCGATCTAATTTGGACATTCCTGTGGATGTACAAAATGGGGAAATTAGAAAAGCCACAGGATTAAATAAAAATAGATATCAAGTTGATGTATTTGTTGATAATAGTTTTGTAGAAATCTTTATCAATGAAGGTGAAAAATCATTTGCTTTTCGTACCTTTAACATGACGACCCAACACCATGACGTCATCTTTGACTGGGAAGCTATAGGTGAAATTGGTTACTATCAAGCAGTTAAGTCCTAAAATCAGGGTTAGAATGGGTTCTGGATGAACAACTAAAAAAGGTAATAAGGGCAAAAATTTTGAATAAGTTTCTGAAAGGAGTTTACAGTGATGAAAAAGAAATTGATGATTTTAACCTTATCGGTTGTAATCGTCCTTACTACATTGATACTTATGACGAACTATTCATTTGCCACTACCTACGGTGAAAAATACCGTGGACAATTTCATTTTAGTCCATCTTCTGGTTGGATAGGAGATGTATGTGGTTCTCTTTATTATCAAGGTAAGTATCATATGTTTTGGTGGGGGAAGGCAACATCCACAGACTTAGTTCATTATGATGAGGAAACTTTGAACGCAATGACAGGCGAGCCGCAAGGAATTCAATATTGGACTGGAAGCACTGTGGTCTAATGATTCATAAAATTTAATCAATCTAAACAAATTTCTTTTACTGTACCATTTACCATATTGTTCTGAAAATTCTTTTGCTATCTCTGAAAAGCAAGCTTACTTGTGGATCTTTATCATAACTCTACTCCTCTACTTCAAAGCATAAGAAAACCCTCGACTAAAATTAATTAGTCGAGGGTTTTACTGGTGGAGGCGAGGGGTGTCGAACCCCTGTCCGAAAGCAGCAACACCTAGGCGTCTACGAGCGTAGTCAATAATTTAACATTCCCTCTACTTAACCCCTACTGACCGGGTTTAAGTTTTAGTAGCTTCATAATTTCCGTTTCCAGGTCAAAGCTTTCCCGGACTCGGTTCACCGCTGTCGGCGCCCTATCCTAAGTCGCGGTAATCAAAGGTAAGACGTAGCAGACTAAGCTGCTAGTGCTAAATTATCGTTTGCGTTTAAATTGTTCCTATAGTTTTTTACGCGGGTCCATAGGTTCCCTCGGCTCGCTTCCTCGATGCAACGTACCCACGTCGAAACCAAGTACGCCCCCATATTGTCAAAAGATTTAATTCAAATCCTTTGCTTAGCAATAATATACAAAAACTATTGCATATATACTATAAAATATATATTTGTTTAATTTAAAATCAATTACGATATCAATTATTATTTTATTACTATCTACTGGGTATAGACATAATGATACACCATATTATATGCTTTTTCAAGTACTAATATTATCAGGTTTTAGTGTATTATTTCTTGTTATCTCATTCTTTCTTTTATTTGTCTATCCATGTCTCTCTTAGCATCTTTTTCAAGCAATGCATCTCTTTTATCGTAGTCCTTCTTACCTCTAACAACCCCAAGATTAACTTTTACTTTGGTATTCTTAAGATAAAGTGACAATGGAACTAGTGTATAACCCTTTTGAGCAGTAAATCCTACTAGTTTATTTATTTGCTCCTTATGAAGCAATACCTTTCTAACTCTTAATGGATCAGTATTAAATTGATTTCCATTTTCATAATGGCTTATATGCATATTTTTAATAAATACTTCACCATTTATAACATCAGCGTAACTATCTTTTAAATTCGCTTTTCCAGCCCTAATAGACTTAACCTCTGTTCCAACAAGCGCTATTCCAGCTTCCATTGCTTCTTCTATAAAATAATCATGTCTCGCTTTTCTATTTTCAACTAATGTTTTATTACCTGTTACTTTTGCCATAATTTCACCTGCTTTATTCTTATTAAATAGTATAAGAAATTCAAATTATTATACTATATATAACATATATTATTATACTATACTATACCTTCTTTTTCAATAATGCATGTTATATTTTAACATTAAATTCCCAAAATATAATAAATGGAAGAGGTAATTACACCTCTTCTCATTTATGCTTTTTTTATTATAAGACATAGTCTTCCTCTTTTGTCTAATCTTCTTTTATAAGTTTATCTAGATCACTAGCTGAGTATTCTTCTTCTATTTCCTCATTGTCTTTCTTTTCTTCCTCGACTTCCTTTTCATCGACCCCTTCAACCATTTCAAAATAAATTTCATGAGAGGTTAAATCAACTTTACTAACTACAATCTTTACCTCTTCTCCTAATTTATACGTTTTATTAGTTCTCTCACCAATAAGCGTTAAGTGTCTTTCATCAAAGACATAATAGTCATCATCGAGGCTAGTCATATGGACTAATCCCTCTATAGTATTAGGGAGTTCCACAAACAAACCGAAATTAGTTACTGAAGAAATAATGCCATTAAATTCTTCTCCAATCCTCTCACTCATGTATTCTGCTTTCTTTAAGTCATCAACATCTCTTTCAGCTTCCATGGCTACTCTTTCCATATCTGATGATTGTTTTGATGCTACTTCTACTTCCTTTTGTAATCTTTCCGTTCTTGCTTCACTTAACCCTCCATTTATAACCTCTTTAATTATCCTGTGGATCATTAAGTCAGGGTATCTTCTAATTGGTGACGTAAAGTGACAGTAATACTTGGCTGCTAAGCCAAAATGCCCAACACATTCTGGAGAATATTTTGCTTTCATCATAGAACGTAGTAATAAAGTACTTACCACCATCTCTTCTTTTTTCCCTTTAACTTTCTTTAGTATATCCTGAAGCATTCTAGGATGTACTTCATTTCCCCACTTTACCGCATATCCTAAGTTATGTGCAAATTCACTAAAGCGCATTAATTTTTCTTCATCCGGGTCCTCATGAATTCTATACACAAATGGCACGTTTAGCCAGAACATATGCTCAGCGATAGTTTCATTTGCTGTTAACATGAACTCCTCAATAACTCTATTTGCAATACCTCTTTCATAAGGTACAATATCTACAGGTTTTCCAAATTCATTTAATATTATCTTACATTCATCAAAGTCAAAATCTATAGCTCCTCTTCCCATTCTCTTTTTATTAAGAATAGAACATAACTCTTCCATATGTTTAAAGTCTTCATACAAGTAATCATACTTTTTAATTGTTTCTTCATCTTTATCTTTTAAAATTTTAGTAACATCAGTATAAGTCATTCTCTCATTAGTTTTTATAATACTTTCTACTATCTCATGATCTATACTTTTGCCGTTTTTATCAATTTCCATAATACAACTAAGTGCCAATCTTTCCACTTTAGGATTTAGACTACAAACACCATTAGATAATTTTTTAGGTAGCATTGGTATAACCCTATCAATTAGATATACTGAGGTTGCTCTTTTAAAAGCTTCTTTGTCTAAGGTATTTTTCTCTTTAACATAGTGAGAAACATCTGCTATGTGGACCCCTAATCGATAGTTGCCATTAGCTAATACTTCAATAGACACAGCATCATCTAAATCTTTAGCGTCCTCTCCATCTATAGTTACCATTCGTAAGTCTCTTAAATCTGTTCTTCGCTTGTATTCTTCTTCTGGAATTTCTTCATTTATATTGGCAGCATATGCTTCTACATTTGGTGGAAATTCTTCTGGCAACTTATGTTTTTTAATTATGGCTAATATATCAATGCCAGTATCCCCTTTGTTTCCAAGGATTTCAATAATTTTTCCTTCAGGGTTTCTTCTTTGTTCTGGCCACTGAGTTATTTCAGCTATTACTATCTGACCTGTTTTAGCACCGCTTCTTTCTGATTTAGGAATAAATATGTCCTGAGCTATTCTCTTATCATCAGCTACTACAAATCCAAAGTTACTACTATCCTGATAAATTCCTATTATTGTTTTATTAGATCTTTCTATTACTTTTGCAATCTCGCCTTCACATTTTTTACCTTTATTTTCTTCTTTTAAAACTTTCGCAAGAACTTTATCACCATTCATTGCTCCATTTACGTTATCTGCGGGGATAAATATATCCGGTCTTTCTATTTCTGCTATTACAAATCCAAACCCTCTTTGGTGACCTTGGAATTTACCAACTACAAGACCCATCCTCTCTGGGATACCATAATATTCAGTTTTGGTTTTAACTATATCACCATCTATCTCCATCTCGGCTAATACTGCTGCAAAACCTTTAATATCTTTCTTTCTAATATCAAACACTCTACAAAGTTCTCCTATATTCATAGGTTTGTATGCTTCCTCTGTCATAAAGCTCATTAAGTTTTCTTTTATCTTCATCAAGTTTCCTCCTACATATTTTTATATTATATTTTTTATATTTCCCTAAAAAATATTTATTTTCACTTTATTTTTTTCTCATTATTATGTTAATCTTTTCTTGTGTTTCTATAATTGCTCACTTTATTATAATCTAAAAAATACATCTAGTATATACTATGTACTTATATACTTCCCTATATCCAATAAAAGATGCCCACATTAAATAGTTCTATTTAATGTGGGCATCTTTGTCGAAACATGATATATAAAAATTTCTTCACAGAAATCGACTTTTTTATACAAAATAAAACAGCCCTTGGGGTCGGGCTGCTCTATAATAAATAAAAAGGGGGCTATTTATCTCTTTATTTATCTTTGCATCTTAATTATATTAAATTTGATTAATGTTTGCAAGTGTTTCCACTAATTTGGTTGTAAATAATTTTTAAAATAAGGATGTTTTATTCATGTTTTATTTACTCTTACCTATTTTACGATATTTTTGTCTAAATTAAATTTCTTTTAATAAACTTATCTCTTGTTCCGACAATTCTCTGCATTGTCCTTCAAGTAAATCCTCATCTAATTTCAATGGACCAAAGCTAACTCTTCTTAAAAATACAACTTTCTTATCAATACTCTCAAACATTCTTTTTACTTGATGGAATTTACCCTCTTGAATAGTAATCAATACTTCAGATCCATTTTCATCTGCATTTATTATATCTAATATAGCCGGCATACATTTATATCCATCATCTATTACAACACCTTTCTTAAAGGTATTTACATTCCCTGCATCTACAAATTTATTAATTTCAGCATAATATACTTTATTAACATGATTTTTAGGTGCTATTAATTTATGATTTAATTCACCATCATTAGTAATTAGAAGTAATCCTACTGTGTCTTTATCCAACCTACCTATAGGAAATGGATCAAACGCATGATATTCATGATCTATTAAATCTATTACAGTTTCATCATGTTTATCTACAGTCGCAGAAACCACACCAGCAGGTTTGTTCATAATTAGGTATATATATTTTCTATAATTAATTTCTTCTCCTGATACCTTTATTACGGCTTTATCTGGGTCAACCTTCGTAGCACTATCTGACGCTATAACTCCATCTATCTCTACAAGGCCTTTTTTAAGTAATGCCTTTACTTCTTTCCTTGTTCCATGACCTAAATTAGACAATATTTTATCTATTCTTTCCATATCTATTCATCTCCTCAGCTATTTCTAAAACTTCATATACAATATATACAATATATAAAATATATAAAATCCTTGACTCATAAAAAAAACAGCCTTTAAAAGCTGTTTTATATTTATTCTTTTACTTCTATCTCTATTATATCATAATCTTCATATGAAATACTCTTATAAGAGCTTTTTGATAATACTAGCATTTTGTAATTACCTTTAGTAAACGGCATAAAAATATAATCATTTTTTATGCTAAATTTTTGTACTAAGCTCCAGTCGCCTTTTTCCATAAGATAGAACTCATATAAGACTTCCTTACCACCCATACTTTGCGCAACAAGTGTTATCGTTTCATTAACCCTAAAGTTTGATGCTCCACACAAAATTTTTGTGTCTGTTATTGGTAGTGTTTCATGTACATGTATTTTTATCTCTCTTTTACTATCATATTCAACTGTACTCATTTTACTTTTTGCTAATAGCTCTATTACATATCTCCCACTACATTTAGGTTTTATTTCATAACTCTTATGTTCAACAAAATCTGTTTGTTCTACTAAATGACCATCTATTTTTAAAACAAAATTTACAAGAGTATCCTTTGTATTTTCAGATATAACTTGGAGAGAAATTGTATCTCCCACCATAAAGTAATCTTTTGTAGGCATTAGAACGTAGTCTATTTGGGCAGGAATACATTCTAAGGCTTGGATATATACTACTGCATGACTATCATAATCCCTTTTAGAGTACTTATCCTTTACCCTTACTTCCAATTTGAATTTGCCTTTTTCCTCTGGCGTGAAATTCACAAAATCTCGCATTCCAAATTCAATTTTCTCTTTTTCTTTATCATTTTGAGAAACTATAAAACTATATCTTAATGAAGTTCCCCCTGTTGCTTTAACTTTAACATTTACAGTTTCACCTATAAGTACAATATCTTTCGTGTCTACTACTATATCCTCAATAACCACATTTACATTACCAATATCATCAATTATAAAATTCAAGTTATTTTTTTTCTCATAATCACCTTGAAAAGATGAATCTTTAACACATAAATTTACTTTATATTCGCCTGCTTCTTTTGGTGTCCATAAATAGCTATTATCTCTAGTATAACCAAAATCCTCTGGGCATTCTCCATCGATCTTAAATTTATACAATAGTTCTTTCCCGCCTCTCGCAATACATTTAAAAACAATAGGAGTATCACATAACTGCGGCGAACTTAAATCACTAGTAAAACTCCGTATAGTTATTTCATCATAAGGGTTTACACTATAATGAATTAATGCTCTATCATCAAATTCATGAAGTGAATACATATCCTTTGCCATGCATAATAGCTTATAATCACCTTTATTTTTTTCAACATAACTAATTAGTTTCTTAGTTGAATAATCTTGTATACATATAGCATTTCCATTAGAATCAATTTTAACAAATTTGTATAAAACCATTCTATTATCCTCATAGTTTGCCTCTACCTCGAAAACTAGTTCTGCTTCTTCTAATATATCCTCAGTTAAGCATTTAAAACTAACAATTTCTAAAGATTGAATGGCTTGTACATTAAATGGCAATTTCATAAAGTCATCAAATGTATTTTCCGAGTCTATGTTTCTACATTCTACCAAAAACTCTTGCTTCCCAGAATATTTTGAAGCCCAGGTTAATTTGTTCTCTGGTGTATAATCTTTTATAAGTAACCAATTTTCATGCTCGCGCACCCAATATCTATACATAATAGGATTTTTTATGGCGTCAACCGTTAAGGTAATTTTTTCACCTATCATTATTTCTGTTTTATCTATGTAAATATCATTTATTAACTTCTCTTCAATCTCTCCTACTATATAATCTATTTTTGACATAAAATCAAAGGGCTTGTTACTTTCTTTTCTTTTAGCTTGTACCATTATTGAGTACTTACCATCTGTCTCTGGTTTCCACATAGCTTCACTAGCTCCACTTAATTTCTTCAAAGTAGTCCACGTTCCATCCATTCCTACAAGAAATTTATAGTTTAAATTATCTTCTAATTTATTTTCAACACTTATTTCAATTTCTTTATATTTTTCCTTAGGATTCTCTAAGCTAAACATTATGTTCATTTCATTCATATAAATTCACCTACCTTTATAAATAAGCTAAACAATACAAAAGTATTATTAAAAAATTAGCCTCTATACTGTTATATTATACTATAATTCCATTATTTGTAACAGTGTATGCTTCAATTTTTTTCTTTTATTTATAGACATAATTTTTTATCATTTTAATTTAATATAGTAATATATTGTATATTATAGTTTTTTATAGTATTAAATATAGTATTATAAATTTAATACTGATTCAAACTTATGAAAATAGACTAGTAACAACGTTACTAGTCTATTTTATATATTCTATGTCTAACAAAAATCTTCTTTATATTAGCTTTGCGCTTTTAGAATAAGCCTAATTAAACTGTTATAAAGCTTATCATCGTCTTCGTTTGTTCGTTTTTTAGGACCAAAGGTTTTGCCCCCACTCCGTCTTAACTTACTAGACAAATGCCTTTCAAATAACAATTTATCAATATTGCCATCATCATATATATGCCCTTTAGGTCCCATCGCATACGCGCCTTTGGCTAAAACCATAGCAGCTACCCCAAAATCTTGAGTTATTACTATATCTTTAGATTTTGCCTCATTAGCTACTTTCATATCAACACTTTGAAACCCACTATCAACATACCTTATTGAAGCATAATCACTATTTAAAACATGATTAATATCACAATACATAATAAGCTCTATAGAGTTTTCCTTAGCTGCTTTTTCTATAAGATGTTTACCAGGGCATCCATCTGCATCTACAATAATTCTCATTTATCTAAAGTCTTTTTTCAAGTTCTGCTTTGAGTTCTTCGTAACCTGATTTTCCAAGAAGAGCAAACATATTTTTCTTGTACGCTTCAACACCTGGTTGATCAAAAGGATTTACACCTGACAAGTATCCACTAATTGCACAAGACTTTTCAAAGAAATAAGCCATATGTCCAAAATTATATGCTGTTAATGCTGGTACATTTAAAATTATATTAGGTACATCCCCGTCATTATGAGCAAGTACTGTTCCTTGAAAAGCTTTTTTATTTACAAAATCCATAGTTTTTCCTGCTAAAAAGTTCAATCCATCTAAATCTTTATTGTCCTTTTCTACTACAAATTCTGTTCTTGGCTTTTCAACATTTATAACTGTTTCAAATATATTTCTTACGCCTTCTTGAATATACTGTCCCATAGAGTGTAAATCTGTAGAGAAATTAACTGCTGCTGGGAATATTCCCTTTTGATCTTTTCCTTCACTTTCGCCATAAAGTTGTTTCCACCACTCACCGAAATATTGAAGTGCTGGCTCATAGTTAACTAAAATCTCCGTAACCTTGCCTTTTCTATATAGTGCATTTCTAGCTGCTGCATATTTATAACAATCATTTTTATTTAAATCTTCATTGCTGTAAGCTATTCTTGCATCCGCTGCGCCCTTCATCATTTCATCGATATCAATACCCGCTGCTGCAATTGGAAGCAGTCCTACAGCTGTTAACACTGTGAATCTCCCTCCTACATCATCCGGAATAACAAATGTTTCATAACCTTCTGCGTCTGCTGAATTTTTTAGAGCTCCTCTTGCTTTATCAGTGGTAGCAAAAATTCTTTCTTTTGCTCCTTCTTTACCATATTTCTTTTCTAATAAACCTTTGAATATTCTAAAAGCAATAGCTGGTTCAGTAGTAGTTCCTGATTTTGATATTACAATTATAGAAACATCTTTACCCTCAATTGTATCAATTAAATCAGCCATGTATGTTGAACTTATATTATTTCCAGCAAAATATATTGCTGGTGATTTTCTTTTTTCGCTTGAAAGACTGTTATGAAAACTATGACATAACATTTCTATAGCCGCTCTAGATCCTAGGTAAGATCCACCTATTCCTATTACAATCAAGACTTCCGAATTACTTCTTATCTTTTTTGCAGCCTTCTTAATTTTTTCAAATTCCATTTTATCATAATTTAGGGGAAGGTCTATCCATCCTAAGAAATCATTACCAGCACCTGTTTTATCTGTAAGCATTTTATGTGCGGCAGATACCATTGGTTGAAAATTAGAAATCTCATGCTCAGCCAAATATGGAATTGTTTTGCTCAAATCTAAAGATAAAATCTTTTCCATTAATATTCCTCCTTGTATACTATAAAGCAAATATTTAATAATTGTTTTGCTTTTGTATTCATCTGTTGTCGATAATAATTATAAACCAACTTCTACGCTTAAGTTACTATTAAAACAACATAAAATAATTTTAGTTTATTAAAGATAATAAATCAAGTTTTTTAATAAAATTTGTTATTTATAACATATTTTGTTGTAAATAAATAAATATAATACGTACTCCCTAGTATTCTGTTGCATATATTAAAATATATTACTATATGAGGCGTGATTTTTTTGATTATACATGTTGTAAAAAAAGGTGAAAATTTATATGAGATATCCAAATTATATGGAATTTCATATAATAAGATTGCTTCTGACAATGAACTTACAAACCCAACTCAACTTGTGGTAGGCCAAACACTTGTTATATTACAAGGTACTCGAAAACACAAAATCCTTGCTGGTCAATCACTATACATGATAGCTAAAATGTATGGCGTAACTATTGCAAACTTGTATGCAGCAAATCCTATTTTTAATAGTTCTATTATAATTTACCCTGGGGAAATTATTAATATACCCTCCTCGACTCAAAAATTAGGTTCTCTTGAAGTTAATGCTTATGCTCTTCCTGGTACTAATATGGATGTTCTTGCAAAAACTCTTCCAAACCTCACATATCTGAGTATCTTTAGTTATCAAGTGCAAGAGAATGGATCTCTAAAAGGCATTAATGATGTTCCTTTAATACAAGCTGCTAGGAGGGCTAGAGTAGCTCCTATGATGGTAATTACAAATTTAAGAGAGGGTGGTGGCTTTGATAGCGCATTAGCTCATACCATACTTACGAATGAAAATATACAAAATACATTATTAGATAACATAATTAATACATTGAAAACTAAAAATTACTACGGTTTAGATATAGATTTGGAATACATCTATCCCGAAGATAGAGAAAACTATAACAATTTTCTGCGTAAAACCGTAAATAAATTGAAACCTTTAGGCTATCCTGTTACTACGGCATTAGCTCCTAAACCATCTGGTGATATAAAAGGGTTGCTTTATGAAGCTCATGATTACCCAGTCCATGGAGCTCTTGTAAATCACGTTATACTAATGACCTATGAGTGGGGCTATACCGCTGGTCCACCACTTGCAGTATCTCCAATTAATGAAGTAAGAAAAATTCTTAACTACGCAGTAACTGTAATTCCAAGTAAAAAGATTTTCATGGGAATACCTAATTATGGTTACGATTGGACCTTGCCTTACGTAAAAGGCACTTCAGCAACAGCACTCGGTAATGTAGAAGCAGTAAATCTTGCACTGAAGGTAAATGCAGCTATTCAATATGACTATACCTCTCAAGCTCCATTTTTCAACTATTATGATTCTGCTGGTAAAAAACATGTAGTTTGGTTTGAAGATGCAAGGAGCATGAACGTGAAACTTAGAACTGCTAATGAATATAATTTAGGTGGAGTTAGTTATTGGACAATCGGTAAATACTTCCCTCAAGCTTGGCTAGTTCAAAATTCACTATACGATATAAAGAAATTGCTTTAATTTGAGTTTTTCTATATAAAATGAATGAGATCTGAAATATGGTCAATACTTTAAATATACCAACCTTACAATAATAAAATATATGCTTTATAAAAATACTGCACTGGGTTCCCCCTAAGTGCAGTATTTTTATTATCCCAAATCAATGTGCTATATTAGAATTTTATAAAAATCGTAACCACTTTGATATCTAATATAGAACTACTCGTCGAAGTCACATATTTTCATTAAAATTTTCTATCACATTATATCTGTTTATTATTAATTGCCATATTGTAAATATAGCAGTCTGTAATTTTATTAACGTATTTATTGGGTATTTATGTGTTCTCAAAAAAGATAAATATATATTCTTGAAATCAGGTGAAAATGTATTTTCAAGCTTTCTATACTCTTCTTCATTAAAATTATACTTAAGATTATGAGAATATGAATTTCTTATATGATTCACTTCCATAACTGTTTCAAATATATCAAGCGGAAGCAGCCCTAATGAAAATACTAATTTTGCCAACTGATTAAATGCCAACTTATCACATTCTAAAATTTCTGGATTCTTAAGGTGCTTCTTTAGCCTTTCTCTCAACGCATATTCTATATAAAGATTCCCTTTTAATATAATCTGCATTGGATTTTCAGAATTTATATCTAAGTGAAACTTTTCTAATTTGTTTTTAAATTCTAACACGTTATCTTCCATTTTTTTTAACTCAGTTTTATTCATTTCTTTCATCAATGATTCCTCCCTTAATAACTGATTTTTTAATCTGCACTGTTTACCGTGTTTAATCTAAGGCTATAATTAAGCTTAAATTATAAAATTTAAATTAACTTATATTGTATATTATAACATGTTTTTTTCATTACAACATCACTTATTATTAGAAATAAAATAAAGACTACCAATCAAGGTAGCCTCTTATATATTACTAATTATTAATTTTGTATGTCTGTTAATCTTGTATTTTCAAAATACAAGAAATTTATAGATCGCCATAGACCCATTGTTAACTTCAATTTTATCATTAGTTTATTTATTCTTTAAAAATTTTATTTCAATACCTTTAACATGGATTCCAGTATAGCAATACCTTCTTCTTTATATACCACTGACAACACGAATAGCTTTCTAACGGCTTCCATTGCCTTCTCTATGCTCTCTTTATTTTTAGTATTAATATAATACCAGTAGTTACCATCATTGCTTCTTAACTCTTTCATGTCCTTGCTAGGATGTTCATTTAGATTCCAGTAGCTTTTATTAGGTTGCTTTGTTAAATCATCAAGATGTTTTTTACCTGTTAATGGCATTCTAATTCCCCCTATTTTTTATTTTGTAATTGAATTTATAATTCATTTACTTTAGTAGCTTGGGAATGTCATGCAGATGACTGAATTAATAAAACTCCTTCTCCACATTTCTAAATTTGGAGTCTTCTATCTCTACACTATTATAAAATAAATCACTAAGTATAGATTCTATTATATATTATTCGACATAAATAATACATAAGCCAATAGTATATATATATAGTTAGCTATTGTTAGCCATTAGCTTAATCGTATATTAAGCTCGTCATCTGTTAGAATTTCTTTAAATGCCTCCTAAAACTTTACTTAAGGTATTTTAAAACTTTCTAAACTGTATCCTCGGTAAATACAAAAAAAGTAGTTATGAAGTACTAATTTAATAGCAACCTTCATAACCACTTTTAATTAACTTATCATATTTATATATCTAGGCTCTTCAATGGTTTCAGACCTAAACGACCTATTCCCACTCAATAGTCGAAGGTGGCTTTGAAGTTATATCATAAACAATTCTGTTTACTCCCTTAACTTCATTAACAATTCTCCTTGAAACCTTATCTAATACATCATATGGTATTCTAGACCAATCAGAAGTCATTCCATCAGAACTAGTTACAGCCCTTAGAGCAACTGTATGACAATATGTTCTCTCATCTCCCATAACTCCAACGGATTGGATGTTAGGTAGACATGCAAAGTATTGCCATATTTCACTCTCAAGTCCTGCTTTAGCTATTTCATCTCTGAATATTGCATCTGCTTCACTAGTTATAAATAATTTTTCAGGTGTTATTTCTCCAAGCACTCTTATAGCGAGTCCTGGTCCTGGGAATGGTTGTCTCCATACTAGGTAATGAGGAATTCCAATTTCTTCTCCAACTGCTCTAACTTCATCTTTAAATAATTCTCTTAAAGGCTCTATTAGTTTGAAGTGCATATCTTCTGGAAGTCCTCCAACATTATGGTGACTTTTTATAGTAGCAGAAGTAGAAGTACCACTTTCAACTACATCTGGATATATTGTGCCCTGAACAAGGAAATCTAATTGTCCAAGTTTATTAGATTCTTCTTCAAAAACTCTTATAAATTCTTCTCCAATTATCTTTCTCTTTGTCTCTGGATCACTTATTCCTTTAAGCTTACCTAAGAATCTGTCCTGAACATTAACTCTTATTATGTTCATTTTAAATTCGCCCTTGAACATTTTTTCAACTTGATCTCCTTCATCTTTTCTTAAAAGACCATGATCTACAAATACGCAAGTTAACTGATCTCCTATTGCTTTATGTACAAGCACTGCAGCAACTGAAGAATCTACACCACCAGAAAGAGCACAAAGCACTTTTTTGTCTCCAACTATTTCTTTTATAGCTTTAATTTTTTCTTCTGCAAATGATGACATTGACCAATCACCCTTAACTTCGCATACATCATATAGGAACTTTCTAAGCATTGCTTCGCCAAAAAGAGTATGTTTTACTTCTGGGTGAAACTGAACTCCATAGAGTTTTTTAGAAACATTAGCCATAGCTGCTACAGGACAATCTTTAGTAGTTGCAATTATCTCAAATCCTTTTGGAGCTTTTGAGATATGATCTGTATGACTCATCCAACATTGATTTTCTTCTATTCCTGTAAAAATAATAGCATCTTTATGTAAATCAACTTCTATTTTTCCATATTCGCGAACATTAGGTGTTATAACTTCTCCACCGTAAGCTTGTGCCATTAATTGAGCACCATAGCATATCCCTAAAATAGGAATACCTAACTCAAATATTCCTTTTTCCATTTTTGGAGCACCCTCTGCATATACACTGTTAGGTCCACCGGTAAATATTATTCCCTTTGGATTCATATTTTTTATTTCTTCAACAGTGCGTGTATATGGTATTATTTCGCAGTAAACATTATTTTCTCTAACTCTTCTTGCAATAAGCTGATTATATTGACCACCAAAATCAACTACTAAAACTAATTCTCTATTAATCAATGTTTTTCCTCCTGTATATTTAAGCCTTATAATTAGCTATTTACACTATAATTTGGTGCTTCCTTTGTAATTGATACATCATGTGGATGACTTTCTCTAAGTCCTGCTGAAGACTGAACAACAAAGGTTGAAGTCTCAAACAATTTCTCTAGTGTTTCAGAGCCTAAATACCCCATTCCAGAACGTATACCACCTATCATCTGAAATATAGTGTCTATAACACTGCCTTTAAATGGTATTCTTCCTTCTACGCCTTCTGGAACTAGTTTTTTATTTCCTTCTTGAAAATATCTGTCCTTACTTCCACAAGCCATAGCACTTAGAGAACCCATACCTCTATATACCTTATAACTTCTTCCTTGATATATTTCCATTTCACCTGGAGATTCTTCACAACCTGCAAACATAGAACCCATCATTACCACTTTAGCACCTGCTGCTAATGCCTTAACTATGTCTCCTGAGTATTTAATACCGCCATCTGCTATAACAGGTACTCCATATTTATTTCCTTCTTCAACACAGTCCATAACCGCTGTAAGTTGTGGAACACCTACTCCTGCTACAACTCTTGTAGTACAAATTGATCCAGGACCTATTCCAACTTTTACACAATCTGCACCTGCTTCAATTAAATCTTTAGTCGCTGCAGCAGTTGCAATATTTCCTGCAATTATCTGAAGTTCCGGGTAAACAGATTTAATTTTACGTACAGCATCTAGTACTCCTAAAGAATGTCCATGAGCTGTATCTATAGTTATTACATCTACTGAAGACTTTACGAGTGCCGCTACACGTTCCATCATGTTTGAAGTTACACCAACAGTTGCACCACATAATAATCTTCCTCTAGAGTCTTTAGCTGCATCAGGAAATTTTATAGTTTTCTCTATATCTTTTATAGTTATAAGTCCCCTTAAATAATTTTCTCTATCTACTAAAGGTAACTTTTCTATTTTATGTTTTTTAAGAATATCCTTGGCTTCCTGCATATTTGTTCCTTCTGGTGCAGTAATAAGATTTTTACTCGTCATTATATCTTTAATTTTCTTACTATAATCAGTTTCAAAAACTATGTCCCTGTTAGTAATTATTCCAACTAACTTACCGTCTATCGTTATTGGTACTCCTGATATTCTATATTTACTCATTAGTTCTAAAGCATCTTCTAAAATATTATCTGGATGTAAAAAGAAAGGATCCGTAATTACACCATTTTCTTGTCTTTTAACTCTGTCGACTTCAATGGCTTGGTCCTCAATACTCATGTTCTTATGTATAATCCCTATTCCGCCCTCTCTAGCCATAGCAATAGCCATTCTAGACTCAGTAACAGTGTCCATTGCAGCACTCATTAGAGGTATATTAAGTTTAATTTTTTTTGTAAGGTATGTAACTAGACTAACATCTTTAGGTAATATTTCAGACTTGTTTGGAACTAGCAATACATCGTCAAAGGTATACGCTTTTTTTAATATTTTTGCCATTATTCAACACCCTTTCACAATTCTATTTTAAGTATATTCTTTTTATAGTTAACATAAAAATATTTATATATACAGCATTTTAAAATAAGGTATAAAGTATAAAAAGGCATACTAATCCTACCTTATCTAAAGTAAAATTAGCATGCACAAAAATAGGTTCACACTAAGATTACTCATAGTCGGAAATTTGCGGCTTCCGGTAGATACTCCTTGCCATATTCAAGGGATATATGAGTTACACATTGTTTTCATATTATTATCATGATAGTTAATGTTTAATGATTTGTCAATGGATAATTCTTAATGTGACATATTTAGATAAAAAAAGTTAACTAGAGTAGACCCTAGCTAACTTTTACTTTTCTATATATATGTTATTTTAATAAATTTCTATATATAGCAATTATTACTTAAATTACTCTTAGTACATTCCATCCATTCCCATTCCTGGTGCGCCCATTGGTGCTGGATTTTTTTCAGGAATATCTGCAACTGCTACTTCTGTTGTTAAGAATGTCGCTGCAACAGATGCTGCATTTTGAAGTGCTGATCTTACAACCTTAGTTGGATCAACAATCCCTGCTTTATTCATATTAACTAATACTCCGTGCAAAGCATCATATCCAACTTCCCCAGCGCTCTCTCTTACTTTTTCTATTATAACTGAAGGTTCTGCTCCGGCGTTTGTAACTATTTGCCTTAATGGTTCTTCTAGAGCTCTTGTTATTATGTTAATCCCAACTTGAACATCTGGTATGTTTGATGTTAATTTGGCAATCTCTACAATAGCATTAATATAACATGTTCCACCGCCAGGAACGATTCCCTCTTCAACAGCTGCTTTTGTAGCCGCAAGAGCATCTTCTATTCTGAGTTTCTTTTCTTTTAACTCAGTTTCAGTAGCAGCTCCAACTTTAATTACAGCTACTCCACCAGCGAGTTTAGCAAGTCTTTCTTGTAATTTTTCTTTATCAAAATCTGATGTAGTATCTTCAATTTGTTTTTTAATTTGAGATACCCTATCTTTGATTGTAATCTTGTCACCCTTACCATTAACTATGGTAGTATTTTCTTTAGTTATTTTAACACTTTCTGCTCTTCCAAGCATTTCTAAAGTAACATCTTTTAATTCTCTTCCTAATTCTTCACATACAACTTCTCCACCAGTTAGGATAGCTATATCTTGAAGCATTTCTTTTCTTCTATCACCAAAACCTGGAGCTTTAACAGCTACGCAAGTGAAAGTTCCTCTTAGTTTATTAACAACTAATGTAGCTAATGCTTCACCTTCAATATCTTCAGCAACTATTAATAATTTTCTTCCTTGTTGAACAATTTGCTCAAGTATTGGAAGTATGTCTTGTATGCTAGTAATTTTCTTATCTGTTATTAAAATATAAGCTTCTTCAAGGTTTGCTTCCATTTTTTCTGAATCTGTAACCATATAAGGACTTAGATATCCTCTGTCGAACTGCATTCCTTCAACAACATCTAACTCTGTTCCCATAGATTTTGATTCTTCTACAGTTATAACACCTTCATTACCTACTCTTTCCATAGCATCAGCAATTAGAGCTCCTGTTACTTCATCACTAGCTGATATAGATGCAACTCTAGCTATATCTTCCTTACCATTAACTGGTTTAGAAGTTTTTTTAATTTCTTCAACTGCTTTATCAACAGCCATTTTTATACCAGTTCTTATTAACATTGGATTTGCTCCAGCTGTAACATTTTTTAATCCTTCTCTTATTATAGCTTGAGCAAGTAATGTAGCTGTAGTTGTTCCATCTCCTGCTACATCATTTGTCTTTGTAGCAACTTCTTTAACAAGCTGTGCTCCCATATTTTCAAATGCATCTTCTAATTCTATTTCTCTAGCTATAGTAACACCATCGTTGGTTATTAATGGTGATCCAAATTTCTTATCTAAAATAACATTTCTACCTTTTGGTCCTAATGTGATTTTAACGGTATTTGCAAGTTTATCTACACCTCTTTGCATAGATCTTCTTGCTTCTTCTCCAAACAATACATTTTTAGCCATTCAAAACCCTCCTATACGCTGACAATTAAATAAAAACTTATTTAATTGTTATTACGCTTAATTAAAATTATTTTTCAATTATAGCTAACAATTCTTCTTGTTTTAATATGATATACTCAATACCATCATATTTTATTTCACTTCCTGAATATTTAGAAAATAATACTACATCTCCTACTTTAACTTCCATTTTAATTTCTTTTCCATCTTCAACTTTTCCTGGTCCTACTGCAACTACTTCCGCCTCTTGTGGTTTTTCCTTTGAAGCTCCTGCAAGTAGTATTCCACTTTTTGTAGTTTCTTCTGCTTCTAATCTTTTTATTAATACTCTATCACTAAGTGGTCTAATGTTCATTTAAACCCCTCCTCATATATTTTTATTGCTTTTGTTAGCACTCAACACTTTTGAGTGCTAACATGATCTATACCTTACATGATAATTTATATTTGGTATAATATCAAGTTTATATATTCCATATATTATCCCATTTATAGTTAAATAAACATTATACGTCTATTAAGCACTCATTTTTATCGTTTTTCTCTAATTTACTATAATTTACTATAATTATTTAATATTGTTTCATTTTAATTATTTATATTATACATTTTGATAACTATTGAATATATTTCTAATTATTGTTAAAATTACTATCAGAGGTGATTTTATGAATACTAGAAATAAATTGAATATCAATTGTTTCTCTCTAAATTCTTTTTTTAAGTTTTCATTTAAAACATTTTTTATTATATGTTTTACTTTTTCTTTTATTGTTTTAAGTGTATATTTTACTTTGCTTTTTAAGCCATTATACTATATGGATATTAATATATTAAATATTGAGCAATCAACCAATATAAATAAAAATGAACTTAAGGCTAATTACAATTATGTAATAACATATTTAACTCAGAATAAATTGACAGAATTTAATCTTCCAACACTACAATCCTCTGATCATGGTAAAATTCACTTTAAAGAAGTTAAAATTATATTTGATAAACTTAAGGTAATGCTAGTTTTATCCATATTAATTAGTGCTATTGGTATAATAATAAATAAGAGACGTAAAACAATAAAGTACCTGTTAACTAGTTCCAATTTTCTTATTATTATACCTATAGTTTTACTTATACCTTTTTTAATTGATTTTGATAAAAGCTTCACAACATTTCATCATATTTTCTTCAATAATGATTATTGGTTATTTGATATTCAATCTGACCCAATAATAACAATTTTACCGCAAACTTTTTTCTTTCATTGCGCCATATTAATAATTATTTTAATAATTATAAGCAGTACTATATTGAGATGTATATATATAAAGTTACACTCTTTATAATATTTATTCAGGAAGATTTATTTTAGTAACTTTTAATAAATCTTTCTCTTTCTAACCATATTCTTAATTATAATATTGCCTTTAAAAATTCCTAGAACAAATAATATACTCATAATTATCCCTATAATAATTAAACTCGTTAAATCTTTAGCGTATATTTTTTCTCCAAAGTAAGATGAAATAAATATACATGGAATTCTACCTATTGTTGAATATATAAAGAAATCTTTAAGCGATATATTAGATACACCACATATATATGTTAGTGCATCTTTAGGTATTCCTGGAATTAAATAAAACATGAATATAACAACCTTTTTACTTCCCACTTCCAATATTTTCTTAAAAAATTTAACTTCCTTCTTTAAGATTAATTTATCTACAAAAGGCTTACCATAATTGTTAGCAATAAAATAAACCATTAAACTTCCTAAGGTAATACCCACTAGAGATATTATTCCGCCGAGATACGCACCAAAAATATATCCTCCAGCAACTTGTATAAATTCCCCTGGGATAAAAAAAGCAACTACTTGTAAAATCTGCATGAGAATAAAAACCAAAATACTAAAATTACCATAGGAAAGAACAACTTCTTTTAATATATTTGGATTCATTAGTATATAAGAGAACTTGAAATAATATTCATATCCAATATATATGAAAAACAACAATGCTGCTAATGCTATTATATGTTGTTTATGTTTTGATCCCTTCACCATAATAAAATTCCATATTCTTTTCATAGTTTTTCATCCTCTTCATCTTATATTATGCAATAGTCATTAATGCTTAGCTTGCTTAATTTCTATTAATTTATTCTATTTTAATATTATTTTCTCTTGCATAATAAAATAAATACTGTTGTGCAAATCCTGCAAAATTTTCAAATTTGTCTCTAGCAAAAGCTCTTATTTTAGGCAGTGACACATCTGGTGCCAAGTAAAAAAATTGCATTGCCCTTTTAACCCATACGTCCACTGGAAAAGCAGAATATTTTTGCATAGAAAATAACATAATGCAATCCGAAACCTTTGGACCTATACCATTAAGTTTTTTTAATTCTTCATGGCAGATATCATCATCTTGAGATTTAATAAATTCAAGATTTACTTCACCGGTATATATTCTATGTACTGAATCTTTTACATATCTAGATCTAAACCCTAGACTACAACTTTGAATATCTTCTATAGACGCTTTCTCTAAATCAGCGGCCGTCGGAAAAGTATAATACATTTCGCCTTTATATTCTATTTCTTTACCCCACTTTTTGCTTAAATTGTTTATAGCTCTTTTTATCATTGGAATTCTATTGTTTGAAGAAATTATAAAAGATATAGTAAGTTCAAAAGGTTCCTGCTGAAGTAATCTAATGCCATGACCAAAATTAACAGATCGTTTAAGAAGAGGATCCTTTTGAAACTCATCTTTAATAGCTGTATAATTTCTTTTAAGATCAAAATAATCACACCAAAAATCATTGAATTCTTCCTCATTTATATTATATATTTTTACATCAGTATCCTTCTTTTCTACCTCTACTACCTTACCGTATGCTACTCCTATGTAATTCCCATTAGTTTGTTTGTTCCATCTAAAACATTGCCCACATTCAAATATATGGTCTAATTCAAAGTTCTCTACACTCTTTATAATGATACCTTCATTAAATAATTCAATTCCTTTATAATCCATAATTTTTCCTCTCCATAAGTTTAATTATTAACTTGTAATTCACGCTTTACAATTTCATCCAATATTTCAGCAGCAGTTTCAATCATTACCCTGCAACCAATGTCTTCTGTTTTATATTTTGCTTTAAGCATAGCACAATTATTCGCACCTAATTTTGCATCAAATTTTTGAAAGAGTTCCGTGCATAGCTTTTTAACTCTATCTCCTTCATGTGCTCTTTCCTTGGTGAACAGTATACCTATAACTGCCAAAGAAGCTGTAATTGCTCCACATACACTCTCTATAGCCATTCCACCACCAAATGAAGACATAGCCTTAAAAGTTTCACTAGTCAGATGCATATTATATTCATCACTAGCTGCATAAATTAATACCTCAGCGCAACTATAATCATATTCTTTAGTGTAATATTTATTAATATTATTCATTAACATATATATTCCTCCTAGCATTTATTTTTATTATAACAAAATCTTTTGATTTCTAACAAGTTTTTTATTTTAAGTACTCATTAGTAAAATTGTATTTCCGCTTAATATTAATATGCCAGTTCAAAAAACTAACAGGGACAGCTCTCAATTATAACTACTTAATTAGTTAATAATTGATTACCATCCCTTGTTTTTACACGGTAATAATGCCTTGCATTATACTACCATTCTCATATTCTTTTCATTACTCATTTTACTTGCCACAAGATTTACTAGGTCTACTGTTCGAGCTGAGTATCCCCATTCATTATCATACCATGCTAGTACTTTTAAAATATTCTTACCAATAACCATGGTCGAAAGTCCATCAACTATAGATGATCTATTATCCCCCTTATAATCGATAGATACTAATGGCTTTTCTGAGTAACCGAGTATTCCTTTAAGTTCATGTTGTGCTGCATACTTAAATGCATTGTTTACTTCTTCTACTGTTATCTCTTTTGACATTTCACAAACTAGCTCTGTGATAGAAACAGTAGCTGTAGGTACCCTTAGAGCTGAACCATTAATTCTGCCTTCAAGACTCGGAATTACTTTTGCGAGTGCTTTTGCAGCCCCAGTACTTGTAGGAATTATTGATTCCCCAGCTGCCCTTGCCCGCCTAAGATCTTTATGAGTTTTATCTAATATTTTCTGATCGTTCGTATAGGAGTGTATTGTAGTCATGCTTCCTTTAACTATACCGAATTGTTCGTTTAACACTTTAGTAAAAGGTGCAAGACAATTGGTAGTACAAGATGCATTAGAAATAATATTATGTTTTTGATGATTATATTTTTCATCATTTACTCCCATAACAATTGTTATATCCTCATTCTCTGCTGGTGAAGTAATTACTACTTTTTTAGCTCCTGCTGCAATATGTTGCATAGCCTGTTCTCTTTTTTTATATGCACCTGTTGATTCAATAACTATATCTATGCCAAGTTCCTTCCAAGGCAAATTCTTAGGTTCTTTTTCATTAAATACTTTAATTTCTTTGCCATTTATTATTAACGAGTTACCTTTTGTTTCTACGCTACCTTTAAATGTTCCATAACAAGAATCATAGGTAAACAGATGTGCAAGTGTCTCTACATCTGCTCTTGCATTTATAGCTACTATATCTGCCCCGTCATATAAACTTTCTTGTGCAATTCTTAATACGACTCTTCCTATTCTACCAAATCCATTTACAGCTACTTTTATACACACATTAGCTCCTCCAATATACTTTTTTTAATGTATTATGTCATACTACCAATTGAACAATTTTAGGTTTACCTTTACATATAATTACATTATTTACAGCATCCTTCCATATATTTAATCGTTTACATTTAATGCACTATACTATTTATACCAATGTAACATACTTTTGTCAAAGATGCATACGTTTACAGTATTCCAAATTTGTAATTCTATATGCAGTTTGCTACTTAATACTCATTTTTCCTTTGCTTCTTTAAAAATACGAATGTTCGTATTAAAATACCTCCATGAACAAATGCTCACAGAGGTATTTCAACTATATATTATTATTTTGTTAACATTTCATTTATAGATTTAGCAGCTTTCTTTCCTGCTTCCATAGCTAGTATAACTGTAGCTGCTCCTGAAACTGCATCTCCACCAGCATATACCTTATCTATAGAAGTTAAACCAGTTTCATCTTCTGCAATAATACATTTCTTTTTATTAATACTCAAACCTTCTGTTGTTAAAGGAATCAATGGGTTTGGTGATGTTCCTAGAGACATTATAACTGTGTCTACATCAAGTGTAAACTCTGAACCTTTAATAGCTATAGGTCTACGTCTACCTGAAGCATCCGGCTCACCAAGTTCCATTTTTATACACTTCATACCGATAACATTTCCTTTTTCATCTCCAAGGATTTCTACTGGATTTACTAATAAATCCATTATAACTCCTTCTTCAATTGCATGATGCACTTCTTCAGCTCTTGCTGGAAGTTCTTCTAGTGATCTCCTGTATACTATGTGACCTTCTGCTCCTAATCTAACTGCTGTACGCACAGAGTCCATAGCAACGTTCCCTCCACCTACAACTGCAACCTTAGTGCCTACTCTTATAGGGGTTTGATATCCTTCTTTATATGCTTTCATTAAATTGTTTCTAGTTAGGAATTCATTAGCTGAGAATACACCATTCAAATTTTCACCTGGTATTCCCATAAACATTGGAAGTCCTGCACCTGAACCAATAAATACAGCTTTAAAACTTTCATCTTCCATTAATTGATTTATTGTAACAGTTCTGCCTACAATTACATTTGTTTCTAACTTAACTCCTAAGCTCTTAACATTTTCAACTTCATGTTTAACAACTGTTTCCTTAGGTAATCTAAATTGTGGGATTCCGTATACTAAAACTCCACCAGCTTCATGAAGTGCTTCAAAAATAGTTACATCATATCCTTCTTTAGCTAAATCTCCTGCACAAGTAAGTCCTGATGGACCACTTCCGATTACTGCTACCTTAATGCCTTTTTTAGGTTTAGTTTCTGAGATATCTACACTATGCACTCTTGAATAGTCACCAACAAATCTTTCAAGTTTACCAATAGCTATAGCGTCTCCCTTTATCCCTAATATACATTTGCTTTCACATTGAGTCTCTTGTGGGCAAACTCTTCCACAGACAGCTGGTAATGCACTGTATTTTGCTACTACCTTAACTGCTTCTACAAACTCTTTATTTTTAACATGCTGAATAAATCCTGGAATATCTATTGCTACTGGACATTTAGTAACACACATTGGTTTTTTACAATTTAAACATCTTGATGCTTCCTCAACTGCTTCTTCTTCTGTATATCCTAGACATACTTCTTCAAAATTAGTTGCTCTTACTTTTGGGTCTTGTTCTGCTATTGGGACTCTCTGTTTCATACTCATTATTTTGTACCCCCTTCTAAACCGCAGCCAGGTTTAATGCCTTCAGTTTTAGCGCCTTCTTGCGTTTTGTACATTGTTTGTCTTCTCATTGCTTCTGCAAAATCAACCTTATGGCCATCAAATTCTGGTCCATCAACGCATGCAAATTTAGTCTCGCCGCCAACTGTAAGTCTGCAACCTCCACACATTCCTGTTCCATCAACCATTATAGGGTTCATACTAACAATTGTTGCTATTTTAAGTTCTTCTGTTAGCTTACAAACAAATTTCATCATTATCATTGGTCCAATTGCAACAACCAAATCGTAACCCTTGCCATCAACTTGAACTAATTCCTTTAATTTATTTGTAACAAGTCCATTATATCCATAAGAACCATCATCAGTACATGGATATACATTACCTGCTACTTTTTTCATTTCGTCTTCCATAATTATATGATCTTTAGACTTTGCGCCTATTATTACATCTGCCTTTACGCCTTGCTCACTTAACCATTTAACTTGTGGATAAACTGGTGCTGTTCCTAGTCCACCAGCTACAAACACAATTTTCTTCTTTTTTAAATCTTCTATGCTTTCACTCATTAATTCTGTTGCTTGTCCAAGTGGTCCCACAAAATCTTCAAATGAATCGCCAATTTCGTAGTGTTCCATTTCTTTTGTTGAACAACCTATAGTTTGTACCACTATAGTAACTGTACCCTTCTCAGCATCAAAGTCACTTATTGTTAAGGGTAATCTTTCACCTTTTTCATCCATTTTTATAATTATAAACTGTCCTGGTTTTGCTGATTTAGCTACTCTTGGTGCCTCAATATCCATTAAAAATATTTGAGGTGCTAATGCTCTTTTTCCTACGATTTTATACATTTTTCTGCCTCCATATTCATCTATGATTATTATCTATTTATTAGCTCCTAAATTAATATAGACAGATAGAAAAGAGCATAAAACATTAATGCTATTAACTACCTGTCCTTTCATCTTATGTGAATGCGCTTAAGGTTAAAAATTAACTTTTTCGCCTGTGAATGTACAAGTTAATAATTTTTTCATCTCATCGACGTTTATTGGTCTTGGATTAGACCCTGTACATGCATCTTTTAAAGCATTCTCAGCTATAAAATCTACATTTGCATCAAACTCTTCTTTAGTCATTCCGTTTTGTTTAAAAGAGAATGGTATATTCATAGTTTTGTTTAAATCTCTTATCATATCAGTTAATGAATCAATTAATTCATCATCTGTATTACCATTTAATTTTAATGTTCTAGCAATTGTAGCATATCTACTTCCACAAGATTTCTTGTTGAAATCTATAACATATGGAAGAAGTATTGCATTTGCTAACCCATGAGGTACATGGAATACTCCACCTATTTTATGTGCCATGCTATGAGCTATTCCTAGTAATGCGTTTGAAAATGCCATTCCAGCAAGGCATTGTGCCATATGCATTTCATTTCTTGCTTCTACATTACCTTCAAATGACTTTACTAGATTTTCTTTAATCATAGTTATAGCTTGCATTGCAAGTGGGTCTGAAAAACTAGAATGACGCCCTGCTACATAAGCCTCAAATGCATGTGTTAATGCATCCATACCTGTATGTGATGTTAATTTAGGTGGCATTGTTTGTGCGAGTGCTGGATCAACTATTGCAATATCTGGAGTTAGATTGAAATCTGCCAAAGGATATTTTATTTTTGCTTTATAGTCAGTAATTACTGAAAAGGCTGTAACTTCAGTAGCTGTTCCACTAGTTGATGGTATAGCTATAAATTTAGCCTTTTGTCTTAAATCTGGAATACCAAATGGTATAACAGCTTGTTCAAAAGTGAATTCTGGATATTCATAGAAAATCCACATAGCCTTTGCTGCATCAATTGGTGAACCCCCACCGATTGATACTATCCAATCAGGCTCGAATTCTCTCATTACTGCAGCACCGCTCATAACTGTATCCACTGATGGGTCTGGTTCCACTCCAGTAATATGTTTAACTTCGATTCCGGCTTCATTTAAATAAGCTTCAACCTTATCCAAAAATCCGAATCTTTTCATGGACCCACCGCCAGTAACTATTACTGCCTTTTTACCTTTTAAAGTTTTTAACATTTCTAAGGAATTTTCCCCAAAATAAATATCTCTTGGCAACGTAAATCTATTCATTATATATCCCCCCATTCATAAAATATAGTAGTATATATATTTGTTAAAAGAGAGCATTACAACCTCATATAGTTATACTGCTCTCTATGTTCATTTCCTAAATATATGGGATAAATATGTTATCTTGAGTAACCAAAGAATCCTCTTTTAGTTTTTCTTCCTAAGAATCCACCTCTAACATATTTTCTCAAAAGACTATGAGCTCTGTATTTAGAATCTCCAGTTTCTTTATATAAAACATCCATGATAGCTATACATACATCTAGTCCTATAAGATCACCTAGTGCTAAAGGTCCCATTGGGTGATTAGCTCCTAGCATCATTGCTTTATCTATATCTTCTGCAGTTGCGATTCCTTCTGCAAGTATTCCTACAGCTTCGTTAATCATTGGTATTAATATTCTGTTTACAACAAAACCTGGAGCTTCAGCAATTTCTACTGGATCTTTTCCAACAGCTATAGATATTTCCTTTACTGTTTGGAAAGTCTTATCAGAAGTACCCATTCCTTTAATTACTTCTACAAGTTTCATCATTGTTGCTGGGTTAAAGAAATGCATTCCTATTACCTTATCAGGTCTTTTAGTAGCATTACCTATTTCTGTTATAGAAAGTGAAGATGTGTTTGATGCAAAAATAGTTTCTGGTTTACAGATTTCGTCTAATTCACCAAAAGTTTTCTTTTTAATATTCATATCTTCAACAGATGCTTCAATTATTAAATCACAGTCTGCTGCATCACTAAAATTATTAGTTCCTGATATTTTTGAAAGTATTGCAACTTTTGTTTCTTCTGTAATTCTTTCTTTTTTAACTAATTTATCTAGATTTTTTGTGATTCCTGCAATTCCTTTATCAAAACTATCATTTCTTCCTTTTAATATAACTTCATATCCTTTAGTAGCAAATGTTTGAACTATACCTGCTCCCATTGTGCCAGTTCCAATTACAAATATCTTTTCCATAATAACACGCTCCTCATTGTTTTATTTTGGTAAAAATCGAATTAGTGGCTCTTTTTTTAAAACTTGGTCTAATACTAAAGTTTAGCATTAGACCAAGTTCTTATAGCAAGCTCATTATATTAAATTCACTTGGTCTAAATATTATTTTGCTTTTACTTCATTAATTTTAGCTACCATTTCAGGGATAATCTTAGAGTAATCCCCAGCTATTGCTAAATTAGCAACTTTCATGATAGGTGCTGATGCATCTTTGTTTATAGCTATTATATAATCAGATTCTGACATTCCAGCTAAATGCTGAATTGCTCCTGAAATTCCGCAAGCTATATATACATTAGGTCTAACTGTTTTTCCTGTTTGACCTACTTGAAGTGATTTATCAACCCAGCCATTTTCAACTGCGGCTCTTGATCCTCCAACAACTCCACCAAGAACATCTGCAAGTGTTTCTAGTATTGCGAAGTTTTCTTTAGCTCCAACTCCACGACCACCAGATACGATTATGTTAGCATCTGCGATATCAGCTAAAACTTGAGCAACTTTTACAACTTCTATAGTATTAGTTCTGATATCTGCTTGTGTTAAGTTCACAGTAATTTTTTCAACTGGGCAAGTTCTCTTTGCATCTCTTTCTAATTTCTCAAAAACTCCTGGTCTTACAGTAGCCATTTGTGGTCTATGATCTCCACAAACTATTGTAGCCATTAAGTTTCCTCCAAATGCTGGTCTTGTCATCATTAAATTGTTGTTTTCTGGATCTATATCTAATGAAGTACAATCAGCAACTAATCCTGTTGTAAGTCTTGCTGATAATCTAGGACCTAAATCTCTTCCTAAATAACTAGCTCCTACAAATATTATTGAAGGTTTTCTCTCATTTGCAAGTTCAGTTATAACTTTTGCATATCCATCAGTTGAAAAATGATTTAATAATGGGCTCTCAGCAACTATTACTTTATCTGCGCCAAATGCTACCAATTCTTTAACCATATCATCTGTTTTATCACCAAGAAGTACAGCTGTTAATTCCATTCCTAGCTTAGTTGCTATTCTACTTCCTTCGCCTAAAAGTTCTAATGCTATTTTTTGAAGTTTTCCGTCTCTTTGCTCAGCAAAGACCCAGACTCCGTTGTAATCTGCTATATTCATGTTAAATCCCTCCTACATCTTAAATAAAGTGGTTTTCCTTTAATTTTGAAACTACAAATTGAGCAGCCTCTTTAGGTGGCAATTCTACTAATTCTGCCTGGCCTTTAGCTTCTTTAGTCATAGATTTCTTAACCTTTGTTGGTGAACCTTTTAGTCCAAGAAGTTCTTTGTTTGCTCCAATATCATCTGCACTCCAAACTTTCACTTCTTTATTTGCATACATTTCATAAATGTTCTTTATGTTCATATATCTTGGCTCATTTAACTCTTTTATAGCAGTTAAAAGTACAGGAGTCTTAACTTCTATGTTTTCATATCCATCTTCCCATGCTTTTTGAACTTTTAATCCGCCAGCAATTATATCAACTTTTTCAACATAAGTTATTTGTGGAATTTTTAAAAGTTCTGCTATTTCTGGTCCAACTTGCGCTGTATCTCCATCAATAGCTTGCCTTCCAGCAAAAATTACATCATAGTCTAATTTTTTTATTGCTGCTACTAATGCATTAGATGTAGCTAATGTATCTGCTCCTGCAAATGCTCTATCAGATACTAATATTGCTTCATCAGCGCCCATTGCTAAAGATTCTCTTAAAGCTTTTTCAGCCTGTGGGGGTCCCATGCTTACAACTGTTACATGTGCACCATCGGTATCTTTTAATCTTAAAGCTTCTTCCAAAGCATTTTTATCATCTGGATTTATGATTGATGGAACTCCTTCTCTTATAAGTGTTCCTGTTTTTGCATCTATTTTAACTTCATTTGTGTCTGGAACTTGTTTTAAACATACAACTATATTCATTCCTTAATCCCTCCTACTTTAATAAGTTTGCAGCAATAACCATTTTTTGAACTTGTGAAGTTCCTTCATAAATCTCAGTTATCTTAGCATCTCTCATCATTCTTTCTATTGGGTATTCTTTCGTATATCCATATCCACCAAATATTTGAACAGCTTTAGTTGTAACTTCCATAGCTGTTTCTGCAGCATATAATTTTGCTCTAGCAGCTTCAACGCTATATGGAAGACCATTGCTCTTATTAAATGCTGCTTTATATACTAAAAGTTTAGCGCATTCTACTCTGACATCTAAATCAGCCATCATCCATTGTAACCCTTGGAATGCTGAAAGTGGTTTTCCAAATTGTTTTCTTTCTTTCATGTATTTTCTAGCTTCTTCTAAAGCACCTTCTGCAATTCCTAAAGCTTGAGCTGCTATACCAATTCTTCCTCCGTCAAGAGTTTTCATTGCCATACCAAAGCCTTTTCCTTCTTTTCCAAGTAGGTTTTCTTTTGGAACTATGCAGTTAGTAAATACAAGTTCTGTAGTTGATGATGCTCTTATTCCCATTTTGTCTTCATGTTTACCAATTGAGAATCCTTCAAACTCTTTTTCAACTATGAAACAAGAAATTCCTCTAGTTCCTTTACTCTTATCAGTCATAGCCGCTACAACAAATACATCAGCTACTCCACCGTTTGTTATAAATATTTTCGAACCATTTAATACATAATGATCGCCATCTAAAACTGCTGTAGTTTGTTGCTCTGAAGCATCTGTTCCTGCATTAGGTTCAGTTAAACCAAAAGCTCCTAATTTCTCACCTTTTGCAAGTGGTACTAAATATTTCATCTTTTGTTCTTCTGTACCAAACGCATCTATTGGTCCAGCACATAATGAAGTATGAGCTGAAACTATAACTCCTGTAGTTGCACATGCTTTGGATAATTCCTCAACAGTGATAGCGTAAGATAAATAATCTCCGCCTGCTCCACCATATTTAGTTGCAAATGGAATACCAAGCATATGGTATCTAGCCATCTTTTCTACATTTTCTGTAGGAAATCTTTCTGTTACATCAATATCCGCAGCTATAGGTTCAACTTCGTTTATTGTAAACTCACTTACCATTTGTCTTACAAATTCTTGTTCTTTCGTCAATGTAAAATTCATGTACTTTCCTCCTCGCTATTCTCTGAGACACCTATCAAAGGTAGCTTGCCTCACTTTTTTACTAATATACTATTTTTACTTATTCATAAAACATTTTTCTGTTTTTTGAACAAATGCTATCATTCCATTTTTTTGATCTTCGGTCGAAAAACACTCTCCAAATAATTCTGATTCATACGAAAGTGCAGTATCGATATCTATTTGTATTCCCTTGTTTATTGCGGCTTTACAAAAGCTAACAGCAATAGGTGCTTGTGCTGCGATTGTGTTTGCGAGTACTTTAGCTTCGGCTAGTAGATTTTCAGGCTCGAAAACTTTGTTTACAAGTCCGATTCTAAGTGCCTCTTCTGCTCCAATAATTTTTGCTGTGTAAATTAATTCTTTCGCCATTCCAAGACCTACAAGTCTAGTAAGTCTTTGAGTGCCTCCAAAACCAGGAGTTATTCCGAGCCCTACCTCAGGTTGTCCAAATTTTGCTTTTGACGAAGCTATTCTAATATCACAAGCCATAGAAAGCTCACATCCTCCGCCGAGTGCAAAACCGTTTACTGCAGCTATTATAGGTTTTTCTAAAGTTTCTAACTTTCTAAAAACTTTATTCCCTAAAATACCAAATTTTCTTCCACTCATTACATCTAGATCTTTCATTTCAGTGATATCGGCACCTGCCACAAAAGCTTTGCCTTCACCTGTTAAGATCACTGCGTAGATTTCGTCATCTTTAGCAATTTCATCAATTGCTAAATCGAGCTCTTTTAATGTTTCTGAGTTTAATGCATTTAGAGCTTTTGGTCTACTAATTGTAAGTACTGCAACTTTGCCTTCTTTTAGAAGGACAATATTTCTGTATTCCACAACACCACTCCTTACGAATAAATTCATTCATTAAATATTTGTTAATTATATAACAATTAACCCTAAGATTTGCTAAGGCTCTTTGCTTCAACTCCATTATATATCTTTCTAATGGATATATCAACAGAAATCATTTTTTTATAACATAAATTTTCTATAATTAAATTGAAATAAACGTACCTAGTTAACTTTATGTATATGACCTATCATTCATCAAACAACTAAGTGTTAAAAGACTTTCACTTAAATGGACATTCTCTACAATTATATCTTCAGGTACCTGTAAATCTAAAGGTGCAAAATTCCATATCCCTTTAACGCCATTTGCTACCATCATGTCAGTAACTGTTTGTGCACTATTTACTGATACACAAATTACTCCGATGTCAATTGGAGTCACTTTTAGAAAACTTACTAATTCATCTATGTCTATTACTTCAACATCTCTAATCCTTAATCCTATTAATTTTGGATTAACATCAAAAATACCCGCTAAGTTAAAGTCTAGCCTTTGAAATCTAGTATGATTGGCAATAGCTTGCCCAATATTGCCAGCACCAATTATTATCATCTTATACTCTTTTGATAATCCTAGTATACCGCTAATTTCGTTTAATAACTCCTTAACATTATATCCATATCCCTGTTGTCCAAAATCTCCGAAACAGTTCAAGTCTTGTCTGATTTGAGATGCTGTAAACCCAATTCTCTCCCCTAACTCTTTTGAGGATATTCTATCTACATCATTTCTTAAAAGTTCCCTTAAATATCTATGGTATTTAGGCAGCCTTCTAATAACCGCCATTGATATCTTCTTTTTTCTTTCCACAATTTACACTCCTCTGCAACCTACACTAATTTCATACTATCAATCTTAACACACAATTATAAATTTTCACCACTTTTTCTTATAAATTTATTAATTTTTAGTTAATAGTTCTTACAGAATTTTCGCCATTTTAGTCCTTTTTTATGCAGTTATTAAAAATAATGCTATATATATTTACTTTTCACTACAAAAATTTATATATAAATAGTACAATAATATAGAAACATTCTTTAGTTAATATTTATGACTGTTAAGTATTGTTTCTTTAATTATTAAATTAGAAGAATTATTACTATAAATATATTGCTTTATAACTTTGAAATTACGATACAGGGAAGGTGAAAATAATGATAGTTCTAAGTTGCAAGGATATTCACAAAAGTTATGGTATAGATGTTATTTTAGACAAAATAACTTTAAGTATAAATGAAGGTGAAAAAATCGGTTTTATAGGTGCCAATGGAGCTGGTAAATCTACACTTTTTAAAATACTAACATCTCAATTGGATCATGATAGTGGTGAGCTATTTATAGATAAAAGTAAAAGGGTAGGGTACTTGTCGCAAGATCTGTCACTAGATTTAAGTAATACCATTTACGAGGAAACACTGCAAGTGTTCAGCAATCTTTTAAGCCTTGAAAAAAGCCTTAAAGATTTGGAAACGAAAATGCGTGAACCATATGTTGCTTCAAAGAAGGAATATCATGATAAAGTAATTAAAGAATATACATTAAGTTCAGACCTTTATAATAATAGGGGTGGCTACACATATAAGGCTGAAATAAGTAGAATTCTTAAAGGTCTTGGTTTTATGGAAGAAGATTATGATAAGCCAATAAGCATATTAAGTGGAGGCCAAAAAACAAGAGTTGCATTATGTAAGTTGCTACTTAATAATCCTGATGTCCTATTACTCGATGAACCGACTAACCACCTGGACTTAGATGCTATAGAATGGTTAGAAGATTATTTAAAATCATATAAAGGAACTATGTTTATAATATCCCATGACAGGTTTTTTTTGGATGCTATAACTAATAAAACTTTTGAACTTAATAATGGTCATGTAGACTCCTATAATGGGAACTATACAACTTTTATCGACTTAAAGAAAAAGAATTATGCAATCCAATTAAAGGCATATAACTTGCAACAATCCGAAATTAAAAGACAAGAAGATATTATAACTAAATATAGATCCTTTAATAGAGAAAAAAGTGTAAAAGCTGCAGAAAGCAGACAAAAATCCTTGGATAAAATGAACCGCATTGATTCTCCAAATAGTGACCCCAGGGAAACAAAAATTAAATTTGAAACGGAAATAAAAAGTGGAAATGATGTTTTACATATAGAAAATTTATCAAAAAAATTTGGAGACAACATTTTATTTGAAAATTTATATTTAGATGTTAAGAGATCAGAAAAGATTGCTCTTATAGGCGAAAATGGTCGAGGTAAAACTACTCTTTTTAAAATTATAATGGATAAAATTTCTGGTGATACTGGCATAAAAATATTAGGTAAAAGTATTTTCGTGGGATACTACGACCAAGAACAATCAAATTTAAACGCTGAAAAAACCATAATAGATGAAGTCTGGGATGAATTTCCTAAACTTACTACTACAGAGCTTCGTACTTCATTAGCTGCATTTTTATTCCTTGGCGATGATGTATTTAAGGTTATTTCAACACTTAGTGGCGGTGAAAGATGTAGGATTAATCTTCTAAAAATTATGTTGTCTAAATCGAACTTCTTACTACTAGATGAACCAACAAACCATTTAGATATCATGTCACGTGAAGCCTTAGAAGATTCAATATTAGGGTATGACGGTACAGTGATTGTAATATCCCATGATAGGTATTTCTTAAATAAGGTAATTCATAAAATACTTGAATTAAATAAAGATGGACTCAAAGAGTATTTAGGTAATTATAATTATTACATAGAAAAGAAGAAAAACCCTCAACGTTTTCAAATAGAAGAAGATCAGGTTGGCATATCAAAAACTCAAGTTAATCTTGATAAAAAAAGGAAGAGAGATAGTGACAAACTAGAAAAGCAGAAGAAAATAGATCTAAAAACACTAGAAGATAAAATCTCATCTATGGAACAGGGATTAGAAAAATTGAATAATGACCTTTGCCTTGAAGAGGTATATTCAAGCCCTAGTCGAAGTGTTGAGACAAACAATCAAATTTTAAGCACTAAATCAGACCTTGAATATCTTTACTCAAACTGGGAATCCTTTTTATCTGAGATAGAATAAAAAACAGTTACAACTCATTCATTGTGAGTTGTAACTGTTCTTTAATAATGCCGGTCGTGAATACTCTACTATCAAAACAACCTACATGCCGAACCTTATTATTATAACTTTTTAAATCAATGCTCCTTCTAATAACACTTTAATGTTGTCTCTATAAATTTTGTTGAATTGATTAATTGGAACGGGATTTTCTCCAAGTCCAACCTCAATGGTATAACCAGGTCTTCTATATTTCTCTATAAACCAATCCTTATATCCTGCATAGCTTGTAATTCCAGAGGTTTCCCCAAGTTCATAACCACTTAATTGTGAAAATACTTCTGCTATCCTTTTTGCTTCTGAACTTGCTAAGTTTTGATAATTCCAATATATTAACTCCCCTTGGGTATGATATGCTATTACTAATCTAAAATCATTATTTCTTGTAAAGTCTGCTACAGCTCTAGACTCTGATTCAGATTCTGGTGAAGTACCTGAATATCTTGTGGGACCTGGTCCATATACTCCATAGCTTTCTTCTGCATCCTTTGATTCTTGCCACATAGCATCATAGTTATGATTGAGGTCTACACCTCGAATATTAGCACTCCATGTTTTAGAAAAATCTAAATTGCCATTGTTCCATTTAATTAAATCATTATAATATGGGTTACTTCTATTTAGTCCATTAAGTACTAGATCAACTCCATCCGGATTGACCATAGGCATTACATATATAGTGCTTTTACTCCATATGTCGCGGGCGTTATATCCATCTATATTTTGGCCTAATGCATATGCTTTAGCAAAGTTTTCAATAAACTTCATCAAAAGCACAGCAGTTATCCATTCTATAGCATGATGGGCACCATTATAAAACACTTTATTAGGTCCACTACCTAATTTCACGTAATAAAGCTCTTTCCCTAGCTCACTCCTGCCTGCACTAGCAACGTCAATAAATGGATACCTAGCCTTTAAACCATCCAAATTTTTTTTCATAATATCATAAGTATAATCAATATTTGTGTTAACTACATCTAAAGAGTATGGAATTGTAATTACCTCTCCAACCTTTAAATTACTAGCATTTACTTGCGGATTAGCGGTAATTATATTAGCAACTGTAGTGAAATATCTCTTCGCTATGAGATATATTGTATCACCCGATCTAATTCTATAAGTATCATATCCTAATAAAAATCTATTCATAAGTTTATAAGTATCGACGTTTACTACGCCTGTTATTGCTAGCCGGAAATATCTTTGAAATTTTCGCACTGCTTCTGCAGTTTTAGGTCCATAAATTCCGTCTATATCTCCCACATAATAACCTAATTTATTAAGTAGTGATTGTATTTCCATTACTGCTGTTCCTGTTGATCCTATTTTTAGGGTTTGCAAGTTTACCCTCCTAAAATTTCTTATAATACCATTTTATGAAATTGTATTATAAATGTTACAGTAATAAATGATAAAACCACTTATATAATTTTAATTTACTCTTGCTTTCCTCTTAAACCTCTTTCAAGCCCAACTGGTTCCATAGACATTTTCTCATTATTTAATAGACCTGCTACTCCTACTCTGTGAACCTTTTTCTTTCCTTCACAAACATCACAGTGACAGCCCGAATTATATCTCGTTGGTTGCTCATAAGTAGTTATAACTCCTTCAAAGTTTCTAAGTACTATTTTTTCAGGACTTTGAGATATAATATATCCTGGCATAACTGGAATTTTACCACCACCACCTGGAGCATCAACTACAAACGTAGGTACACAAAATCCTGAAGTATGCCCTCTTAATCCTTCAATAATTTCTATTCCTTTAGATACTGGTGTTCTAAAGTGCTCAAGTCCCATTGAAAGATCACATTGATAGATGTAGTAAGGCCTAACTCTAATTTTAACGAGTTCGTGTACTAACTCCATCATTATATGTGTGCAATCATTAACTCCTCTCAAAAGAACAGATTGGTTGCCTAATGGCACTCCTGCATTTGCTAGTCTCTCACATGCAAACTTTGCTTCTTCTGTAATTTCATTCGGATGATTAAAGTGGGTATTTACCCAAATTGGATGGTATTTTTTTAACATGTCAACTAATTCTTTAGTAATTCTTTGCGGAAGAACTACCGGTACTCTTGAACCGATTCTTATTATTTCAACATGTGGTATTTCTCTTAATTTCTTAATTATGTATTCTAATTTATCATCTGAAACAAGTAAGGCATCTCCACCTGATAATAATACATCTCTAACTTGAGGAGTATCTCTTATGTAATCAATTGCTTTATCTATTTTTTCCATTGGCATAGAATTATCATTTTGCCCTGCAAATCTTCTTCTAGTGCAATGCCTACAGTACATTGAGCACATATCAGTTATTAATAGCAGAACTCTATCAGGGTATCTATGAGTTAACCCTGGAACTGGAGAATCTGTATCTTCATGTAGTGGATCTAATAAGTCAGCATCCGCCTTATGTAATTCAAAAGCTGTTGGTATAGCTTGTTTTCTTATTGGATCATATGGATCATTAGGATCTATTAGCGCTAAATAATATGGAGTTATGGCCATTCTTAACGTTTGAAGACATTTTTTAGCTCCCTCTTCTTCTTCCTGCGTTAATGGTATGTATTTTTTTAGTTGTTCTACAGTTTCAATTCTATTTGTAACTTGCCATTCCCAGTCGTTCCACTGCTCATCTGTTACATCCTTAAATAATTCAAATCTTCTATTAACTTTCATGTTAATTCCTCCATCGCATAGTTATTTGTAATTTCATCATTTAGTAAATATACTAGATATTCTCCCCTATACTATAATCAATTAATACACTTAGAGTAACTTTATTAATTGATTATAGTAATTTAACGTTACTATTTTATTTTTTAATGCTTATGTTAATTCTATCTAAAACAAAAAAGGCGCCGAATTTTCAGTGCCTTAATAAACAGAAATAATCAAACTATTAATGTAATCAAGAATAATTTTCTCATTATATAAATAGCTCTTCATAAAATTTTTATGCCATTTCTCCCTAATTATAGACTTTAACTAATTGAATTGCAACCTTTTTTCAGAAAATTGTAATTTGTTTCAAATAATAGTAAAATTAAAACAATTCAATAAAATTTTTACTATGTTTATAAATTAAGTATAACCACTTCTGCATTTACCCTTTTTAAATTGGCTTCTCAAACCAATACGAAAACACTTTTTCTTCTTTAAATCCATATCTTTTATACATAGTTGCAGCGATGTTATTTGATGTAATCACTAATAATTTTATTTCATCTAACTCGTCTTCATATAGTCTTTTAATGCATTTAGCTAACAATTTTTTACCTAGTCCTTTATTTTGGTAACTAGGTGCAATTCCTAGAGTATCAATCCATCCTATGTTTTGATGTATTGAAAGCTCATATATACCACATGGTATATTGTGTACAAAACTTATTCCAATTAAATCTTCATTGTTCGCATATTGAACTATATAATCTTTAACTTCAATTTCATTTATAGCTGTTCCATTTGGACTACTCTCAAATGCTCCATTATGAATGTTCAAGTATTCGGTAGAATTTAAAATATCAAGTGCTATAAGTTGCATATCATTGCTTACTTCCAATCCCATGTTTTCACCTTTTTTATAGTTCATAACTACTACATCATAAATATGTGTAAATTCAATTTTTTTAAGATATGGAATAAGCTGTTTTTCATTTTCACGGATACCGACTTTTAGAATTCTTCCACTGCAAATATTGCAAATATCAACTATCTCTTTTAACAATAAACATAATGATGTTTCTACACCTTCATTTTCAATGCAAATATCTGTAACATATGCCTCACCCTTAATGCTAATTTCTTTAGTTATTACAGCCATGCTACCCTTAATTTGGCTCTTATCAAATAGAATAAAAATATTATTCCCCTCATTAAAAATATCGCTTTCATATGTTCTAATCATCTCTAAATAAGTTTTGTTATAAGTTAAATCCTTGCTCTTAATAAAGTTATAAAGTTCCTTTCTTTTTAAATTAGATAACACCTTAAATTTCTTAATTGTCATTTACTTATCTCCTTTAGTCACTTAAAATAAGTACTACAGTTTTTCTCTATCCATAAATTCGTATTGAATTAAATGATTATGAAAAGAAGCAAAATATTTATATATAGGCTTAATAATACATTTGTTAAGCATTTATAACCAAAAGGCTATCAAAATGTTTTTCACCTTTTGATAGCCTTAATTTGATAATTATTATTTTCTTTTTGTCTGATTTACTTCTTTTATCTTGTTTACTACATAATCGTAACCATTTTCAGAGTGCGGAATGGTGCAAGCTGAGCAATCTTTAATACCATCTACAAACTTTCCATTCCCACCACACTGTTCTAGAAAATATAGTGGACAATAGCAAAATAAACAATTAAATTTTTCATCATTTTTAACTTTATGGCACGGATAATATTCACAATCCTTATGTTTAAAAAATTTATAATTATTTGTCATTTTTAACTCTCCTTAATTAAATTGATAGTGTTAACACTATCTTTGTTTTATTTATTTGAATCCTTGCATTAGCAAGGGTTTAAGCTACTTTTATAATAAAAAAAACAATGACCCCCTCTATTTGTTATAATT
>NZ_JAIZZK010000033.1 GCF_020443705.1 Clostridium algoriphilum
AATACTTTTTTACTCATAATGCTCACAACCTTTCTAATTTAATTGTACAAAAAAAGATCCCATATGAATAGACTTTTTTAGTGTCTATCATATAGGATCCATTTTATTAATTAGATATGGTTTTTAATAATGTTTTAGATTTTTATCAGCTACTAAGTCTTCTGTGACATATATATTATGCTTTCCCGAACAATAATATTATTATAGTGCCGTAGACTACAGTCTTTAAAATTATTGTTATATGTTATAAGTGATAGTATGAAAATGGATATAATATAAAAAAATGAAAATATATTACAAAAAAAGAAGGATTATCATATTTGGTATCGAATATAGAACAAGGGTACATTATTTAGACATATTGAAAAAAATATTTAAATACCAAATGATTTGGGGGGAAGATAATGCATTTAAATTTTGATAATATCGAAGATAAATTAATTGTTTACATGTCTGGAGAACTAGACCATCATAGTGCTGAAGAAGTTAGGAATATCATAGATGATAGACTTGAGCGAGATAGTTATAACAAATTAATTATGGATTTTTGCGATGTAACATTTATGGACAGCTCAGGTATTGGCGTAGTCATTGGGAGGTATAAAAAGTTGCATATGAGAAATGGTAAAGTATGTGTAACTAATATTAAATCTTCAGTAAAAAGAGTATTTGAACTATCAGGAATGTTTAAGATTATTATGTTATATGATGACGTTGAACAAGCTGTAAACAACATTTAGTGGGGGGATTAGTATGTGTTACAATAAAATTAAAATAGAATTTTTAAGTAAATCGCAAAATGAAAGTTTTGCAAGAGTAGCAGTAGCAGCATTTGCTTCACAATTAGATCCTACAATTGATGAAATTACCGATGTTAAAACAGCGGTATCAGAAGCAGTTACTAATGCAATTATTCATGGATATGAAAGCGAAGAGGATATGATCACTATTGAAGCCACTATTAATGGAACTGAGTTAACAGTGATAGTTAATGATGTAGGAAAAGGAATTGATAATTTAGAGCTTGCTATGCAACCATTATACACTTCCCGTCCAGACCTCGAGAGGTCTGGAATGGGATTTACCGTAATGGAAACTTTTATGGACAGCTTAGAAGTAAAGTCTGATAAAGGTAGGGGAACAAGTATAATAATGAAAAAAATATTTAATCCTTTAAGTTAGGTGGAATATTATGGATCAGAAAATTATAAGAAAAAGTAATTATAGTTATGAAGATAATATGCAACTTATTCAGATGGCTAGAAATGGAGAACCTGGTGCACTAGATACTTTAGTAGAAATGAATCTACCATTAGTTGCTTCTATAAGCAAGAAGTTTCTTAATAGAGGATATGAGTATGATGATATCTTTCAAATTGGTTGTATTGGTCTAGTGAAAGCAATCAATAATTTTGATACTAAATATAATGTAAAATTTTCTACATATGCCGTGCCTATGATAATGGGGGAAATCAAAAGATTTCTTAGGGATGATGGAATTATAAAAGTAAGTAGAAGTGTTAAAAATACAGCAAGGCAGTTACATTATGATAAAGATACCTTAACCAAGCAACTTGGTCGCGATCCTACAATAGACGAATTATCGGTTTTTTGTAAGATAGAAAAAGAAGATATAGTATATGCATTAGAGTCTGCTAGCAATATGCTGTATTTATTTGATACAATACACCAAGATGATGGCGCACCAGTTCTGTTAATAGATAAATTAAGTGAAAAATATGAAGAGGACAATCAAGTCTTAGATAAAATTGCACTTAAAGAAGCACTTAGAAAACTTGATGCTAAATCAAGGCAGATAATAATGCTTAGATATTTCAAAGACAATACACAAATTCAAGTGGCAAAAATGATGGGAATTAGTCAAGTTCAGGTATCGAGAATAGAAAAGAAAGTTCTGAAAATTATGAAGGAAAAGTTGACCTAGCAATCTATTAATAAGATGAATTATAGACAAATAATTTCAAGTTTAATCTTGAAGTTTTTATCTATAGTTACATCTTATTTTTTTGACTAAAAATCATATTTTTGCAAATACTAAACAAATGAATAAGTGTATTCTATTTTCATAATGAAATAATTAATGACTAGTAGGACTAAATAAAATAACGAGGAGGATATTTATGAAGGTGGAAGAAAAAACAATAAGAAAAAAATTTGATAAACTAAATTCTGATAATATCCCAAAGCCTAATTTACTGTTACATTGTTTTAATGCTTTCTGGGTTGGCGGGTTAATATGCGTCATTGGACAATTTATCAATGATATTTTCGCTAAAATTGGTGTTCCCAAAGATCAGCTAGGTACATATGTTTCTATTATTATGGTGTTCCTTGGAGCTGTACTCACTGGAATAGGTGTTTATGATAAGCTAGGTGATTTTGCAGGGGCAGGTTCTGTTGTGCCAATTACTGGTTTTGCAAATTCAATTGTTTCGCCAGCTATGGAATTTAAAAAAGAGGGCTTTGTATTTGGTGTAGCAGCAAAAATGTTTACTATTGCAGGTCCTGTTTTGGTATATGGGATCGGTTCATCAGTAATTGTAGGAATTTTATATTATTTTTTAAGGTGGTGATGCAAAATGGGTAGAAGAATTGGACTTCAAACAGTAGAAATTGAAAGTAAACCTAGAATTATTGGTACCTACAATATAGTTGGCCCTAAGGAGGGACAGGGACCATTAAAAGAGTATTTTGATGAAATTATAGAAGATGATCTTAATGGAACTGAAAGCTTTGAAAAGGCTGAAACTAGTCTTTTATATACGGCTATATCAGAGAGTATAAAAAAAGCAAAATTAAAAGAAGCTGATATAAATTATCTACTAGCAGGTGATTTATTAAATCAGCTATCATCTTCATGTTTTGCAGCTAGAGATTTAGATATACCTTTTATAGGTCTTTATGGAGCCTGTTCAACTATGGCAGAGTCTTTAAGCGTTGGGTCAATGATTATGGAAGGTGGACTTGCTAGTTATGTTGTTGCTGCTACTTCATCACATTTTTCATCAGCTGAGAGGCAATTTAGATTACCACTCGAAATGGGAAGTCAGAGAGCACCAACGACGCAATGGACAGTTACAGGTGCAGGATCAATGGTATTGGGAAGAAAAGGAAATTTTCCGTATGTCACACATGTTACAACTGGAAAGGTCAAAGATTACGGAATAGTTGATGTAAATAATATGGGAGTTGCTATGGCACCAGCAGCTGTAGACACTATTAAACAACATTTTATGGATACGGGTAGAAAACCATCGGATTATGATATTATTGCTACTGGAGATTTAGGCATCATAGGAAGAGAATTTACAGAAAAACTACTGCTTGAATATAAGTACGATATGAAAGGTCATTATATTGACTGTGGTGAGAAAATTTTTGATGCAGAGAAACAAGGAACAAATTCAGGTGGTAGTGGTTGTGGGTGTTCGGCGGTTGTTGCGACAGGGTATTTACTTAAAAATATGTTAAGAGGTAAGTTTAAAAGGATACTGTTAGTTTCTACGGGAGCACTTCTAAGTTCTACTTCATCGTTGCAAGGCGAAACGATACCAGGAATTGCTCATGCTGTTTCAATAGAGTTTGGGGGTGAATAGATGAATAATTACATTATGGCTTTTATAGTTGGAGGGATAATTTGTGTAATAGGTCAAATACTTATGGACACTACTAAACTAACTCCAGCTAGAATACTAGTTGTATTTGTAACTGGTGGAGTAATACTCGGCGCATTAAATTTATATGATGTGGTAATAAAATATGGAAAAGCAGGTGGAACTATACCGCTACCTGGTTTTGGATATAGTTTAGCTAAAAGTGTAATGAAGGAAGTGGATGAATTTGGTCTAATAGGAGCATTTACAGGAGGGATAAAGGGTACTGCGGGAGGTATTACGGCTGCAATTTTCTTTGGGTATATTATGGCATTAATATTTAATCCTAAAACTAAGGAATAAATAAAAAGCTACTATTAAATTTTATATTTAATAGTAGCTTTTTATTTATTAAGTAGTAAAATAATTATTTTTTTGTATCAGGTTTAATCTTATCTATTTTATTAGTTCCAGCTTTAGGAGTGGTTGGAGTAGTAACAGGAGGAGTAGTGGGTGTTGTAACTTTTGGAGTAGCTGGAGGAACAACTGGAGGAACAACTGGTGGAACAACTGGTGGAATAACTGGTGGAATTGTAATAGCCTTTGAAAAAGAATCAACAGCTGTTGGTAATACAAAAGCTGAATCTTGTAAAAATACATTAGGTATGTAATTTCTCTTTATAAAGACCTTTGATTCAATTATTCCAGGTGGTGTTAATTTTGATGGCAAAACATATTCGCCATTTGGGTCCTTAACTACTTTAGCAGTAACGTGTATGCTGTCAAGAGTTGTCGGTTGAGTTCCATCAATAAATAGTTCCGAGTATACTCTATTGCCTCTTGGGTCTGCATAAGTTAAATCAGTGGGTATATCACCTGAATCCTTTGATACAGAATATGGTGATATACCAGAGGGCATTTGTACATCCTTCACAGGTAGAGAGGCATGAGCTTTTTTCATGATTTTTCCCCATATGGATGCAGCATCGTTACTACCCAGTTGTTGTATTTTAACTCCTTTATCAGTTCCAATCCAAATAGCTGAAGAGTAATATGGCGTTAAACCAACGAACCATAAGTTTTTTGAATCAGATGAAGTCCCCGTTTTACCTCTAACAGGCATGTCGCTAAATACAGCATTTGTTCCAGTACCGCCCTTGCTCACAGGACCTTGCAACAAATCATACATGATATAAGCACTCTGAGGAGACAAAACAGGTTTTGTTTCAGATTTTGTTTCAAGCAATACTTTTCCAGTTCTATCAACCACTTTAGTGTACAACCTTGAAGTAGTGCGAGACCCATTATTACCAAAAACACCATATGCATCCGCCATAGTAAGAGGATTAGTTCCGGTATAATCACCACCATCTAGTTGACCAAGAGACATAGCAGCTAAACTAGTGGTGTCAGAGTTATCTAGTTGTAATCCAAACTTCTCTCCATATGAAACGCCGGTCTTAAGCCCAATCATATTTTCAATTTTTACTGCGGCTACGTTAACAGAATATTTTAAACAATCTCTTAGAGTTAAATATCCCCTATATATATCAGGTGAGTTTTTAGGGTTATATCCAATGCTTGCAGGTACAGGTGAATCTTCTATAACTGTAGAGGCCGTAGCTATCTTTGAATCAATAGCTGGACTATACACGGTTAAAGGCTTAATACTTGATCCTGGAGCCTTTAAGTAGTCAAGAGACGCGGCTCTGTTATAAGAACCGACAATCTTGGTGGTAGTTCCGCCTATAATAGTTTTAACTTCACCTGTATGGTAATCCATGATAACAGATGCAGCTTGAAGTTCGGGGTTGGTATTTCTGTTGGATTCCACTTCAGCATCAATTATTTTTTGTGATGCCTCTTGCATATTTTTATCCATGGTTGTATAAATTTTTACTCCGTCGTACATAAGCATTGAGTAGGCCTCTTTTTCGCTAATATTATACTGTTTCATTAAATCCTTAGCAACCTGAAGAATTACAGGTTTAGAGAAAGATTCATAATTCATCTTGGTCTTCTTGTCAGGAAACTTAAATGTTAACGGTTCAGCCATAGCTGAATCAAATTCTACTTTGCTAATTTTATTATACTTATACATATTATCAAGAACAGCATTAGTTCTATTAGAATCAAAAGCTTTGCTGGCTTTAAATGCTTTAGAAGCCATGTTATAAGAAACACTAGGATTTTGAGCAGCACTTGCAATAAATGCATATTGTTTTAAGGTCAAATCTTGTATAGGCTTGTTAAAATATTGTTGTGAAGCCGCTTCTATACCATGAGCATTTCCTCCTAGAAAAATAGTGTTCATGTAAGTGCCTAAAATTTGAGATTTGGTCAAAACTTTTTCAATTTGGAGAGATAAAGACATTTCTTGAACTTTTCTCTTTAAAGAAGTTCTGTTTTCCATAGAATCTTCTAAAAATACTCTATATTTTACCAATTGTTGAGTTATAGTTGAGGCTCCTTGTAGACTTTGACCACCGCCTAACACTTTAATTTTTACATCATTAAGTATGGCACCTGCTAATCTTTTAAAATCAACACCTGGATGGGTCTCAAATCTAGTATCTTCAATACTTATAAATGCATCTTGTAGTTTAATTGGAACTTTACTTATATCTACATTAGTCCTTCTCTCTGAGCCCACATATTCATCCATAACATTTCCTGAATTATCTAATAATGTGGTGATCTCATCCAATTTTAGAAATTGATTAATATCTAAAATTGGAGCTGTCTTAATCATTGCGAGGATTACACCTCCTATAGCTACACTAGCTATTAAACCTATAATTAGAATAGCGAAAACAATGCTTTTAAAAACATGCTTTCCAGTTCTTTTTTTCTTTTTATGAGTAGTTTCTTCGTTTCCCATTATGTATCCTCCTTGTTTCTATGGATCAAATAACAAATATTGATTGTTAATCATTTCCCAGAAATTTACGCTGTTTAACTATAATTAGCTTTTAATATTATACCATATAAATAGGGTATATTTTATATGTAATTTTATACAAAATATTGAGTTTTGCTATCAAATCTAAATTCTTTACATTGAAGCAGTAACATATAATAACATATAGCCTTAAATGGAGGTGATAAATATTAAAAAAAATACTAAATATAAAATTAATATCAAAACTAGATTATTAATAATTATAACCATAATAACGATATTTTTTACAATATTAACGTATATGTTTGATAGAAATGCAATGCCTATGGTAATGGCAGTGGCAGATGCAGAGATGAGATCAAAAGCTACAGAAATAGTTAATAGATCAATTATTAATGAGTATTCAAAGCAATTTAATTACGATGAGGTTATAAAAGTAGAAAAAGATTCCCAGGGAAATATTGTAATGCTAAAAGCCGATACACTCAAAATGAATAAAATAGCTTGTGATGTTGCATTAGAATCGCAAAAGGAACTAGTGAAATTGGGGGATGTGGGTATTAAGGTTCCAATTGGGTACATAACAAGAAATAACATTCTATCTTATTATGGACCATGTATAACCATAAAAATGCAACCTATAGGACAAGTAGAAACAAAATATTCCTCTGAGTTTGAAAGTGCAGGTATGAATCAAACGAGGCATAAGATTTATGTAAAAGTAAAAACCACGGTTAGAGTAATGATTCCTACAAAAAACAATGATATTGAGGTAGATAATGAAGTGCCAATTGCTGAAACTATTATAGTGGGGGAAATACCTAATACAGCAGTTCAATTAGATTTAAAGGATACAGGGGCTAAATTAGGTAATAAAATTAGTAAATAATACAAGTAAAAAAATAAAGTGCGCTATAACGTACTTTATTCTCAATGATAAATATATGTACTTTATTACTACTTTTTGCGCGAATTTTGTGGTAGTAAGATTACTAATCTTCCCAATTAAATACGTAAGGTATATTTCTATAGTAGTCACCGTAATTCAATCCATATCCAACTACAAAAACATTGGGAATTTCAAAACAACAATAATCAGGTATTAGGTCAACTTTTCTCCTATCAACTTTATCAAGAAGAACGCAAGATTTAACACTAGCAGCGCCTAAAGAAATAACACGTGATATGATAAAATCCATAGTTATCCCAGTATCAACAATATCATCTACTATTAATACGTCGAATCCAGAAATGTTGTCAGGAATGTCATTTACAACATTAACTGATCCTCTTGATTGTAGTTCATCACCATAGCTTGAGGTTGTCATAAAGCCTATTTTTGTAGGCAAGGTGATTTGCCGTACAAGGTCCGCAGTATAAATAAAGCTACCTCTCAATAATGAAAGAACATATAATTTTTTACCAATATAATCATTTGAAATTTCAATACCGAGTTGCTTTATCCTATCATCAATTTGCTCTTTAGATATAAGAATATTTCTTTTTTTATTATCCAATGTTAATCCCTCCATCTATATATATTTACAATGACGCTACAATGGTATAAAATTATATGAATGTTGTCAAGTATAAGAATAAGAAAACTTGTTAAAATATTAATAGAATGGAGTGATTCATAATGATAAGTGGAAATACTGATGGAGTTAAAAATTCAATTTTAAATAAATTAGAAAAAGCATGCGAAATAAGAATATCTAAAGATTGTATTCTATCTCAAGAATTGGTTGATGTACTAGCCGAGGTAACACAAGATTTGGATAGAGAGGTAAGTGCATCAATAGACAGAAAAGGGAATATAATAAGTATGGCTATAGGAGACAGTAGTACAGTAGAGTTGCCTATAATTGATATAAGAGAAGGGCGATTATCGGCTGTGAAAATAGTACACACTCATCCAAACGGAAATTCAAGATTATCTGCTCTTGATATGTCAGCTTTAATAAAATTAAAGCTAGATTGTATAGTAGCTATAGGAATATCAGAAAAGGAAGACTTAAAATATAATATAGGTTTTTGTGCAATAGATAATGGTATTCTAGTAGAAGAGGAAATAGGACCTTTAAACATAGATGAAGTTATAAAATATGATATAGTAGACAAAGTTAGATATATTGAAAAATTAATGAAAACAAATGTAATTATTGAAGATGATGGGGAACGAGCTATTTTGGTAGGTATAGAAAGTGAAGATGATTTAGTAGAACTCACAGAACTTGCAAGGGCCTGTAATGTAGAAACTATTGATACAATGCTTCAAAAAAGACACAAAATAGATGCAGCGTTATATATAGGTAGAGGTAAAGCGGAAGAAATAGCGGGCGTAAGGCAAGCATTAAGAGCTAATATAGTTATATTCGATGATGAATTATCAGGCTCTCAAGTTAGAAATTTGGAAGAAGTTCTTGGATGCAAGGTTATAGACAGAACTACACTAATACTAGAGATATTTGCTCGAAGAGCGAAAACTAGGGAAGCGAAAATTCAAGTTGAGCTTGCGCAATTAAAATATAGATTACCACGTTTAACTGGACTTGGAACAATGCTCTCAAGAACAGGTGCAGGAATTGGAACAAGAGGTCCTGGAGAGAAAAAGCTAGAAATTGATAAAAGACGAATAAGAGAAGGCATTTTTGATTTAAATAAAGAATTAGAAAAAATAAGAACTACGAGAAATGTACAAAGAGAAAAGAGAAGCCGTGAGAGTATTTCAAAAGTATCCTTAGTTGGGTATACAAACTCCGGTAAATCAACACTTAGAAATGCATTATGTGACGTTGCAGCATTAAAAAGTGTTCAACAAAAAGAAAAAGTGTTTGAAGCAGATATGCTTTTTGCAACATTAGATGTAACAACAAGAGCGCTTATGTTACCGGATAATAGAGTCGCAGCTGTAACAGATACCGTAGGGTTTATAAGAAAACTTCCACATGATTTAGTTGAAGCATTTAAATCAACACTTGAAGAAGTTGTATATTCAGATTTATTGCTACATGTAGTTGATGCATCATCTGATACTGCAGAGCTACAAATAGAAGCTGTAGATGTAGTTCTAAAAGAATTGAATGCAAGTGATAAGCCAATGATATTAGTGCTTAATAAAATTGATATAGCTTCGCAAGAAAATATACTAAAGATAAAAGAAAAATATAAAAACTTAAAAACAATTGAAATATCAGCAAAAGATGGTACAAATTTGGAGGAGCTATTAAAAGAAACATGCAAAGAATTTCCATACACATTAAAGACATTTAAGGTTCTTATACCATATAGTGATCAGGCAATGGTAGCATATTTGCATAGAGGGTCAAAGGTTGATTCAGAAAAGTTCAATGAAGAAGGAACACTTATGTCTGTACAAGGTGACGATGAAGTTTATAACAAGTGTGAAAAGTATATTTTAGTATAGTTGAGGTTGTCTTTATAAATAATTATTTATAAGTGTAATAAAATCTATGCTTATTTTATATAATTTAATATTAGGTCTATAGCATTTATTATAGGATTTAGGAGTAGATATGGGAGATAATGATTTAAATTCAAGTAATGAAAAAGCTAAGAATGTTAATAGAGAAGACAGTCATAGGAGAACATCATCAAATACTACAGGAACAACAGGAACAACAGGTACTTCTAATACATCGGGTACATCTAACACTACCGATACATCAAATAATTTTGATGTTAAAACATTGGCAGAAAAGGCTACAGATATAAATATTTTAAGATTTGAATTGGATAGATTGCCGTTAGATTTTAAAGCAAGGGCTTATTTTGAAAATGATATAAAACCATTAATAGATACTCTATATACCTTAGGGCTTGCATCTCTTGATTTTTCAGCTACTGCAGCTAGTTTAGCAAATACGAATTTTGGTCGTAGTTCTAAAATAAAGGATGCTTTAGATTTAGTAGAAGGAGTTGATGAAATTTCTGGGGATGTACTTAAAGTATTGAGATGTAAAGTTGACAAAATGCTGAAATTTTCAAGTTATGACATTAAATAGATTTTATATTAATAAAGAGAGTTAGTTTAATAATTTAAACTTGATTCTCTTTATTTTTAAATTTTTAATACTAAAGATAAATATGCATTTCTCTTTAGTATTAAAATTAACGTGTAAAAATCTAAAGAAATAAATATGATAAACAATATTTAAGTAAAATTATGGGCATAATAGTTCTGGTTTATAATAATCTAGAAAGGAATAACTGTAACTGTGAAAAATGTAGTGCTATAATGAACGATAAAGGTATATTGCAAGAATTTTTTTGACAATTATACTGATAATATAAACATTTATGACAATAATAGATTTTGAGAGCATATATACCAGTGTTTTATATGCAATTTTTATAAAAGAATTAAGAATAATACAATATTTTTTAAGAAACTTTGTCATAAAATAATAGAATATATTTAGAATTACTTATACATTTTAATTGGGGGAGTGAAAGAAATGACAAAAACTATTTTACAATATCAAAATGCTTTTAATAGTGTGCTAGATAGAATAAAGATTGATGAAACTGTTTTATCAGTAATGATTTTTGGAAGTATGGTAACAGGTGATTTATGGGAAGAATCAGATATTGATTTTATTGTAATTGTCAATGAAAATTATGAAAAAATTAGAGATATATATTCAGAGGAGAAGGGTATTCCTATTCATATTAAACTTATGGGCAAGGAAAAATTCATACAAATTTATTCCGATGATTTAAAAGGTGGGTTTTTACATAGAATTTTATCAGCTTCAAAATTAGTATTTTCGAAAGATATTGATATAACAGTAATTTACGACGGTGGTAGATATTTTCCGGATGTAGATAGAGAACGTTGGGGAATGTATTTTCTAGGGGAATTATTAAAAGATATTGGAGTATGTAAAAAGTATTTATCAAGTAATGGTATTTATACAGCCTATAGTACTTGTATAAGATGTATAGAAAAGTATTCAAGGTTATTCGTTAACTCATCAGGATATATGATTAGTAAGGACGTTATGGCAATGGCCTTAAATTTAAATGATGAACTAAAAAAGTGTGTTGATAAGTTGTTTTTTGAAAAATCTAATCCAGTAGAAACAATTCAAGAGACTATGACATTTTTAGAGAAAAGTATAAATTCAAGTATTAAGAGCAATTGTGCCTTGCTTTTAAACTATATAAGAGAAAAAGATACCTTTTTGAGCTCAGAGGAGATTATGAAGGATGATTTGTTTAAGGATTTTGACATTGATATGGAAGAACTACTAAATAAATTATGGGAAAGAAATATTATTAAAAAAGAAAGTAGAGATTTTAAGATAGACAAAGATAAAATCTTATTTTACCAAAATGTTTATTTTGTTTAATACTTTTAAAATAAATAGGTGGACATATGCATAAGTATGAAATTAAATTTGATCATGATAGTATTAAGTATATAGAAATAACAAAGCACATAAAAAAAATGATTGATGAAAACAATGTTGATGATGGTGAAAAATTACCTTCAATAAGGAATTTATCAAAAATATTAATGGTTAATGAGGTTACTGTAGTCAGTGCTTATAAAAAACTTGAAGCTGAGGGTTATGCATATCAAAAAATGGGCAGTGGCACTTATGCTAAAAGAAGAGATACAAACATTAGGTTTAAAAAGGAATATTCTAATACTTTGAAAAAAATATCTGGGAGAGATCTAAAAAACTATGTGGATTTTACTGGAGAAATTAATTGTAGTGAATTTTTCCCGGTAACAGTATTTAAAGATGTATTAAATGAGGTATTAGATAGAGATGGTACGGAGGCTTTTGCTTATAAAGAATCTTTGGGGTATGAGGGACTTAGAAATAGCATAAGTAGTTTCTTCTGGGATAATAAGGTCAGTAATGAGGATATATTGATACTCTCAGGAGCACAACAGGGTATTGATATAGTCTCTAAGTCTATAATTAATGTACATGATAATGTTGTTGTAGAAAAGCCAACTTACGGAGGTGCACTAACTGTTTTTAAATGGAGAAGGGCTAATATATTTGAAGTCGATATGTTAGAAGATGGCATAAATTTACCTCAATTTGAAAAGGTATTAAAAAAGAACAAAATAAAATGTTTTTATGCCATGAGTTATTTCCAAAATCCTACAGGAGCCACCTATAGTTTAGATAAAAAGCTAAGAATATTAGAACTCGCTGAGTTATATGATTTTTATATTGTAGAGGATGATTATTTATCTGAACTAATATATGATCATAAGTTATATAGGAGTTTTAAGAGCTTAGATATAAATGATAGAGTTATTTACATAAAGAGTTTTTCAAAGATATTTCTTCCAGGAATAAGACTAGGTTATATGATATCACCACAGAAACATAAAGAACATATTCAAAATTCAAAAATAAACACAGATATATCAACATCAAGTCTTATGCAACGTGCTCTAGATTTATATATAAATAAAGATCTTTGGAAAGAACACATAAGTCGACTTAATATGGCTTACAAAGAGAAATATAACTTTATGCTTGATTGTATAGAAAAATATTTAGGTGATAAGGTTAGTTATTATACTCCAGGAGGTGGAATTCATTTTTATTTTAAGATAGCTGTTGAATTTAAAATTGATTCTATGAAATTATTTTATAGGTGCAAAAACAGAAATGTTCTTGTTACGCCAGGAGTTTTATTCTATAAGAATGCTCAGGAGGGTAGTGATTATTTTAGATTGAGCTTTTCTGAAATGAGAAAACCTGAAATAGAAGAAGGAATTAAAATTATATCAGAGATATTAAATGAGGAGACCCAAATAGCTAAAGAGTAAGGAGAGAAGATTTGAGAAAAGGACTAGTGGACATTGATTGGGCAAGTATAAGTAAATATTCCCATGAGGAAATATCTTATTTTTTATTTTTAGAGGGAAAAAACATGGAAGCAATATGTAAAATTAGAAATTTGGATAATGCCATTGTGCAAAAACATATTATAGATGGTAAAATAAAATATAGATTTTTAGTGCATAGCAATGATACTGAAGAACTTTTTAAAAGTATTGCTAAAGCCGGTAAAGAAGATAAAATATTTTTTCTGAATTCAATGAGTGAAGATAATAAAAATATGTTAATTGAGTTAATAAGAACAACATATGTTGAAATGCACCCTAAAGACAAAGAGTCTGCAGTCTGGATTTTGGGAGAATTAAAGGAAGAATCTTGTCTAAATATTTTGATTAAAGCATCTGTTCATAAATACATAAATGTACGTAGAATGGCAGTTTCGGCTATGGGAAAAATGGGAGATATAAGGGCTGAAGGAGCATTAATTAGAGCACTTTGTGACGAGAATCCACAAGTGATAAGTTATGCAATAAAATCTCTAGGAAAAATAAAAAGTGAAAAAGCTATTATAAAGATAAAGGGTATATATGAAAACACAGATAAAAAGTATATAATCGACGCTGCACAGAGTTTTTTATTGCTAATGAAGCAATTATAGATAATAATTAGAGGTTTACCTTAAGTTTTAATCTAGAACAAGTAGGGATTGATAGGAGAAATAAAATGAGCTATTTTACAATAAAAGATGAATCCGTTGCTGAATTTAAAGAGAAAAAGTCTATTTTTATTGGACATAGTAAAAGAGTTGAAAGTGAAGAAGAAGCTAAAGAATTTATTCATTGCGTTAAAAGCAAACACAAACAAGCAAGGCATAATGTTTATGCCTATATAATTGGTGAAAATAGAGAAGTACAAAGGTATAGTGATGACGGAGAACCTCAAGGCACTGGAGGTATTCCAATGCTTGAGGTTTTAAAGAAGAGTGATATAACAGATGTAGCTGTTGTAGTTACCAGATACTTTGGAGGAATTCTTCTAGGAACTGGAGGCCTTGCAAGAGCTTATTCAAAAGGAGCATCTTTAGCTATTAAAGAAGGCGGTATAGTTGAAAAGGTTAAAGGTATACTAATAGAAATATTAATTGAATACGATTTACTTGGGAAGTTACAACATGTGTGTGCTAGAGAAAACTTTTATATAGAGCATATAGATTATACTGACAAAGTAAAAATCAAAATACTTTGTCAGTTTAGTAATTTAGAAAAATTAAAGTCAGAAATAACTGAGGTTACCTCAGGAAAAGCTTTGTTTTACGAAGATGAGATTAAAATATACTTCAAACTAGAAAATAGATTGTACGATAGTGAAGTTATAAATTCTATCATTTAGTCTTGAAAAGAAAAGTAGTATATACTTTTCTTTTTTATTTGAATAGTACTTTATTTCTATGATATAATGGTAATGTAATGTACTTAAACTAATTCATAGAAGTATTGCTATTTATTAGGCTTGCTTAGAAATATTTCACATATAAAATAATTAGTTGGGGGGAATTTAAATGTCTGGACATTCTAAATGGCACAACATACAACAGAAAAAAGGTAAAATTGATGTTATAAGAGGTAAAGTGTTCACAAAATTAGGTAAAGAAATAATAATGGCATCCAAAAATGGTGGCTCTAATTTAGAAATTAATGCCCATCTTAGAGATGTAGTTGCAAAAGCTAAATCTAATAATATGCCACTAGATACAATAAATAGAGCAATTAAAAAAGGCGCTGGGGAGCTTGAGGGCGTAAGTTACGAAGAAATAGTTTATGAAGGTTATGGAGCAGAAGGCGTTGCCGTAGTAGTTGTAACGTTAACTGACAAAAAAAATAGAAGTGTGGCAACTGTAAGGCATGCATTTGATAGACACCATGGAAATATGGGATCAGCTGGATGCGTAAGCTGGATGTTTGCTAAAAAAGGTCAAATTATTATAGAAAGAACCGATGTTATGGATGAAGATGAGATAATGATGTTAGCACTTGAAGCAGGAGCAGAAGATTTCAACGCAGAAGAAGAAATGTTTGAAATTATTACAACTGTTGAAACCTTTGGAGAAGTAAGGGAAGTATTAGAAGCAGCAGGTTTTGAATTTGCTTCTGCAGAAATTACAATGATACCAGATAACATGGTACCAACTAGCATGGAAGGCGCTGTTAAAGTGCAGGCGCTTATAGATACTCTTGAGGAGAATGAAGATGTTCAGGATGTCTATCACAATGCTGAGTACCCAGAGGAATTTGAGGGATAGGGTATGGCAACGGTTTCTAAGATTTTAGGAACTTAAATTGTGATGACAAACGTATTTTCATCGATTCATGAAGGCAAATAACACTTCTAAATGTATGTATTATTTATATATATTTGGAGGTGCTTTTTTTGTTGGAATTAAAAGATATTTTAAGGAAATTCTTATTCGATTGTGAGGTAAATTATGCTAAAAGGACAATTAAAAGTTACAAAAATAGCAATGCCTTATTTCATAATTATTTGAAACAAGAATTAAACATCGAAACTTTAGAAGAATTACAAGGAATACTAAGATAAAAGCTTTGGATGTATTTAAGAAGAATAATAGTAAGGTTAATAATGAAGAGCTATAAATTGATACACTGACTAAAATAATTGAAGATAAGGATAACTAAAGATATTTGCAATAAAGGAATATGATTACACTTATAGAATTATATAGTATAAGTAGTTCTATAGTGGGGAGGTAAAGAATAAATGGATTTGAAAGAAGAAATGGATTGGAAAGAGCAATTAGCTTTGCAGTTTAGAAAATTAACAATTGATACTAATATTATTAGTAAAGCAATGCAAAATTTTGTTGATATTTTTAACGGAAGTTTGGACAAATATAATGTAAAAGATGTCCAAGCAACAACAGATTCAAAGAGTTATATTGAAATACAAGGTTATAAAAAAATTAAAATAGGTTATTATGATGATAGAATTACTTTTAGTAGCATTGATAAAAATGGTCGTGATGATATGGTGTATATTAATTTAAGGATTGTTAAAGAATTAGGAAGATATCTAATTATTTATGTTAATGCTAAAGAAAGTAACCCACAATTGAAAGATTTTATTGATGAAAATACTATTGATGAAATTTTTAAAAACTTAATTCAAGCTAATATACAAGTTACAAGGATATAAAGATTAATAAACCGTTAGTATATAAGAGTATTCATTAATTTGAGTGCTTTTTTATATGCTTAAAATATTTTAAAATAAATAGTAAAAGCTATACAAACTGTGCCTAGAAAAGCTTTGAAGAATAAAATTGATTCGTAGATGCTTGCTATGACAAGTGGCAATAAGAATATTAATAAGGATTGTCTTATTTAGTTAACCGTTAACGAAGCAAAGGTCAACATAGAACAATTAGAAGGGGAATTTACTAAGCTTAAGCAGTAAACAAAACAGAGTTAGGTTAGCAAAATTCCCTTATAAAAAATATATTGAAGACCTTGTAATAGAAGATTTACCAACTGATGCTAAGAAAAAAATAAATATGTTAAGTTCACTTGATTTTATTAAAACAGGTCAAAATGTAATTTTAGCTGGAAATCCTGGAACTGGGAAAACTCATATTTCCGTAGGCCTCGGAATAAAGGCCTGTTTAGCTGGATATAATTAAAATTCGGGGAAATTTTCAGTTGACAAATACAACATTGATGATTTTAATCAATTATGTTTATATTGTTGTATAATTAATCCGCCAAAAGGCGGATTCTTATTTGCAAACTAATTTTATCTTATAATTTATAAGATGCAACAAAATGCACCTAGTAGTATTACAATCTGTGTGATAATATAAACATTAATGACAAAGAATGATATAAATCGACATGGGAGAACTTTAGGAAGAAACAGGTAAAGGAGAATAAGAAAATGAGTATACTAGTTAGTATAAATTATATTACATAGGGGGATGATGTTATGATAACAAGAGCAACAAAAAGGTTGAAAATGCTGAAAGAAATTAATCTTTTAAAGACATTATATTTTTCATTGCTTATTTATAGAAAAAATGAAAAGAAAATATCTATTTTGGCTTATAGGAAAGCAAGAATTAAGATTGCTAGAGACAGTCTTATTAAAATTAATGGGAGATTGAATATAGGAACATTTTGGGATATGGTGACCAACCGAGAAACTATTTTTTTAGCTAAAAAGTCAAGTAGATTAATTATTGATGGAGATTTTACTATATTTAATGGTTGCACTGTAAGCATACAAGAAAACGCTGTTTTAAAAATAGGCAGTGGGTATATAAATTCTAATTCAATGATTTTATGTTTTAATCATATCACAATAGGCACTGGTGTTATTATTGCAGATCAGGTGACCATAAGAGATTCGGATAACCATAATATCATATATGAAGGATATGAAGAATCAAAACCAATTAATATTGGCAATCATGTATGGATTGGAATGGGAGCAACCATTCTAAAAGGAGTAACCATTGGAGATGGTGCAATAATTGCAGCAGGGGCAGTTGTAACAAAGGATGTACCTACTAAGTGTTTAGTTGTGGGAGTGCCTGCCAAGGTAATTAAAAATAATATTGAATGGGAATAATGCAATACTAATTATTTACATATCATTATATTTATATAGGTAGAATAATTATGTAGTGAAATATAAATTTTATGACATTTGATACTAACATCATTGGAATCGCAATATTAAACCCCATATCTAATGGTATGGGGTTATTTGAGATGACATATTAGAATATTATTCATTACCTTTATCTATATATTTATAGATAAATTTATAGATATAAAGTGGCGAACTTGAAATGATTTCAGAAAGGATTCAAACAAAAGCAGCTATTCTTTCATTCACAGTTTTATCGCTATATAAATATATCTTTATAAAATATATCTTTATAAAATATACATCATTTTACTAATCGTTCTCCATTATACCATAAAATCCCTTTAATTTTGCTTTGTGAATATACATATCTTTATCAGCTTGAACAAATGTAGAATATATACTTTCATTTTCATTTTTGTTGTAAAATGCATGTCCATAAGCAAGTACAATTTTAATGTGATTCTTTTGATTTACTTTAATTAATAAGTCATCTAAATTAGATAGAGCACTATCTAATAATTCCCTTGGAATCTCGTTACAAATAACACAAAATTCATCACCGCCGATCCTATAAGCCTTACCAACACCCATAAAGCTTTCCTCTATAATTTTTGCGGTATGAAAAATCATTTCATCTCCAGCTTTATGTCCGTGTTTATCATTAGTACTCTTTAAGTTATTTAAATCAAACACAACAATTGTTGCATTTTTATCTTTACTTATATATTTTTCCATTTCATTTTCAAATGCTGCACGATTTTTAATTCTAGTTTGAATATCATATCTGAATTGTAGCTCAAGCAAAAAAATATAATATATCAGCAAAGATATAGAGGTGCAGCTCCAAATTAGTATTAAATCTTTAAATAAAATCTGAAGAATGCTTCCTAGTATAGGTATAAAAAGAACAAGAATTAAGATTTTTTTATCTTCCATTTCGTATTTAACACTATTTTTGATTACAGCTATTACAAACAATACATAATAAAACATGCAAATTATAGTGGGCAGTAAAAATAAATTTCCTCGTGTATATTGATTTTGAGCATCGACGAAAAAGATGAAGCCTGTTTTATAGCTTAAAACGCACATAAAATCATTAAAACATAATGGTATTGTTAAAAAGCAATTATACAAAAAAATTTTTTCTTTATTGCTATTAAAGAATAAAAGAATAAAAGGAACTATGGGGCTCAAAGAAAATCCTAAGATGTTAGCTATACGGTGGGGTATCATAAGTTTGTTGTTACTTGAAAGTTCCATTAAAATAGTCGTTATTTCTAAAATTAGCAAAATAATTGTAATATCTGCTGCAGATATGTAAATCATATTTTTTTTATTACATATTGCAACGTTCCGCTTAGCAAAACTTATTGTAAAACAAAGTGCAATGATTGCAAGAACATCCGTGCTGATTAATGATATCATATTAGTCATATCACTTCCTTGAATTTAATTCTTAATTTACTTTATGCTTTTGAAATGTTATTAGTTACTTCATCATAGTTTACAAGTATGAAACAATATAATTACTTATGAGCAGTTATATGTTTTATTTTTCACATATAATGTTTAACAAAAGTCCAATTAAAGTTACTATAATTACTCTTATAAAAAAGCCCAAAATATCACCATGCCTTAAATCAGACAAAATAAGTGGGGTGAGGTTATTGGAATTAGAGGGTAATCAACAAAGAGTAACAGATGAGATTATGAAATATAAAGAATTATTAGATGATGGAATTATAACAGAAGAAGACTTTTCTATTAAGGAAAAAGAATTATTAAAATGAAAAAATCAGAAGAGTCTTTGCAGCTAATCACAAATGTGCTTCTGATATTGTTTCAATGTCTAATACTACATAGTTTAATGGAAAATCAATTATATTTTTTCCTTAAAATATGAACATTACGATTTAACAACTATAATAAATCTAATGTAAAATATTTAATTCTATATTTCCACAGAATCCGTAAGCATTGCTAAATTGTTTGGGTGCTTTTATGTACATGCTCATTAATAGTAAATCTACATATATTAATAGTAAGTTTTTAATAGGAGTGATTTATTTGTATAAATATGGAAACCCTTATATGGCACCACGCATAAACTATTCCAACTATGGTATGGATTTTACTCAAGAATCTTTTAACAACTCACTAGACCTTATACAGGAAGCAGTACAAGATGAAAGAGCTGATGAACTTCTCTACGATTACTTGATTAGTGTAGCCTCTACTCAAGAAGAAAAAAACATTATCACATCCATAAGAGATGAAGAAAGAAATCATCGTAAGTGGTTTAGAGAAATGTACAAATATTACACTGGTGTAGAAATTCAAAGTAATAATGGTGAAAATTTCATAAGACCAGCGTCATATATTGAAGGTATAAGCAAATCTGTTTTTGGTGAATTGAGTGCTATGGAAAAGTATAGATTTATAAGAGAAGGTTTGCCTAGCAGGCTATATAGGGATACAGTGTTTAGAATTCTCACTGATGAGATGAAGCATGCAACTAAGTACAACTATATACTGAACAAGAATTCAAATAGTGTAGCAACCAATTTAGACACTGCTAAAACTAACTTTTCTAAGGAGGAAGCTGCAGCTATTGCTTTACTTCTCGGTATTGATTTTGCAAACAGTAAATTTGATTTAAATGAGTACTGGATGGGAGTAACCACTGAACTTGAACATGGAAGAAAATACAATCAGACAAATGTAACTGCCGATGAGCCTATTACTACTGGAAAAATTGCACTGGCTCACCTCAGTGAGTTTCCAGATTATTATACAAGATTAAAATTGCTTGAAGAAGAAGCAAAAGCATATTGGTCAACATCAAGAGGTTTTTGCAGGCAAACAAAGGTATTTACTTTAAATGAACTTGCCCAATATGACGGTACTATGGGAAAACCTGCCTATGTATCAGTTAACGGAATCGTATATGATGTCAGCGATAATTCAAAATGGAGCGGAGCGATACACTATGACTTAACTGCTGGTAAAGATTTAAGCTCGCAGTTTGAAAGCTGCCATGGAGTGGCAAGCAAACTGGCTAAGCTGCCTAAGATTGGTGTACTTAAAGGGTAATCATAGAAATAAAATGCAATAACTTAAATACTAAGTATCGCATTTTATTATTATATTTAGCTTTACACTCTAAAAATAGTAACCCCTTGCCATTTTGCTCTTTGCAAGTAGCTGTGAGACACCTGTTTTTTTTCATTCCTCAACTTGTTCAATGGCTTCCTGAGGAGTCTTTCCAAGTCCAACAAGCACGCCTGATAAAATAAATTCCTGATACAAGTGTTCAGGGTTAAGTCCTTCCTTAGTTTCTGCTAAAGCGCGGATTAATAGCGGAGTGATGTATCTTACCCAGTCATCAGGAGTAAATTTAGAAGTATCTTGTATCGGACTTCTATTCATAGCTGAAAGGTTCGTACCACTTCGTATATCTTCTTTGACTTTTATCCGATATTCATTTATATTTTGTAATTTTTTATTGTTTAATGACAAATAAAAAAAATAACATAAATTGAATAATATGGTATTATAAGGTTGATCTTTAAAGTCAATATAAATAAAAAGAGATTATATACATACAATTAGAATTACTAAGAAGTATATTACATTTACTACTAAACTTTAAAATAATTTTGAAATAAATTAAAAGTTATAGAGGGGAGATTTCATATAGTGAATGAAGTAAAAAAAGAAGATAGCTTTAAAAAATTCCTGATTATCTGGATGGGGGAACTTATATCTAATATCGGTTCTGGAATGACAGCCTTTGGTCTTGGAGTGTATGTGTGGCAGCTGACACATTCAGCTGTGGATGTGTCAATGGTGGAAATGGCAGCACTTCTGCCGGCAATTTTATTATGTCCGGCTGCGGGGGTTCTTGCAGACCGATTTGATAGAAGACTACTCATGCTACTGGGAGATATTGTATCATCGTTTGGGCTGATCGCTCTGCTGGTGCTTATGAACAAAGGACATATTCAGGTGTGGCAAATCTGCCTTTGTGTGGGATTTAGCTCCGCATTTGTAGCTTTGTTAGATCCGGCATATAAAGCAACAATTACGGATTTACTGACAGAGGATGACTATGCAAAAGCAAGTGGAATGGTGTCGATTGCATCCTCTTCAAAGTTTTTGATTTCACCTATTATTGGTGGTTTAATTTTGGCATCTTATGGTATTGAAGTGATAATTATCATTGATATTATGACCTTTGTTGTAACGGTTGCCGCAATCTTTTCCGTAAGAAAGTCTCTTGCGGTAAAGTCACAGGTTAAGAAAGAAATGAATTTTTTTATAGACTTAAAAGAAGGATGGCTGATTATTCTCCAGGCTAAAGGAGTCATGCTGTTAATTATACTTGTTTCCTTTTTAATGTTTTATATGGGATTTATTCAGGTGCTGTCAAAACCGATGATCTTATCCTTTGCCAGTGAGAAAACAACAGGAATTCTGCAGACAATAGTTGCCTGCGGTATGATGGTGTCCAGTATCATGATTGGTAGTGGAATCTTAAAGAGCAATTATGTAAATGTCATGGTGGCAAGCTTTATTGTGTCTGGTATTGCTATGGCAGGCTTTGGCGCAACGACAAGCATTCCGGTCATTATTATTTCAGGGTTTTTATTCTTTGCTTCCCTGCCATATGCGACTACAAGTATTGATGTTCTCATAAGAAAATCCATTGATAATGATAAGCAGGGTAGAGCATGGGGGCTTATTTCTTTGATTTCACAGCTTGGATATGTAATTGCTTATGTTTTGGCAGGTGTTCTTGCAGATTATGTATTTAATCCGGCACTGGTAAAAGGTGGTGTGCTGGCAGATACTGTTGGGAAAATCATAGGAACTGGTGAAACAAGGGGAATCGGATTCTTAATAATTCTTGCAGGACTGGGTCTTGTAATTACGGCACTAATTGTATCTAAATCAAAGACTATCCGTGAAATGGAAACACAGAAAGAAGCAGAAGGTAGTTTGGAGGCATAACAATCATTTCAATGATAAGAGATTTAAAAGCAATGACATATAGTCGGAAGGAGAAAAAATAATGTTTTTTAAAATTGTAAAGAATGATTTCAGCAGGAAGAAAATCATAACTGTGGCAGTGTCTGTATTTATAACCATGGCAGTTATTTTGGGAGCTAGTGCAACAAATATCATTGCAAATCTGATTCAGTCGATGTCGCAGTTGCAGGAACGTGCAGTCCCATCTGACATTACGCAGATGCATTTAGGAAAATATGACCAGGCAAAAATTGATAAATTTACAGAAGAACAGCGTGAGAACATAGCGATGCAGGAGACGATGGTTCTTCTGGATTTAGATGGAATGAATATTTTTTTCGGCAAAAATGAAACGATGGATGGAACGATACAGCAAAGTTCATTTGTTGTACAAAATAAGAAATTTGATTTTATATTGGATCTGGATAATGAAAAGCTGGATGTAAAGGAAGGCGAAGTGGCGGTTCCCATCTATCTCATGAAACAATTTGACTTAAAAATAGGTGATACGATTACAGTGAAAAGTGAAGCGTATCAGAAAGAACTTGTCATTTCAGATTATGCAAGAGATTATGAGATGAACTCTTCCATGATTACTTCGAAACGGTTTGTTATTAATCAGGCGGACTATGATGAAATGCTTAAAAAGCAGGTAGGGGAACTGGAATATCTTATCGAGTTTAAACTGAATAAAAATGGGGATTCTCAGGCTGTTCAGACTGCATATACCAAAGCAGGTCTTCCGGCAAACGGTCCTATAGTCTCAGGAAAGATGTTTATATTGTTTAATGCCATGTCAGATGCGACAGTTGCGATGGTAATTATACTTATCAGTATTCTGCTGATTATTATAGCTTCCTTCTGTATCAGACTTACGTTTCTAGCAACGATTGATGAAGATTTAAGAGAAATCGGTGTTATGAAAGCAATGGGAGTATCCAAAAAGGATATAAATAAGGTATATCTTATCAAATACAGAGTCATGGCAGTGGTAGCCGGTATAATAGGCTATTTGCTTTCCTTTATAGTGGTAAATCTGTTTAACGCTAATATGAGACTTTATATATCTTCGAATTTATCAGGAAACTTAAAATATGGACTATCTCTTATAGCTCCATTATTTGTATATTTCATGATTGTGATGTACTGCAAGAAAGTACTGAAAACAATCGATAAGATTTCTGCGGTGGAAGCATTACGTTCAGATATCATGGAGCGTGGAAAGAACCGAAAATACAGTTTTCCACTGCTTAAGAACAAATTCTTCAGCACCAATATTTACATGGGACTTAGGGATGTATGGAAGCGTTTCAAATTATACAGGTTACTGATTTTAATTTTTGTAGTGAGTACGTTTATTGTAATTCTTCCGATAAATATGTATAACACCATGAATTCACGGTCATTTTCCACATACATGGGAATGGGAAAATGCGACATGAGAATCGATCTTCGAAGGACAGATACGATTACAGAAGATTTTAAAAAGCTGCAGGAAGAGCTGAAGAATGATTCGGATATTAAAAAGTATGCGGCCTACATCACATGTGCCTACCAGGTCAAAAATCCGGAAGGTTCCTGGGACTATATTAATATTGAAACCGGAGATTTTGGCGTATTTCCATTAAATTATCTGGAAGGGAGAGCACCGAAGGGTGAAGGGGAAATCTCAATTTCCTATGTAAATGCGTCAGGAGACCAATTAAACAAGAAAGTGGGAGATGAATTAGTAGTAAAGGTTGCAGGGACGGAAAAGATTATGAAAGTATGTGGTATTTATCAAGATATTACAAATGGTGGGAAAACAGCGAAGGCGGATACCAGTCTTGGTTTAAATGAAGATGCCATTCTTTGGTATATTGCGAACATGGATGTGGCTCCAGGCGTTGATATTAAAAAGAAAGTGGACTACTATCAGAATACCTATGATTCTGCGCAGGCAAATGATATCAAAGAATATACACAGCAGACTAATGGAAATATGATTGATCAGATGAGCACAATTGTTATATGCGGAATCGCAATTGCAGTAATAATTGTTATATTGATAACTGCATTATTCACTAAGATGTTATTGTCAAAGGATATGTCCCAGATTGCAATCATGCGAAGTGTGGGATTAACTTCTAAAAATGTTAAACATCAATATATGGCAGGGATTTTGATGGTACTGATATTGGGAATCATACTTGGAGTGCTGGCTTCTAATTATTTAGGGGAGTTTCTTGTAAGTATGGCAATGTCCTCTATAGGAGCTGCAAGAATTCAATTTGTTGTTGTTGCATGGCAGACCTTTCTGCTATGTCCGTTAGCGCTGATTATAGTAGTTGGAGTTACTATATCTGTGTGCTGTAAGGTAACAGTAGAAGATGATTTATCTGTAGGTTTAAGAAGTTAGAACTGCTGAAAAAGGTCCGGGCAGGAGGCGTATCTGCGAAGGTGGAAGAAGTCTTCTGCGTGAAGGCACCGATACAGATAAGAATGCAGATTCCTGAAAAATAAGGCATTCCGGTGTGCCTCTGTGGATATAGACTTTGATTTAAATATTTTATATTGGAGGAATATGTATGATCAATATATTAGAAGCAAGAAGTATGAACAAAAAAGTAGAATTAGGGAAAGATAATGAGCTTCATATCTTAAAGGATGTAAACTTTGCGATAGAAAAAGGTGAATTCGTATCGGTCATGGGGCCATCCGGAAGCGGGAAGTCAACACTGCTATATAATGTATGCGGTATGGATAGAATTACTTCTGGTAGTGTGAAATTTAAAGGTCGTGAAATCGGTGGACTAAAAGAAGAAGAACTGGCGAAGATTCGACTAAGTAACATGGGATTTATCTTTCAGGATATTAATCTTTTAAAGAATCTGTCATTGATTGACAATGTTATGTTTCCTGCTCTTGTATCAAAAGATGCGGATAAAAATGCGGTAAATCAAAAAGCAAAAAAACTACTTAAAATGACAGGAATTGAAAAGCTTGCGGATAATAATATCACCCAGGCATCTGGTGGACAGCTGCAGAGGGCCGGCATCTGCAGAGCATTGATAAATGATCCGGATATCATATTTGGAGACGAACCGACCGGCGCATTAGATTCCAAATCGGCAGCAGAGATTATGTCAATTCTAGCAGAGATTAATAAAAAAGGCACAACCGTAATGCTCGTTACGCATGATGTAAAGGTGGCAGCAAAAACTGAAAGAATATTGTATATGGTAGATGGAAATATTGTTACACAGAAGAAAATGCGTAAATACGATGCGCAGCATGACGATATTAAGGAAAGAGAAGAAAGCATTATGAAATGGTTAGTGGAAAATGGATTCTAATTTTTCATTGGCATTCGCATAAAGTTCATATAGAAAATTTATTAGGTAAGTTCGAAAGGAAAAGTTCTTAAGAATGTTTGAAAGGAAAGACTTAAGATAATTCAGAAAGAAAGTTTCTGATAAGGAAGAAAGGTCTATTGACCTTTCCCGGATTTGCCGGACATGAAGAAACCGAATATAATATAAGTTAATTATAGGAGGTTTTTGGTAAATGGGCAAGGTTAGAACTTACGATAAGGAGTTTAAGCAAGAAGTACTGTTAAAGTTCAGGCGCTTATAGATACTCTTGAGGAGAATGAAGATGTTCAGGATGTCTATCACAATTCTGAGTATCCAGATGAGTTTGAGGGAGAGGGACTTTAAGGACATAGCATGATGGTATACGAATAGTTTAATTCATCTTAGTAATGAATGTACCAGTTGAACACCTTATTATATTGATAATCAATCAATATGAGAGGGCGTTTTTTTATGTTAATAAATGATGAATTGAAAGAATTTATATTTGACTGTGAAATTAGAAAAATTAGTCCAAGAACTTTAAAAAGATATATAAACAATAATCAAAGGTTTTTCAATTATGTTGAACATGAAGAGGGTTTAAAATAACCTTCTTTTTTACGTATATACAAAATAAGAGGTAACTAAATTATTTTGAGTTAGTCTTAATGAAATTGCAATAGTCATATAATTCAGAATATTTCCCTGGAAATAATTGTTTAATATATATATATATTGGAATGACAATATCATCTCTGAGGTGAAAAAGTTTTAAGACACAAGTATGTCAATCTCAATTATCTATACTATTCAATAAAACAAGAAGCGTGAATAATTGGAATGATTCCATATTTTAATGATATTTTGTCTAACAACAATACAAGACTAAATAAATATAAATAAGAAGATGTGTATGCAAGGAAAAAAGTAGTTAATATAATTTGAGAATAGTATTTATAAGTAAATCAATGTATATAGGTGGTAAAAAGCCGCGATACTTAGTAGATCTTTTATTTGGGGAGGATACAGATCCGGGGATTTTTGAACCAGATGATTGGCATGAACGACTTAATAATTTTATAAATGAACATTAAATATTGTTTGTAAAGGTAGGTACACATTAAGGCGGAAAAGTAATATCTGAGAACTTTTGATATATGACCGGGGTAAGTAATAAAGTGCAACAAATTCTTCTTAAAGTTCGTCATAAATAACTATAAGAATTACTAAAGAAATCAGATGAATTGTAGTATGGAGGTGCAATAGGAAGTATGAGGTGAAGGTGAAAAAGAGCGGTGAGAACAAGCATATAGATGATAGTGTACTTTATAAAGTTTTCATTGAAGCTTTTAATGCAATAGTTGAGAAGATGACTGTATTTGAGGGAGGAAAATTATTGTTACTCTACTAGATAGTACGGAAATTGAGTGTGAAATTGAATAGATTATCAGAGATACCGGCTGGGGTTGCTTTCACCTTAGCCGGATTTTCAGCTATACATCTATTATAGATAAGGCATCTTTTGCAATTTTTTAGTGTAGTAGGGTTTATCGCAAGTTTCGGTTCTATAATTTTGCTTATAAAAAATAACCTATTGACTTAAAGCTAACTTTAAGTGTTATGCTTGTTGTAAATATGAACAACAAATAATAACATAAAAAGGATGATAATCCACGAGTATTTCACTTACTTTGTTAACAAAGCTACAGGAGGAATGTGGCGGGCGACATAGTAATGGTTGCAAGAATTATTAGATAATGAATGAAGCATTGACTTCAGAAAGGAAAAATTTAAATGGAATATAGAGATTTACCTCATGATGGAGGAAAAGTAAGTACAATAGGAATAGGTGCGGGAGGCTTAAGCGAAGCGTCTCCACAGCAGGTGCGTAAAATAATAGAGTATGGTATGGAACAGGGAATCAATCTTATGGATACGGTCATGTATGATTCTAGTGCACAGCCTGCTATTGCGGCTGCACTAGAAGGACATAGGGATAAGATGGTAATGCAGATTCACCTTGGCGCTTATTATCCTCGTGGACAGTATGTACGTACACGAGACCTAAAGCAGTTGCAGAAAGGCTTTGAACAGGAACTTAAAAGCTATCACACTGATTATGCGGATATAGGTATGATTCATTGTGTGGATGAAATGGAGGATTTAGAAAATATTATACATGGTGGCATTTTGGATTATGCTGTGAAATTGAAACAGAATGGTATAATTCGTTATTTGGCAGTTTCTTCTCATTCTCCGAAAGTATGTTTGAAACTTTTAGAAACAGGAAAGATTGATATATTTATGCTCAGTCTTAACGCTGCTTATGATTTTGAGCCAGCTGGTGAAAAATTGACGTTATCAGATACAAGAATGAAACTTTATCAGGAATGTTCTAAGCGTGGTGTTGGAATTACAGTTATGAAACCTTATGGCGGAGGGCAATTACTGAATGATCGTACTTCTCAACTTGGAAGAAAAATGTCAATATATCAATGTTTACAATATGCACTTGACCGTCCAGCTGTTTTATCCTGTTTGCCAGGAGTGCGTAATCTACAAGATTTAAAAGATGTTCTTAAATACTATGATTTAACGCAGGATGAAAAGGACTATTCATTTATAGGCACTATGCAACGACAAGATATACAAGGGAGTTGTATTTATTGCAATCATTGTCAACCATGTCCACAAGAAATTAATATCGGGTCAGTCAATAAATATCTTGATTTGGCAAAGGCAGGGGATGAATTGGCAAGAGATCATTATCAGAACTTGAAACATCATGCATCAGATTGTATAGAATGTGGTTCATGTGAAAAGAATTGTCCATTTCATGTGGAAGTAAGAAAAAAGATGAAGGAAGCTGTGGAGTTTTTTCAATAGTTTAGTTATATCTCAGAGTGCACCTGGAAATGGGTGCATTTTGCTTATTAAACTAAGATGTAATTATTTATACTTTTGTATATAATTATAAGTAATTTAGTAGAATAGGAGCAATATTAATGAATATACGTGATTTAATTATATACAATAAAACAATACCCAAAAGAGAAGCAAAGTACTTGGATTTTCCGAGTACCTTGTCTGCGGAATTATGTGGGTACCTTTCTCAAAAGGGGATTACAAAATTATATTGTCATCAGGCGGAGATGTTTGAAAAAGCAATGCAAGGTCCTAATATTGTAATAACAACATCTACAGCGAGTGGAAAAACACTTAGCTTTTTGCTGCCGGTTCTTCAAGAAATTTTATTAAATCCACTTGCAAGAGCAATTTTTATATATCCTACAAAAGCATTAGCAAGTGATCAGTATCGTGCTATTTTACCGTATTTGGAGTATTTTGGGGAAAATAGGATTTCAGCAGGGGTATATGATGGAGATACGACCGTAAATGAAAGAAGCAGAATTAGAAAAAGCGCCAATATCATTTTAACTAATCCAGAAATGTTAAATGGTGCATTTTTACCGAATCATAGTAAATTTGGATTTGATTTTATACTTTCGAATCTGAAATATGTCGTAATTGATGAACTGCATACGTACAGAGGAGCATTTGGTTCCCATGTGGCAAATGTTTTTCGAAGATTAGGAAGAGTATGCAGATATTATAATTCATCACCACAATATCTATGTAGTTCTGCAACTATAGCAAATCCTGTGGAATTGACTTAGAGTTAGCTCCAAGTGGTAAAGTAAATTATAGATAGTTACAAGACATTTATTTAAAGCAAAGAACAGGAGGTATTAACATGAAAAAAGTAATGAACAAGAAAAATAGTGAGAATGAAAAAACAGCGATTGTTTATATGACTAAGGACATCAGTGCGGAAGGGCTTATGGCCATTTATGAAGCATTGGACCGCAAGGCAATCGGAAAGGTTGCAGTGAAGCTATCTACCGGTGAGCCAGGTGGGCATTATTTTCTTTCTACTAAACTGATACAACCCCTCGTCCAGGCTGTGAACGGTACGATTGTAGAGTGCAATACCGCTTACGGCGGTCGACGTTCCACTACGGAATCTCATAGCCATGTATTAGTGGAGCATGGTTTCACTAGCATTGCACCAGTTGATATTATGGATGCAGATGGTAGCATCAGCCTTCCGGTTACAAAAGGAAAGCATCTGAAAGAAGATTTTGTCGGCTCGCACTTAGCAAATTATGATTTTGTCATGGACCTTTCACATTTTAAGGGACATGCTATGGGTGGCTTCGGTGGAGCTATCAAAAATATGTCGATTGGAATTGCTTCTTCTATGGGAAAAAGCATGATTCATAGTGCAGGAACTGCAACTACTGGCTTTGGTCTTGACACACCGCAGGATGATTTTCTGGAATCAATGGCGGAAGCAGCGAAGGCTGTTGCCGATTATGAAGGTGAAAATATTATTTATATCAGCGTCATGAATAATCTGTCTGTAGACTGCGATTGTGATTCACATCCAGCAAAACCTGAGATGGAAGATATCGGTATACTTGCCTCCCTGGATCCAGTAGCACTTGACCAGGCCTGTGTAGATTTTGTATATGATGCACCGGATGGTAGAGCACTGATTGAGCGTATGGAATCCAGACACGGTATCCACACGTTGGAACATGCGGATTTTATTGGTTTAGGAACCCGCAATTATGATTTGTTTACGATTGATGACTGATATACCATCTTCAATAATATTTTCAGAATGTGTAAATAGAATTATAAAAAGTGGAAATTTTTGACTTTCTAGAAGTGGCGAAGCAGTTAAGTTTCGTCACTTCTTAATTTTAAAAATAAATAGTTAAAAACAGTTTATGACAAATGGTGGATATGTGTTCAAATGGAGAAAATTTTTATTAAAAGGTATTGACTTGGAGTGCACTCCAAGTGGTAGGCTATATATAGTATCAAAAATATAAAATCTAGAAAAGAAATGATAAATACAATGAGTAAGAAAATATTAGTTTTGCCTGAAAGCTCGATTATAAAACAGACTACATAAGTTCAAAAAAATCAGAAAAACACTTGACTTGGAGTTCACTCAAGGTAATACAGTTTATGTTGAAATGAATTAATAAAATACATGAAAGAATTGAGTAGGTTTCATTATGGAATTGATGAACGAAAAAAAATTTGGTTATGGATGTATGCGCTTGTCTTTACTAAATAAGGAAGACCAGACTTCTTTTGACTACGAACTAATTAACAAGTTATTTGATACCTATTTAGAAAAGGGATTCACTTTTTTTGATACTGCCTATACATATCATGGCTACATGCTGAAGAAGCAATGCGTAAAGCTTTGGTAGAACGTCACCCTAGGGATTCGTTTCAATTAGCTACAAAATTGCCACTACGAGACTTCAAATATGTCCGATTTTATCCCTTTGAATGAAGAAGAGAATACCATTATTGAGAAGGTTACTAAAATCATTAACGAAAATACAGACTTGCAATGTACTGCCTGTGAATATTGTACGCATGGATGTCCAAAAGACATTGCTATTCCAAAAAAATTTGCACCGTACAACAGCATTATGCGTACCACTGGTAGTTTCTCAAGTCAGATGGTATATTACAACAATATTGCTATTTACAGATGAAAGTGGCTATTATAAATGGAAGGTTTTGGAGAGGAATAATGAAATGAAAAAAAATGTAAAAATTAGGCGGGCGGGTTTGGATTTAGTTGGAACGCTTGAAAAACCCGAACTTAAAGAAGGGGAGAAATGTCCTCTTGTCATCATAATGCATGGTTTTACGGCAAATCGTCAAGAGCTGATGCATGTATGGATTGCACAGGAACTGTTGAAGAATCATATCGCTTCTGTGCGATTTGATTTCAATGGACATGGGGAGAGTGATGGGATGTTTGAAGACATGACCGTCATGAATGAGGTGGAAGATGCCATGGAAATCTTACGTTATGCAAAGAAACTTGACTTCGTGGAAAGCATCAGCATACTCGGGCATTCTCAGGGAGGTGTGGTAGCCGGGAGGACTGCAGGGTACTATCCAGATGAGATTGCCTGTCTCGTACAGATGGCACCAGCTGCAACTTTAAAGGATGATGCCATAAAGGGTACGATAATGGGTGTGCAATATGATCCGGATCATATACCGGAATACGTTATATTTGGTAATATACGGTTAAGAAGCTTATATTTTGGTATTGCACAACATTTGCCCATTTATGAGGTGTCATCTCAGTATAAGGGGCCTGTATGCCTTATTCACGGGACATCTGATTATGTTGTTAGTTACACTGCATCGAAAAAATACCAAGAGATATACACTGACAGTGAACTACATCTACTTGAAGGGCAGGATCACTGCTTTATGCATAATCTGGATGAGGCAGTGGTATTGGCAGTTGATTTTATTGTAGCAAAAGCAAAACAGATAAAATATAATTTCTAGATGAAAATCACAAACTGGAACTAAGGGGGAATAACTTTATGCACATACTTGATAATTATTTAAGTCCTTCAACTTGTGCTACTTTTGGAGTGTTTATGCTGCCTATATGGAGAAAAGCAAGTTTAAAGGTAAAGAATGAAATAACAAGACAGAAAATGCCTCTTCTTGGAGTAGCAGCAGCTTTTTCATTTTTAATTATGATGTTTAATGTGCCTATTCCAGGAGGAACCACAGCCCATGCTATTGGAGGTGCACTTGTTGCAATTTTGCTTGGACCTTATTCTGCTGTTTTAGCGGTTACTATAGCACTTGTAATTCAAGCATTGTTTTTCGGAGATGGAGGGATTTTAACACTCGGGGTAAATTGCTTTAATATGGCTTTTATAATGCCATTTACAGCATTTTATTTATTCAAACTAACAAAAATAATATTTAAAAATCAAAAAGGAGAATATATTGGAGCTTTCCTAGGTGGTTATATTTCTGTCAATGTAGTAGCTTTATTTGTCGCAGTGGAATTAGGTGTTCAGCCATTACTTTTTAAGGGTTTTTCAGGACAACCCCTATATAGTCCCTATGGGATAGCTATATCTATTCCAGCTATGATGATACCTCATTTATTAGTAATTGGAATTTTGGAAGGAATAATAACTGTGGGAGCGTATAGCTATATAAAAAAGGCATCACCAGATGTAATATATAAAGGAAAAGTAAGCAAAAAAAAATTGTTATATACTATAATAGGAATTCTCATTTTAGCTACTCCTTTAGGACTTTTAGCAAATGGAACTGCCTGGGGAGAAGGGGGCTTAGAAGAAATCAAGCATTTTATAGGATTTGTGCCTAAGGGAATGGAGCAAGAATTTAAATTTAATTCTCCAATTCCGGATTATAGTTTTGGATTTTTAAGTAGTTATTTGGGATATATTTTATCAGCATTATTTGGGGTAATAATAATCTTAATTATTTTTAAGGTTTTAGAGAAAATAAATTTGAAGAGAAATATAAAAGGAGATTAAATGGTTCCAGAATGGCTTTCAGAAAAAGATAATTACATTCCAAAGGAAGAAAAAAACTTATACATTGAAAAAAGTATTTTTTCTTTAATTAAAATAATTTCGATAATCAGGGAAAATAAAAATCAAGATAAATTAATTTATTCAATAAATCCATCCTTAAAGGTTGCAAGTATTATATTAATGATACTGTGTGTATCTATTTCAAGAAGTTTCATATACCTATTAATAATAGATATATATGTGTTAATTAATCTTTTTCTTATAGAAAAGAAATCAAGTAAAAGGATATTGTTTAAAAGTTTTATCTTTCCTTTAATAACTTTAATAACATTAATACCATCTATGATTCATGGAAATATATATAATAGTTTATTGATTTCCCAAAAATTAATTATAACTATATTGCTTATGAATCTATTATCTCATACTACTAAATGGAGTGAAATTAGCAAGTCATTAAAATTACTATTTATACCAGATATATTTATATGGATTATGGATTTAACCATAAAATATATTGTTCTGCTAGGCGAACATTCTATTAACCTGTTACATGCATTAAAACTTAGGTCAATTGGTATAACTCCTAATAAATATAATTCTCTCACAAGAATTATGGGAAACTTATTCATAAAGTCTTATAAAATGAGTGAAGAGATATTCCATGCTATGGAATGTAGGGGCTTTGTAGGAGAATATACTACAAAAGCAAATTTAAAATTAAAGAAAATAGACTATGTATATTTTATAATAAATATAGTCTTGGTTAGTTTATTTATATACTTATAATAAAAGTATATCTAAAAAATTAAGGAGAATTATTGATGATAAAATTAGAGAATAATTCATTTACATACAAGAATAAAGTAGCTCTTGACAATGTAAATGTCCATATAAAAGAAGGGGAATCTATAGCTATTATAGGTCCAAATGGAAGCGGAAAGTCAACTTTTTTAAAACTATTAAATGCCATTATTTTTTCAAGCAAGGGAAAGTATACATTTGATAATACTGAAATAAATGAACATACATTAAAGGATACTAAGTTATTAAAACTATTTCATAAAAGATTAGGGTCTGTGTTTCAAAATTCTGATGCGCAGCTATTTTGTTCTACTGTCTTTGAAGAACTGGCATTTGGACTTATGCAAATGGAATTACCAGAGGAAGCAGTAAATAAAAGAGTAAGAGATTGCCTTAATCTTCTTAATATAGATAAGTTAAAAGATGAACATCCATATAATTTAAGCGGAGGAGAAAAGAAGAGGGTTGCAATTGCTAGTGTTTTAGCTATGAATCCAGAAGTAATAACTTTAGATGAGCCCATGAATGGGATAGATCCAAAAGGGAAAAGATTTTTAAAAGAATTATTAATTGATCTAAATAAATGCGGCAAAACTATAATTTGTGCAACTCATGATTTTGAATATATACAAGGTGTTTTTGATAGAGCTATAGTATTTTCAGAAGATCATAAAATAATAAGAGACGATAAATATGAAAATATCATGAATGATCAAGATTTTTTAAGAAAATATAACATTATATAATTTTAAACATTGGACAAGATATCATTTAAAATTTAAACAGTTAGAAGGAGTGATAAACATGAAGATTTTATATTACGACTGTTTTTGTGGAATAAGTGGCGATATGAATTTAGCGGCACTAATAGATTTAGGAGTTCCTAAAGAATATTTAATACAAGAACTTTCAAAATTAAACTTAAATTCTGAATATGAAATAAAAATTGAAAAATCTAAGAAACTTGGAATAACAGGAACTAGGGTAGACGTCATATTAAAAGATAAATTAGATGATGAGATACATATTTCAGATAAAGATTTACATGGGCATAACCATAGTCACGAACATCATCATAGAAACTTGAAGGATATAGAGAAAATAATAAATTCAAATGATTTAAGTGATAAGGTTAAAAAACTTAGTATAGATATGTTTATGAAGGTTGCAGAGGCAGAAGCAAAGATTCATGGAAAACCATTATATGAAGTACATTTTCATGAGGTAGGAGCAATTGATTCAATTGTAGATATGGTAGGGGGGGCTATTTGTTTAGACTATCTAAAAGTTGATAAAATTATTGCATCTCCAGTTCAAGTTGGAGGAGGATTTGTTAAATGTGCTCATGGTCTTATGCCAGTACCAGCTCCTGCAACAGTAGAAATCTTAAAGAATATTCCTGTAAATGCTGGAATAGTAAAATTTGAAACGACCACTCCTACTGGCGCAGCAATACTCGCGACAAATGTTGAAGAATTTACTCAAAATCTTGATTTTTCAATTAAGAAGATAGCATATGGAATAGGTCATAGAGATTTAGAAATTCCAAATGTCTTAAGAGTATATTTAGGTGAGAAGGAAAGTTCTGAAAAAGTAGGAGAGCATTATATACTTGAAACTAATATAGATGATATGAATCCAGAACTTTATGGATATGTAGAAGAAAAACTTTTTGAAGTAGGATCCTTAGACGTATTTAAAACACCTATATTTATGAAAAAGGGAAGACCTGGGATAAAATTAAGTGTGTTAACTAATGAAAAAGTTGAACAGGATGCTTTAGATGTTATTTTTGAAGAAACTACATCGATTGGTGTTAGAAAATATAAAGTTGAAAAAATAATGCTTAATAGAGATTTTTCAAAAGTAAAAACAGAGTATGGAGATATTACAATAAAGAAATCTTATTATAAAGGGAAGCTAGTCAAATATAAACCAGAATACGAAGAATGTAAGACTATAGCAAAAGAAAAAAATATATCTATAGATAAGGTATATAAGGCAGTTTATAAACAAGATATAAATTAAAATTATGTATTATGAGTGAGAGGTGGAAAGATAAATGATAAACAATGAAAAGTATAATGAATTAATAAAATATATTAAAAGTTTAGGAAAAGTAGTTTTAGCATTTTCAGGTGGAGTAGATAGTACTTTTTTGCTTGGAGTAGCTAAAGAAGCTCTTGGGGATAATGTAAAAGCAGTAACAATTATGTCTCCATATATTCCAAAGTGGGAAATAGCAGAAGCAAAGGAATTAGCTAAAAAATTAGGAGTGCAGCATGAAATTATTGAAGCTCCAATTATTGATTCAATAAAATTTAATCCAGAAGATAGATGTTATCATTGTAAAACTGCAGTGTTTGGTATGATATTAGCTATTGCGAAGGAGCAAGATTATAACTGTGTAATAGATGGAACTAACTTTGATGATATAAGTGATTATAGACCAGGTCTTAAAGCATTAAAGGAATTAGAAATAAAAAGCCCACTTTTAGAATGCAAAGTAGCTAAAGCAGAAATAAGAGCTTTTTCCAAAGAATTAGGACTTAATACTTGGGATAAGCCAGCATACGCTTGTCTTTTAACACGAATACCTTATGGAAATGAATTAAAAGTAGAAGATTTTGAGAAAATCGAAAATGCAGAAAAATATATGATGAGCATAGGGTTTAGAGCTGTTAGAGTAAGATGTCATGGAGATTTAGCAAGAGTTGAAGTAAGCAAAAATGACAGAAGTAAATTATTTGATGAAGAGCTTTTAGACATCATTGCTAAAAAGATAAAAGAATGCGGATTTAAGTATGTAACATTAGACATGCAAGGATATAGAGTAGGGAGCTTCAATGAAACTATAATTAAAAACTCAAATGCGCAAAACAAATAAAAAATAAACAAAAATCTTAGGAGGATAAAGTTAGTGAATAAAGAAGAAATTAGAGCTTTATTGAAAGGTGTTAAAGATAATAAAATAAATTTAGAAGAGGCTCTTGAAAGTTTAGAAGATTTACCTTTTAAAGATTTAGGTTTTGCTAAAATAGATAATCAAAGAGAAATTAGAGTTGGTTATCCGGAAGTAATATATTGTGAAGGAAAGAGCGTAGATCAAGTTAGAGATATTGTTAAATATATGATCACAAAAAATAACAATATATTAGGAACTAGAGCTAACGAGGAAATGTATAATGCAGTAAAAGAAATATGCATCGACGCAGAATATAATAAACTTGGACGAACAATAACTATTAATAGAAAGGGAGAACCCCTTACAGAGAGTTATATAGCGATTGTTGCAGCAGGTACTTCTGACTTACCTGTTGTAGAAGAAGCATTTGAAACTGCTAGAATATTAGGAAATAAAACTATCAAAATAATAGATGTAGGTGTTGCAGGTATACATAGGCTTTTTTCAAAATTAGATGTTATTAGAGGCGCAAAAGTTGTTATAGTGATTGCTGGAATGGAAGGAGCTTTAGCTAGCGTTGTGGGAGGACTTGTAGATAAACCTGTAATTGCAGTTCCAACTAGTGTTGGATATGGAGCAAGCTTTGGTGGGATTTCAGCTTTACTGTCAATGTTAAATAGTTGCGCCAGCGGTGTAAGTGTAGTAAATATAGATAATGGATTTGGTGCAGCGTATAATGCTAGCATAATTAATAAGCTATGAGTTAAATATGATTCATATTGCATTCGCTTATTTGAATGAAGAGGGAAAGAATATAAAATAGAAATATTTGGAGGTCGTAAAAATGGAAAACAGTGCAAAAAAATTAGGATTTGGATTTATGAGACTGCCACTTATAAGCCCGGAAGATCAGAAAAGTGTTGATTATGATCAGTTAAAAAAGATGGTAGATATCTTTATGGAAAGAGGATTTACTTATTTTGATACAGCATATCTGTATCACTCATTTATCAGTGAGAATGTATTACAGGAAGTTTTGGTTAAGAGATATCCTAGAGATTCCTTCACGGTTGCTACTAAGATGCCAATGTTCATGGTAAAAACAGAAGATGATTTGGAGCGCTTATTTAATGAGCAGCTTACAAAGTGTGGTGTAGAATATTTTGACTACTATCTGTTACATAATATTGCAGGACAGTCCTATGATCTTGCGGAAAAAGTCCATGCGTTTGAATTTATTCAGAAGAAAAAAGAAGAAGGAAAGATCAAAAATATCGGATTTTCCATGCATGATTCCGCAGATCATTTAGATAGAATAGTGACAAATCATCCGGAAGTAGATTTTGTTCAGATTCAGTTGAATTATCTCGACTGGGAAAATCAGGGTATCCAGTCAAAGAAATGTTATGAAGTAGCAAAGTTACATGGTAAGCCAGTAATCGTAATGGAACCAGTGAAAGGAGGTACTCTGGCAAATGTGCCTGACGTAGCAGCAGAAATTATGAAAGGATATCATCCAGATATGTCTATACCTTCCTGGGCTATCCGTTTTGCAGCGAGCCTTGACAATGTCATGATTGTATTAAGCGGAATGTCAAACATGGACCAGCTTTTAGATAATACCGGATATATGCAGGATCTCAAACCATTGGATGAGAAAGAGCATGAAGTTGTAAACCAGGTTGTTGATATCGTTAATGAATCTATTTCCATTCCTTGTACGGCATGTCGCTACTGTGTAGATGGATGCCCAAAGAAGATTGCAAATCCTGATTATTTCGCATTGTATAATGCTGAAAAACAGGATACAAAGGGAGGATTTAAATCTCAAAGTATCTATTACACGAGCCTGACAGAGCGTAACGGAAAAGCTTCTGACTGTATTAAGTGTGGAAAATGCGAAAAGATATGTCCACAGCATCTGCCAATCACAGATTACCTAGAAGATGTCCAAGGCATGTTTGAATAAAATAATATGGTATGCAAAAAGTAATTTAAAACAATTTTAACTTTTAAAACCCAGTAGATGGAATATGATTCTGATCTATTGGGTTTATTTTATCATATGATTTTTATCATTGCTATTCGTCTATTCTTTTACGCTTACGAATATTTCTGTTCTCAGCCCAAAATATTGACGATTTCACCAATGATAACAAGTATAATCCTAAAGAGAAAATTAGTCTGTTAAATAAATAATAAGGATGATTATTATTATGTAGTATTAAAGTAGAGAGAGGAGAGAATTTTGAAGAGAAATATGTGGGTTACCTTCTTCCTGAAACCAGCCTCTTCCTCCTGTAACTAACAGAATCTGACCACCTGCATGAAGGTAGCATAATAGACTTTTGTAGAGAAAATGATATTTATTCAGTATATATACATTGAATTATTGTATATTTATATGATTTGATACGTCTAGTTGTTATTTATAGCACTGAAGTTAAGTACAGATTCAACGTAAAAATGTATGTTGAGAGCTAAGATTAACTTGACATGGTACTTTTAATATGCTATTTTTTAATAAAATATGTTAAAGTTAACTTTAAGTTATTGTAAAAAGGAGTGTGCCAAACATGAAATATTCCATTGGAGGGGTTTCAAAAAAATTCAATCTATCAGCTTCAACTTTAAGATACTACGATAAGGAAGGTCTGTTTCCTAATTTGGAACGTTCAGAATCCGGTATCCGCTCTTTTTCAGATATTGATCTCGGATCACTGAAAATTATTGAATGTCTAAAAAATACGGGAATGCCCATTAAAGATATTAAGGTATTCATAGACTGGTGCGGACAGGGAGATGCAACATTGCGTGAACGCTATGAGATGTTTATTGAGAGAAAAATAATTATGGATGAACAGATAGCATCGTTGCAGAAAACACTTGAAGTCATAGATTATAAATGCTGGTACTACCAGACAGCTCTTGAGGCAGGTACAGAAAAGATACATGCAAAAGCAAATCAGCAGGGTACCGAAGAAGTAATATCTTAACCGATGTTTCTAATGATGGAGGCGGTCATATTGACGATGCCTCCATTAATTTTGTCTATAATCCAATAATCCCATTCTACGCAGCAATTTTTGCTGCGTTTTTTTTATAAAAAGGACTTGACTTAAAGTTAACTTTAAGTGCTATGCTGATACAAACACAAGTAAATAAGTGTTTTAAAATGCAATTAGGAAGGGTAAATGGTCTTTTGCCATTGGTTTTTATTTATTGAATCTGGCATAGAAAAGCTTGTCGTTATGGATAAAAAATCTACTGTTACGATGAAAGAATAAATTGATTTGATGAAACAAGGAGGATATGAAAATGAAAAGATTTTTGATCTCTTTCATTTCACTTTTGATGGCTTTATCACTTGTAGCTTGTAAGAGTAGCAAAATCTCAACAAGTGATATCCCATCCTCGCAGACTACTGGGGTTAATGAAAGTGAAACAATAAAAAACGGGTCAACTACAATTTCAGACAACAAGAATACTGAAATAAACAGCAATGAATCTTCCATTACGCACAAAGAAGAACCTGCAAAAGATGTCCGAATCCGGCTGATTTTTAACAATAAGGAAATTATCGTGAAAATGAATGATAACGCCACAAGCTTAAATTTTGTTAAAAAGCTTCCAATGACATTGAGTTTTAAGGATTATGGAGGCACGGAGAAAATCAGTTATCTCCCCCAAAAACTTTCTACTGAAGGTTCTCCATCAGGTTACGACCCTTCAGTTGGGGAGTTGGCATATTATGCTCCATGGGGCAACATATGTTTTTATTATCGTGATTTCGGTTATTCGACTGGGCTGGTTCCATTGGGGAGCATTGAGTCTGGTATAGAATTCCTCAAATCACTTGATGGTGATTTCACAGTTACGATTAAAAAGTATTAATAAGGTCATATCCAAAGCAAAAACATGATAGTGTTAACTAACTTATGAAAAAACAGGAATGTAAATATTAGGGTTTTAATTGCACGTTGAAAAGTGAAAAAATACTTTGAAGAAATACAATGCAGTTTTGTTTGT
>NZ_JAIZZK010000034.1 GCF_020443705.1 Clostridium algoriphilum
TGTGTGATATATACTCTATCAAATTTGTAAGAGTTTTTGATAATCAAAGTGATAAATGTAGGGGGTAATAAAGTTTTTTCATACTTATCTTTAGTTGAACAAAAATTTTAAATGCTAGCATAGCTGGTGAGAGTAAATATAAAATTGTTTAACTGGATATATAGAGCGCTGATTATTTGCGTGCATTCAAACAAAAGTTATTATTGCAGAAGGCAATGGAGTAGTACAGGTCTATGATGCTTTTTTATTTTTTGAAAGGATTAGTATAGTATTTGGTGCCTTTTGATATGTTATGAATAATATGTTATGAATAGTATTGTATTGTGATAGTATTTGTAATTTCATAGTTATTCCTCCTTCTTAGCCTAGCATAATTGCTAGGCCATTTTGGTTATTAATAACCTATTTATCATAAAAATCATACTCGCCATCAAATTCAATTTCTTCAGTAGGACAATCAGGGTACTCATTTAAGTCTTCTAGTTGACCTTCTAAACTTGTAATCCTGACGTTACAACGAGTTGTAATATCATCAAGCTTATCATGTAAATAATCAATTTCCTGCGTTTGATCGTTAATAAGGGATAACATTTCATTAAGTCCATATATGGCATCATGTGAAAACTCTTTAGCTTCTTTCTTATCCATCATATCCTCTCCTTATCAATTTACAATACATTCCTTAGGGTATTTATCATTCCTCAAACCTTTAAATACTGGTTGTCGCAATCCGCCACTAGCTGTTTTCATCATGAATTTTACTACACAAACAAGAGTAGGTTCTAACCACACGGCATTTTTATTACTAGAGGTTAAATCGTTAAAAGGCCGTATGTTAATTTTTGGTGTTGATTCAATTACTCGAAAATCTTCTGTTGATATGCCCATAGTAACATGACCTTTATACACTAGTTTTTTACCTGAATATTGTCCAAGGATGATGCTAATTACACCTTTCCCTTTTAAAATATATCCACACACCACGAAGTCATCATCTAATAGATATTTAATTTTTATCCAGTCCTTAGTTTTCTTATCCTGAAAGTATTTACTATCTTTACTCTTAGCAACTATACCTTCAAGATCATTTTGCTTAGCAAGTTGATAGAACTGTATTCCCTGTTCTTCTATGTATCTAGAAATAGCAATGCGTTCATTTTCCTTAATAACCTTATGAAGTAGCTTTTTACGTTGCATCAAAGGTAAATCCATAACTTGATGATCGTCATAGTAGAGAATATCAAAGGCGGTGAAAGTGGCTGGAAGTTTAGCTGCAGTAAGTTGAATTTTAAATGTATTTGCCAACACAGACCGTCGCTGAATCTCAAAGAAATCTGGCTTTCCGTCCTTAATAACTATTAATTCACCATCTAAAATACAACGTTTTTTAACTTGTTTGTGTATGGTGGACAGTTCTGGAACTTTAGAATTTAATTTAACATCTCGTTTGTTGCGTATATCAGTTGAATCCTTATCAAGATAAGCGATACAACGATGGCCATCAAGTTTTAATTCATAAATATAATCAGGGCTGTCAAATGCCTCTTGATTCTCACCAATTAGCATAGGCTTAATGTTTTTATTCTCAAAAAGATCCATTATGCATTTTGTGGAGTTGTTGTTATATACATCAAAATTAATATAGCAACAAGTCCTAATCTAATAATTGGTTTATGGACTTCAACCATTTTTAACACCTCACTTTTTAATAGCTTAACCATAAATTAAGTAATTTACTATTTGTTTTTACAACTAATAGTTGGATCTATTTTCATTTAAAGAAGCAGAAAATAAAAAATACTGCACTAGGTTATAGCCTACGCAGTATTTTTTATGTAACTTAGAATACCATTCGTCAAAAAGGGGGATCGGTATTTAAATTATAGACTATTTTTATAATTTTATTCTCTTTTTTAAACATAAGTTTTTTTCTAAAGGGAAATATTACATCTTCCAATTTCAGTAAAATGTTATATAATAAATAATATATACGAACGTAAGTTTGGAGGGGATAACGTGAAGGTAATAGCAAAACCGATAGAAATGGTTTCATGGACGAATACGAGTGGGAAGATAAATCCGGTACGATTTAGAATTGCGAATAAAGACGAAAGTATTTCAGAAATAAAAATAGATAAAGTTATCAGTGTAGAGAACGAAAAGCTTGCTGGAAACTTTATGAGAGTTTATACATGCCAAAGTGTAATCAAAGGAGCCGAAAGAATCTTTGAACTTAAATATGAATTAAGTTCTTGTAAATGGATTTTATATAAACTATAGGAAAAGCAAAATACAAACTATTTTAATAGAGTTATTTTCTTCAATATCAGATCCTATAAAAGTAACCTTATGTAACAAAATAGAATCTAATAGATATCATTAATATAGGTATATTAATGATATCTATTTGTATTATTGGTTCAATATAGCTATTCATCGGAAATATACTCTAAGCTCTAGACTATTCGGCTTTTACTAACAAACTTATATTAAGATCACAGTATTTCTTATAAAACTGGGTAAAATGTGATATACAAGGTTATACGTTATGGTTAACTTAAACTTGTTATTATGTTGTATATCATTGATATATTTGAGCAAACCTAGAGTTATCAGTGGTCTTAAGGTTTCAGTCCAGTTTAACACAATAGGTATTGTGCTAAACTCATATTTATAAATAAAAAAGAGATGCAAAATTTAATTTACGTCTCTCCATTTCATAAATCTTTTCAATTTTATTAATGACGTAAATACAAGTATGTATATACCCATTATCGTATTTATGAAGTATACAACCAATATAAATAACATTAAGCCTGACGCCATTAATATTTTATAATAAATGAAGGGTTATTTCTGTTTTATGTTTCTTAATAATGTCTATTAAGACAATGTCTTAATAGACATTGTCTCATTTTAAAACTACTTATTAATATATATTTTATTTAATACTCCTTGAGTAATAGCAAGGGATTCATCTAATAATGGTTTATATATTAGTTTTATAATATTAAAATGCTTTATACCTTCATCTGTAATTCTATAATTTCTGCGAGTCTTTTTATCCGGTACATCCCACCAACCCTTTACCCACATGTTTTCCTCCATATTACGTAATAGTGGATATATTAAACTATTACTCGGTTTCCACATATAATTCATTGTAGACTCTATTTTTGCTGATAATTCATATCCATAGCAGCTACCATCTTTAATTAAAAAATCTAATATCAAAATTTTTGATATATTCGTGCTATTTAATTTTATCGATTGCCTGTTACGTACGCTACCCAAATCACTCATTGCACTAACCACCTCCATCTATATTTCTTATACACTATACTCTAAGTCCACCCTAGTAATTTGTTCCCTAACTCTTTGAAATCATATTCACGCTGCTCATAATCATTAAAAGTTGAAATTTCAATATTGCCCTTCTCACCAGAATTTAAGCCTTTGTTCAATTGAGCTATGTACTTACCCCTCTTTTTTATATGTATTTTACGCTCATATGTATTTTATACCTCATATTAATTCATATAATCAGAGTATATAAAGTTACCAATATAATGTCAAGTAACCTTTTAACGACGATGCGACTATCCCTTACCATCTAATATTGTAGTTATATTTCGATTACCCTCTATCGAGGAACACAAAGGGATTATTAAGTTCCACTAACATTAAATTCAAATGGGGAAGCATCCTTTTCTCTCTGTAATTTTTACTTTTTACATTATTTCTATAATATAAATATACAATAAAATAATAATATACAATACAATAAAACAATTAATATTATTATATTGTATTGTATATTTATATTATATTTTATTCGTATTGTATAATGTATTTTATTTGTATTGTATTTATATAATATTAATATACTGTATTTTATTTGTATTGTATATACTATTGTATTATAATTAAAATAATTATTGTAACACAAAAATACTATTTTAATTTATAACAAAATATGTTAAAATTAAAAAATAAAATACATTTATAATAAAAGGGAGGAAATAAATGGCTAATCCAAAGATATTATCATTCGCAACCATGAAAGGTGGCACAGGTAAAACCAATGTTGCATTTAATTTAGTAGGTTTCCTTGCCAAGGAGAATAAGAAAGTTCTGGTAATAGATTTCGACTCTCAAGGAAATATGACTAGCAATTTTAATATAAGTCAATTTACAGAAAGGTATGACTCCATAAGTAATGTTCTAAAAAATGATATTGCTCCTATAGATGTGATTTTAGAAAAGCCTATTGCTGATATGCCTACTGTAGATTTGATACCTAGCGACAAAGGACTTACTGCTACGGAAATGGAACTTATATCTGTAACGCTGAGACATGGAATTATGAAGAAATGGATGAAGAAGAACAAAGAGTATCTTGCTAAATATGACTATGTTATTTGTGATACTCCTCCTGCTATGAGTATTTCCAATTTAAATGCTTTGTTTATTTCAGACAGTATTATTATTGTCACAGAGATTGGAATGCACAGCATTCAAGGAGCAATGAATATAATGAGTCAATGGAATTCTCTCTGTGATGAACTTGAAATAGAAAATAATATTTGTGGCTTGTTAATAAACAAATATGATAAAAGGATAAAAATTTCAAAAGATTTTATATATTATGTTAATCACAACACTATACTTAAAGAATTATCATTTGATACTATAATTCCAAACAATATAAGATTACAAGAAACATCATTGGTGAATCTACCAATTAGCTACTATAATGTGAAGAATGCAGGTTATCTAGCATATGTAGAATTTATACAAGAATTAAAAGAAATCGAGGCGATATAATATGGCAATACAAAAAGGAAAAATTAAAAGTATGTTCACGAATGAAAATGTTCTAGGAGTAAAAGAACATAATTCGCTATTACAAGAAAAAGAAGAAGTACTTACCCCTGTACCTGAGTTAAAAAAGGTAGATGAACCTACTCAGTCTAAACATGAAACTGACACCGTGGCAGATGATCCTGCTAAATCTAAACCTAAGAGAAATATAGCCCATAAAAAAGTAATTAATAAAACTGAAGCAAAAGAAGAACCGGCTGTTAAAACAAAGGAAGAGCCTAAAGAAACCAAAGTAATTGAAAATAATTCTCCGATACAACTTACCTTGAAGACTCAGAATAGAGATAAGAAAAAATATGTAACTTTCTATATGAGGGAATCTACGATAGCCTTAATCGCTGAATATGCAGGTCGTGGGGCAGGGAAAGACAGGACAGGGTATGATAAGTCTGAGTTTGTTGATTTGATCATTGTAAAGGCTATAAACGCCTTAAAATTCAATAAGGACGAATAGAAAAGATACTTTAATATAAAAATACCGTATTTAATAAACATAAATGTCTTTTTCAAAAAGAATACGGTATAATATTATTTATAAGTTATCCACAGATTTCTTAAACCACAACAAAATCCTCATGTAGTAGTTTAAGAAGGTTTAAAATAGTTTAAAATAGTTTAAACAGTTTCTTTTCAATCGGACGGTTGGTATGAATGACACGAACTGGCGTGTCCACAACAAAAACCTACTAATGTGTAACAAAAACCTACTAAACTACAACAAAAACCTACTAATGTGTAACAAAAACCTACTTTCTAATAACAAAAACATACCTATTATTAGAAAATTCTAACAATATATAAGAAACTTAGGAGGATTGGAGTAATGATTAGTAAAAAACAAGAAATTGTAAAAAGAGAAATTGTAAAGTCCAATAATCTAATTGAAGGTAGCTATAAACTAACAACATCTGAGAATAGGTTGATAGACCTTGCATTATCAAATCTTGAAGTTGTCATGTTAGATAAAAATTTATCTGCTGAAGATGTAAAGTCACTTATAAAACAAAAGGATTTTGAATTACTTTATGTATATGTTTCAGATTACAAAAAAGAATATAATATTAAAAACAATACTATATACTCTGAGTTAGTAGCGACTGCAAATAGGCTATATAACAGAAATATTACATATATTGAAAACAATGATTTAATTAAGAAAAGATGGGTTATAACCTGTAAGATAGCGGAAGACAGAAATGCAGTTGCCCTCCAGTTTCATCCCGATTTAATTTCTGATTTATTAGTATTTAAAAGTGATTACACAAGATTCGATTTTGATGTTAAGAAATATATAAGAAGTTACTATGCTTGTAGAATATACGAATTATTAAAGCAGTATCAAGTATTTGGGCAAAGAATTTTTGAAGTGGGACAACTGAGGTTTTTGTTGGGGATAGAGGATACTGAATATCCTCAGTACTCTAATTTTAAACAAAGAATTTTAAAACCAGCTGTAATGCAGATTAATAAAGTTACAGACTTATATATCGAACTAGATGACAGCCTGTATAAAGTGAATAAAAAAGTTGAGAAGGTAAAATTTAAAATGGTAAAACAATCAGTAAACTTCCAAGGTAGGGAACAAATAAGTTTCCTTGATAATCCCGATACAGTTCCCTCGGAATATAATGAACACAACGTTGTGAAAGAGTTCAGAGAACTTTTAGGAGTTACAATAAGTCCTAAACAAATTGATAAACTTGTTGAGAAGACATCTATTTCAATTAAAAAATATCAGTTGAAGGCATCTATCAGACAGTACATAAAAGAAAAGAAATTAGTAATAGATGAGTATGGGAAGAAAAATGAGATAAAATCTTATTTAGGTGCTTTGATGAGAGCAATAGAAGGAAACTGGACTTTGACATATAAAGAAACTAAGGGTGGTTTTAATGATTATAAACAAAGAGAATATGATTTTGATGATTTAGAAAAAAAGCTGTTAGGATGGGATGTTACTTATGATGATAATGTTGGTACAGGTTCTCAAAGTGCTACATTTGATGAAGTGGCCTCAGATGAAGAGTAACCCAACAGAATCCTCGCATTTGTATAATTGACAAATTTATACACAACAAAAACCTACCCATTCGGCTTCGGGATTATAGTATTTCGATAAATGATGAATTAAAAGGGTAGGTTTTTGTTATGTATTACCTATTTTAATTTAAAAAGGTAGGAATGTGTTGTATTAAATTCATCAAAAGGTAGGTTATTGTTATGTATGATTATAAAAGCGAGGAAAGTGTTGTGGATAAAACTTTGCTAGATTTTCATCATAGAAATATAAGCAATTCAGACGAGACGTGGGTTTCTAATGGAAGAGAAAACATTAAGACGGATATTAAAAGAAGAGTTAAACCCTATCAAAAATGACATTAAGGATTTAAAAACTTGTCAAAAATAAATTAAAAATATGCATCAGGACCAACGAAACGACTAATGCAAATAGGCATATGGAAACAAATTTAAAACTAGAAGAATTTAAGGAATTTAAAGCAAGTAACAAAAGAAAATTGTTATGATATAGCAAAATTAAAAGCAGTTAAATAAAGGCTTAACACTTGTAAATATCGAAAATGGCAAAGCAGATTAATGTTAATGCTTTTTTTTATTTGCAGTTTTACTTAATCCTGTAGAACCCTGATTAGAAAAAAAGAGGTAAATCTTCAAAGGGTAATAATGATTAATACATACATATAAGGTATTGAAAGAATGGTGTTTTTAACACTATTATATGTTTTTTCTTGAGGAAAATGATAGTATATAAGAAGTATATACTTAGTATATAAGAAGTGAAAAGAATTTTGAAAAAGTATACACTAAGTATATGCAAAGTATATACTTAGTGATATAATGTTATTATAATAAAAAAACAAATGTAATAAGTACATACAATGTATATACTCGGATATAAACAGGAGGATTTAATTATGAATTTAGGAATTGACGTTGGAAATGGGTATACAAAATTTAATGAAGGTAAATTTGCCAGCAAAGTAAAAGTTGGTGAAATAATTAATTTTGGAAAAGTAAAGAAAGAAAATCATCAAGTTGAATTTGAAGGAACAAAATTTATTGTTGGTGAAGGTGCTGCTTTTACAGGAGATAATAGATATTTTGAAAAATATTATAAACTATGTTTGTTAACTGCAATAGCTCTTAGCTCAAAAGAAGATTTTATTGAAGCTAATTTAGTAATTGGATTACCAGAAAAGAAATTTAAACTTTTGGGTGATAAATTGCAAAAACATATAAAGTCTTTTGGACAACAACAAATCAAAGTAAAGGATACTTTATATACTATAAGAATTAATGATTGTTTGGTATTTATTGAAGGTGCTTACCCAATTAAAACAGAAGAAGAATACAATGTTTTGGTTATTGATAACGGGGCAGGAACGATAAATGTAACCCAGTGGGAAGAATTAGCCATAACGACAAGTGCAAGTTACAATGAAGGTATGAATAAAATGTATGCAGATATAACTTCTTATTTAAATGCAAATAAGGAAGGTGCTGACTTTAAACCTTCTGAAATCGAAAAAATTATTAATAAAAAAGCTGTTATTATTGATAATAAAGAAACAGATATAACAGATATTAGACCAATTGTCGAGAACCATATCGTAGAAATGGCTTCGTATATTAAAAATGATTTTAAAGTTAAAAATGCTTCTAAAATATATCTTATCGGTGGCGGTGGTGCAGACACTATAACCTATTGGCAAAAGCAATTTCCAGTAATTCAATTGGTAGAAAATAGTCAAATGATTAATCAAAAAATTTATGATCTAGTCGCAGATAGTGAATTTAATGAGCAATAGGAAAAGTAAGCCTATACCATTTAATCTTACAAATAAAAGAGATCTTAAATTACTGGAATATGCGGAAAATCAGGATATTGCATTTGCATCTTATATAAAGAATCTGATTGAAAAAGATATGGTAAAACAAGTTAAGCAAGTAGAGAATGTAGAAAAAGAATATAAAGCAAAAATTGATGAAGTCGAATTGAAAAATATGTTAAAAAAAGTTTTAAAGGAATTAAGTGTAGATAAAGTGGATGAAGAAATAAAAATATCCAGTACACAAAAAACAAGTATTAAAAGCTTATTGAAAAATTTAAATAAGTAAATAAAACAGAAAAAGCCCTGAGGAATAATCAAATTGTAAAAACTTAGGGCTTTTTATTTATTTTCTACTTGTAATATACTTATAATAAAAGTCCAAAATATAAGTTCTAAACAATGAATTTTTTAAAATTTATTCGAAAAATTACGGTTCCAAGTCTTTTTCTCCAATTAGTTTTATCACTTGCCATTTTAACTAAATCATTAATATTATTATAGGTCTCTTTCTAGTTGCATCAAAAACACCGTCGCTCTAGCGAGTTTAGCTTTACTAAAAAAAGAGTATTTCAATGACGAAATTAATACAGAAATTTACCTATCTGTTTCAAAGTAGACAAAGAGACAATAAAGCAATTACACGATTTATGGCATTACAGGTGGGATAACAAAATTATATTTAGGAATAAACCAAGATGCAAAAGATAAAGGCATGACACAATAAGCTTTCAGTTCTTACAATCTAATTAAATTTAATTAGATTGTAAAAACTGAAAATACAATTGCAACTCAGAAAATTAATTTAAAGCTATAAAATTTAATTAGATTCTTACTAAATTTTAATTAACTAAAAGAGACTTTTAACAAAGAATCTTTTTGTTTATTTTGCTTTTTTAAAGCCTCCTTTTTTTTGTAACACATAAAAAGCCTACATTTGTTTTTAAAATATCAATTAAGGTAATAATGATATAATTAAATAAATAAATTGTGTCGTAATAATGGAATATTGTGGTGCAAAAATTATTTATTTAATGAAAAGAATGATAAAGAATTAAACAGCGCATATAATTAAAGACATTTTAATAGACATAGATCCACTTTAAAGGGTAAGTATGCAATTATACCTATTGTAATTTGAAATGTCTTTACAAGGGAATTACAAGAACTTTTTTAATACTGTATCTAGTTTCTATGTGTAGATTGATTTTTATTTGTCTGAAATTGTTTATATATGGTCTAATAGTACTAGATTTTTAATAACTAACAAAAGACCAGGGATTTATCCTGATCTTTTGTTATCTCATTGATAATTGCTGGAATTCTTCCCCTGTAGTTTCAACCGTTTCCTTTTCTTCCCAACCTAATAATTTTTTTTCTAAATCATCAAAATCATAATTCCTTTGTTCATAATCATTAAAGGTGCCAGTTTTAGTTTTTCTTTTAGGAACTTGATAATCATCTTTGATTGCTTTAATCATCCAACCGACTACACTATCAATTTTAGGTGTATTTTGAGCTAAATGATATTTTTCTTTAATTTTATGTATATCACCATTGGCAGTATCATTAAGTTTTTTAGCTTCAAGTGATGTTATTTTACTTTCACGCATTATAGACATGATTTTTTCTAATGGATTTTCTTCTTCGAGTTCCATAATTGTTGCCGAAACCTCTTCATGGGCAGTTTTTAACAATGGAGTAATCTTGTTAGTCTCTATATAAAATTTAAGAGTTGTAACCTTTCGTCCTGTCTTTATTTCTTCAAAATCAAAACTTATATCTGTTAATTTTCTTAATTCCTTTTGAGTTCGTAGTATTATAAACCTTTTAAAATCGGCATATAAGGGATATATAACATCAGCTTTCAATAATTTTCTTAATTCTTCAATTTCAATTTCTATGTATCCTTGTTTTTTAAACTCATTACACTTTAAAATTTCATATATTCTAGATGAATACTTACTTTTCATGCTTAAAATATTTGCTAATTTATATTGAGTAAACGTGCTGCTAAGCTTTATCATATATGGCTTTAGATCGGGATTAAATTTAAGAATTACCTTACCTGAACCTTTTTCATACCTAACGCCACTAAGCCAAGCCGTTTGAATTATTGTATTTCCTTCTTTGATTTCAAAGACTTTTTTCATAAGCTCTTTGGTTATTTTAGGTATTTCAGTATATTTTGATTTATCGACAACTCCTACAAGTTTCATAAAATCGGATATTTTAAATATATAAGATTTAAATTCTTCATCAGTTGGTTGAACCATACTAGCTAAGGTAAGTATAATTTTTTGTTCTTCCAAACTTAAATCATAACTCGTATTCATAATAAAATAATTTGATTTAGTTACTAGAAAATTTTCATCCATAATATCACTCCTAAGGATATATTACCATGTTTATATGAGTATGTAAATATTTTTTTTATACTCATAGTTGGGTATGAAGAGCTCATAGTTAAATTAATATTAGGTATGCAAAGCTCATAGTTAAGATAATATTGGTATGTAGGTATGCAAAGCTCATAGTTAAATTTGATTTTAGGTATATAGGTATGCAAAACTCATAGTTGGGTATGTAAAGCTCATAGTTAAATTGATTTTAGGTATGCATAACTCATAGTTAAGTATGCAAAGCTCATATTAGATTTTTGCGACGTTGGCTATCAAACGGCTCGAGGTATGCCCAAAACATTTAAAACAAAAGATTGTAAAACAATCTAAAACAACAACTGTGGTTATTCTCAATTTAGTTTCTAAACTTTGATAGAAATAGGTGCCTATATAATTTATTGGTCTATGCATGAATCTATTAAAAACTTTGGAATACTACCGAACTATAGTTTGTTACTACCGCCTTTCAGAATGGAACCTTTCCCTACGGGCCACCCTTCCATTCTTTCAGTTGGTCTAATCTTTTTAGTTACACGAGCTCTAATTTTATTATAATTATAAGATTTATTTCTATGTATTCAATAAAATGTTCTAAGATTATGATAGAGTGGCTGTATTTCAATGTGTTGACTGTGAAAATAGTTTGTGTCTATAATTATATAATAAATTTAATTTATAACTTTGGGAACAATGTGAATTTTTTAGATGAAATAAATAAATTTTAGAAAAACAAAGGATGATAAAGTGATTTGTCCTTGATAGGGTGGGAATATTATAATGAAAATAATTTCGAAAATAGCCGATAGTTACGGTTTATATAGTCTTCATAAAAAGTATAGTAAAAAGGATCAGTTTAATTATGTGGAGGAAGACGTGTCTTTACTTAATAGTGAATTCTCAGGATTTTATAAAAAACCAACTTTACCCAGAATACATTACGAAAAAGATAAACTTGAAAAGAATTATGAAATAGGAAAAATAAAGTTTTTAAGTGAAGTAGAAAATGGATTCAGTAATAAAGAAACTAGATTTCATTATAGAAAAAAGTTAGTTACAGATAACAATATAAATGTAATTTTTGTACATGGATGGAGAGCAGATAACCTAAATAGATTAGAAAAAGTGTTTTTAGATAGTTTTGTTGAAAGAAATTATAATATTTATAATTATGTTTTACCTTTTCATATGGAAAGATCACCAGATACATCTTTATATAGTGGCGAATATTTTGTAAGTGCAGACGTATGCAGAACTCTAAAGTCTGAACAACAAGCAGTAAGTGATATTAGAGCTTTAATAAATTATATTAAAACTGCAAAAAAAGGGAAAGTTATAATTATTGGTTTAAGCTTAGGTGGAATAACTACTAATTTACTAAGTGAAGTTGAAGAAAATATTGATGTATTAATATCTTTGTTTTACGCTAATGATTTGTCATTTACAATATTTGAAACAGAGGCTGGGAAGTATATAAAAAAAGACTTTTTAAAAAACAATTTTAATTATAGTTTATTAAAAAAAAGTTGGGAAGTTATTAATCCAAGCTTAAGAAAACCATTAATAGACATTAATAATATACTTCTTGTATCGGGTAGGTATGATAAATATGTTATAGATAAGGATACAGATATTTTATGGAAAAATTGGGGAAAACCAAAAAGATATATGTATAATTGTGGCCATTCCGGAATTGTACTTAACAAAAACAAAATTAAAAAAGATGTTTTAGAATTTATAGATAAGAGAGTGTAATATATATGATATTAGCAAGTAGCGGTTTATTTTTAATAGCAATTATTATTCTTATGAAGGATTATAAAACAGAATCAACAAAATTCATGGCAGCAATATGTTTTCTTGCGGGATTAGGTACATTTGCTGTAGTTTGTGAAGGACCTATAAAAGATTATTTGGTAACTCAAGGTGCTAGCCAAGAAACTTTTAAATTAATTACTTATATAAGTGCTTTAATGTCTAATATTGCTCATTATATAGGTCCATACTTTATGTTGTTATATGGCCTATCTTATGCAAATATAGTTAGAAAAAATAAAAAAACAATATATATTATAATGTTTATACCTTCAATTATTTGCTTTATATATTTTCCTATAGTGAGTAATTATTTAAAAACACCTAATGAATTAGAGTTATATTTTAAACTATTAAGTGTTTGGTGTGTTCCATACATTTTAAGTGGAGCTATTTTTATAGTTTACTCATATTTAAAAGAAAAATCATACTCAACAAAAAAGTATAAGTTAATAAATGCGAGTATTGTTGCACCATTTTTTGTTTATTGCGCTTTAGCTAATTTTTTATTAAGAAGTTTTGGTACAGATCAAACTTGGAGAATTTATCCAATAGTTTTTTTTATACAGTTTACAGGATTTATATATTTTGCATATAAATATGGCATATTTGGGGTTAGACTGAAATTTCATAAATATATGTTCGTATTTGAGGATGTAGTGCAGCTAGTATCAGATTCAGTCTTAGTTTTAGATGTAAAATTAAATATTATAGAAGTTAATAAAGCATTCATAAGAAATTTTACAACAGAAGATAAAGAATATAAAAATTTTTATGACATAATGAATTGTAGTAAACTAATTGAGGATAAGAAGAACTTAATAAATATAATCAATGAATCAAAAGCTAATAATGTTGTTAAAATAATTGAAATTATAATAAAGAATAAGTCAGAAGAAAAATATTTCGAGGTGCAAACTAATCCTATAATTAATAATCAGGAATATTTCGGTATAGTTCTTTTATTTAAAGATATTACTTTATATAAAAAGAATTTGGAACTCTTTAAACAAAATCAATTTGAGATAATTGAGAAAGAACGACTATTATCATTAAATCAACTAATTGGAGGGATAGCTCATAATCTAAAAACTCCATTATTGAGTTCTTCTGGTGGTATTCAAATAATCAAGAAAAATACGACAAAGATATATGAATACATACAAGCTGAATACACTGATTTCGAGTATATTACAAAGTTGATGAGTGAAGTTAATGACTGGCAAAACAGAATATCAGAATACTTAATTTATATGTCTGATGTAATTACTACAGTGAAAGGTCAAGTAAAGGAATTTGAACAGATTGATGAAGACACATTTTCTATAAAAGAACTTATATATAAGATTAAATTGTTTATGAGTTATGAATTTAAAAAATATCATTGTACATTAGTTGAGAAAATAGATATTAGTAATGATGAAGTAATTAAAGGCAGTATAAATTCACTCTTGCAGGTTTTTAATATTCTTTTAACTAATGCTATAGAAGCAAGTGAAAAGAATAAGGAGCGTACAATAACTTTAGGGACATATAAGAAAAACAAAGAAATTATATTCTATGTTAAAAATTTAGGTAAGGAAATACCTACTAAAGTTCAAAAAAATATATTTAATAAAATGGTAACTACAAAAGGGAATAAAGGAACTGGACTTGGGTTATATATATCTAAATCAATAATAACAGGTAGATTTAATGGTGAAATATATTTTGAGACAAATGATATGGAAACAACTTTTTTTATAAAAATACCGTTAATAAAGGAGGGGTAATACATGAGTAATGCTGGTATAAAGCTAATGATTATGGATGATGATTGTGGAATAGTTGATTCCATAAAAAGTTTTCTGGGAGATAAATATTATGTTGAAGGATTTACGAGTTCTAGGGAAGGGCTTAAACAATTAAAAAATAAAAGATTTGATATATTAATTTTAGACTATTACATAGATGAACTTACTGCCAAAGAAGTAATAGCTGAAATAAGAAAATACAATAATGATTTATATATAATACTTCTAACTGGACATGGTGAAGAAATCACTGGAATACAGTCACTAGAGAATTTAAAAATACAAAATTATTATGAAAAGAATGGTGATTTTGAAAAGCTAATAATATTTATAGAGGGCATAATTAAATCATTAGAATTTTTTAATAACAAGAAATGTACAATAGCTGAAAGATTAAAAAAGTTGAGGAAAAATAATGAGCTAACACAAGATAATATATCTAAATATTTAGATATACATAGAACAACTGTGACCCAGTATGAGTCTGGTGAGATAATTCCAACCACTCAAAACATTATAAAATTAGCTAAATTATATAATGTTACAACTGATTATATTCTTTGTTATGAACTTAATATAGAAAATGACACTATTAAAGGGCTAAAAAAATAGAATAGCAATATAATTGTTAATAGCATACAATTTGTATGCTATTTTGCTATGTGTGTTTAAATAACCATTATATAATTGGTATAGAAAATAGCAGTACGTTTATAAGTTTCACAAATCTATAAAACCTGGCTATATTGTGGTGTTAGAGTATAGCAGATATAAATTATTTTACTAATAAGAATCAGACATTTACAGATAAATAATGGCAAGGATATGTCTGTAAATCATTATAATGTGAAAAATTTTATGTGAAGTAGCATGTAATTAACTTAAATAAAAGTATTGGGACATCCAGCATATATTAGATAAAGACACTCGAACTGAGTGTCTTTATCTTTTTTTATTTGATTTTTAAAACAACAATAAGACTATTGACATGTTAGTTAAAATAACATATACTTATATAAGGTTAGTTTAACTAACTTAAACGCGGCTGAAATAATAAGCGAGTTGTATGTATAAGCAGTTATTCAAAAAAAATATAAAAATATATAGCTAAAGGGGGGGGGGGAATATAAATAAAAAATGCTGAAATTAACAATGTTAAGAATTGAAAGAAATTTAAAACAAGAAAAGTTAGCAACATATATAGGGAAAAGTAGAAGCACATTATCTTCATATGAAAACGGAAGAATTATCCCACCCTATAAAACTATCTTAGAACTTAAAAAAATATTAAATTACTTCGAAGATGATTTACTTAAAGAAGTAGATTATAAAAAGAAAATAAGTGGGGGCGTAAAATAATTCAGTATAAAAGCTGTAGTGAATTGGATATAGAGAACTATAGGGGGAGATCTAAAAGATGACCTGCATATAATAATTTGGAATTGACTATAAATGGAATATTAAAGGAGGAATAATTAATGAAGAAGAAATTATCTAGAATTGGAATGATAGGAATAGGCACAAGCTTAATGATGCTATCGGCTACAAAGAAGGTATTCGCTGACCCAAACAGTGCCCTGGTAAGTGCAAAGACACAACTTCAAGGACAAGCTACACCAATTGTTAATAATGTTATTGTACCGATTTGTGCGGTAATACTTGTTGTTATCACATTGGTTGCAATAGTTAAATCTGTTGTTGAATATAGACGTGGTGCGGGAGTTGATTTAGGACATATTGTAATACTTATAGTTGGAATAATTCTAGTTATAACTTTCCCAAGTTGGGGTTGGGGATTAATAAACTAAATAATTGAGGGTGAGGAAATGGATGTAATATTTAATTATTTAAAAGATAAGATGCTCGGTGGAGCGGGTAAAGTTCTAAAATATATGTCTGATGTTTCAATCAATCTTTTTGATAATGAGATTGTAAATAATATTTTGCAACTTATGGAGTACATTGGATGGATTTTGTTAGCGGTAGGAATTTTGTTTGCAATAATGAATGTGTATATTTCATTCATTGAAAATGAATCAATAAATTTCCATTTGCTTATATTGAATATATTCAAAGGGATAATTGCTATATTGTTTTTAAAGGTTGGAGCAATACGGATTTTTGAATTATCAATAACAATAAATAAGCTTATAGCTGACATAACTTCAAAACCCAATTACCAACAATCTTTAGATGCTCTATCAAGTACCCTTGATAAAGCGGCTTTTGGTATATTATGGTTTTTGGTAATTGCTGTAATAGTAATAGTTTCCGTATTAATTTGTTTAGTACAAATATTAAAACGTGGTGGTATGTATATCGCACATATAATGGTTGGTTACTTATACATATTTAGTATACCAAGTGGTAATATGGATGGGTTTACGAGTTGGTGTAAGCAAACAGTAGCAATAGCTTTAACTAATGTCTTACAAACCGCATTACTATTTATGGGGTTATCCCTTATGGCAAGTGATGTGTCAAAAATATTTTTAGGTGTTGGCATAATTATGGCGGCTGGCAAAGTTGAAGAAATAGCGGGTAAATATGGAATGTCAACTGGTGCAAGTGGAAGCATGGGCGGTTCGGCAAGCAGAGCAATGCGAAACATGGGACGTAGTGGAGGTGGAACTGGTGGCGGTTCAGGTCCAATGGGCGGAACAAGTCCCATGGGTGGACAAAGTACAAGTTTAGTTCCATAAAAAACTAGCCTTGAAAAGCTAGTTTTTACTTTAGGAGGGGATACAATGTTTATTTATCCAGGCAATTTGAAAGAGAAAAAAACTTTTATGTATTTAGATGTTTTAGAATTAGCTATAGTTGGCGGATTAACTGTAATATCTATTTTATATTCCGCAGAAAATATTACTTTACTACCACTAATAATACCAATAACATATTTTATTATTAGTTTAAGAATATTAGATAATAATTCAAACTTATTAGAACAATTATTAAAAGGTTTTAATTATTTATTAAACATACAACAACTATATAGGTGGGGGGAGAGAAGAAAATGAGCATTTTTAAAATACAAAAGAAAGATGGAAATAAAAAAGTGCAAAGCAGTAAAACAAAACAACAAGCAAGTAGAACAGTACAAGAGCTTTTGGACATTCGTGGAATTGAAAATAATATTATAACGAATACAAACCGCTGTAAATATTACATAAGGATTGCACCAAAAAACATTAATATTTTAACAAATGAATTTTTGCTAAATGAAATACTGAATTTAAAAGCAGTTCTTAATTTAAGCGATAGCATAGAAATTTTAGTAGTTGATAAAGTGGAAAGATTAGAGGATAACAAAAATTACATAATCGATTTAATAAATAATAGCACAGACGAAGTAACAAGAATGTTACTTGAAAGAGATTTACAAGGTTTAAAACAACTAGAAAGTGAAAAGGGCTCTAGCAGAGAATTTTATATAATTGTTCCATTCAAAACCGAAGATTCACAAAGCAAACAAGCAGTTTCAAATATACAACAAGTACTAGAAGAAAGAGGATTTACCGTTTTAAGTTGTGATAAGAAAGTATTAAAAAATATGCTGCAAGTATATTTAGAAAGAAATTTTAGTGGGGAAATAATTAAAGATTTTGATATATAAAGGGGTGGAAAAGTGAGTATATTAAAAATTGAAAAAAAGGAAAAAATACTTACAATAGAAGAACAAGAAAAAGAATATACAAAAGATTTTGTAGATATGATTAGTCCAAGTGTAATTAAATTTTTCCCTAGTTATTATATATTTGGTAATACATGCAGAAGAGTTTTTGCACTTAGGAATTACCCATTACATTCTGAAAATATGGCTTTATTAAGAAAGTTTGGAGAGAAAAGCAACATAACATTAAAGATATATTGTAATAAAATGAGTGTGAATGAATATGAAAATTCTATAGAAACCAGTGTACATAAAAATATTTCAGATACAACAGAAAATCAATTTATAAAAAGGACTAAAGCAAACCAACAATTAGAAGTCACACAAGATTTAGTACAATATTTGAATCAAAATAAAGACGAAAGTATGTTTAAAGTTCAAGTTTATATAGAAGTTATTGCAAGTAGTCAAACAGAATTAGAAAAATTAACGAATACAGTTATAATAAAACTTGGAGGAATAACATTTGATAATTTGTTTTTAAGACAAAAACAAGGATTTACAGCCGTTAATCCTTGTGGTAATCCCAACGAATTTGGGACACAATTTGAAAGACATATGCCATCAAGTAGTGTAGCAAATTTATTCCCTCTTAGTTATAGTGGTTCTATAGATAGTCATGGTTTCCAACTAGGAAAAGATAAGTTTGGTGGATATATAATAACTGATTTTGGTAAAAGAACTAATACACATACCAATTCAAGCATTGTAATTTTAGGCAATAGTGGAGAAGGAAAAAGCTATTTGTTAAAGTTAATAATAACAAATTTAATGCTGAAAAAAAAGAATATAATATGTCTTGATCCAGAGCATGAATACTTAACACTCACCAACAATTTAAAAGGTACATTCATTGATTTAATGAGCGGAAAATATGTTATAAATATATTAGAACCTAAGATGTTTAATGATGGTACATATGAATTAACCCAATCTGATAATGATTACGTTGGAACGTTTTCTAAGAACACAATATTAAGTCAACACATATCATTTCTAAGAGATTTTTTCAGAGCATATAAAAGTTTTGATGATGAACTATTAGATGTTTTAGAAGTAATGTTAGAAAAAACATATCTTAAATTTAAGATTACATATACAAGTGACTTAGGTAATAAAAAACCATATGAGTATCCTATATTATCAGATTTATATGAAACTACGCATAAAGAATTTGAAGAATATGATAGTAAAAATGATGTTATTTATACTAAAGAGCATTTGCAAAAATTATTACTCGGTTTAAATTCAATTTGTAATGGTTCAGATAGTAGATTTTTCAATAAACATACTAACATACCAAACTTTAAATTTGTAACTTTTGGAGTTAAAAGTCTTTTAGAAGCTTCAAGTAATTTGAAAAATGCAATGCTATTTAATGTACTTTCATATATGTCTAACAAGCTATTAGTTGAAGGAGATACCGCTTCAATATTGGATGAATTTTATTTGTTTTTAGATAATAAAGTAATGGTAAAATACGTTAGAAACTTTATGAAAAGAGTTAGAAAAAAAGATAGTGCAATAATATTAGCAAGTCAAAACATAGAAGATTTTTTAGCAAAAGATGTTGTAGAACTTACTAAACCATTGTTTGCTATACCAACTTATAAATTTTTATTTTATCCTGGAAGTATAGATAAAAAAATGTACATGAATTTATTGAATGTTAATGAGAGCGAATATAAATTAATTCAATCTTCAAATAGAGGTAATTGTTTGTTCCTAAGTGGAAACGAAAAATTCAATTTACAAGTGGAAGCTCCAAAATATAAAGAGGTTCTATTTGGTAATGCGGGAGGCAGATAATGAATCCCAAAACTGCATATAAAATTTATAAAGCTTTAAGTGATGAAAAAACAAGAGGAAGAATTATTACAATAAGTATTGCATTGTTCTTCTTTATATTCATCCCAATAGCCTATTTTGTTGAAAATAATCCAGTAGCATTAGGGATAAAAGCAATAAAAAATATAGGTGGAAGTGTTGGAGATATTAATGTAAAATCTGTAAAGGCTAATTTTTCAGAGGAACAATTTTTTAAAAATGTATCCGTAGGAGCAATGGAAGGGTATAAGAATAGTGGTGTTTTTGCTTCAATAACACTAGCACAAGCGAAGCTAGAAAGTGGGACAGGTTCGAGTGGCTTAACAACTAGAGCAAATAATTTGTTTGGAATTAAAGCATATAATTGGGCGGGAAAAACTACTAGTATGATGACAAATGAGCAAGTACAAGGAATAGTTATTACAATATCAGCACCATTTAGAGCTTACGATAATTGGGAAGAAAGTATACAAGACCATACAAGTTTTTTAACAGATAACAAAAGATACGCACAGTATGGAGTATTCACCGCAAAGACTTATTCTGAACAAGCACAAGCATTACAGAACGCGGGATATGCAACAGATGTTAATTATTCAAGACTACTTGTTACAATAATAAAACAATATAACTTAGATAAATATGATATAAAATAAAGGAGAATGTATATGAATAAAAAAATATCATTTATAAATCCAACTACAATATGTATGGTTATATGTGCAATATTTCTATTTAATGTGTTTTATAAAACATATGAATATAGCCCTAATGACCCAATAGGAGCAGTTGGTGGAAGACTTCTTTTAGGAGTAACGGGGGCAATAGTTGGAGCAATTATGGGATTGATATTAACATTTATAGCTCATTTATTTTTTAAACCAAGTCGTACAAATAGACTATTAAAAGAACAAAATAATATTTTATATAATAATAATTGCAACAAAAACAACAAGATTGAGGAACTAAATAAATTAACCGAATTAAAGAAAAGTGGTACATTATCAGAAGAAGAATTTAAGAAATTGAAAAATAAAATATTAAATAAAAGATAAAGGAGGTAATAAAATGTTTTTTAATAATAGAAAAAATGTTTACATAGCATTAGTAGCAATTTTAGTTATAATAGCTTTTTTAGGTGGTAAAAGTATTGGAACTGGAACAGTACATAAAGAAGTAGTTAAAAAAACGGTAGTAGAAAACTTACATTATAATGATACTTTAAGTGTAAAAGGAACTAAATATGCAATAGATTATAGTGTATTAAACGCATTGTTTTTAAATGAAAATAGTATGCAGTTTAATGTTAACTTACTAAACAATGTTAATGTTGCTACAATTAAAGTTATAGCAAAAGACCAAGATAATAATGATTTAGGAATAAATGCTAATGCATCAGCCGACACAAAGTCATTATTATATACTGTAAATTTAAATATGAATACAACTAAAATTTCTATTTTTGTTTATCCATTAACCCCTGCTATGGTGAAAGATACGAAATTAGATATTAATACTATACCATTTAAAACAACAACTTTAGATGTAAAACTGTTAAAACAACAACAAATACAGACCTTACAGAATTAAAAAAACATAAAAAATACAATGTTTGAGGAGTGTTAAAATGAAAAAAATTCAATTTAAAGTAGAGTTTAATGATGAAAAACTTAAAGCAATTAAAGTATCATTAAAAGATAAAAATAAAAATCTTGATGAAGAAATTCTAAAATTTTTAAATGGATTATATAATAAAAATGTACCTAAATTATTAAAAAAATATATAGAAGATGATTTTGAAGCAGAAAATAAGACCGAAGAAGAAGTTAAAGAAGTACAAGAAAACCTGCCAAACAATGGAAATAAGATGAGTGAAAAACTTGATAATAATACCAATAAGTATTAAAATATACTTATAGAAACATTACAAATACATATACATTTCAACTCCAATTGTTCAATCCAACCCCAGTTGGAGTTGAAACATAGCATGTTTTCATATATAAAACCTAGCAACTCCAACGGATACATAGTGTATCAATTGGAGTTGAAAACTAGGCGGACAAAAGAACACAAAACAGCAATAAAAAATCGCAAGCGAACGCAAAATATTTGCTTTTTTAATTAGCTTGTGTACTTTTGTCCGCATAGTCCATCAATTCTTATTTAATTCTAAAATAATTCTACAAAAATTTTCTGCAAATTAAGGTGATTTAATTAATATGAAAGATTTAAGGATATGTCCGCAATGTTCTTCAAAATGTAGAAGTGATTATACAAGGTTTTATATCCGTAAGTTTATAGGTGAAATAAATATCGATAATACAATAATAGATTTAGGTTGTGGTAAAGGAAGAAATATTTATTATCTTTATAAACTTGGATTTAAAGATATTACCGCTATAGATATAAATATATTTAATGAAATAGATATAAAGAAAATTAGTTTTATACAAGCCGATTTAAGCAAAGGTATTCCATCACAGAAAAAATATGATATTATAATGTGCAATTTTTTACTTATGTTTATTTTAGATAGAGAAAAAATCATAAATGAAATAACTAGAATAGCAAATAACAATGCTTTCTGCATTGTTGAATTAAATAAAAAGAAATTAGCAAACGGAATTGAATATGATTTTAAAGAAATTGTGAACTTGTTCTCTAAAGAGTGGGATATAGTAAATCTAAGATCAAAAGAAAATAAATTTATTGCAAGAAAGAGAAGTGTTTAAAATGGCAAGAGGTCGAAAAGCTGGGTTAGCAATTAAATGTATAACTGGTAGAGATTTTGAATTGCTACAAGGCATAGCGAAAACAGGGGTAACAGGCGAATATGATGCAACAAAAGTTATTGGATTAAGTGAAAAAAGATTAAACAATCTTGAAAAAGAATCTTATATTTATTCTAAAGGAATAATGGTTAAAGGAAAAAGCATAGTTAAGGTTTATTATATGGGCGATAAAGGAAAAGCATATGTAAAGCTTAATACAGATATAGATAGATGCTACAGGAGTAATGAACGTCAAATAGAACATGATTTAAAACTTTCTAGCATTTATTATAGTTTAGAAAGAGAACAAAGAAAAACATGGATTAATGAAAATGACTTAATTGAAAATTATAAAATAAATAATCCTAATAAAAAAATACAAACAATGGTTGATGCAACTTTTTCTGATAATGGAATTACAATAGCAGTTGAAGTTGTTACAAGAAATTATAGTAAAGAACAAATACAAGATAAATACGATATAGCAAATGAAATTGGATGTACAGAGGTGATAAAAATTGAAGCTTGAAAAAGATATTGTAATCCCTGCAAATCTTGAGATAGACCCTTGGACTTATTTAGATATAACTTTAAAATATGAAAAGTATTTAATACTTATTAATTATTTTGGAGGTTATATGTTTTTGAATCATATTTATAAGTTTTCTATTAAATCAGAATATCAAGTTTTTGATGATGTCCATGCTATGGGAAAAAATAAACTTGTAAAAATTATAAAGGTAAATAACAACAGTTATATTTTACTTGCACATAGCTCTATAAGATATCTTAAAAATAAACCAAACGTTGCAGTTTTACAAAAACCGACCTCGACACAATTAAAAAATTCATGTTTCTTAGCTGAATATATAGAAGAACCTAAAAAGTTTTTTAATTCATTAAAACCGTATAATTGGTTTTTAGAGAAGTATAAAAATGAAATACAAAAGTTTAAAACTAAGAGTGCAGCGGTTGATATGAAATTTTTAAATAATAATAAAGAAATAGTCAAAACAATAAAGAATGAAGAAGTAAAGTCCCTTGATACCAGTGACATGTTTTCTAAATTAAATACAAGTAAAATTTACTTTGATGTATTTGAAAATGGAGTTGTTACAATTATCATTTTAGATTTTGAACGTTCTAAAAGTTGGATATATAATGCATTATTAGAGAGGATCGAGCCTGTTTTCAGAAGTTTATCTATATATAACTCATATGACGTAAAAATTTTAACAATGAATGAAAATAGGAAAGAGAGATTAAAAAAAGATATATCTACTATGAATCATAAAGGACTTTTATTTTTAAGAAATATAAATATAATTAATTTGAATATTGATAGATTTTTTCAATCGACAACACAAAAGGAAAGTTTTTTAAAAGACGTAGATAAATTAGAAATGGCAACCTTACAAGAAAAATTACGTAATAATGTGAAAGGAGGTAAAAATGAATAATAATAATAATGACACAAACACTAGTGGATCGGATAATTTTATACTATTGGTACTAGCATTTATAGCATTAGTGCTATTTGTAATTGTAAGCTTACCTAGTGTGATATTTACAATAGTTCTAACAGGTATATTTATAAACACAAAGAAAATTAATAAAATATATTTTTGTATTTCAAGTTTTGTATTAGCTATACTTGTAAATTTTAAAGTAAGTTTTATGCAGAAATACTTAGTACATTCAATAAAATTTTTAAATATTATATTGGATGCTATAATACATAAAAAAACTGCAACCATATCTACACTATACAAAAATTATATATTAAATATTAATATAGTTTGGCAATTACTAATAGCTTTAATTTTAAGCAGTATAATAGCAGAAATTTATTATATAAAAAGACAAAAAGAAAAGAAAGGTAAAAGTAAAACAGATATAAGAAAAGAAAATGAAAAAGAAAAGAAAATAAATAAATATTTAGAAAAAATTAATTTGCAACCGCATGACGAAGTAACTACAACGATTGGCGCTGATTATGTAGATAATGAAGTCGTAAAAATAAATGATAATGCAAAACATATAATTGTAGCTGGAACAACAGGTGCTGGTAAAACAATTGCAATCGCAAATTTTATTGAGAGTGCTATGCAAAAAAATCACCCTGTTTTTGCTATTGATGGAAAAGGAGATTTAGGGGATGGAAGTTTATTAAATTATATGCAATCACTTTCGGAAACATATAATAGACAATTATATGTTGTAAACTTTGTCAAACCCGATGAAAGCGACCATTACAACCCTTTTAAGGGAGCTGGAATGACAGAAGCAAAAGATATGTTAATCGGCATGAGTGATTGGTCCGAAGCACATTATAAAGTAAATACAGAAAGATATTTACAACAATTAATAAAGATTTTAAATATAAAAAAGATACCTTTAGATTTAAATACAATAATCAAGTATTCACCTACTCTATTCCAAAATCTAATTGAAGAAATGAAAGATAACAACGAAATTGAAATAGATGAATATACAAAACTATCAGATATAATTGAAACCACTGCTCCTATAGTAAACAGTGCTATGGCTCGGTTTGCAACTACTGCGGAGAGTGAGGCAGGCGAAATATTTAGTAGTAATGGTATTGATGTATACACAGCATTAAAAGAAAAGGCTAATATCTTAATTGTTTTAGATAGCCTTGGTAAGCCAGAACTTAGTAAACAAGTTGGAAGGCTTGCAATATTGGATGCTAAAAAAGCAGTATCTAAATTGTTTTTAGATAAAACAAGAAAATATTTCATTTTTGATGAATTCAATGTGTATGCCAGTGATGTTGCAATCGACTTATTAAATAAATCTAGGAGTGCAAATATAACATGTATCCCAGCATTTCAAAGTTTGTCCGATTTAGACAAAGCTGGTGGGGTTGCTCTTAGAAATCAAGTCATAGAAAATTGTAATAACTACATAATAATGAGGCAAAACTCTTATGATAGTTCTGCAGAGTGGGAAAAAGTAATAGGTCAAGAAAAAAGAACTAACTATTCTTATGGCGTAGAAAAAAAAGCTAGTATATTTGGAAATAAAATAATATCAACAGGTAATGGTAATATGCACGAGACCATGCAAAGTAAATATACTTACACAGATATACAAAATTTAGAAACTGGACAAAGTATTTTTATATCAAAGGACCAAAAGATTGATATAAAAATGAAAATGCGTTATGTAAAAGTTGATGGACTTGTTTTAGAAAAAAAAGAATCTACAAAAATAGATCTTGATAAAACTGCACCAATAAATCCTGTATCTATTATTGATATAAAACCCATTGAAGATAAAGAAAGTGAAGAAACTAGTTTTGATGATATTGAAGACTTGTTAAAATAGCTTGTATTGATACCTAAGCTATTGTTTTAAATTAGAATGTAAGTCTTAATTAATTAAGTGAACAATGCTTAAAAAGGACATAGAGAGCAAAAAAGTGCTTTCTGTGTCCTTTTTTATTTAAGTTTAATTTTAGTAAAGAGGTAGGTTGGCTCATAACCAAAGAAAAATCCACAGTAAAAATACTGTGGATTTTTAGTAATGTATAATAATTTTATTATACTGGCAATATTTACGAAAATCATGGAAAAAAATACAAACTATTACTATAATATTATTAAGTAATTTTTTTTTATTCAACAGTACATACTCAGCATGATTTAAATAATAAAATAAACAATTTAATATTAGGTACTATATTGTTGCTATACACATTAACAATAATCTAACTGTAATGTAATTTAGGTAGGGATGAATTTAATATATTAACAATAACTAACTAATTAATAAAGGAGCAGAGTTATGTTTGATTATGGGAATGCTAATAAAAATCAAATAAAAGCAATAAAAACAGTAGATGGCCCATTACTAATAATTGCTGGACCAGGTACAGGTAAAACTTTCACTCTAGTAAAAAGAGCAATATATCTGATTGTTGAGAAAGGTATTCCGCCTGAACAGATAATGATAGCTACTTTTACTGAAAAGGCATCTAAAGAATTAATTACTCGGATTACAAATGAACTTATGAGCAAAGGTGTTGAAGTTAACATTAATGATATGTATATTGGCACATTTCATTCTATATGCTTGAGACTAATTAAAGAAAATTTAGAATTTACTAGAATAAGAAAAAATTATAGAATTTTGGATGGATTTGAACAACAGTATACTATTTTTCAATACATTTATAAGTTTCGGAACATAGAAAATTATGAAACAATATTTGAAAGGCCGATAGGTGTGTGGAACCAATCACAAATCATTGCTAATTTAGTTAGCAATATATCTGAGGAATTGGTTAACTATCGTGATATGCAATTAGATAATGATGTTAGAATTTCGTCTTTGGGTAAATTGATGGAGGTATATGAAGATATACTTACGCAGCAGAATCTCATAGATTTTTCAACAATACAGACTGAGGCATATAGATTACTTGTAACTAATGAAAATGTACTATTTAAAGTTATGGATAAAATAAAATATATAATGGTGGACGAGTATCAGGATACTAACTATGTGCAGGAACAACTCGTATTTTTAATAGCTGGAGATAAACATAACATTTGTGTTGTTGGTGATGATGATCAAGGGCTGTATCGCTTCAGGGGAGCAACTATAAGAAATATACTTCAATTCCCAAATAAGTTTGATGCACAGATATGTGAGCAGATAAGGCTAACTATTAATTATAGATCTGAAAAAGATATCATTGAGTTTTATAACAACTGGATGAAAATCACCGATGGCAGGCAATTTAATTTCAAGTGGGGTAAATATAGATTTCAAAAAGATATCGTAGCAGGGAAAAACAGCAAAATAGATACATCTGCTGTAATTAAAATATCGGGACAAGAAGTAGAAATTGATTGGCATGAAAATGTTCTTGAGTTTATTGAAAAGTTGAAATTATCTGGTAAGCTTACTAATTTAAATCAGATAGCTTTTCTGTTTAATTCAGTAAGAAATAAAAAGGTAATTGCGCTTGCCGATTATCTAGAGTTGCACGGTATAAATGTATATTCACCCCGTTCAGATATGTTTTTTATGAGAATTGAGATTAAATTAATTATTGGATGTCTTATGCTTACATTTCCTACTTATGTACAAAAGATGGAAAAAAAAGATTATGAATTTTTAACTGATGATTTATATAATTACTACGAAGAATGTATTCATATGGTGAATTTATATTTAAAAAAATCAAAAAATGATGAACTAAAAAGATGGATCCGAGAACATGGGGAAAAACATTATAATTTATATAAAAATACGAACTATGCATTTTTAGGTCTTATGTATCAAATCTTTGAACATAGCCCCTTTAGAGAATATCTTGAGAGTGATCTAAATACAAGTTTAATAGATTTAAGACCAGCAAGAAATTTAGCTATTATTTCTCAAATAATTAGCAAGTATGAATATCTTCATAAAATTGACGTATTCAGTTCAAAAAATATAGATAAATCAGTAGAAAAGTTTTTTAATATGTATCTTAAATTTCTTTTTTGTGGTGGTATTGGAGAGTATGAAGACGATTCAGAGTATGCACCAAGTGGATGCGTATCATTTCTAACAATTCACCAGTCAAAAGGAATGGAGTTCCCAATAGTTGTAGTGGGCTCACTTGGTGGTACACCAAGGATAATAAATAATAATATATTGGAAGATGTGGAAAGAAAATATTATAAAAGATCTGCATTTGAAATTAAGGAAGATATAAAGTACTTTGACTTTTGGAGATTGTATTATACAGCTTTTTCAAGAGCTCAGAATTTGCTTGTGCTTAGCTGTATAGAGAAGAAAGGCAGGGGGAAACAGCCTAGTAAGTATTTTGAATCAGCTTATAGAAAGTTGCATAGTTACAATGATCCTGAGTTTAAGATGGATAGATTTGAATTTGAAGAAGTTAAGAATGTAAATCTCAAGAACACATATTCGTTTACTTCTCATATAGCAGTATATGAGAATTGTGCTATGCAATATAAGTTCTTTAAAGAACTTGGATTTATACCTGCTAGAGTTGGAGCTACTATATTTGGTATGTTAGTACATCAAACCATAGAAGATATTCATAGAACCGCTATAAGAAAAGAAGAGAAACTTATTACTCCAGATAATATTAAACTCTGGTTTGATACAAACTATGATAGTATATCTATGAGTGAAAGGGCATACATTGGACAGAGTCAGCTAGATGTTGCATTGAAACAAGTAATTAGATACGTAGATAGACAGAAGGGAAATTGGCACAGAATTCAAGATGCAGAAGTAGAGGTTGGTTTAGTTAAACCAAATTATATACTTCAGGGAACGGTTGATTTGGTGGAAGGTGAAGGGAATACAGTGGAGATTGTGGATTTCAAAGCTGAAAAGAAACCAGATATATTTAGCGATTTTGATAAAATTGAACATTATAAAAAACAATTGCAGGTTTATTCTCATTTGATTGAAGAAAAGACAGGGAAAATGGTTAGTAAAATGCATATCTACTACACAGGGGAAGAGAATAGTGTACCATTTATTACTTTTCCCAAAGAAAAGAAAGCTATTGAAGCCACGATTAAAGCTTTTGATGATGTTGTTGAAAAAATTCAAAATAAAGATTTTGTACAAAAATCACAGTCTCAAATTTTGTGTAATAACTGTGACTTGCGTTTTTATTGCAAAAAGTAAATGGAGGATATTATGATGAGTGAACAGCTAAAAATAGAAACTTATGAGTTTGAACAAAAGAAAGCGATAAAGGGATATCCTGAACTTCACTGGACAGGAAAACGACCATATCGATCTACACAATATTTTCCAGCACAACTTAAAGAACGCTATGGTGAAGAAAAAGATGGTTGGATAAATAAAATTATTTGGGGAGATAATCTCCAAGTAATGAGCCATATGCTAAAAGAATACAGGGGGAAAATACAACTTATTTATATTGACCCTCCTTTTGATAGTAAAGCAGACTATAAAAAAAAGATAAAGATTAAAAATATCACAATTACAAATGATGCAAATACCTTCGAAGAAAAGCAGTACACGGATATTTGGACAAATGATGAATATTTACAATTTATGTATGAAAGGTTCATACTGCTTCGAGAACTATTAAGCGATACAGGAAGTATTTATGTTGAATGTGACCCTACTAGAGGTCACTATCTAAAAATTATATTAGATGAAATATTCGGAAGCTCTAATTTTGTCAATCAAATAATTTGGAAAAGGACTTTTTCCCATTCTGATATGGGACAAGGTGCTAAACATATGGGACGTTTGCATGATATGATTCTATTATACAAAAAGACAGACCAAGTTTTAATGAATCCGGTATATATACCATATTCAAAAAAATACATTAATGATTTCTATAAATATGTTGATAAAGGTGGAAAATATAGACTTGTATCGTTACTTGGTCCGGGGGGAGCATCCAAGGGGAATCCATTTTATGAGTTCTTAGGAGTATCAAAATATTGGGTATATGCAAAGACAAAAATGCAGAAATTATATGATAGTGGCCTAATTATACAAATTAAACCCGGTTCAGTTCCACAAAAAAAGAGATACCTTGATGAGGCCCCCGGTGTTCCGTTGCAAGATATTTGGACTGACATAAATGCAGTTCAAGGAGGTGCTTTAGAAAACTGTAATTATCCAACGCAAAAGCCCGAAGCATTGCTTGAAAGAATAATACTATCATCATCAAATCCGGGAGATATTGTATTTGACTGTTTTATGGGTTCGGGAACTACTCAGGCATTAGCCATGAAGCTTGGGCGGAAATTCATTGGTGCTGATATTAACTTAGGGGCTATTCAGACAACAACTAAACGTCTTTTAAATATAACAAATGAATTAAAAGACAAGGAAGATAAATATACAGCTTTTGAAGTATATAATGTAAATAATTATGATTTTTTTAGAAATCCAGTAGAAGCCAAGGAACTTATAATTGAGGCTTTGGAGATTCAGAAGTTTGATGGTTCAAATATTTACGACGGTGAGATGGATGGGCGTATGGTTAAGATTATGCCCGTTAATAGAATTTCTACAAAGGCAGATCTTGAGGAACTGAAAGCAAATTTACCATACAAAACATTTGAAAGACGTAAGGAAGATAATCCGATGGATCCGGTGGAAAGACTAACACTTGTTTGTATGGGACATGAGCCAGATTTAAAGGCATCTCTTGAGCGAGAATTAACAGGGTACATATTAGATATTGAGATTGTTGATATTCTTCGTGATAAGTCCATGCTGCAACTCAAACGAGAGGCAGAAGCGGTCGTGAAAAAAGTGGAAGACAAGCTTATAATCAAAGAATTTTACCCAATGAATTTACTGCAAAAACTTAGCTTACAAAAGGATTATGTAGAAGATTGGAAACAACTTGTGGAGTCAATCGTTATTGATTGGAATTATGATGGTGTAGTTATACAACCTACTGTAATTGATATGCCAGGGAAAAATGAACTTGTTGCTGGTGAATATGAAATTCCATCTTATGCAGGAAAGATTAAAATTAAGATAACAGATATTCTATCTGAGTCACTTGAAGTGGAGGTGTAATTAATGGCAGATGGCTTTGATATTCAATTTTCTTTCTTTTCAGCGCTTAGATATTATTATGAAAGCAATAGAGGTAAAATCCGTAGGAATTACAAGGATTTAACAAGAAAATTTTTAGATTATAATGATAAGATAACAAATCCAAACGCGTATTTAAGGAGGCCACAGTTTGAGGCTTTGGAGATGTACGTATTTATTAAAGAATTTATGAATAATAAGCAAGTTTTTACAATGTTTGATGAATGGAGGAATAAACAAGAAGAATTTTCTGATGCATCCTACTATACTGTTGATAGTGGTCAGGTTACGATTTATGATCTTCGTGCGGAGCAAAGCAAAGTTCTCTTTAATCGAATGAGAAAATACAGTGAGAATTATCCGAACTATATTTATGCTTTAACCATGGGACTTGGAAAAACAATTCTAATGGCCACTTGTATTTTCTATGAATTTCTTCTTTCTAATAAGTATCCTAAGGATAAAACCTTTTGCCATAATGCATTGGTTTTTGCACCGGACAAAACGGTACTGCAGTCTTTAAGAGAGATATTCACCTTTGATAAATCACTTGTTGTGCCACCTGAATATGCTAGAGTGTTGGACTCTAATATTAAAATTCATTATTTAAAGGAAACAGGTACAACACTTAATACACTTGACGATTCTGACTTTAATATAATTATTTCTAATACTCAAAAAATCATACTAAAGAAACGCCATAAGGAAAAGAAAGCGGGAGAAATGCTATTCAATATGTCATCTACAGTTACTGATTCGGTCGTTATCAATACGCTTAAAGATATTTATGGTGATGACAATATTCAAGACAACAAGGATTTGATATTCAATCAAAGATTTGAAAAACTAATTAGGTTATCACAACTTGGAGTATATGTTGATGAGGCACATCATATGTTTGGAACTGATCTTGAGAAAGCATTGAGATCCAATGCAACAAAGACAAGCCTCAGAAATACAATAAATGAGCTTGCAATAAATCTAAAACGAAAAGGAACAGGTGTAGTAGCTTGTTATAACTACACGGGGACACCATATATAAAGAATACAATACTTCCTGAAGTGGTTTATGCATATGGACTGAAGGATTCAATCATAAACAATTATCTAAAAGAAGCAGATATTAAAGGTTATGAAAATGTAAAAAACAAAGAATTTTTAAAGTCAGTTATTACTGATTTTTGGAATACATACGGTGAAAACAAATATGAAGGATTACTCCCTAAGTTGGCTATATTTGGTTCAAGAATAGAAGAGATAACTGACGAAATTAAACCAATGGTAGAGGATATTCTAAGTGATCTCGGCTTACACCATTCTAAAATTTTAGTGAATGTAGGGGATTCGACTGTTACAAAAAACGAGGATATCAGAAATTTTAATAATCTTGATGCAATTGGTACTGAGGGTAGTCTAAAGCAGTTTATTCTTCTAGTTGATAAAGGCCGTGAGGGATGGAATTGTCGTTCGTTATTTGGGGTTGCACTTTTTAGAAGTCCTAAATCTAAAATTTTTGTCCTACAAGCTACAATGCGTTGCCTTAGAAAGATAACAGATATTCAGCAAGAGGCAAAGGTTTATCTTTCAAAGGAAAACTTTGATATATTGGATGCAGAACTAAAACAAAATTTTAGGATGAGTATTGAAGATCTTAAAAAGCCAAGTAAAACAAATAAATATAAATATGAAGTAAGACCAGTTCCACCCCCAAAGTATGTAAAGCTGAAGTACATAAAACACAACTATTCGCTTCATAATAAAGAATATTCAGAAGTGATTAATTTTGGGTTAAGTGGATTGAATTATAGTAAATATATATCAGTACTTTATGAAAAGCAAGGTTTGACTAACGATATGGTAGTAAAGAAAAAGAATATTGATAAGGTTAATGAATCAATTAAATATAGTCTTTTGATGATTGTTGGTGAGATAGCCAGATATTTAAATATAAAAGGGAGTTTGATTTTTAAAATAATTACCGAATCTGAAGAGGGCGTAGAGTTAATACTTGAAAAAGTGAATAAGTATAATGATATTATTTATGATGAAATAATACCTAAGATATTTAAAGCACTTTTCGATGTTAAGTGTGATATTCAGTCAATAGAAAAAGATGTCTTGTTACTAAAATACCCTAAGGATTCAGGTTTCTACGAATTTTCAGCAGATCAAGATTTGGTTGTAAAAAATGTAGATCTTAATGTTCAAAAATATAAACATAAAAGTTTCCATGCTGATATTTATTGCTTTGATTCAAAACCAGAAAAAGAATGTTTTTGGCAATATATTGTTAACGATAAAGTAAAAGAAATTTATTTCACAGGGATGTTTACGAGTAACCAAAGTGAATTTTTTATTCAATACTTTGACCCAGAGTCAAATAGGCTACGTAGATACTACCCTGACTTCTTTGCCAAGATGGCAGATGGAACATATCAAATCATAGAGGTTAAAGGTGATAATAAAATTGAAGATGCTATTGTTGTTGCAAAAGCAGATGCGACAAAGGAAATTGCTATGGAGAGTTCAATAGAATACATAATATACAAGGGAAGTACTGTTATGTCCACAAACTTGTTGGATAATTAGAGAATAAAAGTTTCCTCAAACGTAAGGATAGCATTGATAATACTATCCTTACGTATAAATATAAAACAAAAAACGAACAGGAGGCAAAGGATGAGTAATAAGTTGATAGACATCGGGTTTGGAAATAGTGTCTCAGCAAATACATTGGTGGGCATAGTCAACCCCGAATCAGCTCCTATAAAAAAAATAATCCATGAAGCAAGGGATAGAGGTATGTTAATTGATGCTACTTATGGGAGACAAACCAGAGCAGTTATAATCACAGCTAATGATCATGTTATTTTATCAGCTGTTCAATCTAAAACTGTTTCACATAGATTATGTGTTAAAAATGAGGAATGTTTAGACTAATTGAAGAATAATAAAAAGTAAAAGATAACTAATTGTACTCATTATTCTTAGCGAATTATATGAAGTTTAACAACTATAAGAAGATGGGACGATGTGTTAGTTGAAACATATACTAAAAATAGTGAAATACTTGCTATATGGGATGATGTAATTTAGAAGATAGGAGATTAACATGAAAAAGTATCTAAGTTTTCTTTTGGGATTAATACTTATTTTAAGCTTAACCGGATGTTCAAGTCTAACTGAAAATGCCACAACAGGAGTGTCTACTGAACAACAAGTAACAAATAAGATTATAACTAAGGAAACACCTCAACAAAAGAAAAATACAACATCAGTTAACACTGATATAAAGGCTGTAAATGACACTCTAAAAGTTTCTTATATAAATGTAGGGCAAGCAGATAGTATTTTAATACAACAAGGCTCAAGCTCCATGTTAATAGATGCAGGAAACAATTCAGATTCAGAAACAGTAAAAAATTATATATCAAATCAAGGGATTACTAAATTAGATTTTGTAGTAGGAACCCATCCTCATGAGGATCACATAGGGGGATTAGACTACATAATAAATAGCTTACAAATAGGTAAAGTATATATGCCTAAAAGAACTGCAACAACTAAAACTTTTACGGATGTGGTTAATGCTATTAAGAATAAAGGATTAAAAATTACAGTACCTGTTCCAAGACAAAGTTTTAAGTTGGGGGAAGCTACATGTACTATATTAGCTCCTAATGGTAGTGGATACGAAGATGTTAATAATGAGTCTATAGTTATTAAAGTAACATTTGGAAGCAATTCATTCTTATTTACTGGGGATGCAGAAGATGTATCAGAAAAAGAAATGTTATCGAAAGGTTACAATCTTAAAGCTGATGTATTGAAAGTTGGGCATCATGGAAGTTATTCTTCTACTACACAAGAATTTCTAAATAAAGTGAATCCAAAGTATGCAGTTATCAGTGTTGGTAAGAATAATAGTTATGATCATCCTCATAAAGAAAATATAGATAGACTAAAGACAAAAAATATTCCTGTGTACAGAACTGACGAATGTGGAACTATTATTGTTACTAGTAATGGTAAGAACATATCTTTTAATGTTAAGCCAGGGAGTTATTCTTATAGTGGAACTGGATCAACTACTAGTAAATCAAATACTTCATCAAATAATGTGGTTAATAAACTACCTATAAAGACTAATACCACATGCAATGAGAATAATAAGACGGTATACTATACACCAAGCGGAAAGTCATTTCACTATGATAAAAATTGTAGCACTTTAAAAAGAAGTAAAACGATATTAAATGGAACTCAAGAAACAGCAATAGGTTTAGGACATGCAGATCCTTGTAATATATGTGCAGGAGGTAATTAGTGAAAGTTATTATTGATAGATTCGAGGGGCTTTATGCAGTATGCGAAAAAGAAGATAGAACTATGATAGATGTTAAAAGGATTACCTTACCTTCTGAAGCTAAAGTAGGCGATGTACTAAGTATTGATACTAATATGATTACTATTGATATAAATGAAACTGAAAAAAGACATAAAGAAATTGAAAAATTAACTGAAGATCTTTGGAAATAGAAAAAGGCTTACAAAAGATGATTAGGAGTTATTACATTGGCTATACTTCTTAGATAGAAGGTGGTGTACTGTTATAGATATTCTAAAGAAGAAGAAAAAAAGTTTTGCTAAAATAGATGTAATAGTTGCACTCGGAGCAATAGTAGTAGTTCCTGTAGTTATTCCAATTGCATTAACCTTAATATCACAGTAAAAGGTGGTTGTATCTTAACTGCTTTTTTTATTGAAATAGAATAGATGTAGCCTTCTAATTAGTGAATTATTTTCTGTAACAGGGGAGCGACAAAAAAATAAAAGAGACTAGTATCAATTAGCCTCATTTAAAAAGAGATATTAAATTTTTATGTCTTTTATATCTTGTCCACTTTTTTTAGAAATATTCACTGTTTTAAAGATTAAATTATTTAGTTAGTTTTCAGTTAAGATTCATAATTGGATTTTAACTAATTAAACGTTGATACTGTAAGAATAGGTTAATAGACTTAGATCAGACCAAGTGAATGAATGGAAGGGTAGCCCGTAGGGAAAGTTCCATTAGGGAATGCGGTAGTAGCAAACGGAAGCGGGGTAGTTAGGTTTTAGTTAAATTTAATAAAAACAGTGTGCCTATGGGTTATAGGCGTGTACTATAAAAGTAATTTATAATTTTTAGTATGTTTTGTATGAACAAACAAATAAAAATGATGTGTTTTATATTGATAAAAGACAATAAAATAATATAAAATAACTATTAATGTTAATACTAATGTAGTATCATATATTAATAAGTAGCTTATCTGACGATTTAGTAGCCAGTATAGAATAATATATAAGCTTAGACAATTACATAATAATATGTATTATATAAGCGACAATTACATAATAATATGTACTCACAAACAAATAGTTATTAGCAATAAATATAACTAAAAAAAAATGATGTACTGATATACACCATTTTTTAAAAATATAAAATATTCTATTGATTTTTTACAGTTAAACTGAAATTGATTGTTTTCGTAAAAGCGGAATGATTTATAGTGGCATTTGTAAAAGTACTTAAATTCTGTGCAACCAGAAATAGTATTATTAGCAAAGTGCATATTATAAATCTTTTGTTTTTTTCTTCTGTTGTTAAATATCTTTGTTCTACAAAAGCCGATAAATATGTAACTATTAAACCTATAAAGATTTCTCCTAAAAAATTAATCATTTTTTTTCACCTCCTTATCGAGGTTTTTTTAAATACGCAATATATAGTTAATAAGAATAAAATCCTACTACATATGGTATTATAAGTTAGTTATTAAAATAAATCAAGAATAAATATAAGCTTATTAAATATATTAAAAAATTTTGAGAATAAGCAATAAAAAAAGAGGCAATTAAGTCTCTTTTTATTTATTCTAAGTTTAAAATCCTCTCTAAAAAAACCATATAAAAACAATTCAACATAATTAAAATTATCTTGAATTGTTTTTAATTTTCACCCCTATTACAAAAATGTTGGAGGTGGTAATTATTTAAGACCATACTTTTATATTAACTACTAACCTGTATTTTGGGGATTTTATAAAAGTTCGTGTTTTCACCACAAAACACGAACTATGGCTATATTACTAGGTTTGGGAAAGTATAAGATTGAATTTGCACATAAAGCGAACTTTTGCTGGACAAAACGTGAACTTATGTGTGAACGAGTAGTATTACAATGCTTAAAATAGTTCGGATAGAGTATACCGTATCCGAACGAGAACTAATAGCCTTGAAAGTGGCATTATATGGTGGTGAATATACATATAAACCGTTCATGTAATATATGGACTTTAAACGAACGATTTAATATAATAAGTACAAAGAGGTGATTACATGCAAACTTACTTTTATATCAGAGTTAGTTCAAAAGAACAAAATACCATTAGACAAGAGGTAAAGGCAAAAGAATATAATATACCAAGGAAATGTGTTTATATTGAGAAGGTTAGTGGTAAGAACGTAACAGAAAGACCAGTCTTAACTAATCTAATGGCATCATTAAAAAACGGTGATAAGCTTATTGTAGATAGCATAAGTAGGTTCGCTCGTAACACTAAAGATCTGTTGGAGCTTGTAGAACAATTAAATAGTAAGGGCATTATATTTATATCATTAAAGGAAGCCATAGATACTACAACACCTACGGGAGTATTCATGCTCACAGTATTTGGAGCAGTTGCACAACTTGAACGTGACTACCTAAAAGATAGACAGATGGAAGGCATATCAATTGCAGTAACAGAAGGGAAATATAAAGGACGTAAGTCTATTGAAGTACCGAAGTTATGGGGTAAGTATTACAAGATGTACAAGGAAAACACTATAAAAGCGATTGATGCTATGAAAATATTGGAATTAAAGAAAACTACATTCTATAAATTAATTAATCAATATGAAGAGAGCAATTAATGCGGAGCTGCTGCAAGCATTTGGTATTTAGGACATCATTTATAATACATTCAATGTAACAAGTCAACACGTTATGTTACATTCAGAATATCAATACGCACTTAATAAAGTAAACCCATAATGATATGGGTTTACTTGTGTCGACATATAAGAAAAATGCTTAGTTAATTAATTGCTGTAAAATT
>NZ_JAIZZK010000035.1 GCF_020443705.1 Clostridium algoriphilum
AACAAAACTGCATTGTATTTCTTCAAAGTATTTTTTCACTTTTCAACGTGCAATTAAAACCCTAATATTTACATTCCTGTTTTTTCATAAGTTAGTTAACACTATCAAAATCTATCTTATTAGTATTTTTAAAAAAAAACAATATATTACGGTAAGTAAGAATTATTACAATACATTATTATAGTTAATATTGCATATTCACGTGTATGAAAAATACTAATAATTATAAATATAAAAATAGTTGCTTTTATAAAATTAAATAACTCTGGTATGTTATTTAATATTTCTTCAGAATTACTCCAGTAATATATTTATAAATTTCATATAGCAATTTATATATTCATCTTTGAGTTTAATTATCTCTGCATTATCTTTAGTGCTATTGTTGTAGAGATTACTAAACTTAATTAAATCTCCAGCATACTCCTTATGCCATGCTAGGAGGCTGTCTAGAAGTTCTTTTCTATTTTTAATAAATACTTTATTCTTATAGGAAGAAATAATCATGTTAAAAAAATCAATTGAAGCCCAAAAAACTAAAATATCATCATTGCTATTCTGAGGGTTATGAATCCTAAAGTTACTTAGTGGTTCAGAGATATAAATCATGTTTCCTCTTTTTAATAATTTCAACCATAAAGATACATCAATCAAACAGTGTATCTTATTTTTATCATAATCAGTAGTGGTACAATTAATGATATCAAATTCCATCATATTTCTTCTAAATATTGCAGTAGTTTGTTCACCAATATAGTTAATTATAGAAAAAAGAATCTTTCTTCCTGCCTCTTCTCCAGTTAAACGAATATCATAAGGATATTGACGAATGGTTCTAACATTATCGCTGAGATATTTACCATTTTCATTAATCATTCTTCTGTAACTTGTTATAAGCGAAAGTGTATCATCATATAGGAAGTAATTAATCATTCTATCTATTTTGTTTAAGTTGTAAAGATCATCTTGTAATAAATAGCTTATATACTCTCCTGAGGATATTGCAAGACACTTTTCTATAGTAAGTTTGCCTCTAAAACCACATGGATCACCACTGTTAATATACTTAATTTTATTACTCTTAAGTATATATTGCTCAACTAACTCTTTTACATAATTAGTCGTACTGTCATCACATATAATAATTTCAGTATTTCTATAACTTTGATTTAATGCTGAATCAAGAGCTTGCTTAAGATAACAAGTTTGATTATAAGCAGGTATCAATATGCTAACTAATGGTAATATGTCTTTGGAATAATAATCTAAAAATTTATTTCTATATTCATCAAATCCATTTGCTGTATTTACATATCCACAATCATGGATACACCATGCGGGTTCTTGTTTGGAAACAACAACATTAAGTCCTTTGCGTACAAATTCAATGCTCTGTGAAAGATCATAAAAATGCCATCCATCAAAAATGTCTTCTCTCCAAGGTAAATCATATTGTGTTATCATTAGCAGTCCATCTATTCCTTTTACCTGCGTATACAAGTCTTTAATTTCATTAAAGTTAAGTAATTCTATAATTCCGCTATGACTGTCATAAACTTTTCCTACCTTGCGATGATCTTCCCACCAAATTCCCGATACTGGAATGATTTTTGCGCCTACCATGCCTATAAGTCCTATTTTTAGATCTGTTTTGAAAATATCTAATATATCAAAAATGAAATTTGTATTTTGTATATAAAGATCTTGGTGAAGATAAACCTTATATTTAGAATTATTTTTCAGCATTGCCTCATTATATGCTGAGGTCATACTTTTAGCATTTCTTATTGCTATCATTTCAATTTCCATATATTCAGGTACTTTAAGTTTTTTTATATATGATAAACTTTTCTGATATAAATTTTCATCATTTACGCAGGTGATAAATACTATTTTATTTTCTTCCATCTTTACCTCCTATAAATTTGCTACCATTAAAAGAATATTACTTATTTTTTCAATATAAATTACGGGATATCAGGAGATTTAGAATATACAGAAGTGGTCATTAAGAGAACATTTTTGGCTGGGTTATATCCAGGTATAACAAAATAAAAGTCAGATAATACGATAAAAAGTATAGAAAATTTATAAAAAAATATAAAGAGAAAAAAGCTTACATGTGAAATTATGTTGTAAGCTTCTTTCTTATAGTTATATATACATATAACTATAAGAAAGATATTTTTATAAAACCTCAGCGATCTTCTTAAGCTATTAAATGAATTAATTGTATCCTCTTGTAATAATTTATACAGCAGTTCTTTTAAAATAATCTCTATTTGCAATTACTGCTGGAGAGTTAGGTTTATATTCTGCAGCCTTATTATTATATTTAATGGACTCGTCTCTATTACCTAATCTGTCATAGCAAACAGAAAGCTGAATATTGGGTATAAAACCCCAAAAATCATGAGATATAAAGCCCCAGCCATTAACTGGCTTATCAAGTTCTGATGCAATTTTATACCAGACGATAGCCTTGTTATAATCCCCAAGTTCAAAATAATAAGTTCCTATATTACAGCAAATCTCTGCCCTTGGAGTATCATATTCAAAGCTTCTAAGTAATATTTTAAGCATGCTTTTTTTATCACCCACAATGTTATAACACTCAGAAAGATCAAAACAGGAACTTATATTATCTTCTACCCATCCTTTACCTGTATCTAAGAATTCATTGAAATATTTTATTGCATCTTCAATAAATTCATTTTGAAATAATTCCCTGGAATAGTAGAAGAGCCCTCTTGGACTCAAAGGTTTTCCATCTGAAAGTAACTTTTTATAGATGGAAATATTTCTGCCTTTTACAGCTGCATGTTCTTTTCTATGTGTTATGCAAATATCCATGTTTTTAATGTTTCCGCCCATTATTAAGCATTCGTGAACAGGCTCAGACCATTTAGAATTATTTGTTCTTTTTGATAAACGTTCTCTAAAATATGATAGGGTAACTGTTCCATTTGCATCAAAGCCTACGTTATACATTAGCATTACATTATCTACATCTAGAGTTAACTCTTGTTTAAGTTCTTTAAATTTTTTGATATCTTCTTCCAAAATGACATCATCCGCATCTAACCAGAGAATAAAATCCATTTTTGCTTTAGAATAAGAGAAATTTCTAGCAGCAGAAAAATCGTCAATCCACTGGAAATCAAATATTTTGTCTGTATATTCTTGTGCAATTTTTTTTGTATTATCTGTTGAGCCAGTATCTACTATAATTATTTCGTCAACAATATCCTTAACACATTCAAGACATCTACCTAAAACGTCTTCCTCATTTTTTACAATCATACATAAACTAATAGTTACCATATTGACCTCCTAAAAAAATCGATAATATATAATATGCTATGGTTAAAAATAGTAAACGTGTTTATAAATAAAAGTAATTGAGTATCCTCCAATTATTACAAGCAACATTAAATATGCATTCAGCAGTAGGATAGGTACATTTTTTAATACCAAGAATAATATGTAATTGAAGCGCAACTTCTAGCACTAAGAGATAGAGGATGGGATAAAGTAATGATTGAAAAAAGAAAGACTTCAATAATAATTTTAACTTACAATAACCTTGTTTATAACCAGATTTGTATTGATAGCATAAGAAAATACACTAAAGAGAATACCTACGAAATAATTGTTGTGGATAATAATTCTACTGATGGAACAAGAGAATGGCTTAAAGAGCAAAAGGATATAGTGGCTATTTTAAATGATGAGAATGTAGGTTTTCCAAAGGGATGTAATATTGGAATAGCTGCATCTGGCAAAAAAAATGATATTTTATTTTTAAATAATGATACTGTAGTTACTCCAAGGTGGCTTGATAATCTTAAAGCATGTATTTACAGTAATGATAAAGTTGGAGCAACTGCATCTATAACTAACAATTGTTCGAATTATCAGTCTGTAAGTGTTCCTTATATTGATGTTAAGGATATGATTCCATTTGCTGAAGCTAATAACATTTCAAACTCCGATAAATGGGAAGAAAAAGTCAGGCTTGTAGCATTTTGTATGCTTATAAAGAGAGATGTTCTAAATAAGATTGGAATTATGGATGAAAGGTTTACACCTGGAAATTTTGAAGATGATGATCTATGTATGAGAATTATAGAGGCAGGATACAAGATGATGCTTTGTAATGACAGCTTCATACACCATTTTGGCAGTTCATCTTTTAGTAAGGATTATATTAAATTTAGTAATGTCCTATCCACAAATCGTAAAAAACTTGAAGACAAGTGGGGTTTTAATTCTAACGTCGGTAGTACAGTAAAATTTGACATAATAGAGCGCATAAATGAGCCAAAAGATAAGCAACTAAATATACTTGAGTTTGACTGTGGACTCGGGGCAACATTACTTAAATTAAAATATAAGTATCCTAACGCTAAGATATATGGTATAGAGACAAATGATTGCATAGCAAGGCTCGGTAAAAAAATGTTAGAACTAATGACAGATGATTTTGAGGGGAATTATAGTATGAGTTTTGAAAAAGATAAGTCGAATTTTTTTGACTATATAATTCTTGGAAATAGACTTCAACAAAGTAAAGATCCTTGGACACTATTAAATGAAGTAAAAAGATTTTTAAAGCCAGGAGGATATATAATTGCTACGATTCCTAACGTAATGCACCACTCAGTTATAAAAGAGTTATTAAGTGGAAGTTTTATGTATAATAAAACTTCAATTTTAGATAGAAGCGATAATAAGTTTTTTACTTTAACAGACGTATATAAAATATTTGATGAGTGTGGGTATACAAATCCATTTATATTTCATTATTATACAGAATTAACACCAGAAGATGATAAGTTATTAAATAATATTTGTAGTATTGTAGGTAAAGACATGAAAGGATATTTCTTATCTTATGAGTATGTAGCTAAGTTTCAGAAGAGTCTATAGTGTGTAGGCATTGACAGACGAAGAGTATGACTAGGAACTATTACTCCACATTTTTCATATGATAAATGTATGAAAATTATAATTTAAAGAGGAGAAAGCTATATATGGGAATATTAGTAACAGGAGGAGCGGGATACATTGGAAGTCATACTTGTGTAGAACTATTAAATTCAGGATATGAAGTTATAGTAGTAGACAATTTTTCTAATAGTAAACCGGAATCATTAAAAAGAGTTGAAGAAATAACAGGAAAACATTTGAAATTTTATAAGGTAGATATTTTAGAAAAAATTGCTCTAGAAAAGGTGTTTTCTGAAAATAATATAGAAGCTGTAATACATTTTGCTGGATTTAAAGCTGTAGGGGAATCTATGCAAATTCCAATATTATATTATCATAATAATATTACAGGAACACTTATACTTTGTGAAGAAATGAAAAAACATAATGTGAAAAAATTAGTTTTCAGTTCTTCTGCAACTGTATATGGAATGCCCAAAAGTGTACCGATTGGTGAAGATTCCCCATTAAGTGCTACTAACCCCTATGGTAGAACTAAGTTAATGATAGAAACAATTCTTCAAGATATATACGCATCAGATAAGCAGTGGAGTATAGCTTTATTAAGATATTTTAATCCTGTAGGAGCTCATGAAAGTGGAAGAATAGGCGAAGATCCGAGTGGTATACCAAATAATTTAATGCCATTTATAACTCAGGTTGCAGTGGGGAAAAGAGAAAATTTAAGCATATTCGGTGGCGATTATGATACACATGACGGTACAGGAGTTAGAGATTATATCCATGTTGTAGATATTGCTAAGGGGCATATAAAAGCTTTAGATAAAATTATAAAAACTAAAGGTATAGAACCTTATAATCTTGGAACTGGAGTGGGATACAGTGTTTTAGATGTAATTGAAAACTTTCAAAAGGCTACGAATAAAAAGATACCATATGTAATATCAGAGCGTAGGAGGGGAGATATAGCGGAGTGTTATGCAGACCCAATAAAAGCAAAGACTATTTTAAAGTGGAGTGCAGAAAAAGACATTCAAGATATGTGTCGTGATGCTTGGCGTTTTCAAGTTAATAATCCAAACGGATATTAAAAAGAACAGGAAAAGGAATGATAATTAAAATGAAAAAAAATTTTACCTTATACTGGCCCGGTTTTTTAAATGGAGAATTATATAAGGATTTGGGTATAATTACTATGATTTTTAATGAGCATTTAAACTATAACAGTTGCATTTTATGTAATAAGAATGAAGAAAATTACGATCAAGTAATAAATAAAAACATCGCAATACATTATATTGTAGACGATAATACAATAAGTAATGTTTTAGTAAATACAGATATCCTTCTGCTTATGGGATACTATGATTTTAATATCAAAATGATAGAAAAATTTAAATCAATTAATCCAAGAGGAAAAATTTACTTAAAACTTGACATGAATATACATTGGTTAAAAAGAATAGTATTTGATCAGTATGCTATTAATTTGTTAAATGAGTGTACTTTAATTTCTGTAGAATGTAAGAATTTGAAAAAAATAATTGATTTAAGTTGGCCATTAAAAGTTGAATATATACCTAATGGGTTTTATAACGCGGGTATTAACAGAAATATAGAATATAAAGAGAAAGAAAATATAATCATTACAGTAGGAAGATTAGGAACTTATCAAAAAGGTACAGAGATTTTGCTTAAAGCATTTAAACTAGCATCAAAAAAGCTATCAAACTGGAAGTTGAAACTTATAGGAGATATAGATCCCAATTTCCAAGGCTATATTGAAAATTATATAAATACAAATCCTGAAATAAAGGATAGAATTATTTTTACTGGAAGAATTAATGATAGAAAATTAATCGAGGAAGAATATCTAAGAGCAAAAGTTTTCTGCCTTACTTCAAGATTTGAGGGATTTCCAAATGTATTTGACGAGGCGGCTAACAAAGGTTGCTATATAATTTCTTCTGATATAGATCCTGCATGGGATATTACAGATGACAAAAAATATGGCAGTATATTTCCTATAGATGATTACAACACTCTTGCAAATGAGCTTATAACAGTTTGTTCAAACGAAGAAAGATTGGAAACAGTATGCAGGGATATTCAAATATATACAAGAGAGCATTTTGAATGGATAAAACTTTGTCAAAAGATAGATTCTTTTATTAAGGAAAATGATTAGCTTTTAAATGAATTTTTTGGAACTTATTGACAAAAGCCGTAGCAAAAGTGAATTCTGCTACAGCTTTTTATTTATTGGGCTTTATTAATAGTTATCAATTGATAGCTAGAAGTAGAATCAATATACTTAAATGTATACACAAATCTAGAGGTTTTAGTAGAGGGAGTGCCATCTTTAGCTATTATGTTATATACTTCAGAAGTTGTTATACTCCCTGATTTGTTATCATCACTAATGTTGTATTTCGTAATATATGTAGATATAATCTCTTCTTTGATTCCCGTTGCGTAGGTAGTCGGTATATATGATTGCTGTGCTTTATATAAGCTACTTCCATAAGTTACGTAAGGATCAATTAATGAAATACTATTTGTATTAACAGCCATTACAAAATAGGTAGCGTAGTTTGATAAAAGATCTTTTAGTTGAGTTTGAACATCAGCTAAATCATTGGTAGCATTCTCAAAACTTAAATAAAGTTCTGTATCGCCAGTCGCAACTGTATATTCTTCACTTTTAAGTGTTCTACCATTTTCTATGTATGTAGCATATATTTTTGATGAACTTTTTATAGGACCAAAGTGATTAGCTTCACTAACCTTTACATTAGTGCCTTTCCCATCAACATATATTTCAGCGTTAGCCTTATCAGATGATATATTTAAATAACTCATATCATCAAATACACTTAATTCTGTTATCCCATTATTAGAAGATATAAGATCTACAGGATAAGGTTTGCTTAAAGTAACATAATCACCTTTGTAATTAGCTAAAATTGAATAATTACCAGGTATGTACGGACCAAATTCTTTGGCAGAATTATCAGTATCGCTTTTACCTATCTTGGTATTGTTAATTGAGTAGGTAACATCTTTAACTGTAGACGTTATTTTAACATATGAGGGCTTAATGTTTATTTTGTACTTAGGAAAAATCAAAAACCTTTTACCGACATTAACTAAAGTAAGTGTATTACCTGAGGTTATGCTAAGGCTTTTTATATTTTTAGGACTAATAGCATCATTTTTTAAATCCTCGACAACTTCATTGAAATATGTAGGAGTACTTTTAAAATAAGACAGTAGTGGTGCTATGCTTTTACTATCTACTTTAAGTCTTGTATCATCAGAGTAAAGTATAGTTGCTAAATCAGAAGCATTATTTGAAGCAACATCTTTTTCAAATCTCGTTACAACTTTGCTCGGATCAGATAAAGAATTACCAACTTTTATAATAACTATGAAGGCTATTATTAAAACTGCAAATAATACCATTATTATCTTGGATTTTTTTGACATTTTAATATTAGATGTACTTTCTTCTACAGGTGTAATTATATTTGAATCAAGATCTTTAACTGGCTCAGTCTTATTAAGTGATATAGTTTTATTAAGTGATACATTTCTATTAACTGATTCAGTATCGTTAGTATATTCGTTCCTTAAGTCGTTGCCACAGTAAGTGCAAAAAAGTTTTTCATCTGTAATTTCATTGCCACATTTAGTGCAAAATTTCAATTTTAATCACCCAATCCTTTTTATTTATTATAAAGAGTTACCATACAAACTCATAGTAGTTTTAACTATATTTAATATTTCAGAAGAAATAAAATTCTGAAACGTAATAGATAGTGAAACTAAAGTAAGCAGGGAAGATATAGATACTATAAAAACACATAAATTTTCTTTTACTTGTAAACTATCTTTAACTATAATGGCTAAAGAAATAATTGAAATTAATGCACCTAATACAATAAAGCATACACCTGTATAGATAGAAAAATAAGAAACTATAATTGAGATAATTTCACAAGATAAAATGGGTAAACTAGAAATTAACACAGTCTTATATATTGAAAATGGTATGCAGTTTGATTTTGCAAGTATACTTATTCCTAAATATATAAAAATGAATAATACAAAAACACCTATTAAGTATATGGCACAATTCCAAATGAATATGTGACCATAGGGTATAGGAATTAGAAGTTTAATTTGATTGACAGCTTTGTCTAAAGAGTCTAAATCATTAAAACTAAAAGATGAACTTTGTCCAAGCAAATTGGCTAGTGAAGATAAATTCTGAAAAAAATCTAATGCTATAGTTTGTAAATTGTTAACTATCTCATTAATTCTCCAAATACCTAGTATGCCTTGTATTAATGCTAACATAACTGTAATAATTATAACAGAATTTTTTTTAGCATTGGTTACAAAGTCAATACCACCAGAAACTGGATTTAACGCTGAACTTTTTAAAATACGGATTATTTCAGTAAAATTAATTTGGTTTGTTATTGATTTTACATGTTCAAATGCATGTCCTATTTTTTCTGTGTTTTGATTTAAGGTATTATTTTGATTTGGAGTTTGATCTACTTTAGCCCCACAATCAGGGCAATATAAGTCATCCTCTTCAATTTTACAACCACAACTGCTACAATATGACATAATGTTCCTCCTAAATTGACTTTATAATTTACTAATAGTGCTATTAGTGCTATTATTGCACATAACATATATTCGATGTAAAGTTTAATATTCCTTCATAGTTTTTTAAAAATAATTTCATTTAATTCTGAACATTGTTTCCATATGCATTATAATTTTGAAAAACCAAGTAAAGCTCTGTTTCATCACTTGAAACTGAATAAACTTCACTTTTAAGTGTTGTACCACCAGCTTCATAGGTAGCATATATTTTTGAAGAACTGTCTACAGGGCCAAATTTCGAAGCATCCTTAACTTTTACATTAGCATCTTTACCGTCAACATAAATTTTAGCATTGGAATAATCGGAAGATATATTTACGTATGTCATATTAGCTAATACATTTAATTTTGTTATACCATTATTTTTTGATATAAGACTCACGGGATAAGATTTATTTAAAGTTACATAACTACCTTTATACTTAGCCACAATTGAATAGTTACCAGGAATGTACGGCCCAAATTGTTTGGAATATTTATCAGAGTCGCTTTTACCTATCTGAGTACCATTAATTGAGAAAGTGACATTTTTAACTGTAGTTGTTATATTAACATAACATGGTTTAATTATTATTTTGTAGTTATGAAAAAATAAAAGAAAATTTCCTTTATTTGCTAAAGTTAATATATTGTCTGACTTTATGTTGAGGTTGTCAATATATTTAGGACTAAAGGCATCATTTTTTAAGTTGTCAATAACTTTATTATAGTATGCTGGGTTACTTTTAAAGGAAGATAGTAAAGGTTCAATGCTCTGACTATCTACTTTAAGTATATTATTATCACTGTATAGTATATGTGCTAAAGCAGAAGAATTGTTTGTTGCTACAGCTTTCTCAAATTTTGCAACTATCCTATAAGGATTTGTTAGCGAATTACCAATATTAATAATAGCTACCACAAGTATTATTATAAATGTACATAATAAAATGGTTGTCTTTAGTTTTTTTGGAGACTTTATATATCGCTTAAGAGCATTGAAAGGTGTAATAGTAACTAATTTTGCAACAGGATCTAATTCAGATTCACTAGTAGGGTCAGTATTAGGTTCATTAATAAAATCTTGAGTAGTACTATCAGTAGATTCATTAATAGGTTCATATATAGGTTCATAAATAGCTTCATGGATTATATTATTAGTAGACCCATTAGTAGGTTTATTGATAGACTCGTAAATAGATTTATTAATTGACTCATAAATAGAGTCGCTAATTGATTCATTAGTTTCAATAGTAGATATATCTATGGTATCAGTAATGGAATTGACAGTAGCTTCAATAATAGGTTCATTAGTAGTATCGTTAGTATCTTTAATGATAGATTCACCTGTAGTATTATTAATAGAATTGTTAGTAGCCTCGATGATAGGTTCATTACTAGTATCATTGATAACTTCTTCTCTTAAGTCATTACCACAGCGAGTGCAAAAAGAACTTTTTTTCATAATTTTATTTCCACAGTTAGAGCAGTATTTCAATTTTAATCCCCCAATCGTATATTAACAATTAAATGAATAGTTATTATCTATTTTAACTATGAATATGTTCTATACTAAAAAAATATGCTTACATTTACATTGAAAATCATTAAAGAATATTAATATATTTAAACGAATATAATTGGAGGTGTTGTAGATGTCCAGTGTCATAATGGAAGACTCAGAAAAAAGAATTAAAGAGATTCTAATAGATTTAATTTCTGTGCAAAGCGATACAGGAACACCACTTGAGAAGGACATTGAGAACTATCTCTATAGTTGGTTACAAAATTTAGAGTATTTCCAGAAGAATGCAACAAACTTTGGGAGTTATCCACTTAAGAATGATCCATTAGAAAGATCAGTTGTCTGGGGATTAATTAAAGGAAATGGCAGAAAAACTGTTATTCTTCTTAATCATCATGATGTTGTAGATTCTAATGATTATCAAACTCTTAAAGAATATGCTTACCGCCCTGACATATTGGAAGAAATGCTTAAAAACGTTGAATTAACAGAAGATGTTAATGATGATTTAACAAGTGGAGAATGGATTTTTGCAAGAGGGGCTGCGGACATGAAGGCAGGTGTTGCAATTCAGTTGTCACTTATTGAACAATTTTCAGAAAAGCAAAATATCATTGGTAATATTTTATTTGTATCGGTTGCGGATGAGGAGTCCTTGTCACTCGGGATGAGACAAAGCGTTGAACTGTTAGAAAAAATCAAGAATAAGTTTGATTTGGAGTACACTATTTTAATTGACTCAGAGCCACACCAAAAAACAGAGAATAATGAAGGGGTTTTTCACACAGGTTCTGTGGGTAAATTAATGCCTGTAGTATACGTAAGGGGTAAAAAAACGCATATAGGTGATATTTTTCAAGGATTTAACCCGATTCTGTTATTATCACAAATTGTAAATGCAACGGAACTTAATTCGGATTTTTCAGATATTGTAGAAGACGAAATATCACCACCACCATCATGGACTTTTTTTAGAGATGGTAAAAAGTTCTATGATGCATCTATACCTGAGTCTGCTGGTGGATATTTTAGTATTTTAACCTTAAAGCGAACACCGAATATAATACTTGAGCAATTAATTGAAATATCTAAAAATGCATTTGAAAACGTAATAGACCAAATGAATAGTAACTATAGCAGGTATTTAAGAAAAATCAACAAAAACCAACAAAATTTGCCGTGGAAGAGTAATGTTAAAACTTTTGCACAAATATACAATGATGCCATTGAGCAATCTGGAGACGAATTTCTTAAAGATTATCGCTTAACTATCGGTAAACTAAGGACGGATATAAAAAATAACACTATTACTATACCAGAAAGTAGTCTAGCAATAATCGGTAAAACGTTAGAATATATATCTGATAAAACACCAATGGTGGTTATAGCATTTTCGCCACCTTATTATCCACATGTATCAATTAATGATCTTAAACGATTAGATAAGAGCGTAACAGAAATTGATAAAGTTATAATTCAAATTGCAAGTGAAGTATGTAATGAGACTTATATTAAAAAAAATTATTTCATGGGCATTTCTGACATGAGTTATTCAGCCTTAAATGAAAGTGAAAAAATAATACCGCATATACAATACAATATGCCTCTTTGGAAACACATGTATGATATCCCATTTGAGACAATAAAACGATTAAACATTCCAAGCATAAATATAGGACCCTATGGAAAAGACCTGCATAAATTTACAGAAAGAGTTCTAGAGAAAGATGTAATTAGACAGACTCCCCAAATAATAGCAAGTGTAATTAATCATGTTTTAAATAATGATTAGTACCTATAAATAATGGTTGTTACTAGGTTAATTAATGAAGATAATTATACTAAATTAGGAGGAATGATATGAACACAAACAAAAGCAATATAAGGGAAGTAATAGAAAAATCTGATGGCCTTGATAGGCGTATGTCAGGAAGACAAATTCAGATGTATGCAATTGGTGGAACAATAGGAACAGGTATATTTCTAGCTTCTGGAAATGTTATTCATACAGCAGGCCCAGGAGGAGCTGTAGTAGCATATTTGGTTGGAGCAATAATGATGTATTTAATGATGTCCTGTCTTGGAGAGCTTACAGTAGCAATGCCAGTTTCAGGAAATGTACAAGCTTTCGCAACAGAATTCATAAGTCCTGCAATGGGATTTACCGCAGGGTGGATGAAATGGGTTAGTTGCGCGGTTACAGTTACTGCGCAAATAGTTGCTTCATCTATTATAATGAGAAATATTTTTCCAAATGTTAATTCTCTAGTTTGGGTGGTTTTATTTACCATAATGCTAGCTACTCTTAATTTGTTGCCATCTAAAAATTTTGGTGAAACTGAATTTTGGTTTGCAAGTATTAAAGTAATAGCTATAATATTATTTGTTATTACAGGAATAGGAATAATCACAGGTGTTATAGGTGGAAAACCTATTGGATTTACGAATTTTGTTGCTGATGGTGGGGCGTTCCCTAATGGTTTTATGGCAATTATAGCTTCATTATTAACTGCAATTTTTGCATTTGGTGGCTCAGATATTATAGCCAATGCAGCTGGTGAAAGTAAAAATCCTGAGATTGAAATGCCAAAAGCTATCAGAGGATTTGTAATTATGATAACTTTATGCTATGTAGCGTGTATTATTCTAATTGGATGTGTACTTCCATGGAGGCAAGCCAATCTTGCTGGAAGTCCATTTGCATATATGTTCAAAAGTGCAGGAGTAAGTTCAGCTTCACTTTTAGTTAACGTGATTGTTGTAACTTCAGCATTATCATCGGCCAATTCATTTTTACATGCAAGTGTAAGAACTCTTTGGTCACTTGCAAAGCATAATCAGGCTCCTAAGATATTAGCTATGACAAATGAAAAAAAAGTTCCAATATATTCTCTTGGTATATCATTAGCTTTTGCAGCTTTAGCAATTGTATCAAGTTTCGTAGCAGCAGGCACAGTGTATCTTTTTCTTATATCGTTACTAGCTAGTTTAGATATATTCATATATACTATTGATTGTGTATGTCAAATGCGGTTTAGAAAACGATTTACATCCGCAGGGAATAAAGTTGAGGATTTAAAATATAGGACTTTATTTTATCCATTTACCCCAATTGCAGCAATAATATTATATTCAGTAGTAGTAATAGCAATGTTATTTGATCCTATAGAAAAGCTAGCTATTTATTTTGGAGTTCCGTCGATATTAATATTATACATAGGGTATAAACTATTCTCTAATAAGGACAAAGATACTTTATGAAGGTATGCTAAATTGGCACGATATGAAGAAGTAGCGATTATTAGATTAATCTTAAACTAAACTTTTCGCCATTTTAATATGGTGTAAGTATATTTGTTTCATTAAGATTTTTTCAGCTTGAGTTTCAGTTATAGTCCCATTATTAATTAGGGCAGTTAGAGGATTAATATGTCTGACTTTATTTTTATTCAAATATGTTTTACTTTCTTGCCCAGTTGTAGTTTTGGCAACTGTTGAAGTAGTTTTTTTCGTGACTTTGTCTTTATTTATCACAGCTTTAATTTTATTAGCTTGATCTTTTGTTATAGTATTAGCAGTTACGGAGTCTTCAATATTTGTTACTAACTGCTTTTGTATTTTTGTGTTAATTTGTTTACACTCATTGGTTAAAGGTGCCTTTCCATTAATGTTTAATGGTTTAGTAGTTGCTGCAAAAGCTGTTCCAACAGATGATAAGTATATGCCTCCTGTTAATAATCCGGTAAGTAGTTTGGTTTTTAAAGATATATATTTCATTTTGGTCTCTCCTTATTGAGTTATTTTGATTATTTCTATGTTCAAATTATAGCCAATAATAATGTCAAAGAGGTGTCAACATGATGTTTGTTTTGTGTGTTTTGTGTGTTTTATTAATAATATATAAAGGTCATAAGATAATGGTTAAAATGATCTTTTTTAAATGAGTATACTGAATTTCGATATACTAAAAAAAACACTTATATATGATTAAAGGAGTCTCAACAATTGTTGAGACTCCTTTAACTTATATACTATTCATTTTAAATTGATATGTACTTATACGTGCCATAATTTTACTAAATAAGGAATTACGCCAATTGAATTTAAGAAAACAATTATAAGTAAAATTGGTGATACATATTTAATAAATGCGTGTACAACATTTAATACAACATTATTATTTAAAGTTCCTTGATTTGATAACTCTAGTTTGAAATCGTCTTTTTTAACAAAGTATCCAATGTAAATTGCTGTTATAAGTCCGCCTACTGGAAGTAATATATTAGAAGATAAATAATCAAAAGAATCAAAGAATCCTTTCTTTCCTAATATATGAATATTACCAAGTACACTTGTTGAATCAGCTGATAATGTTGCGAGGATGCCAACAACCATTATTATACCTGTAGTAAGTAATACTGCTGTCTTTCTTCCCATTCCTTTTTCTTCCTCAAAATATGCAACCGGAACTTGAACAATAGACATCATTGCGGTTGTAGCAGCTATTGCAGTTAAAAGGAAAAATGCAACTAACAGAACACTGCCAAAAGGTATTTTTGAGAAAACTAGTGGTATCGTCATAAATAAAAGTCCAGGACCTGCACTAGGTTGCATACCAAATGAGAATACAGCTGGGAATATTGCAACTCCTGCGAGGATTGAAACTAATGAGTCAGATAGTGCAACTTTTGCAGAAGTCGCTATCATATCATTATCATGAGTAAAATAACTTCCATAAGTAATCATTATTCCAATCCCAAGTGACATTTTGAAAAATGCGAGGCCTAGAGCTGTTAATATAACAGGTCCAGTTAATTGTGAAAAATCCACATGGAATAAAAAATTTAATCCTTGTGATGCTCCTGGAAGTGTTAATGCTCTTACATCACATATAATAATAAGTATAAATAATACCGGCATAAGAGTTTTTGTTATTCTCTCAATTCCATTTTTAACCCCTGCAATTAAAATTACTGAAACTACGGCAAGAACTATAAATTGCCATACTATTGGAGATATTGGTCCAACGAGTGTTGTCATGAATTTTGTCTCAGCTGTAGCTGCAGTAACCCCAACAAAATCACCTTTTAGTGCCCTAAAAACATAGGAATAAACCCATCCAGCAACAGAACTATAAAAAAACATAATTAAAAATGCTGAAGCTACTCCCATAAAACCGATTACTTTCCAGCCTTTAGCAGCCTTTAACTTCTTAAAAGCACCTACAGCATTTTTTCTTGATTTTCTACCAATGTAGAATTCACACGCCATAATTGGAATGCCAACTAATGCGACACATAAAAGGTATGCTAAGAGAAAAGCTCCTCCACCATTAGCTCCTGTTAAATAAGGGAACCTCCATATGTTACCTAAACCGACTGCTGAACCTAGCGTTGCAAAGAAGACTGCAAATCCAGTCGAAAACGTCTCTCTTTTGTTCTTATCCTCCATTACATATCACTCCTCTTTATATTTATTTAAACAGCTTGATGTATTTCATAGTAGCAGCTGTTTGAAGACAAAAAAATAGACATGCCCTTTCACTATAAGGCGAAAAGATGTCCGCGGTACCACTCAAATTTATAACTTTCTTTTCTTTGCTGTTATATTATGTAATTGTTGTTTATGGTACTATGTTATTAAAGTGTATAAAAAATCAGGTTATATTTTTATCACTATAACATGGTTAAATCATTAAATCAATAAAAAAAAATAATATTTAGAATGTTTTTTTACTTTATGAATTACAATATTATATAACTATTATGATGTTAATAGTTAATAGTTATGTAAAAAAAAAAATATAAAAACATTAGGTCACGTGAAGATTAAAAGGGGTCATATAAGAAATTTATAATAAGTGTAGAATAAATTTGAAATGGAGTCTTATAATGAAGAGTAATTTTAACTTATCAGAATATATGAGTAGTGGAATTGAAAATATTGTTAAGGGTGTTGTAAAAGCTTCATTTAAAAATCCGAAAGAAACTGCATTTTTATTAAAATATGCATTATGGAGTAAGGAAGCAAAGAAGAGGAGAGAAAGTTTTGTAGCAAATGGAGAAAATGTCCCTGCATTTTTGATTTCAAGTATAACTAGCAGTTGCAATTTATTTTGCAAAGGATGTTATGCAAGGGAAAATAAATCCTGCGGAGAAAGTTCAGTACCTAATGAGATGTCAATTGAAAGATGGGGAAAATTATTTAATGAAGCTAAAGAGCTTGGAGTTTCATTTATACTACTTGCAGGTGGAGAACCTTTAATGAGAAGAAATGTTATTGAAAAGGCAGCAAAGCTTAAAGAAATTATATTCCCAATATTTACAAATGGAACAATGCTTAATGAAGAATATATAAAGCTGTTAGACAAAAATAGAAACCTTGTACCTATGTTAAGTATTGAAGGGGATAGGGAGCAGACAGATAGTAGACGAGGGAATGGAACTTATAATATTTTAATGAATGTAATGGGTAAACTTAAGGAAAAAGGAATTTTGTATGGAGCGTCGGTTACTGTAACTACTGAAAATTTTATGACGGTCTCAAGTAGTGCCTTTTTTGACAAGTTATACACTAAAGGGTGTAGAGCATTAATATACGTAGAGTACGTGCCTGTGATAGAGTCAACAAGACAACTGGCACCAACTGATTATGAACGGGGAATATTAGAAGGTGGTCAGCAAAAACTTAGGGAGCAATATGAGGATGTTATTTTTTTATCCTTTCCCGGTGATGAGAAATACTCTGGTGGGTGCCTTGCAGCTGGTAGAGGTTTTTTTCACATTAATGTAGATGGTTGCGCAGAACCATGTCCATTCTCACCATATTCTGATACTAATTTAAAAGATTGTACTTTGAGAGAGGCTTTAAAGTCACCATTGTTTAGAAAGCTTAGTGAGACAGGTTTGCTTCTTGGAGAACATGATGGGGGATGTCTTCTTTTTGAGAAAGAGAAAGAAGTTAAAGAATTAATAAATAATAAAAGGTAAATTTGCTATTGCGATTGAAGAAACAAAGGGACCTAATAATTTATATTCTAAATTATTAGGTCTCTAAAAATTATATAATTAAGTTTTTTAAAACATACTATCTTTAGATTAATAATTTTTTACTTTAATTTATGCAGAGCGACCAATTTTACAGTTAGGCTCCTTTAATAATTCTTTAGGGGACTTATACCTAATTCCTAGGCTCTCGGACACAGCTTTGTAAGTTACAAATCCTTTATAAGTATTTAAACCTGCGAGTAGGGCATCATCTTCAAGTATAGCGGTTACAACGCCTTTGTTAGCAATGTCTAATAAATAAGGAAGAGTTGAACCAGTAAGTGAATAGGTTGAAGTTTTTGGAACAGCTCCAGGCATATTTGCGACTGAGTAATGGATAACTCCATATTTCTCGAAACAAGGGTTATCATGAGTTGTCACTCTATCTATTGTTTCTACAGAGCCACCTTGATCTATTGCTACGTCAACTATAACGGATCCTCTTTTCATTGATTTAACAATCTCAGTTGTAACTAGCTTTGGTGCGCGAGATCCGGCAACTAAAACAGCACCGATTAGTAAATCTGCTTTTTTAGCCATCTCTGCAATATTATATTGATTACAAACAAGTGTAGAAACTTTGCCTAGAAATATATCATCAAGGCAAGCAAGTCGAGTCTTGTTAATATCAAGAATTGTAACCCTTGCTCCAAGACCAACGGCCATTTTTGCTGCATTAAGGCCGACAGCTCCACCACCAATAATTACAACTTCTCCAGGAAGAACTCCAGTAACTCCTCCGAGGAGTATACCAAGGCCACCATAATATTTTTGAAGAATAGTTGCGCCGACTTGAATTGACATTCTACCCGCAACTTCACTCATTGGAGTTAAAAGTGGAAGGTTACCTGCTTTGGGTTGAACTGTTTCGTAGGCAATACCTGTAATTTTCTTCTTAAGCAATGCACTTGTAAGTGATTTGTTTGGTGCTAAGTGAAGATAAGTGAATAGAGCCTGATTTTCTTTGAATAAATCATATTCACATTCTAAAGGTTCTTTAACTTTTACAATAATGTCAGCTCCATCAAAAACTTCTGTGTTTTTATCGAGTATTTTAGCACCAACTAATATATAGTCTTTGTCTTCTATGCCACTTCCAACTCCAGCTGATTTTTCGATTAAAACCTGATGTCCATTAGCAACTAAAGCATGTACACCATCAGGGGTTATAGCGACTCTATTTTCATTGTTTTTAATTTCCTTTGGAACTCCAATTATCATAATAAAAACCTCCTAAATATTTAATTTATAATTTCGCTTGGTATAATAGAATAATTATTTTTTATTGTAGAAAGAGAAACTGTAGTCTTTGTTTTTTGAACTCCTGGTATATTTTTTATCTTATTCAAAATTTTTTCTAAACTTTCTGTACTTTCTGTAATTATCTTTAAAACATAGTCGTAATCACCAGCTAGGTAGTGACATTCCACAATTTCATTATCTAATTGAATCGTATTAATAAAGACATCTGTATATTTTGGTGATTCAAGTGATACAAACATTATTATCATAAGATGTTTGTTTAATTTTTTAGCACTTAATATTATAGTATATTTTTCTATAATGCCTGCCGCATCAAGTTTTTTTAATCTATCGCCTACTGCAGGTACGGATAAATTAATTCGGGTACTTATTTCAGAAGCGGTAACTCTAGAATTTTGTTGTAAAAGTTTCAGTATTTTAATATCGATATTGTCCATACATGATCACCTCGTAAATAATATTATTAGGTATATTATAGCATATCAATTAATAAATTAAAGACTTTACCCATAATTGCATAATTTTTTAAGGAAATACTTATTGTAGATTAATTAATTAAGTGATTACGTTTACTAAGTTTCATTAACCTAAAAAAATAAGGTGGTTTGGAGTATATACCTGTTATATTGGTTTATATTTATGAAATTAAACTATAAAATTAGATAGTGGTAGATTCGGATTTGCTGTAAAACACAAAAAAATAACTATAGGATGTTATGAACACCCTATAGTTATTTATAATAAGAATTAATATTTATCAACATAACGACTATTTCCAGGTTTCGATATATCTTTAAAACGTTGAGTTAATAGTTCTAGATGACGTGCTAATTCCTTACCTTTTAAAGGTTTACCGTGACTCGGCAACGCGAGTAATGGTTTTAATTCTTGTAGTCGTTTCACAGACTTCTCTGCTTCTTCCCAATTCATTGTTAAGTATTTAGGAGGTCCACTTATCTGTTCTTTTTGAGTCAATACAGACAAAAGCGACTCTTGTTTTATTGTGCAAAATGCATCTCCAACTATAAGAACACGATCTTTTTCCCGGAACAATGAAATATGTCCCTCGGTATGACCTGGCGTATGTATCCATTTCCAACCAGGCATGCAAGGAATGCTACCATCAGGTGGAAGTTCTATAGCTCGATAACCCAGGTTTATACTTGTACGAGGATATGTGGCTGACATTTTGGCTACGATGCCACCGTCTACAGTTGTATCTGAAGCAGGATAATCTTTCTTACCTGTTATATATGGTATTTCTAAATGGTGAATATAAACTGGAACATCCCAAAAATTAGCAAGTCTAATTACTGAACCAACATGATCAAAATGTCCATGTGTAAGTACAATTGCTTGTGGGCGGCTACCTGTGCCAAAGCGTTTTTCAGTTGATTTTAATATAAACTCCGCAGAATTTTCAAGTCCTGTGTCTATTAGTACCCATTCATTAAATTTAGATTCTGGGTCACCTACTACGCAAGCGTTTACGATGGTAAACTGCAATTCAAGTATATCGGGAATAATTAGTTGCGATGATGATGTCACTGCAGATACTGCTTCAATTATTTTATTTCCCATTAATATCGCCTCCAGTGATTAAATTACTTTACTGAAGGTTATTATTTGTATAATAAGAGTTTTTATACAATTGTAAGGTTAGTTTGAACATATTTATAATTATTATATTTTTAATTCAACACCACTAATTTGTTTACTCATCATAAGTTCTACTAAAGAAACAATTTCTGCACCAGCTTCTACTGGTGGGGTCCCATTTTTATGAATATTTGACACTACAGTTCTTTGAGACTCTGGTTTTAAAGTGCTAGATTCATAAGCCATGTAAGAACTCATGCTATCCCCAGTTGCAAGGCCCGGGCGCTCACCTATAAGTAATATTGTAACTTTAGCATTTAGTGCTTCGCTAATTTTATCCATGGTGGCAACTCTCCCATATTTAACAAATATAGGGGTACCTAGTTTATATCCTTTAGCATTTAAACCATCCACAATAATAGGGTAAATATCTTTTATGTTTGCATCTATTGCATGAGAACTAAGACCGTCTGCTACAATAATTTGAACATCAGGTTTATGGATGCATTTATTTTCTATATTATTAATAGTTTCACCCGAAAAAGATCTTCCGAAATCTGGCCTTGTAATATACTCTTCTTTATCTTCTATTAAAGTTTGAACCTTAAGAAATGCAAGTTCATCTATAATAGTTTCATCTACGTGAGACCATATGGAGTCTATTGCAACGGCATGGTCAGCACTAAATCTTAAAAGAGTCTCAGTTTTGAATCTATCGCCGGCTCTTCCTATACATATTCTTGCATTAGTAGTTTTTTTTAGTCTAACACAACTTTCCATATCTATAGGGTTGTCTATAGTTACTCTTGATGTGTAATCAATACTGGATATATCTTGTGCAAATTCATTTTCCATAATATCACTCCTAAATTGTAAATATAGAAGGGTCTCCCGCTGCTTCAGTAAGTCTTTCATTTTTCATTATACCAAGAGCTTCCATTCTATTTTGAAATTCTTTAATAGGACCTTTGACCGTAAGTTGCCTAATGGTTGCAATATCATGATAACTAGTAGTTTGATACATAAGCATAACATCATCACCACCAGGAATTCCCATGTAATATGTGCAATTAGCTAAAGAAAGCAGCAAAGCTAGATTTTCTAAATCATTTTGATCTGCTTTCATATGGTTTGTATAACATACGTCTACACCCATTGGAAGTCCTGTTAATTTGCCCATAAAATGATCTTCGAGACCTGCTCGCATAACTTGTTTTCCATCATATAAATATTCTGGCCCTATAAAACCAACTACTGTGTTTACTAAAAAGGGTTTATATCTTTTAGCAAAACCATAACATCTAGCCTCCATGGTGAGCTGATCTGCACCATTATGACCACCTGATGATAATTCAGACCCTTGACCTGTTTCAAAATACATAAAGTTAGGTCCCTTTGAGCTTTTATTATTTTTCATTAGTTCGTAGGCCTCATCCATAAGGGCTACGCTAATCCCAAAAGCTTCATTTGATTTTTGAGAACCAGCAAGGCTTTGAAACATTAAATCCATGGGAGCACCTTTCTTTAGGGCTTCCATTTGGGTAGTCACATGAGCGAGTACACAGTTTTGAGTAGGAATATCCCACTTAATCATAAATTCTTTGAACTTTGTTAAAATAGCATATACATTATCTGTTGAATCAATTACTGGGTTTAATCCTATAACTGCATCTCCAATACCGTAACTTATACCATCCATTACTGAAGCCATAATTCCATCTAAATCATCTGTTGAATGATTAGGTTGGAGTCTTGATGAGAAAGTACCTTTTATACCAATAGTAGTGTTACATGTTGCAATGTTTTCTATTTTTGCAGCTGCATAAACTAAATCCATATTGCTCATAAGTTTAGTAACACCAGCTATCATCTCAGCAGTTAAACCACCTCTTATTTCTTTTATAACAGAATCATCAGATCTTAATATAAATTCTCTAAAAGAGCCTACACTCATGTCTTTAATTCTATTGAAGGCATCTAATTCTACAGAATCTTGTATTACTCTCGTAATCTCATCATCATTGTATGGAACTACGGGGTTATTTTTTAAATCTTCTAAGGTCATTTCGGATAATACAACCTTTGCAGCTACACGCTCAGCTGTGCTAATTGCTGCTATTCCCGCTAAAATATCGCCTGATTTTTCTTCATTAGCTTTTGCAAGCACCTCTTTAACATCTTTAAAGTTATATGTATTTCCAGAAAGTTTTGTTTGTAATATCAAATAGATCACCTGCTTTCATTATTTAAAGTTATATTAAATCTTAAATATTAATGTTTTTATTACCACAGGCACTGCCTTTGAAATTGATTTACCAATATCTACATAATCTCCATTGCTAGCTTTAATTTTATCAAGGCAAATAACTCCTTTAGAACCTTTCAAAAGATTATTTATGGACTGACCTAAAGCCTTTGCAAAGTCTTGCTCTACAATTACAATTATAGGATTGATGGAAGTCTTAAATGCATTAACAATAGCTTCAGCCATGGATTTTATTTGCAAATAGCTAGGAGATTTAGGCCCTTTAAAGGCAATGGCTACTGCAGTAGTATCATATAGTTCCAGTTTTTCATGAATTAAATTTTGCATATTAGGCAAATCCTCATCTTCACTAAAAAGTTTAACAATGGGAATGTTTTTAATAGGTAGTAAAGTATCGTCGTATACTATAGTACTACCACTAAGCTTTAAGGAATGAGAACCTGCTCCAATGACCGTAGCTCTTATTTTTTCAATAGATTCTAAAATTTTCTCTTTGCTGTTATCATATACTTTTCTAATAGAATAGCCTAGAAGGGGACCGATATCCCCATAGCGAATAACCGTATCCATTGTTCCGATTTCCTCTTTCGAGTAAATAAACTCTGCAACGCCACCTGAAAACATAATAAACTCAGCGTGCATTTCCTTATGTTTATGATGGATAAAAAGTCTTTCAATTTCCACGTCTAAGTCTAATTCTCCATTTATTTTAATAAACATTTTAGCTATTGCATCAGTGAGAAGTTTTAGAACTCGAAAATCAGCAGTAACACCTAAAGATAAATTTAGATTTAAACTTTTTATTAGTGGTTTAATTTTATCTGACACATAAGTTATTGTTCCCGCAATATCAAGTTGTATAAGCCTCCCGCCTATATCTAGTGCGAATGAATCTATTGCTTGTCCATCCCAAAATACTGATGCATTAGTAGTTCCACCACCTATATCAAAATTAACTACTTTTGAGGTGTGTTTTTTAGAGGCCAAAGCAGCGCCAGCACCAAAACCCGCAAGAATTCCCTCAAGGTCTGGACCAGCAGTTGCAACTACGAAATCACCTGCAAAGTCTGAAAGATAATTTAATACTTCCTCTGCATTTTCTTTTCTACAGGTTTCACCAGTGATGATTATAGCACCTGTGGATATATCAGTTTTTAGAATATTCGATTTTTTATATTCTGATGAAATTATATCCTTTATTGCTTTTAAATCTATTCTTTCTCTTGATATTAAGGGCGTAAAATATATTTTGCTCCTGTAGATTATCGTCGCACTCGTAATTTTTACTTCTGGTAACAGAAATAAACTAGCAGTGTTTTGTACTGAAATTTTGCTGAATATTACTTGTAACGTAGTTGTACCAATGTCAATGCCAACACTTAAAATTTCGGTTTTCATAACTTCCTCCAATATAGCCTGCACAGAAACCTTTAAATATAAAAAAAGAACTCAAACACATGTAGGTTTAAGCTCCGCTCATTTTCAATAATATTATTAGTCTTTTAAATTATTTCTCACTTAATTTTAAAACCAAAACATATTTTAAAAATGCTTCTTTGCAATTACCTTAATAATTTAAGTCATTTTAGCATAATTTTTTAACAATGTAAAGAATGATAACACAATATATGGACTTATATCATCTATTTAACATTTATATCTTGACTTAATTATAGTGGGGTGATAATATTGTGCCTAATAATAAGCTACAATTAAGTTTTCTGCACAGAATACCTTTTAATATTTTGAATTAATAATTTTAGTGTGCTCACTTACACTAAAAAATCAAAACAAATATGTTTATTTGTTGAAATTAATTAGAAATTTAGGAGGGCTTAATTATGAACAGTGAATTAAAGAAGACTTTAAACCCCGTACAACTGTGGGCAATAATAGTTGGTATGGTTATATCAGGCATGTATTGTGGTTGGAACTATGCTTTAGATTTTACAAGCCCAATAGGATTCATTATAGCAATTTTAATAGTAACAATTTTCTATACAACCTTTATGTTTAGTTATGCGGAATTGTCTACGGCTATACCTCATGCTGGTGGTCCATCAGAATATTCCAGTAGAGCCATGGGAGATTTTGGAGGATTCCTAGCAGGATTTGCTTGTCTAATAGAATTTCTATTTGCAACTCCGGCTATAGCACTTGCCGTTGGAGCGTATATTCATTTTCTAGTTCCAGGGATACCTGTTGTTGTAGCGGCACTTGTATGTTATGCATTATTTGTACTGATAAATTGTCTTGGCGTTGAAACAGCAGCTAGGGTTGAATTAGTTGTAACGATTGTAGCTATAGTAGGATTATTACTATTTGCTGGAGCAGGTATAACACATGTGAATATAAGCAATATCACAGATGGTGACATGTTTAGAGGTGGATTTAAAGGAATATTCGCAGCTATTCCATATGCGATATGGTTTTACTTGGCAGTTGAAGGCGGTGCCATGGCAGCGGAGGAATGTAAGAATCCTAAAAAAGATATTCCAAAGGGGTTTATACTAGGAATAATAACACTAGTAATTCTTTCATTACTTACATTTTTTGTTACTGCAGCTAATATTGATCCAATAGCGCTCAGTAAAACAGATTCACCACTTCCGAAGGCTCTTGAAGCTATATATGGAGTTGGAAATATTTTATCAAAGATAATGAGTTTTATAGGATTATTTGGACTTATTGCCAGTCTTCACGGTATAATTATTGCATACTCAAGGCAAGCTTTTGCAATGTCGAGGGCAGGATATTTTCCAGCTGTTTTAGCTAAGGTTAATAAGCAGGGAACGCCAGTAAATGCAATAATATTACCAAGCCTTGTAGGAATGATATTTATATTAACCGGTAAAACGGCTACAATAATAGTTATTTCAACATTTGGAGCAGTAGTTTTATATATAATAAGTATGATATCCTTATTTATGTTAAGAAAGAAACAACCCAATTTGGAGCGGCCTTATAAGGTTTACTATCCAATAGTACCTGCAGTAGCACTAGTAACTGCGGTTATACTTTTGGTAGCTATGGTAGTATCTAATGCAGCAACTATTATTTGGGTTATAGGAGCATTTGCCATTGCAATTTGTTACTATTTTATTTATACTAAATTAATAAAAAATGCATCTAGAGAAAAAGAATACGAAGAAGATAGATCTGAAAAAATTAGCTAGTGTTTTTAATAATATATCTTAGATAGAAAGCATTCACCCAAAAGGGTGGATATTTTTTTGTGCATAATTAAGTTAAATCCAATTTTTGATGCGTTAAAGTTTACTTTAGTTGTGATCTACTGGTGGTTTAAGTGTAAATGTTCTTGGTTTTGTTTTAACATTTTCTACGATTCCAGCGACTACAAATATTGCTGTTATAAGTACTAACGCTTTTTTGCTCTTTTTCATAAATTATATTACCTCCACTTTTATACTATTGTTTAATTATATAACACTTTTAAGTATATGTTAAATTGTTAATTGAATTTAACATAATCTAATTTATCATAACAGTTGATGCTTATATCATATTATACTCTTTACTAACGGTTATTGTTATATTAAGTTGTCATATGTTAAGTACTAACAACTGAGAATACTATTAACACTGGCTATTCCTATGATTAAACAATATTTGTGTTAAGTACTAACAGGGTTTTACACAGTTAAGGGAATCCAATGATTGATATGCTCCCCTTATGGTAGACAGTAAAATAATAAAACTGTTTAGTATAAGGAGGGCTATTTTTTTATGGGAAGAAAATCAACTATCTCAGACCAACAAAAAATTGAGGCTGTAACATCATATTTAAATGGAAAAGCTAGTATGTTAAGTTTATGCAACAAACTTCAAGTACATAAGAGTTCTTTTCAAAAATGGGTAATACGATATAAATCAGAAGGTGAAGCTGGGTTAAAACATTCTAGCAAAAATACTTCTTATACTGCCAAAACCAAGATTAACATTGTAAAAGAATATCTTGATGGGCATGGCTCACTGAATGATTTATGCATTAAGTATCATATTTCTTCAAATACAGTTTTATGCAATTGGATAAAGAAGTATAATGGTCATGAAAATATAAAATCTTCTGGAACAGGAGGAAAAATAATCATGACCAAAGGACGCAAAACTTCTTATATTGAACGCATTGAAATCATAAAGTACTGTATTGAAAACAATAACAATTATAATAAAACTGTTGAAAAATATAAGGTATCTTATCCTCAGATTTATACCTGGATGAAGAAGTATAATCAGTTTGGTATTGAAGGGCTTGTGGACCGACGTGGAAAGCCAAAGGCTGAAGAGTTAATGACAGAAGATGAAAAGCTAAAAGCTCAATACAAGCTTTTAGAAGCACAAAATAGAAGATTACGGATGGAGAATGCTCTTCTAAAAAAAATCCAAGAGATAGAAAGAAGGCGATATTAAGCGAAGCTAGATACGAAGATACTTATCTTGCAATCCAAGAATTATCTAACAAAGATAAATTTCCTATAACTGAGTTGTGCATTATAGGCGGCGTTAGCCATTCTGCATATTATAAATGGCTACACAGAGAAAAAAGCAACCGAGTATTGAAAAACGAAGAATTATTAAAGCTTATTTGTGAGTTATATGAAGAAAATGACGGTATCTTAGGCTATCGCCAGATGACGATTAAAATCCGTAGAGAATATAATAAAAAAGTTAATTATAAACGAATTTATCGTCTGATGCAGATATTAGGATTAAAATCCGTATGCAGAAAAAAAAGATATAATTATATTAAGTCAACTCCTGAAGTTACTGCAGAAAATATTTTGGATAGAAATTTCAAAGCAGAACAAGTCAATGAAAAATGGCTTACAGATGTAACCGAGTTTAAATATGGGAGAAGTGGACAAAAGGCTTATCTAAGTGCAATATTTGATTTAGGTGATAGAAGTATTGTTTCATATGTCATTGGTCATTCTAATAATAACCAATTGGTTTATGAAACCTTTAATCTTGCTGTTAAAGTATACCCTGATGCTAAACCAATATTTCATAGTGACCGAGGTTTCCAGTATACTTCAAAAATATTTAAAGAAAAACTAAAAAAAGCTGGAATGATACAGAGCATGTCGAGGGTTGGGCATTGTATTGATAATGGTCCAATGGAAGGATTTTGGGGAATCTTAAAAACGGAAATGTATTATCTTCATAAATTTGAAGACTATGAAAGCTTAAAGAAAGCTACTGAAAACTATATAGAATATTATAATAATAGACGTTATCAAAAACGTTTAAAGTGCATGACACCAATAGAATATCAGCGATATCTATTAGGTAATGCAGCATAATCAAAGCGCCTACCAAACGATAGACGCCTTACATAAAATCTTTAATTATTTCCACTGTCTACTTGACAGGGAGCAGTTCAGATGGATTCCCTTAAAATAGTTATATTTATAACACTGCTTTTAATTAAATCTTATGTTTATATAACAGTTTACTAGGATCTTTTTCCTGAAATCTTATCAACGATAAATACTACGACCGCTATTACAAGTAGCATATGTATCAAGCCGCCACCTACTTTAAATATTAAACCCAAAACCCAAAAAAATACTACGATTCCACCTATCCAACGTAAAAGTCCCATATAAACACCACCTTCCACATATATCTTTGTTTATTGAATATCTCTAAATATGCTTCAAGTATATCAAAGGAATAATATATATACAATTAAAATATTATGTATATCTTTAGAATTAAATGTTAAAAATTATGAAAGATGGTAATGGACGATTATGTTATGTATATTTTAAGATATATGTAGAACATTATAGTTAGTATGTAAAAAAACATTATAGGGAGGAATAATAATGCCAAAGGAAGATAAAACTTATGAAATTATAATCTCTGAAGAAGGCCTTGATACTTATAGAGGATTTAATATTACTGCAGAAACTATGGGCGAGTATTTAGGTATTAATAGTGTAATGACTGATTTTGAATGGGATGAAGATGTAAATAAAGAAATAATTCTTTATGCTAAAATTTTAGGGAACATAACAGAACAGGATGCTCTAGCTAAATTAGAAGATGTTGAATTTATTGACAAGGTAGAGGAAAGTAAAAACACTTCTGCAATTGCAGAGCCCTTAACTACAGATAATTATTAATAAATAAAAATCAGTCTTAAAACAGAAAATTATTTCTATTTTAAGACCGATTTTGTTGTACTATGCTAATAATTGATTTACAAGCGGATTTACCTTCCTGCCTTCATATTTTCCCTTTAGCTTGAGCATACTCGCTTTCATAACCTTTCCCATATCACCCTTGCCTTTAAAGCCATTTTCAGCAATAACTGAGGCAATAATTGCTTTAGCTTCATCATCAGTTAATTGTTTTGGCATATAAACAGAAAGCATTTCAATACCTATTTCTGTTTCAGCTATAATATCTTCTTTATTAGATTGTTTTGCATAGCTAAGTGTCTCATTTAATTGTTTGATTGTTTTCTCAATAATAACCACTAACTCGTCATCTGTTAGTTCTCTTTTTAAATCCATTTCTTTATATTTAACGTCAGCCATTAAAGTTCTTAAATTAGTTAACCTCACCTTATCTTTACTTTTCATATATTTAATAATATCTGCTTTTAGTGTTTGTTTTAACATATGTATTTACCTCCTAAATGATTTAGTAACTTCAGCAAATTATCTTGTTACTTTATATATTGCATATATACATTATACTCTTATAACAGAATATGTTCAGAAAGATTTCGTTTATTTTGATATTTATTAGTATTTAGCTAAGTCATACAAAATAATACATATAAAAAGATATACTATAAAATGGTATAATAGCTAAGAGATGGCTAAAACATATAAATGATTTTTATTAAATATAAATTTAAATAGGGGGTACCGTATGTTATCAATTATTTTATTAATAGTAGTTGTAATTGTTTATTTAAAATTACCAGCAAAATTAGAGGCTATTTTATTTATAATTAACATATTTATACCAGATCCTATACCATACCTTGACGAAGTATTGATGGTATTACCAATTATAATTAAAATAAAGAAGGCAAAATCGGTTAAAAAGATAGAAAGATAGATAATTGAATTGTATAAATGAGGAGCTCTATATTCTTAAGAAGACTTAAGAAAGGGTGATTAGCACATATTGAATAAGGCAATAATAATATAATATAATTAGCTTTTTAGACAAGAATTATATTAAAATTATTAGTGTAGAAAAATACACATAGAGGTGGTTCATTTGCAATTTAAAAAATTAGCATTAATATTAGTCTTAGTGCTTGCTATTCCTGGGTGTATAAATAACGGACAGAATTCAAAAGAGACAAATACGAGTACATATCAAAAAAGTATCAGCAGTAAAACTGACGAGAATAAAAATACGAATAATAAGTCAACCAAAATTGGGTCAAAAACATTTACTAAAGTTATATTAAATGATACATCAAGTCTGCAAAGAAAAACAATTAACTGGTCATGGTTGTACTCACCAAGAGATAATTCAACCTTATTATCAAAGTATCATGGGTATGCCTTTGGCGATTTATCTAAAAAAGTAATTTATTTAACATTTGATGAAGGATATGAGAATGGTTATACAGCTAGCATTCTTGATACATTAAAAGCTAATAATGTTAAAGCTGCTTTTTTTGTAACTGAGCCTTATGTAACAGGTTCATTTAATGGTATAAAAGATATTGATCTTGTAAAAAGAATGAATGATGAAGGCCATATTATCGGAAATCATTCAGTGCATCATAAATCCATGCCGTCTATAACGGATGAAACTAGTTTTAATTCGGAAATTACAGAAAACGAAACTACTGTAAATAATATTAGTGGTTTAAAAATGTCGAATTTTTTCAGACCTCCTATGGGAGATTTCAGTGAACTTTCTCTTTATTACACTCAAAAACTTGGTTACAAATCAATATTCTTTTCACTTGCTTATCATGATTATGACCCTAACAATCAGCCTGATCCTGAAACATCAAAAGAGAATCTTTTAAAGCAAACAAAACCGGGGATGATATGTCTGCTTCATGCAGTATCAAAAACCAATGCGGAGATTCTTGACAGCCTTATTAAGGAGTGGAAGAGTCAGGGTTATGAATTTAAAACTTTAAATGAGCTTCCTTAAAAAATTATTAGATTGTTAAATTTAACATCTAAGGTAATGTATAGTTTGCGCTTCAAGAAGTATATACTATCAATTTGTTAAATTTATAAGAGGGTAAGAACGAAATAAATCGTTCTTACCCTCTTATTTTATGTTCAATTATATCACCATATACATATAATAAGGCTATAGGTACTACAAAATAGAATGAATAAGAAGTTTAAGTAACATCCTATTACATTCTGGGAAGTTAGGGGGGATAATATGTTTAGAGAAGCATGTAGGCAAAATAGTGGTGGAATTTATGGTACGCTATCATCGACTCAATTAGGTAATAGTAAAACCTGGTGTAATGGTACAGGTTTTATGATAGCACCAGGTATTTTGGCCATGGCTGCACATTGTATACACGTAGAACATAATAGTAATAATCCAAGACATAAGCGGTTTAATGTGATTTGTGCTTCTGACATTGGGCAACCACTGGAGAGTGCTGTCTTAATTGATGAAGATCCAATTAGAGATGTCGCACTGCTGAGAATAGATAATCCTCGCTCAATAAAGTCTCTTTATCTTGATTCTAATTTTGTAGGTATGGGTACTGCTTGTGGGTCCATAGGTTTTCCACTTTCAACTACAGAATTTTTATCTACAGGAACAGAATTCAATGTGGTAGAAAGATTCCAAAGTGCATATATTTCGGCAAATATAAGTGAAACTCTTAGTTCAGGAAGAGTATTATCAACATATGAGACAAATAATTTAATGTATGGGGGATCTAGTGGGTGTCCAGGATTCTTAGTTAATGGCAATATTTTTGGAATGCTTGTTGGTGCAAGGATAAATACTAACACAATTAATGGCCTACAAAGTATGGAGCAAGTGGCAATATCTTTATGGGTTCCATCCATAGATATTATTAATCTAGCTAAAAAAAGTGGAATAAAACTAAACTAGATAATTATAAAATTTAAAAGCCAATCATCAATATTTCCCGGGAACATATTAGTGAGACATCAATATATTTTGGTGTCTTATTAATATTAATACTGGCATAAGATATAGAATAAGTGTAAATAAGAAGGAGGGATTTTATGGAATGGAAAGGGATTTATAAAAGGAGGATTGTTAAACCTGAAGAAGCGGTTACTTATATTAAATCTGGAGATAGAGTCGTTGTGGGTCATGCAGCTGGGGAACCAACAGTATTAATTGATGCAATGGTCGCTAATAAGGAAAACTACAGAAATGTAGAAATAGTTAATTTAGTAGTACTTGGCAAGGGCGAATATGCGAAAAGTGGAATGGAAAAAAATTTTCGCAATAATTCTATATTTGCAAGCACACCTACAAGGGATGCTATTGAATCTGGAAGAGGAGATTTTACACCTTGCTTCTTCCATCAAGTCCCTAAGTTATTTAGCAAAGGGTATATGCCGGTAGATGTAGCTTTAGTTCAGGTTAGTTCTCCAAATGAGCATGGGTATTGTAGTTTCGGGGTATCAAATGATTATACAAAACCTGCTGCAGAAAATGCAAAGATCGTAATTGCAGAGATAAACGATAAGATGCCTAGAACTATGGGAGATTCATTTATTCATTTATCAGATATAGACTATATAGTTGAAACATCTCATCCAATAATTGAACTACCACCACCTAAAATTGGGGAAGTTGAAAAAAAGATTGGAGAGCATTGTGCTTCCTTAGTTGAGGATGGTTCAACGCTACAACTTGGAATAGGTGCTATCCCTGAGGCAGTTCTTTTATTCTTAAAGGACAAAAGAAATTTAGGAATACATTCAGAAATGATATCAGATGGAGTAGTTGAATTAGTTGAAGCAGGTGTAATAACTAATAAGATGAAAACTCTTCATCCGGGAACAATTGTTGTATCCTTCCTTATGGGAACTAAAAGACTTTATGATTTTGTTAATAATAATCCTTTGGTTGAAATGTATCCTGTGGATTATGTGAATGATCCTATTGTTATTATGAAAAATTATAAAATGGTTTCTATAAATGCTTGTGTACAGGTAGATCTAATGGGACAGGTGTGCTCAGAAAGTATAGGTAGAAGACAAATCAGTGGTGTAGGCGGACAAGTTGATTTTGTACGTGGTGTAAGTATGAGCGAAGATGGTATATCAATAATCGCCATACCATCAACAGCATCAAAAGGAAAGATTTCAAAAATAGTTCCAGTATTAGGTGCCGGAGCAGTAGTTACAACCTCGAGGACAGATGTGGATTATATAGTTACAGAGTATGGAATAGCTCACCTTAAAGGTAAAACTTTAAGAGATAGAGCGAGAGCCTTAATAAATATTGCGCATCCAGATTTTAGAGAAGGACTAATAGAAGAATTTAAGAACATATTTAAGTGTGAGTTTTAGTTAATGGGTATATGGCTTTTGATTTTTTAGAATGTTTCTAAATTAATACTTGAAACCTATGTTGTTATTACAATATAATAGAATTGTTATATTGTAATAGTTCATAAGGAGGCGAAAACAATTTGTCATACTTAATTTTAGTATCTAGTTTATTAACAGTTTTATTAATGATATTTTCAAAGAATGTTTTTTATAGCTATTATAAAGAAATAGATTTTAAAATAAAACAAAGATTAGATGTTATGTTGAAATTAGCTATTATTGCTCCCATAATTGTCTTAATTGTTATAGTTATATTAAATATTACTTATTTCAAAACTAAATTTAATATTAGGGTATCTCACGAATGGCTTCTATTAAGTTTTTGGGTTTGTTGTGTAATTTTTTATTACATTAGCGCCGAGATATCAAGAATAAAATCATTAATGATAATACTACCTGCCATTGGAATGTTAATATCAATGGGTGTTGCAGTTTATTTAACACCACTACATATTTATGAAAACATATTTAAAGATACTAACTTAATAATTCCAAATTCATATGGAGTAATTATGATTATAGTAGCTTATTATACAAACTATGCACTCCTAAAAAAAGGAGCCAAAAATTAATAGTTTTAAATTACAAGTAATACAACTTAAAACACGAAAAAGGAAAGAAAACACCTACGAAATGAACTGAACCATGGTTAATGGACACTAAAAATAAACCCCTACCATAGAATATCTTGAATTTACGTAAGCTGACACCGTTTTTCATATGGTGTCAGTTTTGTTTTTAGTTG
>NZ_JAIZZK010000036.1 GCF_020443705.1 Clostridium algoriphilum
TCAAACTCTCAATTTAAAAGTTTACACTTTTTATTTGAAATGAATAATCTGCGACAACTGTTAAGTTAATTCGCAAGCTCATTACATACTTTTTAGTCTTACGACTAAAATTTACTTTATACTAAAGTAATTAACTGGTTAAAACAAAATATTATTTCATTTCTTTACCTATTTCTCTGTTTAATTTTCAAAGACCAATTTACTTTGTCATTATTTGACGACTTGTATTATTTTACTAGGTATCTTGGATCTTGTCAACACTATTTTTAATAATATTTAAATGTTAACTTACTAAGCTTTACCTTTATCGTTACTTACTCGTATCGACAAGCAATATCTTATCATGTACGTATAACTAGCATTGGTATTAATTCCTTAAATACAGCAATTAAACCTACTATCCTCACTAACACTACCAAATACTAACTTTATTTTATACTGATACACTAGGACTAGTATACATTGTCTTTATTAATGCACATCCAAATCCTATTATAATTAATGTTTTAGTCATCACTTAATTGCTTAAATACATTTTTGATTAATATCAGCCGATGATTTCTCATCGGCTGATATTAAGTTAACTTATTCTTTATATTTATTATTTACCCTAGTCAATTACACCTCATCTAAAAAAACCTCCACCATGTCTTTTTTGCATTCAAAACCTAATGCTTTTAACGAAGCCTGTAATGCTAATAATGTATAAATCATTTTATCCTTTTTAGCATTTTCACCCATATGTCCTATTCTTATTACTTTTCCTTTAAGATACCCAAATGACCCTGCTATAAATACGTCAAATTCATCAACCATATGTTTTAATAGTTCTTTATCGTTTATTCCCTCAGGTAATTCTACAACTGTTACAGTATTAGAATATCCATCCTTAATATATAAGTTAAGCCCTGCTTCTATTACAGCTTTCCTTGTAGCTTTGGCAATACAGCTATGTCTTTTAATTATTTCCGTGTCTTCTAGTATATTATCAACAGCTTGTCTTAATCCAATAATATCACTTATTGGTGGCGTATACGGAAACCATTGATTTTTGTAATAATCCTTCCATATAAGTAAATTGCAATAATAAGATGCTATAGGCTTTCTTCTATGTTTCATTACTTTAAATGCGTCATCACTTATACTTAAAAAAGTGAGACCAGCTGGAGCCGAAATACATTTCTGAGAGGCACCCAATACTATATCTATTTGCCAATCATCCACCCGCACATCTTCTCCACCCATACCTGCTACACTGTCCACTACCGTTAATATCCCCTTTTCCTTTAGCAAATGGCATATTTTATTAATGTCATTTAAAACTCCTGAAGGGGTATCACAATGGACCACTGTAGCATATTTAAAGCCATGATCCTTTTTAAGAAACTTTTCTAATTCTATTGTATCTATCTTCCGTTTCCTATCCCCTTTAAAAACAACCACTTCTCCACCATACATCTTAACAAAATCCGCAAATCCCTCTCCAAATATTCCATTATCGATTATTAAAACCCTGTCATTATCTTCAGTAAGAGACGCACAAGCAGCCTCAAGACCTAAAATTCCTTCACCACTTAATACCCTAACCTCATTATTAGTATGTAAAAAAGCACCTATTTTATCACAAGTTTCTTTGTAAAATTCATAAAACTGTACATCTAAATCTGGATTAGTAGTAGCTAGAGCTCTCGCCATCCTGACATTTTCTCTTACCTGCGTAGGTCCTGGCGTCATTATTTGAGACACTTTCATAAGTTTCACTTCCTTAAATTATAGTTTAATTAATCTATTAAAAATTATATCACTTATAATAGATTTTAAAAAATGCATTTGGCTATTCAATATAAGAGATTATATATACTTTATAATCTACTAATTCTTTATTAAAAAAGACATCAAACTCACAAAGTAAGTTATACTTGAAAAAATTAACGATACTATGAGAAATCCTATTAATACAATATTATACTTTAATATACTCTCAGCCATGACAAACTTTGAAAATCCAAATGCATTGAGAACTAATATTATGAAGAATATAATATATAACCCCTTTGAAGCTCCTTTTATATCTGCGGTGCTTAAAGATATATGAGATGAAATGCAAATAGCTAAGAATAAAAACAATATAAAATATGGATTAGTAAAGTTCTTAATTGAGAAAATTATTTTAATTAAATCAAAATAAGAATTAAGTATTCCGTTTATTGCAACATAACTAATTTTAGTAATGTGTAAATTGTTTATAGATATATTTAGAAATTCATTATATGTTCTAGGAATTATTGTGTACATTAGAGCAATTATAGCTGAAATTCCTCCGAATATAGGCGCAATGCCTATGAAAAAATTACCCGCTTGTTGGTATACACTATTAGGGTTATAAGCATGATTTACATACCCAAGTACTCCACTTTCATCTCTCTTTTGTATTAATACCAATTTTGTTATCTTATGTCTAAAGAGAACACATAAGATAGCATGAGATAATTCGTGAATAGGCACCCCTACAATAGCGGTTATTGCCACCGCCTTCCACCCAAAACTCTTTTGAAAATTCTCTATTGAATGTTTCCTTAAAAAACCGAGAATAAATCCTACAATAATTATCATTCCTGTCATGTATAGAGTATCTAAACATGTTTTTATTATTAAAGTTATTAAGACGTTCATTTAATCATCCTCTCAAATTTTACTATTCAGTTATCGAATTTTGGTATGATATTATATATTGTGGATTGAATACAATGTATATTCTTAATGAATAATTAATATTAATGTTGTTTCCTTTATATATTTTTTTAATCTTAGAAGATACAATAAATATCTTTGTATCTTTCTTGAATTCTTTTCTTAATTATGGTAAAACAAAACGATATTAACTAAAGTTAAAAACATCTTATCTATAAAATGTAAATTTTAAAAATTTAAAGGATGCAATTAAAATTCAAATCGTGTCAAAAATATTTAAATTTATACTCAACTTATGCAAAAACTACTCATAAGTAATTATAACTCATCTACCTAGATTTATTATTGATTAGATTAGGTATTTCATCTTTAAAATACTCACCTATTTTAACTATTTCCCCCATAATAAGAGATGTATACTCTGAATTTAAGAACCAGTTATCTTTTGTTACACCTGTCTTATCTGTAACTGTGGATACATAGAAATCTACACTTAGTGGAAATGCTAACTGATATGTTAGTAATGCTCTTCTTGAATGATATGATTTACAAACTAGAATAACCTTCTTTATACTTATGTTGTTTTCATTTAAGATTTTCCAAGATAATCGTGCATTCTCAAATGTATTTCTTGCCTTGTCTTCTTTTAATATAACTCCCTCTGGCACTCCTAATTTAATGCCTATCATCTTTAAATACTCCCATTCAGTATCATATTTATCTATATTAGGGTTAACCCCTCCTGTAGGCAATATATATGGTGCAAAGCCCTTGTGATATAATTCTGCGGCCAATTCCATAAGCTGTGGCTGATTAGTCCCTGGCACTAAAATCACATCAGCTTTTTGCACATATGTATCAACAAATATTAAATCACTTATACAATCAAATGGATAACTCAAACCTCACCATCACTCCACTTCTTATAAAAATTATATAATTAGCTAATTTAAATATAATTTATGTCACACATTTATTCAAGTCTCTTTGATTATATTCTTTAGTCGTAAATGTAATATATTTTTTTACTATTAGTACAAGCTTAATTAAACTATTAAATTTAATTAAGCTTAAAATACATTAATTTTATAATAGAAATTTTACAAATTCTTATACGTATTAATGATCATACATATCTTAATTAATAATTATCCACATTAATTTCTAACTTAATGGTACTAATGTGGACAACCCTGTTAATAACTAGAACATCTTTTGTGTTTCGCATCTCCCATTAATTCTATCCTTCACCTCTTTGGATTTACTTTGTAACACATTAATTAATGTGTAGTTGTCTTATACTCGCGAAATTAGTTTGGCGATAAATAAAAAAAGCTAATTGAACATGAAGCCAATTAGCTTTGAATCAGCATTTTAATTAGATTTTGTCAGATGTTTATTTCGAAAAGAAGATGTCTTTTTTAATGTGGCACGAATGTATATAATTAGAAAAGCTGTAGTTCCTGCACAAGTATCTATTAACACATCTCTAAATGCTGGTCCTCTTCCTGGAACAAAAGCTTGATGAAACTCATCAGAGCTTGCATATAAAAAGACAATTAATAAAGCCCCTATGTAAACTTTAATATCTCCTTCTCTCTCCTTACTTATAGCTCTATATAACAGAACATACAAAATAAAATATTCAGTGAAATGGCCTGCTTTTCTAACTATAAAATCGCTTAGGGTCCCAAATATACTATTTAAGTCTAGCCCAAACAAGTTAAATATATATTCAATAAATTTATTATTTTCATTTGACACTTCCGCTACTTGGCTAGAGAACATAAATATCAATATCATCCATCCTATAACCAAAATCCAATCTATATGTTTCTTTTTCATATATACACCCCTTACCTACTCCATTAATTTTTACAATAATACTATGATTATGATTTAGTTCAATTTACTTGTCAATATCTCTATAGTAATATATATGTATAGACATCATGCAACATATGCTTTCGCTCCTTTAAAAATAATTCTTCCCAACACGTACACTTAAAAATAAAGGAACAGTAAGCGAACACTGTTCCTTTATAGGATAAATGCTTTATTAATATTTAAGTTAGTTTTATCTCAAATATTTTTGGCCATAGTTTTCCTGTTACAAAAACATGATTGCTCACTTTATCATATGCCATACCATTAAGTGGACCTGCACTTTTATATTCCTTAGGACTTAATAATCCTTTAAAATCTAACCAACCAATTATTTCACCACTATAAGGACAAATTCTAGCAATTTTATCACTTTTCCATACATTGGCATAGATTTCCCCTTTAATAAATTCTAATTTATTTAATTTTGTAACAGGCCTAAATCTGTCATGCACTTTAATACTATACACCTTTTTAAAGTTTATTGGGTTCAAGAAATATATTCTATCTGTGCCGTCACTCATAATTAAATGCTCATGATTATGAGTGATTCCCCAACCTTCTGTATTATAGTAAACCTTATTAATTAATTTAAAACTATCTTTATCATAAATAAAACCGATATTAGATTTCCAGGTTAATTGAAAAATCTTATTATCGTAAAGTGTAATTCCCGAGCCGTAATCTTTATCCTCTAATTTGTGTAATTTCAAAATTTCACTTGTTTGTAAATTCACTTTACGTAAAGTTGACTCATACAACCCTCCGGTACTCTCATATATAAACCCAGATTCATATACAAGTCCCTGCGTAGAATCACTAAGATCATGTGGATAAGTGTTTATAATATTGTAGGAGTATCTTGGTATACTATTGACATATATCATAACTCTCACTTCCCTACATAATACATATTTATGATTATTATATGTATATTCCAACAGTTTTGTTCATGTCGACATAGATTAGAACATAATAATGCTACATCTTAGCTTGATTATACGAATTAGCAAACTTAATACTGAATCCTTACCCTAGAAATTCGGGAGTTTGTACCTTGTCTGATCTTATTGCCTTTTTCATTATAGTTAGGTCTACAGTTTGATTCTCTATATTAAAAGAACAAGGGTATTTGGTGCCACATTGATTGCATTCTATAAATTCCTTAAAACAAGTCTGTTCTCTATTATCAAATAGAAATGGTAGATTTTCTAATTCTTCATTATCTACATTCACGGTGTCTATTTTATATGTATAAAGATAAGTAGCTTCATGTTTCATTTCAAAGTTTTTACTATTACATTTTGGGCATACTAATGATTCATTTATTTTCAATTTATAACTTCCTCTCTATTTTAATATATTAATAGTATTTGTTTACTTTCCCTTATTATTACTCCTAATAGGCTTAGAGTTTTATAGTGTTTTTATACATTAAATGATAAACTACTTATAAGAAACAATTTTTTAATAAATAAAATAAAATTTTATTTATTAAAGATTATTATATAGATAATATTATATTTTCACACCTACATCATAATGATTTATGGATGTAAAGATAAGATTGGGGGTTAAACTTTGATTAATACTAGGAAGCAAATAAATGCATCTATTCTAGAATCAAAGGAATTATTTAAAGATATATTTGTTCCATTAAATAAACGACAGGGGTTTATTAGATCAAAATCACCTAACATACCTATTTATTTTTATAGATATATTGGTTCTCTTGAAAATAAAGAAACTTATTATGATAATTTACACAAATTAAATGATAAACTTACTTCACTACATGACTTATACTTAAACTTTAACTCTGGTATACCGATTAAAACATTGTCCACCGCCATAACAGAAATACCTTGGAGTGGATTTCTTAGTTCAAATCCACTTAAACGAAATGCCTTAATTAGTATTCTTAGAACTAAAGGATTACTTCCAAATCTTAAAGATAATTACTTTAATGATTATATAGAAAATGCCTTAGATAATACCATCGCTCTTTATTTAGTAAATGAACCTAATGTTACGGAAACTGTAATTAAGAATTTTTCAGTGAAATTTTTGGGCTGGATTGACGAATTTGCTCCAAAATTATTTCATAGCATTAATTATAACCTCAAATATGAAAAAGATATTATTAATCCTAAAGTACTTTTTTATGGTGAAATAAAAAAGCATGAAATGTATTTTTTAATATTTCTATCTAAGTTAGGTTGTGACGTGCTATATGTAAATTCACTATCTGACATAGATTTCCTTAAAATTGATAAAAATAATAAATATTCAAGGCTTATGAAATTACCTAGCACTCAACCTCTATTAGAAGCTAACTTTATAACAAATAATGATTATAAGAAAACTAATAAAGAAACCAGTAAGGAAAGTACAATTGAAGTAAAAAAAACTATTATTCCTAATACGCGTAAAGTTATAAAAGATAGTAATTTAAATTCATCTATAGTTTTTAAGAATTCCATAAATACTATACTTAAAAGCAGCATGAATATATTTGATGATTTAATTCTTCCAGCTAATAAGAGAATTGGATTTATGGGTGGATCTGTTCCATTTATCCCAGTGTATTTTTATAGATATATTGGAATAATTCAAAGTGAAAATACTTATTATAATGACATATTTAGACTAGATAAAAACTTTAATATCTTAGATGACTTATATTTAAGATTTACAAACTCTATACCTATGATCACGAACTCTAAGTTAGTTACAAGTACACTAAATATATGGCAATATGTAGATCCTTTTGATATTACGTTAACCAGCAAGCTCGCAACATTACTTATGGAGCACAAGATATTCCCCACAAGTAACCCTACTTTGAATTCCTCTATGGCAAGTAGCTTTAGCTACATATTAGATATATACTGCAAAGAAGAAAAAAATCTTAATTTATCTAAAGTTAAAAATTTCACTTTGAAGTTACTTTCTTGGGTTCATGACTTTGTTCCTAACCTTATGAAAAACTTTGACTTTCAAAGCACTTCACCAGATGACATATTTAATCCTAAAGTTATATATTACGGTGATATTAAAAAACACGAACTTCTATTCTTAGTTTTTCTATCTAGATTAGGCTGTGATGTTATATATATAAATTCCCAAAGTGATATGGTCTTAGAGGTTACAAAATGTAGTGAACTATTTTCAAAAAGCTTTGAACTCCCATATAAATCTCCTTTAAAAGAATTTCCAAAAGAAGAGTTACTTATAAGGCAAGAAACTATTGCTCTAAAAGCCTCAAAAGAATTGTCAACTGCACTTTATACAGACGATGATGGATTTTATAAACCTTGGCAATTTGAGGATTACAAAACTATTCCTATTACATTGAAAACTACTTATTATGAACTAAAGATTTTATGGAATGAGCCTTCTAGTTTACGTACAGGATTTACTGTACAGAATGATACCGTACATATTCCAAACTTATTTGCAAAAATAAGTGGTATTCACAGTGATTTGAGTTTATATTGGAAGGACATCTCTATTTTAAAAACATCAGAGAATACATTATTTATACGTGAAATCCCATTTACCAATATAACTTATACAAAAACTGATTTATACTCCTTAGCATTTGTACTTGATAATAACGGTTTAGTTGATAAACAAAAACTACTTAATCATAACTGTTATAAATTCTCTCATTTAAAAACTTCTCTTCAACATATTATTTTAGATAAGATAAATTATTTAATAAAATCGGATATGCTAATAAAATCGATAAGCAAAGAATTTAAGTTAAAAATTTTAATGACTATATTAGATATTGGCAAGAACATACTACAGCTAATTCAGCAGTATGATTATCCTTCGAAAATACCTAAACTTGTTATTTATGATAATAATGAAAATATATTTAGTGACGAAGATTCCATTATTATGTGTTTCTTAAATTTATTTGGATTTGACATTACTATATTAACTCCTACTGGATATAACAACATAGAAGAAAAAATCAAAAGTAACTTTTATGATCTACATAGATTAGAAGAAGTAAACTTTAATTTACCCTTACCTAATCTAAATGACGAAAAGAAATACACCAAAGCAAAAGTTAAAAATTTCATCTCAAATATTTTTAATAATAAATAATTATACAGTTATATTTTAAAACAGATAAGAGACTTATATTAGTAAGTCCCTTATCTGTTTTAACTATAATTAACATATGGCATTAATATTTAATAGATTTATATTTAATCATTCAATGCAATTAAGTAATAATTAAATTGTTTCTATCCCATAATTATTACATAAGGCTTCTAACCCCCCTCTAAATCCACTACCTATACAATTAATTTTCCACTCGTCTTTGTATCTGTATATCTCTGCTATGACTATCGCTGTTTCTTTAGATAAATTGTCGTTAAAATTATAGCTTAAAATTTCCTGTTTAGATTCACCAGCTATAACCATAAAACGTGCATCTGATACCTGTCCAAAATTTTGTTTCCTCTCATTCGCTTCATAAACAGTTGCCGTAAATGCTAACCTTTTGATATGAGATGGTATTAAATTTAAATCTAACTGTATGCATTCATTATATGCTTCTTTAAGCGAAGTATTGTGGTCCTGATTGATAACTATTCCACCACAAGTACTCTTTTGGTTTTCATAAAAAACAAAATCTTTTTCTGCCGTTTTATTATTTATATCTACCATAAATACTGATACATCTAAATCAAACTCATTATGATCATTTGATATTATATTAAAATCCAATGTTACTACTAATTTTGAAAGATTTTTACAATTTTGATTTAAGCTCAGTTTTTGACCTTTTTCTAATTTAATACTTTTAGTAATATCTACAAGTTGTCTTTTTCCTATATTCTTATTTCGTTTTAATGATACGGATACATTAGGCGCATCGATAATTGAGGGCTGTCCATTATTTACTCTTGCAACATTATCTTTATTTATGTGCTGATTTACGCCAACTTCTATTTTTGAATTGTTTTCTGGCCTAATACTGGTTTCAACAATTATTTTCCCATATTGCTTCTTTTGTGATGTTATCTTTTTATTACTATTATCAATAATTATAGCCACAAATACATACCCCCTAATCTATTGCAACTTTAGGTCCTGAAGCCCGCTCACATGGCTGAATGATTACTGTTTCTCCCTGAGAATTAAATTCTAACATATATGATTCACCAGAAGTTTGACCAAGGAAAGTTTTCCAATTTACATCAGTTTTGAAATAAGGATCAGGCCCTGTCCAGCATACCACTGCATCAGGGTCCACTACGCAAGGGGTTTCTAGAATAATTGGATTACCATTTGTAGTTATAACAACTTCAGAGTTATTAGTCGTGGCCGTAAGATTTGATGTAAACATTCCTTTTTGAGATATTACACCCGACCCCATAAATCTAACTCCATATTTACACCCCTGCGTAAAAGCAAGTAAATTTTCTCCTTCAACGCCTATGCTTTGACCTGATTGTAGTGTAATTATACTAACATGTTGAGCACTGCTAGCCATGTAATAACTACCATTACCACTCACTTTCATAATAGGTATATTCTCTCCAGAAAGCTTCCTCGCAGCTAGATTCAGAACAGATTTGAATACGCTTTTAGTATTATTTGTGTCCAGTAATACTTTTTCTTGAGTGAAGCTACCTTTATAAGCCACCATCGCACCTAGTTTCGCGAAAAAGTGTCCCTCTCCTTCTGCAATACAAGTAAGCTCTTGATGATTTCTAAACTTAAACATACATACTAGCTCCTTTCTTAATTTAAATATAGCTAAATATCTAATTATGTAATCTATAAAATCTTGTTATTTTACATTCCTAATTTCTATGCCCATAGTATATCATATTATTGTCACTAATCTCTTTACGGATATAACTACTATATTTATTAATTAATGTGTGCAATATGTAATTGTATATATAAATATGCTATAATTATTTATTACAATCAGTATTAATCGTGATCTTGGATGTACTGATTAATCTTATTAATGGAGGACAATTATGCGTTATTTTGATGATAATAATTTACAAGATATTTTTTTTAAAAGTCCTTCTACCTATGGACTATATTCTTCTAAAGAAGAATTGTCCTATGCATTAGGAGCATGTTTATATATGCCAGGAACACGGGAACATTTACTAAAAGATATACTATTTAATAAAAAAAATGGTGCAAACACAATTACTCTTTGCATCGAAGATTCTGTATCTTCAAACCAAGTTTTACAAGCTGAAAATAACATTATTAATTTGTTTGTAAGTATAAGTAGTCTTTCACAAGATAATGCTTCTTTTATTGATAATCTACCTCTTATTTTTATTAGAGTTCGTAGCATTAATCAACTTAAAAAGTTACTAAGCGTTTCTGAATTAACGGGACTATGTGGTTTTATTTTTCCTAAATTTGATTCCCAATTTGGAGAAAAGTATTTTTCCATACTAAAAAACTACAACATATCTAATAAAAGAACATTATACGGAATGCCTATACTCGAAACTCCTAACATAATCCATAAAGAAACTCGCATAGAAGAACTAATTAAGGTAAAACATATTATAGATTTTTATAAAAAATATGTATTAAATATTAGAATTGGAGGAACAGATTTTTCTGGACTATATAGTCTTCGACGAAGTATGGACTTTACAGTATATGACTTAACCGTAGTAAGAGACTGTATTAGTGATATAATAAACGTGTTTAAACGAGATAATTATGTTATCTCTGGGGTAGTTTATGAATATTATAGCAAAGTCTTAGATCTACATAATAATATTCTTATAAAAGAAGCTCTTTTAGATAGAACTAATGGTTTAACTGGTAAAACTGTTATCCATCCAACTCAAGTAAATATCGTGAATTCTCTTATGGTTGTTTCTAAAGAAGATTATGTAGATGCAAGCAGTATTATTAAATCATCCCTTGATGGAGTAATAAAAAGCGATTATTTTAACAAAATGAATGAGATAAAACCTCATGAAAAATGGGCTAAAGAAACATTATTAAGAGCTAAAATAATGGGGGTGTTTAAATATGGAAAATCCTACAAAGAATTATTGCAATGGACCAATTGATTACAATATAGATAATAGCCTACAGATATCACTTAATATAAAAGAAAACAAATGTAGGATTCCGGCATCGGTGCTATTTACAATGTCTGCTAGAGAGAATAAAAAAAGAGATTTCTTATTTGTAAGCAAGGTTATAGGGAAGCACCTACCAATGATTCCAGATACATTAAAAATTATCGGTGGAATACTTTCTCGCCTGTGGGTTAGCGAAAGAGAAAATTCTTATAATTATCCTACTTCTGAATTAGTTAATACACTTATTTCTCTTGATGCAAATCATAACACGAGTAACTTAGATAACATTCTAAACACACCTATAAAACTTAAAAACAAAACTCTTTTCATAGGTTTTGCAGAAACTGCTACAGGTCTTGCTCAATCTATATACCAAAATTTTTCAAATGCTGCTTATATACATACTACGCGTGAGAAAATAACTTCTATAGAACCTGCATTATTTTTTAAAGAAGAACATTCTCATGCAGTGGAGCACACTCTTTTTCCTTATGAAAAAGACTTCTTTAATAAGTATGACGATATAGTTTTAATCGACGATGAACTTACTACAGGTAAATCTGCATTAAATTTAATAAGGTGTCTTCCCGGGAAATATTTTGGAATAATATCTATATTGGACTGGAGAGATGCTAATAGTTATAAAATGTTTAAAGATGAGCCGGGTATAGATGTTAGAGTATGTTCCTTATTAAAAGGGGATATTAAGTGCTCTAAATCAAAAGATATCATTAGCGATGATGTAATTATAGCGCCAAGCTCGACAAGCTTAATACCATTCACAGAATTTATTTTTCCAATACGTGAAAGTATTGAGGGCTATAACAAATCTACTGGCAGGTTTGGGATCACCTCACAAGACAATATTAAAATTAATAAAGAAATAGGTTCAATATCAGAAATCCTTAAAAGGGAAAGAACTCCTGGCAATTGTCTTTGCGTGGGAACTGGTGAGTTTATATATTTACCTTGTAGCATAAGCTCAAAGCTTGGAGCTTATGTTTATTATCATTCCACTACAAGAAGTCCTGTTCATGCAAGAAACATAACATCTTATGGGAATAAAAATAAAATTGCTTTTCAAAGCCCAGATGACGAAACTATAACTAATTACCTTTACAATATACCTGATAATTTCTATAATCAAGTATATTTCTTCTCTGAAAAACCTTTAACTAAAAAGAAGAAAGAAGAGTTTAACAAAATTTTTTCTTACTTTCATGTGAAATCTATTGTCTTTGTATGCTGGAAACGCTAATCGTAATCACTTTTAAGTAGCTTTCATCATATATTAAATGATTTTATAAATATTATGAAAAGGAGTGTAAATAAATGAATCAATGTTTTTTTTCAGGCAGCTACTCTAAGAACGATGTGATATTTCTTCTTAAAGATATATCCCACCTTATAGTGGAACAAGATAATGAATTTAGAGAGAATGCTATACAAAGCGGAATTCATTATTCCGAAATGTTACCTATAGAATATACTCCCTCAAAAGAATACATGGATATTTTCTATAGTACTCTGCAACAATCAAAAATTAAAATAGCAACTCTTGTAGCTATTTTAAGCGAGAAAATTATAGAATCCCGAGGCAAAAATATAGTTTTGGTTTCCCTCGCTAGAGCTGGTACCCCTATTGGAATCTTAATCAAAAAGTATATAAAGCTCAAATATAACATATCACTTCCTCATTACAGTATTTCTATAATACGTGATAAAGGCATAGATAAAAATGCACTTAATTATATATTAGAAAATCACCCATCTTTAGAAATACAATTTATTGACGGATGGACCGGTAAGGGTGTTATTCAACATACATTAACAAAAGCGTGCAGGGAATATTATGATGAATTTAATACAACCTTAAATCCGAACTTAGCAGTTTTATCTGATCCTGCTTACTGCACCCTTATATATGGAACACGAGAGGACTTTCTAATTCCAAGTGCCTGCCTTAATTCTACAGTATCGGGACTCGTAAGTCGGACTGTGCTTAACGATAAATATATCTCTAGTGATGATTTTCATGGTACAAAATTCTATAAAGGGTTACTATCCGTGGATGTTTCAAATTTCTATATAGATGAAGTATGTGAATGCTTTAAGGCCATAGATAAAAATCATGTGCGAGAATTATTAAATGATGCAAATACTACCGAAGTTGCCACTGATATTGAATTTGATGATAATTCCTTAAACTGCAAAGGACTTAGAGATATTCAGAGCATTAAAAATAAATTTAATATCAATAATATTAATCTTATAAAGCCAGGAATTGGAGAAACCACACGAGTACTTCTAAGAAGAATACCTTGGAAAATACTAGTTGACTCATTTCAAAACCCCAACTTAAAGCATATACTTAAGTTAGCCCAGGAAAAAAGTATTCCGGTAGAAATTTACACAGATATGTGCTATTCTTGCTGTGGCATTATCAAATCTAAAGAAAAAGAAGATATGTAACCACTTGCTAAAGGATGTGTTTTTATGATATTTGCCTCTGACCTTGATAGTACACTTATATATTCTTCAAGGCATTGTAAACTAATTAATGATGAAAAACTTGTTCCGGTAGACTTTTATAACAATAGTATGTCTAGTTTTATTACTAAATCTATGCAAGATACACTAAAGCATATAAACGAGTCTATGTTTTTTATACCCGTTACCACAAGGTCAAGAATCCAGTATAAAAGGATGACTTACTTTTATGATATAGTAAAGCCAAAATATGCTGTTGTAGCCAATGGTGGCATTATACTTAAGGATGGTATAGAACTTAAAGCTTGGTCAGATATAAGTTTTAATAAAATCAATAAAGTTATAAAAGTTCAGGATATGATAAAGTTATGTAATTTCTTTTTAGAAAATGACTTTGTGTTATCATATAAAACCTGTGAAGATTTGTTTATTTACTCTATTATAGATGAAGACAAGCTAGCCAATACATTATCAAAAGGAGAAATAGACTCAAATTATTTTGATGTGTTACGTTCATTTTGTCAAGAATATAATTACAATGTATCAAAACAAGGAAAGAAAGTATATATAGTACCCGATTGTATAAATAAATATGATCCTATAAATTATATAATGAAATTAGAAAACATTAATATGTTTATCTCTGCTGGTGATTCTCTACTAGACTATCCTATGATTGAGCATTCAGATTATGGAATAGTTCCGTCTCATGGAGAATTATTGCATACTCTCATCAATGAAAAACATAATGACTCCATCTATGTTACAAAAAAATCTGGTATATTTGCAGGTGAAGAGATATTAAACATAGTTCATCAAAAATTTCATGAAATTAAAGGTATTACTTAATATTAAAGCAAAAATACATTTTCAATAATACTACTTCTGCCTTATTGCATATAAAAAAAACCACATTGTTGATTCAAATCAACAATGTGGTTTTTTTTGTATATGAACCGATAAGTTACAAAACTTATCAGCCTCTTAATTTAAAAGTTATTAAGCTACCATCTTTTCCTCTGATTCCGACTCAATCTTTTGATTCTTTTTTACAAACGGCCTCATAACTAATTTTGCAACTTCATTTATCACTATTATAAGTGAAGATAATACAATTATCTTTAACCACATAGTAATGCTTAAAGGTACTGCATTGAAAAATTTAGAGAACACTTCGGTTACAACTATTTGTGCTACTGCTGTAATTCCTATTATTTTTAAAAATATAGTATTCTTTGTAATGTTAGGAAATATGCTATCTGTTCCAAATTCTCTACAGTTAAATGCATTGAACAATGAACTAAAGGCAAATAATGCAAATAAGACTGTCTGCATTTCATTTGCTCCTATAACACCTTCTTTGGGGAATCCAGTTCCTAATATGTCAAATTTCATTTGAATCATAAGAATACAAGTTATATATAAAGCATTAGCTATCATACTTTTTATCATTTTTCCAGTTATAATACTTGCCTTTCTGTTAGTTGGTTTTCTGTTTAAAACTGCATCTCTTACTGGTTCTAGTCCGAGTGATAGTGCTGGTGGTCCATCCATTATAATATTTACCCATAGCAATTGTATTGTAGTAAATGGCATTTGAAAATCAAATATTACAGATAAAATTGCTGTTAAGAATGCAATAATATTAACAGTTATCTGGAATTGAATAAATCTTTGGAAGTTCTCATAAATACCTCTTCCCCATTTAATTCCCTTTACAATAGTACCAAAACTATCATCTGTTAAAATTATATCCGCTGCATTCTTACTAACCTCAGTACCTGCTATACCCATAGCTATACCCACGTCTGCTTTTGTAAGTGCTGGGGCATCATTTATTCCATCTCCAGTTACTGCAACTACCTCTCCATTACTTTGAAGAGCTTCAACTATTCTCATTTTTGTATCAGGTTTTGAGCGTGCTACTATTGAAATATTAGTTATCTCGCTTTTAAGTTCTTCGTCTGTTAATGTGTCTATATACGTAGCCTCTACTGCCTTATATTTACCGTTAAGCAGTCCTAACTCTTTTCCTATAGCAATAGCAGTATTAATGTTATCACCTGTAAGCATTTTTGTAGAAACTCCCGCTTTTTTTGCAGTTTCTACAGCTTCTTTAACATCAAGTCTTAGTGGATCTCTTATTCCTACAAATCCAGTAAATACTAGGTCACTTTCTAAAGTACCTTGCTCAGATGCCATAGCTACTTCTTCACTTATATTCCTATACGCGAACCCAAGTACTCTCATAGATTTTCTCTCAAGTTTTTCAATTTCCTCTAATATTTCAATTCGTCTTGCTTTATCTAGCTCCACTTCCAGACAATTCACATGTTCGTACTTACACAAATCTAGAATGATTTCAGGCGCTCCCTTTGTTAAAACTGTAGCACCTTCCTCCTCTTTTATAACAGTACTCATTCTCTTACGCTTTGAACTAAATGGAATCTGATGAGCTATGTTTGCATCCTGTCTTTCTTGTACATAATCACATGCATCATTATATAAAAGAAGAGCACATTCTGTTGCACTACCTAAATATTTAACCTCATTATCATCCTTTTCAATATCTGCCGTTGAATTAACCATACAGTTATCTAAAAAGTAGTTATTCCTATCGCTTAATTCATCTCTTTCTTTAAACTTACCATTTAGATAAACTTTTTCGACAGTCATTCTATTTTGTGTAAGTGTACCTGTTTTATCTGAACATATAACACTTACTGAACCTATAGTTTCACATGCTTCCTTTTTAGTAACAAGCGCATTAATCTTAGCCATTTTCTGCATCGTAATTGCAAGTGTCATATTTATCATTGTAGGAAGCCCTTCTGGAACTGCCGCAACAATTAAAGCAACACATACAACAAATGCAGTTTTTATTGGTTCAACTGATTGTAAGAATGTAAATACACCGGTGGTATCTGGTGATATAGTATTTGCTATTACCATTTTTACAATCATAATTATAAATAGTATCGCAGCTATAGCACTTGATACTTTAGATATCTTACCACCTAAATCTCCGAGTTTCGCTTGAAGTGGTGTTTCTAAATCACCTTTCTTAAGATTTTTAGCTATTTCTCCCATCTGAGATTCATCACCTGTTGATGTAACTACAAAAATTGCTCTACCGTAGGCAATAAGTGTTCCTCCGAAAACCATATTCAGTTGTTTAGCTGGTATAGGATCTTGTACAATAATTTTATCTTTAGATTGTATATTCTCCATTTCTATAACAACGTCGAAGTCTTTACTTACATCCTCTGACTCTCCTGTAAGCATGTCCTCTCTAACCATTAAATCTAAGCTACTTATAAGTCTTCCATCTGCTGGTACCATGTCTCCAGTTTCAATCGAAACTATATCACCAGGTACCAAATCGATTTTATTTACTTGAACAATTTTCTCATTTCGTAATACTTTTACTTCTATATTTTCTGTCATTTTTGAAAGCGCATCTGCAGCCTTTTGTGATTTTCCCTCTGTGAATATACCTATACCGATTCCTATTGCTACTGCACATACTATACCAATAGCATCACTGAATTCTCCTACTAAAGCACTAATTACAGCTGCTGCTAGAAGTATTATCATCATAGGCTCAGTTATCGCTTCCCTGATACTATCCCATATTGATCCCTTTTCTTGCTTAGTAAATTCATTAGCACCGTATTTTTCTAGTCTTTCTTTAATCTCAGAACTCGATAATCCTTTACTACCATCAACCTTAAGACTTTTTAGTACTTTTGAGCTCTGTTCATTAAAATATTTCATATAGTCCACCCTTCTGTTATTTATATTATTTTTTCTATTAAATGAAAATGTAGAAAATGATAAACTCTCATCTTCTACAACAACAAATTGCTTCTTCTTTAAATGTATAGCTATATTATAACTTGTTTAAAGTTAATATTCTATTGGTATTTTTTAACCATTTCTCCTAGTCCAGATGAAGCATCTGCTTCTCCTACTGCTGTAAATTTCCATTCTCCACCGTTTCTATAAATTTCAGCAACAAACAAACCAGTTTTACCAGAATATTCTTCGGTTAAGTTGAAACGGAGCATTTCTTTATTGTCTGTTATATTTACTAACCGTATAAAAGCATTTTGTATCATACCAAAATGTTGCTTACGTTGAACTGCTGCATATATATTAACCACAAAAACTAGCTTGGCAATATTCTTAGGTATTGCTGATAAGTCAACCATTATCTGCTCATCATCACCATCACCATCACCAGTAAGGTTATCTCCCATGTGCTGTACACTTCCACATTTACTTTTTAGGTTTCCAAAATAAACCATATTTTCTTTTCCTTTTAGCTTATCGTTTTCATCGAGCATTATTACAGATGCATCACAATCTACTTGAGCTTGTTTGCCTCCAAATAAACCACCAAGCAATCCTTTATGTGATTGTTGAACTGGGTCCCATCCAAGTCCTACCATTGTCTTTTTCAAACCAGGATTATCTTTTGTAAGATTTATTCTTTGACCCTTTTGTAAATTTATTCCCATTTTCCCATCTCCTTTAAATATGTAGTGCATGTTTTTATACTCTAATAATTATAAATTTTATATGTTTTATGCATCAAGACCATAATTTTTACAAAGAGCTGATAGGCCCCCTTGAAATCCACTTCCTGTTGCACTAAATTTCCACTCACCATTATTACGATATACTTCACAAAAAACTAAAGCAGTTTCTACTGAGAAATCTTCTGATAGGTCATACCTTAGAATTTCCTCATTAGTTTCCTCATTTACTACCCTAACAAAGGCATTAGAAATCTGACCAAAATTTTGAGATCTAGCTATAGCATCATCTATAGTTACCGTAATTGCTATTTTATCAATATCCGCAGGTACTTTAGAAAATTCAACAATTATTTGCTCATCGTCTCCATCGCCTTCTCCAGTTCTATTATCACCAGTATGTATAACAGATTCTGTTGAGTGCTCCAAATTGTTATAGAATATAAAATCTAAGTCATTATTAGTTTTCCCATTTGAACCAACTAAAAAGGCTGAAGCATCTAAATCGAAATCTCCTCCACCTGAATATTTATTAGTATCCCATCCAAGTCCTATAACTGCCTTCTTCAAGCCCGGGTTACTTTTGGTTAAATCAATTTTTTGGCCTTTACTTAAATTAATTGTCATAATAATTCCTCCTTATTAATCATCATATTCTATGCTGTTAATCATCGTATTCTATGCTCTTAATCCACACTGATTCCGAAGTTACTACAAAGTGCAGTTAGTCCACCCTCAAATCCACTTCCTATTGCACTAAACTTCCATTCTCCATTATTACGATAAAGTTCAGCTACTACTACTGCTGTTTCAATACTATAATCTTCACTTAAATCATATCTTATTAATTCATCATTATTATTTTCATCTAAAATCCTTATAAATGCATTGGAAACTTGTCCAAAGTTTTGGCATCTTTGGGTTGCTTCATGAATAGTTACAGTAAAGTTAATTTTATCAATAGAAGCTGGAACTTTACTTAATTCAATTCTTATTTGTTCGTCATCACCCTCACCATCACCTGTTTTGTTATCTCCTAAATGTGTTACAGCTCCCGATGAATCCTTTGGATTATTATAAAAAATAAAATCATTATCAGATGTTACTTTACCATTTGCTCCAACTAAGAAAGCAGCTGCATCTAAATCAAAGGAAGCTCCCCCATCATATTTATTAGTATCCCATCCAAGTCCAACAATAACATTGGTAAGTCCAGGATTACTTTTAGTTAAATCTACCTTTTGACCTTTTTTCAAACTAATTGCCATAATACATTCCTCCTCTATATCACTTATGTGTCCATATTAAAACTTAATAATATATAGTTCCTAACCATTAATTTTACCACAAAAATTGGATACTATTGTTAATTGTTTCCATCTTTTTATAAAATAAACATTTTAGCTATGCATCTATAAAAAAAACCTTATCTTAGTTTGAATTACATAATATAATTAAACTTCAATAAAGCAACAATTACTACTATCAGTATACCATCATTCCCTTCTAAATACTAGATTATGCATCTAAATATAGCTTACTTGTTTGTATATTTTTAGTGAACAAATGACATTTAAAACATCTATTTTACCATGAAAGAGTTATTAATTATGAACAACCGCTCTATATAGAAACCGTTATCATTATCTTTGTTTACTTTCAATTTAATTTTTTATATTTTTATGGTGATTTAAGTAATAGTTTCCATATAATATATACTGTAGCAATATTATAGAATGGATGTGTTATAGTGAATTTGTCATTTATTAAAAAGTATTTTAAAAAAGATCGTAAATCTAAACATAAGGCATTAAATTTTATAAAATATATAGGGCCTGGACTTCTAGTAACTGTAGGATTTATAGACCCTGGAAACTGGGCATCAAATATTTCTGCTGGTGGAGATTACGGCTATACATTACTTTGGATGGTAACACTTTCAACTATTATGCTTATTGTTCTTCAGCATAATGCTGCCCATCTTGGAATTGTTACAGGTAATTGTCTATCAGAAGCATCGACAGCCACATTGAATCCAAATCTGAATAAGGTGGTTCTTGGTTCCGCAGTTATTGCTGCAATATCGACTGCCCTTGCAGAACTTCTTGGTGGTGCTATCGCTTTAAATATGCTATTTGGAATCCCTTTGAAACTTGGGACTATATTAGTTTTATGTTTTATTTTATGGATACTGTTCACAAATTCTTATAGAAAGCTAGAAAAATGGATTATTGGCTTTGTCTCTCTAATAGGAATATCTTTTATATTCGAATTAAGTCTTGTGCATATAGAGTGGGGAAAAGCTATGGTAAGCTGGATTAAGCCTTCTTTCCCTAGTGATTCCCTTCCAATAATAATGAGTGTCCTTGGAGCCGTCGTAATGCCACATAATTTATTTTTACATTCACAAGTGATACAAAGTCGTCAATGGAATTTAGAAGATGAAAGCGTCATAAAAAAACAATTAAAGTATGAATTTATGGATACATTTTTTTCAATGATAGTAGGCTGGGCTATAAATAGCGCCATGATACTTATTGCAGCAACTACTTTCTTTACACAAAAGGTTAAAGTTACGGAGCTTAGCCAAGCTCAACAAATGCTTACACCTCTACTTGGAAATACAGCATCATTAGTCTTCGCTTTAGCTCTACTCTTTGCCGGAATTTCCTCCTCAGTTACTGCGGGCATGGCGGGTGGAAGTATTTTTGCCGGAATATTTGGTAAGGATTATGATATTAATGATATTTATACTAAACTTGGAATAGGAATTACTTTGATTGGTGCTGCAATCGCTATATTTTTTATAACAAATCCTTTTAAAGGTCTCATTTACTCACAAATGCTCTTAAGTATACAACTTCCTATAACTATATTCCTTCAGATATATTTAACTTCTTCTAAAAAGGTTATGGGCAAATATGCCAATACTACATTTAGCAAAATTACTCTTTGGGTTATCGGATTTATAGTAACAGGACTTAACCTAATGCTATTGTTAAGCTTTATATTGTAACTCTGCATGCTATAAACAAAGGGGTTGAGTATATATATAGCTCAATTTCTTTGTTTATATCATGCTTTATATGATCTCATATCTTTTAAAAAATCCTCTTAAAATAATTAATTTCAAATATATAAATTATTTCATTAAAAAGGAATTAAACCATCTCCTTACTAATATACATAATAAAAGTGTAATAATTAGACTTTAGGTAAGTTCAGAAAGTACAGTACTAAATTAACTAGTTATTATTTGATGATATTTTAGATAAGGTGGGATATCGGATGCAAAAAAAAGAAATGGTTGCCATGATACTCGCGGGTGGACAAGGTAGTAGACTTAAAATACTTACCAAAAACACAGCAAAACCTGCAATACCATTTGGTGGTAAATATAAGATTATTGATTTTACATTAAGTAATTGTTCAAATTCGGGGATAGATACAGTTGGGGTATTAACACAATATCAGCCGCTTGCACTAAATTCTCACATAGGCATAGGTATCCCATGGGATTTAGATAGAAATAATGGTGGAGTTACGCTGCTTCCTCCTTATATGCATGAATCAGGTGGAAACTGGTATAAGGGTACTGCTAATGCAATACATCAAAATACTAATTTTATAGACTACTATGATCCAAAATATGTACTCGTTCTCTCAGGAGATCATATTTATAAAATGGACTACTCAAAAATGCTTGATTTCCATAAAGAAAAATGTGCTGATGTTACTATAGCAGTTATTGAAGTACCCATTGACGAAGCTCCTAGATTTGGAATAATGAATACTACCGATGATAATAGAATTTACGAATTTGAAGAAAAACCGCAGACTCCCAAAAATAATATGGCTTCTATGGGAGTATATATATTTAACTGGAAATTTCTTAAGACATTTTTAAAAGAAGATGAAAACAACAAACTTTCTGACAACGATTTTGGCAAAAACATAATACCTGCTATGCTTAAAGATGAGAAAAAGCTATATGCATATCCTTTTAAAGATTATTGGAAAGACGTAGGTACTATCAAAAGTCTATGGGAAGCAAATATGGATTTAATCGATGACAATAATAAATTAAATATTCATGATGAAAATTGAGGATATACTCTATAAATCCTACCAATCCAGCTCAATATATAGGCCCTAAAGCAAAGATTTCTAATTCTTTGGTAGTTGAAGGATGTATAGTCCTTGGCGAAATATATAACTCTGTACTCTTCCATGGGGTTACAATTGGGAAAGGTTCCAAAATATCAGACAATGTAATTATTGATAAAGCTATAGTCGGTAATAATGTTATTATAAGACGAAATTCTTTTATAGGTGGTTCCGATGATGTAACTCTTATCTCGGAGGGCACTGAAGTTAAATCTAATACAATTATAAGGTGAGGTGATTAAATGCTTAACAATTATATGGGTATATTAAATTTAAACGAAAATGAAACAAATATAATAAGTCTTACTAAGAGTAGACCACTCGCTGCTATTCCTATTGCCGCTAGGTATAGAGTTATAGATTTTGTATTATCAAATATGGTTAATTCAGGACTTAGGAATGTAGGTGTTTTTACTCAAAGTAAATCCCGTTCTCTAGTAGATCATTTAGGTTCAGGTAAACCTTGGGATTTGGATCGAAGACTTAATGGATTATTTGTTTTTAACTTTGGCTTTGCAAGTGTCTCTCTAAATGATGTCGAAATGTTATGGAACAACATGGAGTACCTATATAGAAGTAAAGAAAAAAATGTTATACTTTCTCCTTCTTACATGATAGCAAATATAGATTACATAAAAGCCGTAACTTATCATGAAGAGAATAATCAAGATATAACAGTCATATACAAAAATATTGACTCAGGTACTAATGACTTTTTAAATTGCGATGTATTGAATATAGATGAAAATAATAATTTACTAAGTGTAGGTAAAAATATGTGTTCTTCGAATAGTTTAAACATTTCCATGGAAATGTTCATTATGAAAAAGGACCTATTAATTTCACTTATTAATAATTGTATTCAAACTGGTTCTTACTCAACTATTAAGGATGCCATTTATAAAAATTTTAATGGATTAAAGGTTAAAGCATATGAATTTAAAGGCTACCTTCAATGTATTAACTCAATAAGCTCTTACTATAAAACTAACATGGACATGTTAAATCTAAAAACAACTAAACAACTATTTTTTAGTAATGGACCTATTTATACAAAAATTAAAGATGAACCGCCTACTAAGTATTCCAATAAAAGCAAAGTTAATAACTCCATAATAGGTGATGGCTGCATTATTGAAGGACTTGTTGAGAATAGTATTATTTCAAGGGGAGTTATAGTTCAACGAGGAGCTGAAATTACAAATAGCATCATACTTCAAAATTGTCAAATCAAAGAAAATTCTAAGCTTTCTAACGTTATAATTGATAAAAATGTTATTATAGATAAGGACAAACAGCTTAATGGTGCTGCTGAATTTCCACTCGTTATAGAGAAAAGAGCTTTATTTTAGATATATTTTCATGATAAAATTTTGGAAAATAACCTTTAACCCCTTATTTCTTAATATCCTTATTAATATTTTTTACTGGTAGTTCTTCGATTAGATTTGCTTTTTCTAGATTAATATCATTTTGCTCTCTTCTATTTGGTAATTTTTCCACGTAAACACTTGTACTTTGTAAAGCCATGGAAATTCCTTCTTGATGTAGTATATCTACTATTTCAAAATTAATATTTTCTTTTACTTTAAAGTATTCATCAAAATCTGGTGTATCAGCAAAACAACATATTAAAATATCTAAACTAGAAGCACTAAATTTATCAAATCTAACAAGAATACCTTCCTTATTAACCTGTGGATGATTCTCTAACATGTTTTTAATATTTGCAACACAACTCTCTAATTTCTCCCTAGACGTTCTATAATTCAGCTCTAGATTCAGACTAACTCTTCGTTTGCCTCTTCTACTATAATTAGTTACAGCTTCAGTAGTTAATTTCGAATTAGGGACTATTATCAACGCTTCATCAATTGTTCTTATTTTAGTAGTTCTAAAGGAAATGTTTTCTATGGTACCTTCTAATATATCGCTGTTAATCCAATCTCCAATGGTAAAAGGTTTATCTACTATTATAGAAATACCTGCAATAATATTAGCGGCTGCATCTTTAGCTGCTAATGCAAACGCCAAGCCTCCTAATCCAAGCCCAGTAACAAACCCTTGGATATTATATCCCCATTTTTCAGCTATTATTGTAATAACTAATGCTAATAAAATTAATTTTAATGTTTTCGATATAAAAGGAAATAATATCTTATCCACTTTTACATCATATGCTTTATGCATTCTCTCAAACAATAGAGAGGATTCTCCAGTGAGATTATATAACCCCCAGGATATTAATATTATTATAGCAGAACTAAAAATCTTATCTATGTCTAATATATCAATTGGAATACCTGCCACAATGAGAATTTTCAAAGCAAAATACACTCCTAATACCTCAAAAAAATTGGTTACAGGTTTTTGAAAAGCAGCTACTATTTGTGTATCAGCATTAAACTTTGTTTTATTTACAAGTTTTAATATTATTTTGAATACATATTTTGCAAATATTTTTTTCAGCAATACAAATGTTGCAAAAACTGCAATAGCTATTGCAATATATTTAAATTTGTAAGAAGTTATATCACTGAAAACAGTTTGTATTTTGTCTTCTGCAAAAAAATCAACTACGGATTGGAACAAAAAACCACACTCCTTTTCTTCCTATGTTTATATATATTCATTTTAATCTAATAATGCTATTTTCTCAATGGATTATATAGGAATAAATAAAGTTTTACTAATCTACACACTTTTTTTAAGTTATATAATTAATAAATGAAGTTAATTTTATCATAGTATTATATAACGGACAAAAAGACTTCAAAAGGAGTTATATCTTCCTTTGAAGTCTTTAATCGAGTAATTAAGATGTTTTCATGATTATATAAGATTAATTAAAATGCTAATTTTATACCTACCTCATTATCTTTAAATATCCAATATGCATTACACTATTCCCAATAAAATTTAATTTCTGATGTTCTTTCTCCATGTTCTCTCCGAAGTCTATATTCGCTTCATTAAACATATAAGAAAATGAAGTTAATTTTTCTAAATTTTTATCAGCTGCTTTATAAGTTGGATCAAATGCGTATGCAGCCCTATAATATTTGCATGCCAAAAGCACATCACCTTTATATTCTGAAATAACTCCAAGTAGATTGTATACTTCTGCAGAATGATCATTTTCAATCATACGTGCATGTAAATACTCACATGCCAAATCTAATTCATTCGACTTTATTGCATTAATAGCTTTTTTTATATTACTTTGAACATAAATTTCTTGCTTTCTAATTGTTAACATATAATCACCTCAAGTTATCCTTTCTCTTTATATTTGATAATTATATATTATCAAAAACACTACAAATTTGCTATTAAGAAAGTATAAAGATAAATCATATTGTATCAAGATTCTGTTAAGATTTATTATTTATGCTATATCTCTCTTTTTACATAAAAAAAGATGAAGCCAAACTTTATCTCTTAAAAATTATTCATCAACAAGGCGATATCCTACTCCGACCTCCGTTGTAATGTACTGCGGTTGTGCGGGGTCCTTCTCTATCTTTCTTCTTATATTAGCCATAAATACCCTAAGAGATTGTGTATCATTTTCAAAATAACTTCCCCAAATTTCATCAACTATATATTTATGAGTTAACACACGTCCCGCATGTTTTGACATTAACTCAATTAATTTATACTCCATCGGTGTTAAATGTATTTCTTCACCCAAAATTGTAACTCTACGTTTTTCAAAATCTATTTTTAAATTTTTAACTTTGAAAACTGTTAACTCATTATCTTGTAAATCACTATTTTTACTGAATTGTCTAAGCGCCACCCTAATTCTAGCTAAAAGCTCTGCTACACTAAACGGCTTGGTCAAATAGTCATCTGCACCTTTATCTAATGCTTCAACCTTTTCCCTTTCATGTCCACGAGCTGAGACAACTATAATTCTAGCCTTTGTGGAGTCTCTTACTTTCTCAATAACTTTAAGTCCATCAATATCAGGTAACCCTAAGTCCAAAACTATTACATCTGGGTTTTGCGAGAAAATAAGTGTTATAGCAGCGTTCCCAAATTCAGTTTCCATGCACTTATATCCCTGTGCCTCAAGAGAGACTTTCATAAATTTTTTAATTGGTTTATCATCCTCTACTATTAAAATCAAAGGCTTTATATTCATTGTCATCACTCCTTATACCAGGTAAACTAAATTTAAAAGTCGCCCCACCAGAAGAATTATTTAGTGCTTCCATATATCCACCATGTGCTTCTATTATAGATTTACAAATAGCAAGACCTAGTCCTATCCCTCGTTTTTCTAAAGAAGAACCATTCTTCTTGGTATAAAACCTATCAAATATAATCGATATATCTTCTTCTTGTAATCCCTTTCCATTGTCCGACACCTCAAATAATACACTATCATCCTTTTGCTTAACTTTAATTTCTATAATAGAATCACTCGGTGTATACTTTATTGCATTATCAATTAAATTTATAAACACTTGTTCTATTAACAGTCCATCAACAAATAACATAATCATTTTTTCTGGTAAATCAGTCTTAATATTATGACTTCCTGAAAACCTAGTAACCCTAGATATTGATTCAGCAATAATTTCTTCAACAATCTCCATATCTTTTTTGATTTCAAGTCTACCTTCATCTATTCGCGTCATACTTAATATATTTTCAATTGAATGTATAAGATAACTTGTATCCTCATAAATTATTTCAAGGAGCTCTTTTTTAGTATCATCACCTAGTATATTATAATTATCAGTAATAGTAGAAACTGACCCTAATATTCCTGTTAACGGCGTTCTTAAGTCATGTGAAATTGATCTCAAAATATTTCCCCTAAGCCTTTCTCTCTCCGTCTCTAAATTTATTTGTCTTTTCTTTTCGTATAAATCTTCTCTTTCAACAGCTAATGCAATTTGTGTAGAAACAGACTGTAAAAGAATTTTTTCATTTTCTAATAAAACGTTTTTATCCAAACATGCTATACCAACGACTCCAAGTATTTTATTTTGACCTTTAATTGGATGATAATATCCCATACTGTTTATAGATGTTTCAACATCAAATTCTACCACTTCTCCTGTTTTAAAACATCTTTCAATTGCCATTAACTCTATTTTAGAGTCAAAGATATCCATACTATACTGATTATTAAGCATATAAACACTTGGCTTTTTCAGGTTGTTATTATCATCTATTATAGCTATCATAATGGTTCTGTTAAACATATCGATTAAATTTTCACCACAAAATTCAACTACTTGATTTTTATTCTTTGCTGTAAGTAATGACTGATTAATCTTGTATAAAATACGCATTCTATTTTCACGCATAATAGATATTTTAGCTTGTGTTTTAACTCTTGAGGTTAAAGTACTTGTAATAACTGCAGCTATAAGCATTATAACAAAAGTTACTGGGTAATCAGCTCCATAAACCAGAAAACTATAATATGGCATAGTAAAGAAAAAATTAAATGATAATACTCCAATTATCGCAGCGATTATACCAAAAATATATCCATCAGTACTTCTTGATACAAATAATACACCTAAAATGAATACTATTATTACATTTGACTCATGTAACCCAATCTTTCTAAATATTAAAGATATTATAGTAGCTAAACTCATAATTAATAAAGTTTTAAGCGTATTTGTAATTAAGATTATTTTAAGTTTATTTTCAACATAGCCACTATGTTGATACTCATTAGCAATCTCAGAAAATTTTTCATCAACTTTATTTTTTTTCAAACTCCCCATCACCTCCCTTAACCATATACACATAAACAGCAACTACACCTAGTATAAACAATAAATCACATCTCAAACAAAATAATTTACGCTATGACTGTCTAAATAAAACAAATCATTTAGAAGTGCTTTTAATGTTTTATATAGATATAGCTTAAACCAAGTGTGACTAGTACTAATACTAATGCTACACATTTTTTATTACCACTTATAGAGACTTTAACCCTGCAACCTGCATCTATGATTTCGACTGTACTTGCATGGATATCCATATCTCCACCATGTTCTTTACATTCCCTATTAAAGGTTCCATTTATTTTTACTATATCTCCCTTATAACCGTACTTACCAAACGTTTTGATGCTCTGAACTTGCTTCGATTTAATCCATATTCCCATAGCTGTACTTCCATCACTGATATTCACCCATGAATATTCTCCTCTATTCATACATTCCCCAATAGCTTCACCTTTCAGTGTGATTTTACTATTATCAATCTTTTTACTATTTTCAATTAATTGACTAAAATTACTATATTCCTTTGCCATACATGTTATAGAAACAGAATATACTAAAATACATATTAATATTATTGTTTTAATAGTCTTAACCATAATCTCCTAATGCCTCCAAATGTAACTCCTATTAGCGCAAAGACAGATATAAATTCTAGTCTTCCTAAATACATTGCAATTATATAATATACCTTCAATATAGTTGGCATTGTAGGAGACGTAACTCCGATGGATAACCCTACATTTCCTGTAACTGATGCAGCCTCGAAAGCTGAACTTAAGACAGGATATCCATAATAAGTACCTAAAGCTGTCCCTATAAAAAATAATATTATATAACATGTTATTACTAAGTAAGCAGATTTTACCATCCCATCTTCTAAAACAATTTCTTTTATATGATGAAATTTAAATATCTTTATTTTTCTGTCAGAATTTAATAATTTATTTACTTCTGCAACAATACTTTTAAAAACAACTCCCACTCTTAATCCCTTAAACCCACCTGCTGTAGAACATGCTGATCCACCTATTAGCATGGCTATTATAAGCATAACTATAGGAAAATCTCCCCATTCAGTAGCAAACTGTCTTGCATAAAGATTACTAAACCCTGTGGTTGTATGCGCTGATAGTACATTATAAACACCTTTTCTGAAGACTGATATGGCACTACTATATACACCTGAATTTGTTAGTTTTAATGCTGTAAAAAAGGAAATAACTAAAGCAGTAATAAAAAAGCTCTGCGTCTCAATATTCCTAAATATTTCTTTTTTGTTACCTTGCCATACTGCATAGTGTAATGCAAAATTTAAAGAACCAATTACGAAGAAAATCATTGTTAACAACTCGTATGAAAAACTATGATAATACAGGATGTTTTGAGACATTGGTGCAAATCCACCTGTGCTCCACGCAGACATAAAAATAAACAATCCATGAAAAAAAGCACTTACTGGTTGTAATCCTATAAACATTCCATTAATCCAAAGCATAATGGTACCTAAAATTAGATATACAATACTTATCTTCCATATTATCCTTGCTGTATTTTTTACATTAGGAACTAATTCAGCATCCTTACCTTCACCAACATACATTTTGTAAGCACCTAATGTATGGTTTACCATAAAACTTAGAGCAAGTACCACCATACCCTGGCCACCGACAAATGTAATAATGTGTCTCCACATATTTAATCCTAAAGATAGATGGTCAAGATTTTGAGTAAGCGAAAGTCCTGTTGTGGTGAATCCACTCATAACATCAAAACATGCATCAAGAAACGATGCTGTATTTCCGCTAAGCTCGTAAGGAACTGCACATAACAACGTTAATATAAGCCATGAACTAGATGCAATAATTAATCCATGCTTCCATTCTACCTTCACTCTATCAATCTTGTTCTTGCCTGTAAACATAAGAATTATACCTAAACTAAAAGACAGACTTATACTTATACTAAAATCTAAAAGGACACTCCATTCCTTAAATATCAATGAAGTTAGCATAGGTATCAACATTAAACTTGCTGTTCCCATAATTACATAGCCTATATAATAGTTTATTATTTTAAAATCATCAAAATCCTTTGTCATTTTTCTCATACCCTCACCTTGCCAAAATCATATTAATGCTATATAGAACAAATAAAAATGTTAATGTATAAAATATCTCTGTAATTACGCCGCCTATAATTTTTTTGTTAGTCATAATTTATTTACCCTCCAATTATAGAATTTTCTACTTCCTTTTTTTTATCTGTATTTGTGATTATAAGTACCTTATCACCCTCTATTATATCCACCGAACCTCTTGGAAAAACTACTTTACAGTCTCTTATTATTGATAGTATTACACATTCTTTAGGTATTTTTAACTGACCTATAGATTTGTCCTTCCAAGCACTTTTTTTATCTATTTTTGCTTCTACTAATATCATTTCTCCTTTATTTATGCTTTCAATGATTTTTAAAGGTTCGCTATTAAACTCCCCTTCTATTAGATTACAAATTACTTGTGTACTACATACAGTCTTATCTACTCCTAGCGCCTCAAAAATCGCAGTATTTTTAGGATTGTTAATTCTAGATATCGTTTCCTCTATATTAAAATTTACTTTAGCCATTTGACATATAACCAAATTTTCTTCATCTTTTCCCGTTACTGCAGCTACTACTTCAGCTTCTTCTATCTCCGCATCTTTAAGCACCTCAACATCAGAACCATCCCCACATATTACATCTATTTCAAGTTCTTCAGCAATCTTTTTACAAATTTTTATATCCTTTTCTATTAAGACTACCTGATGTTTCTTTTCTTTTAATGCTTTAACAAGATAGTATCCTATCTTTCCACCACCAACTACTATTGCTCTCATAGAAGTTTCTCCTTCATTATAGCCTTTACTAACTTTTCTTTATTTTTCTTATTTATGCTACAAATTATTTTATCGCCTTGTTCCAGTATTTCGTTGTTATTTGGTATGCTAGATTCTCCATTTCTTTGAATTGCACATATTCTACAATTAAATTTATCTTCTATTTGTGAAACATTATTAATTTTAATTGTATTTATTGTAATCTCCTCTATGGATACATCGTTGTTTAATAAAAATAACGTATTAGATTTTTTATCTATTATTTTGTTTTTAATTATATTTATTCCTAATTCAGTTGGACTTATCGTTTGTAATCCTAGCTTTCTATAAATAAACTCTCTTGATGGATCAAAAATCCTAGCTATTACTTTAGGCACCTTAAATATATCTTTCGCAATTTGACTAGCCATAATATTTATATTATCAGCTGGGGTCATAGCCAAAAATATATCGGCTTTATCTATTCCTGCCTCTATTAATATATCATTATCTATTTCCACTCCTTTAATTCTAATTCCATTAAACCCAGTCCTAAGTCTTTCTAGATTTTCTCCATATTTATCAACTATTACTACATCATGTCCATCGTTAGACAATTCCATAGCAAGTCCACTTCCTAACCTACCACAACCTATTATTATAATATACATAATATGTTCTCCTTACATTAATTACTTTTGAAAAATATTAACATAGGTAACCCCACGATATGCTAATATATTTGTTTTTTGTAGAAACCATTTTAATAGTATATTTATAACTACGCCTACAATCATACCCTAATAATTTAATATTAGATTCATGCCATATTCATATTTTAAGCAATTATAGGTCACAACGCAACTTTGCATATCTCCTCTTAAAATCATTCTCTTGCCTGTTATATGAGTTCTAAACAATATGTAGCTTTAATCCTTTGTTTATATCTTATTTCCTCTATATATCTCATAGTATTAAATTTATTCATTAATATAATAGGCTATATCAATGAAATATACTGCAATTTTACTCATAAACTTACGTACACATAATTCAAATGTTAAGATATTAACTCGTACTTGCTTATAATTTATAGATGCCTTATACTAGTATCAAAATCTAAAAATATGAGCTATAAATACATGTTAATAGATTTGCTATGAAAACAAGTTGGACACTAACTCTATGGTACATTTTATGTTTATAAAAAGATAGAGCTATAATTCCACACTATTAAGTGTTAAAATTATAGCTCTATCTTTTTAATAATGTGATTTCCATTTGGAAAGGAAGGACCACTATGAAAAAAGCTCTAGTTGTAGATGATACAAAAAATATTCGTACATTGCTAAGCATTTATCTTGAACTAAACAACTTTGAAGTATTGATGGCTACGAATGGTCATGAAGCTTTATTATTAATTGATACCGAACCTGTAGATTTAATATTTTTAGATATTAAAATGCCAGAAATGAGTGGTACAGAGGTTCTAAAGAGAATTAGAGCTAAAGGGATAACTGCCCCCGTAATAATTATGACAGCCTTTGCTACTGTTAAAAATGCAGTGGATTGTACTAAACTTGGCGCTATAACTTATTTGCAGAAACCTTTTAGTACAGATAAGATTAAAACTATTCTTAATGAAATGAATACTGAAGAAGATATCTATCCTAAAGATATTGAATACCAAATAATGACTGTAAAATATTTAATAGCTAAAAACAACTTAGAAAAAGCATTAGATACTTTAAAGGTAGTTCTATCTATTGATCCCAATATACCTGAAATCTATGAATTAATCTCTATAGTATATAGTAAACAGGGAGAAATAAGAAAATCTGATATATTTCATAATATGTCAAAACAATGGGAATAAAAAAAAGCACTTCATATGAAGTGCTTTTAGTGCTTTTTTGGTGGCTTACCGGGGAATCGAACCCCGGACACCATGATTAAAAGTCATGTGCTCTACCAACTGAGCTAGTAAACCATGTTTATCTGGCGACGACCTACTCTTCCACAAGGTTACCCCTGCAGTACCATCGGCGCATTGAAGCTTAACCTTCGTGTTCGGTATGGGAACGGGTGTTACCTTCAGGCCATAATC
>NZ_JAIZZK010000037.1 GCF_020443705.1 Clostridium algoriphilum
GCAATCGAGATTAACTTATTTAAGAAAGGGAGGATAAAAGATGAGTACTATAGTATTAGATCCAATAACTAGACTTGAAGGACATTTAAAGGTTTCAGTAACTCTTGACGCGAGCAACATTGTAACAGCTGCGGAGGCTACGGGTAATTTATTTAGAGACTTTGAAAACATGCTTATAGGCAGAGTACCAAAGGATGCAGCATTCTTAACACAAAGAATTTGTGGAGTGTGCCCGGTATCACATGCTATTGCATCCTCAAAGGCAGTTGAAGCTGCTTCAGGGTTTACTCCAAATTTACAAGCCCTTCTTTTAAGAAATCTTATACAAGGAGCTAACTTTATATCTAGTAACATATTACATTTTTATCAACTAGCATTAATGGATTACGTTAAGGGACCACAAATGAATCCATGGACGCCTGGTTATTCGCAAGATTTTAAATTTAATGCTACTGATAGCCAAACTTTAATAAATAATTATGTTACGGCTTTGTCAATAAGGCGGAAAGCACATGAAATGGGAGCAATTTTTGGTGGTAAGCTACCACATGTGGGCAACGTAGTTCCTGGTGGTGTAACTGCTCTTCCAACTTCAACAGACATAACAAATTTTAGAAATTATTTAAATACTATAACAACGTTTATTACAAATACCTATAAGGCCGATGTTAATCTATTAGCATCAACATATAGTGACTATTACACAATTGGCAAAGGATACGGTAATTTAATAGCCTATGGAGTATTTGATACAAATACAACTGGAACTAAGTTATTTCCAGCTGGAACAGTAACTAACGGCATAGTTTCAAGCTTTGCTGCTGCCAATATAAAAGAATACGTAGGACATTCATGGTATACATCACCATCTGGTGTTAACCCAGCAAGTGAAACAACAACTCCAAGCTACGGAAAAACAGGAGCTTATACATGGCTTAAGGCACCAAGATACAATGGTACTCCTTATGAAGCCGGAAGCCTTGCAAGAACTTGGATTAGTGGAGATTATAAAAATGGAGTTTCGGTAATGGATAGGCATATGGCTAGATATACTGAAACAGCTAAGATAGCTGCTAATATGCAGACATGGCTCAACCAAATAGTAGCTGGCGCAAGTGCATTCACAAATCTTGGAGCACCAACTTCAGGAACTGGAATAGGATTAACAGAGGCACCAAGAGGAGCCCTTGGACATTGGGTTTCTGTTGCAACTTCAAAAATATCTAAATACCAAATAGTAACTCCAACTTGTTGGAATGCTTCACCAATGGATGATGCAGGAAATGTGGGACCTATTGAAAAGGCTTTAATTGGAACTCATGTTGTAGATACTACGCAGCCGGTTGAACTTTTAAGAATAGTACACTCCTTTGATCCATGTACAGGATGTTCTGTTCATGTAATGTCACCAGAAGGAATTGAAATGTCAAACTTTGTTGTACAACCTCTATGAGTTTAATTATTAAGGACACCGTTATTCTTGGGATAGGTAATATTTTACTCCAAGATGATGGTGTGGGAGTACATGTTATAAAACAACTAGAAAATGAAAAACTTCCATCTACTATTGAATTAGTAGATGGAGGTACTTCCACACTTGATACACTTGGTTTATTTCTTGATTATAAAAAAGTTATAGTTGTAGATTGCTTAAGGGCAGGTTTAAAACCTGGCACAATATATAAAATAAAACCAGAAGATATTAAAAACTATAAAAAAGAAAATCTTTCTATCCATGATGTTCAAATACTGGACGTCGCACGAATGGCAAACATGATGAACAAATACCCTGAAGTGGTTATATTCGGAATAGAACCAGAGAAAATAGCTGTAGATTTAGAAATGACACAAATATTGATTTCTAAGATCCCAGATATAATTCATAATATAAAAAAAGAATTAGAAATTAATTAGGAGATAAATATGCATGAAGTTTCTATAATTCAAAATGTAGTTGAAATAGTAACAGAAAAAGCAATTGAAAATAAATTCACTAAAGTTACCAAAGTATCGTTAAGAATAGGAGCGTTATCTGGTGTTATGCCAGAATCCTTAAATTTTGCATTTAAAAGCTGCATAATGGATACAATGCTTGCGGGCTCAACTTTAGAAATAGAAGGAGTCAAGGCAGTAGCTGAATGCATTGACTGTAAACAAGAATTCCCAATTGATCATTTTAATAAACTATGTCCATGTTGTAACAAATTTTGCTCTAGTATTATTAGTGGATATGAGCTTTATGTAAATACAATAGAAGGAGATTAAAATATGAGTGAAATAAAGGTAGTTACGAACATTCTTCAAACAAATGATGAGATAACTTCTAAAAATAAAAAATTACTAGATGAAAAAGGTATTTATGTTATAAATCTAATGAGTTCACCTGGTTCAGGTAAGACTTCACTACTTGAGCGAATAATAGCTAAGCTTAAAAATGATATAAATATTGCTGTAATTGAAGGAGATATTTATACCACAAAAGATGCGCAGAGGATAGAGGCGCAGGGAGTTCCAGTAATTCAAATTAACACTGGAGGAGCGTGTCACCTTGATGCGGAAATGATTAAAGGTGCATTAAATTCATTAACTCTTGATAATATTGATTTACTAGTAATCGAAAATGTAGGTAATCTAGTTTGTCCAGCAGAATTTGAAATTGGTGAAGATATAAAAATTTCTGTTTTGAGTACCACAGAAGGAAATGACAAACCTTTGAAATATCCACTCATGTTTGAAAAAAGTGGTGCAATTATTTTGAACAAACTGGACTTAATAGAATTTACTGATTTTGACAAAAAAGAGTTCTACAAAGATATAAAATCTTTAAATGCTAATGTGGATACCTTTGAAACATCTTGTGTTAAAAATCAGGGTATAGATGAAATATGTTCGTGGTTAATGAGTAAAATAAAAAATAAAAAAATAAAGATTAAATAAGAGGAGGGATTTTATTATGCCAAGAATAGGTTTTCCGGAGCTTGCAATAATATTAGTTATTGCACTTATAATCTTTGGACCAGGAAAGTTACCATCCCTGGGTAAGTCAGTTGGTGAAACTATAAAAGAATTTAAAAAGGCATCATCAGAACTAATGAATGATAATAAAAAAGAAGCTAAATCAGATGTTAAAAAAACAGAAACGGAAGAAGATGTTAAGGCACAAGAAACCAAAGCGGAAGTTAAAGTAGAAGAAACTAAAAAATAAGAAGTAAAATAATCTTTAGGGAGTAAAACTATGATTAAGAGTGAACTAATTGTTCAGGCTGCCCACTGGCTTGAGAGATTTAGAAAAATTATCATTTGGGTTATTCTAATTATTATTGCAGCAGCCTCTCTTGTATATCTTGAATCAAATTTGTTAATTAATATACTCGCAAAGCCACTGAATGGGATACAATTACATTTTATGACTCCGGCTGAAGGATTAATGGCAAAGATAAGGGTTTCTTTCTTAGGAGGACTAATTGTAGCCTCCCCAGTGGTTATTTTTTTAATAATACAAGCAACTGGACCTATAATAACAAAAAGAATTAAGAAACTCTTGATATTTGTCATTTTACCATTGTCTTTTATCCTCTTCGTTTTTGGAATGTATTTTGGATATACACTGGTTCTACCTACTACTATAAAGTTTCTTATGGATACCAGTGATGGTTTTATGAAACCTATACTATCTGCAAATGAATACTTTTCCTTCATAGGATCATTACTTTTTTGTATAGGGGTAATATTTGAACTTCCACTAATATTGATAGCTTTATCAAGAATTGGAATTATAAATTCCAACATGCTTAAAAAGGCAAGGAAGATGACGATTTTACTATCGTTTATAGCTGCAGCCATAATAACTCCATCTTCAGATGCGTTTACTTTAACAATTGTAACTTTGCCAATTTTAGTTCTTTACGAAATAAGTATTTGGTCGATATTCTTACTTGAAAAAAAGGATAAACGACGCAAAAGTAAAGAACTTTCAGAATAAATATAATACAAATTTTATGAGGTGAAGGTATGGCAGCAAATGAAATGTCTGTAGTAGATCATTTACATGAGTTAAGAAAAAGATTAATAATATGTGTTATAAGTATTTCTTCTGCTGCTTTTTATACTTATGATAAGGTTAATTATTTAATTAATATCCTAATGAAACCTATAGCAAAGTTCAGTTTAAGTCTAGTATACTTTAAGTTAACAGAAGGTTTTGTTACAAGACTTGAAGTGTCCCTTATAGTAGCCATAATTATAACTAGCCCTATTACAATATATGAAATATTGGCATTTGTGCGAGTTGGCTTAACGAAAACAGAAAAGAAGTTTTTATATAAGAATGCATTTATTATTTCTAGTTTGTTTATAATTGGTATAGTTTTTGGATATACAATGATATTGCCACATTCACTTAGTTTTTTAATTTCCTATGGAAACACATACTTAAAACCAGTGCTAAATGGTAGTACCTATTTTAATTTCATAGGAATTTTTTGTCTTTACACAGGTATTATGTTTCTAATACCATACATATTAGTTATATTAGGGAAGCTTTCTCTCATAAGTTCTAAGATTTTAAGGAAAAAGCAAATCCCGGTTATGTTAGGAGTGCTGGTGGTAGAGGGAGTGTTATTGCCATCAGTGAATTTTCTTACATTTGTTGTGGCAGCGGCTCCTGTTTTATTAATGTATGAAGTAAGTATCTGGATAATATTTTTAAGTGAAAGAAGAAAAAGGAGGAGAGAAAATGTGTCTAGCAATTCCAGGAAAGGTTTTAAGTTTAGACGGAAATAAAGGTATAGTAGAGGTTGGAAACATGAAGAGAGATGTATTTATGCATCTCGTGCCAGAGGCAACTGTGAATGAATATGTACTTGTACATGCAGGTTGTGCAATACAAATGATAGATGAAGATGAAGCGAAAATAACTTTGGATATTTTAAAGGAGCTTGCCCAAAATGAAGTTTGTTGATGAATTTAGAAATAATGAATCTTCGAAAAAACTCGTAGAAAAACTAAATAATATTTCTAGTAAAAAGATAAACATTATGGAGGTTTGTGGTACCCATACTATGGCTATATTCAGATATGGTATTAGGGACGTACTTCCTCCAAATGTAAATCTGATATCAGGTCCAGGTTGTCCTGTGTGCGTTACACCTCAGAGCTATATAGATACAGCAATAACACTTTCACAAAAAGAAGATGTAATTATTGCAACCTTTGGAGATATGATGAGAGTTCCCGGAAAAAAAGGTTCCCTAAGCACACAAAAGGCAGAAGGTGCAGATGTAAGAATAGTGTACTCACCAATGGATTGCCTTATTATGGCTTCACAAAACCCTTCGAAAAAGGTAGTATTTTTGTCAGTAGGTTTTGAAACTACTGCCCCTATGACTGCGGTTACTGCTATGGAGGCTAAAAAAAATAATATAAAAAATTTATTTTTCTTTACCGCCCATAAAATCATCCCACCAGCTATGGAAGCTTTAGTTCAAGATAAAGATTTGAAAATAGACGGGTTTTTATTACCAGGGCATGTTTGTGCAATTATAGGTACGAAACCCTATGAATTTCTAAGCGAGGATTATAATATTCCTGGAGTTGTTACAGGGTTCGAGCCTATAGATATACTCCAAGGGTTAAATACATTAGTAAATTTAATAAGCAAAAAGGAATACAGGATTGATAATGAATATAAACGAATAGTTAAAACAGAGGGCAACCCCATAGCTTTAGAATATTTGAATAAAGCTTTTAATATTGTGGATAGTAGTTGGAGAGGACTTGGTAGAATATCTAAAAGTGGTTTAGAATTTAATAGTGAGTATGAAGATTTTGATGCACTTAAGCATTTTAAAATAGATTATGAAGAATATGACGGCAGTCCTGGATGCAAATGTGGAGAAATACTTAAGGGGAAAATCAAACCAACAGATTGTTCACTTTTTAAAAAACTTTGCACGCCAGAAAATCCAGTTGGTTCTTGCATGGTTTCATCAGAAGGTACCTGTGCAGCATATTACAGATACCACAAAGACACTAAATAAAGGGAGGTATTTCAAATGAACGACACTATAACTCTAAGTCACGGAAGTGGCGGTGTACAAACTAATAGATTGATTAATGAAGTGTTTTTCAAATATTTCAATAACGATATTTTGAATCAGATGAATGATGCAGCTCAAGTAGATATAAATTTTAAAAAACTTGCGTTTACTACGGATTCTTTTGTAGTAAATCCAATATTTTTTAATGGCGGTAATATCGGTAAATTAGCAGTTTGCGGTACTGTAAATGATATAGCCGTAAGTGGAGCAAAACCACTTTACCTAACCAGTGCTTTTATTATTGAAGAGGGTTTCTCTATTAAAAAATTAGAAGAAATTGTGAAGTCTATGGCCGATGAAGCGAGTAATGCGGGTGTAAAAATTGTTGCCGGAGACACAAAAGTTGTAGAAAAAGGCAATGTGGATGGAATTTTTATTAACACTTCTGGTATTGGTAGGATTTATGAGAATGTCAATATTAATTGTGCCAATGCAAAAGTGGGAGACATCGTCATAATAAATGGTACATTAGGAGACCATGGAATGACGATAATGTGTGAAAGAAATAAACTTGGGTTAGAAGGAAATTTAAAAAGCGATTGTGCTAGCCTTAATTCCTTAGTAGACACAATGCTTGAAGCATATGAGGGAATCCATGTTATTCGTGATGCTACAAGAGGTGGAGTGGCGGCAGTACTTAATGAAATTAGTGAATTTAGCAATGTAACCATAGCACTTGAAGAAAATAAATTACCTTTGAAAGAAGAAGTAAAAGGTGCCACTGAGATGCTTGGATTCGATCCATTATATATTGCTAATGAAGGAAAGCTATGTGCTTTTGTACCAGAAGCTTACGCTGAAAAGGTACTTAATGCAATGAGAAAGCATCCACTGGGGTCTGAAGCTGTAATTATTGGAAAAGTTACGCAGGAATTGGGACAAAAAGTTTATTTAAACACAGTAGTAGGTGGAAAAAGACTAGTTGATATGCCATCTGGAATTCAACTTCCAAGAATATGTTAAATTTTAGAATGTGATTATATGAATATCAGGTCGGTATATAACTTACTGTTTACGCTGAATATAAAAAGAGTATTTAATTAACCACGAAGGTTATTTCTTAAAGTAAGAAGGCTTTTGTGGCTTTTTATCTTTTATTTGATAGATTGCGCAAAGGAGAAAACGAATGAATTCTAAAAATCAAGTACCGGAGTGGTTGTTAAACGGTGGAGAAATAGGCATGTGTCCATGTGGGTGTATTGGAAAAAGGAAGAAAGTCAGTTTTTTAGAAAAGACTATTAATAGTATTGCTAAACTTTTAAAGGAAGTCATTTTTTTTGAAGATATAGCCTTTCAAAAAGGTTTTTTACAAAAATTAGATCCGAGAGTAAAGGTAATATCGTTACTTATATTAATCCTAACATCTACTTTGCTTCATAATGTGATTATAATAACTATTGTTTATTTAATATCATGTATTTTAGCAAAGATATCATATGTACCGTTAAAATTATATTTTAAACGGATATGGTTGATTACACCTCTTTTTACAGGAGTTGCGGTATTACCATCAATTTTTAACTTTGTCAGGCCTGGCACTAGTTTAATTTCACTTATAAACTTCGGTCATCAAGTACATTTGGGTCCACTCACATTTCCAGCAGAACTTACGATTACATCGCAGGGAGTGTCAGGAGCTATTTTATTAATAATCAGAGTTGGAGTCTCAATTTCTCTAGCTTTTTTATTTACGACTACCACCCGCTTCACTAATTTAATGAAGGCATTCAGAGTTTTGTTTTTACCAAAAATATTTATCACAACATTGGAAATGTGCTATCGTTATATTTTTATATTACTAAATATTACAACAGATATGTTCGTTGCTAGAAAAAGTAGAACTTTCAGCAAAATTGATTCAAGAGAAGGCCGCCGTTTTGTCTCAAATACAATTGGAAGTCTCTTTGGTAAAAGTTATGCCTTAAGTGAAGAAGTGTACGGTGCTATGTTATCAAGAGGTTATAAAGGCGAGCCAGTTATTATGAACAGGTTTAAATTTACTTTGCTCGATTTTCAATGGCTTTTAGGTGTAATAATTTGTGTTCTGGCAGCTTTTGGAGGTGAAATTATTCTTGGATAAGGAAAAAATAATGAAGATTCGCGATGTTTCATTTGAATATATACTGGATGAACCGGTACTCAAAGATATAAACTTAGATATTTACAGTGGTGAAAAAATAGTTATTTTAGGAGCTAACGGCTCAGGAAAATCTTCACTTCAAAAAATCCTTAACGGTTTGATATTTCCAAGTAAAGGTGAGTATAGGGCTTTTGGTCAACTTGTTACGGAAGAAACATTAAATGATGAGCAGTTTTCACAATCTTTTCGCCAAAGGATTGGATTTATATTTCAAAATTCAGATGCACAATTGTTTTCTACCAATGTATGGGAAGAAATAGCTTTTGGACCTTTGCAGATGAAGCTTAACTTTAAGGAAGTAAATGACCGAGTAAATGGAGTTATTAAGATGCTTAACTTGGAATCGTTAAAGGATAGGCCACCATATAAATTAAGTGGAGGCGAGAAAAAGAAAGTAGCTATTGCTTCAATATTATCAATTAATCCAGAAGTTTTGATATTGGATGAACCCACTAATGGACTAGATCCACGCACTCAAAGATGGCTGATAAATTTATTGGTAGAACTTAATAATGCAGGCAAGACTTTAATTACGTGCACTCATAATCTGGACATTGTTGAAGAAATTGCAGATAGGGTAATAGTTTTCAATGAAAATCATGAGATTGTTGCAGAGGGTTCGCCTATTCGCCTAAGGATATATTATCAAATAAAGAGTTATTACTTTCTGTAAATCTCATAGATGAGCATTATCACCGGCATGTTCACGTATTTGACCCAAGCGAACATCATGATCATTTTCACAGTCACGAATAGTCATTTAGCTGAGAAATTATTTTTTAATATAGTAAACTAACAGGTCAATCCATTATTATTTAAATTTTAGGAGGATATATTATGCACATACCTGATGGATATTTAAGTCCCCAAACCTGTGCAATAATGGGAGCCGTCATGGTTCCAGTAATAGGCATAGCAGCAGCAAACTTAAAAAAGACATTAAAGGATAAACAAGTCCCACTGTTGGCAATTGGAGCAGCTTTCTCGTTTACAATTATGATGTACAATATACCAATACCTGATGGTACTACTGCTCATGCAGTTGGAGCTACAATTTTGGCAATCATTCTGGGACCTTGGGCTGCCACGGTAGGGGTGAGTATCGCACTTATAATTCAAGCGCTTTTCTTTGGCGACGGTGGTATTCTGACACTTGGAGCCAATATGTTCAACATGGCATTTGTGATACCTTTTGTAAGCTATTATCTATATAAGTTAATATCCGGTAATTCCAAAATTTCTTCAAGACGTAGATTTATTGCTTCAATGATAGCGGGATACGTAGCAATAAATATTTCAGCATTGTGTGCTGGAATTGAGCTTGGGCTTCAACCGTTATTATTTCATAAACTTGATGGGACTCCTTTGTATGCACCATATAATTTGATGCAAACTGTACCGGCTATATTGTTTGCTCATGTTATTTTAGCAGGCCCGTTGGAAGCAGTAGTAACAGGATTTGTAGTAAAATATATGCAAAAATCAAATCCAGCCATGCTCAAGATTTATCCACCTCAAAAATCAGAAGCTGAGAATTCGCAGGTTATAGGAGGTATAAAGAAGTATTGGCATGCATTGATTGCTTTAATTATTTTCGCTCCTCTCGGACTTGTAGCTCAGGGCAATGCCTACGGAGAATGGTCGGGTAATGAGTTAAAATCAAAGATTGGATTTATTCCAGAAGGAATGAATAGGTTTGGAGATGAGTGGAAAGCCTTGTTACCACATTATTCAGTGCCGGGGTCGAATAGTACTATTTTAAATTCATCTTTAGGTTATATATTTTGTGCAATTGTTGCTTTAGTAATAATACTTACAATAACTGCAATTATTAGTTTACTGAATAAAAGAAAAAATACTAACCAAAATATCAGTTAGTTCGAAATTAAGGGCAAAATAAACCCTTTACCCAGTATATCCAGTGGAGGGTGACAATATTGGAAGTCTTACCATTCCTGCTTTAAATCGCAAACTTACCATGCTGCAGGGTACTCATAATAACCTTAAAGAAGTCCCTAGTTTCATATACCAAGCTTAGTTGAGAATGGAAGGGTAGCCCGTAGGGAAAGTTCTATTAGGGAATGCGGTAGTAGCAAACGGAAGTGCGGTAGTTAGATTTCAGTTAAATTTAATAAAAACAGTGTACCTATGGGTTGTAGGCGTGTAAATCATATATAATATTTATATTTATTGTTATAATCATTAGCAGCTTCAACCAATTGTTTATAACTATTTATTTCCTTGATTTTAATTATTTTCTTAAAATCATAGTATCTAATAGTTTTACTTTTTCTTATATTTTGTTGATATGGTTTACGGTTTAGTAAATAACGCCAAAACACATCGGCATCAATCTCTAAATACTCACCTTTTTTATCGTAATGAGCTTGTACATCTTTCAACATTTGTAGAGCATCATTATCGTTCTTTATACCAGTAAAAAACTTAATTATTAAATTTGCTTCTTTTGAAGTTGCTAGAGTCTGATTAGAATTTATGCCTGAGTATGAATCATTCATTAATATTTCCTCCTTGTAGGTATGCCTTATCATTCGTTTATTTCGATATTCTTGTAGTAGTTATATTAAACTAATCTAATTATACTATTATTACCATAAAATTGGAAATTATGGATAAATGAATAAAGAAACAACTTTAAATCAAGTAATATAAATGCTTCTACAACTCTGATAAATAATATTTTTAATCTTAAAACAAATAACCCTACGTAAAGAGATACCTTTACGTAAGGTTAAAAAAGCTTATAAAATGTATTCATAAAGCATAACAAAAAATTATGAACATCTACGTAAAATGTATTTACCTTTACGTAGATGTTATAAGACTCTTAATGGTGTGATTCAGAATTACGTTGGCGAGACCGCTCCTATAAATAAAAGGTTTCTAGGGATGCATCCATGGCATCCTGATTAATTCCAATATAGCGCAATGTTACACTTGGAGCCGAATGATTAAATAGTTCTTGTAGAAGTGCAATATCTTTATGCTGTCTATAGTGCCAATAACCAAAGGTCTTCCGGAGTGTATGTGTACCTATTTCCTCAAGCCCTACTTTTTTAGCTACATCAGTTAATAATTGATATGCTCTAACTCTACTAATTGGTTTATTTTCTCCTTCTCGACTTCTAAACAAGAAATCGTCATCATTCATATCAGGGGTACTGGCAGCAAAACGCGGAAATTATACGCTAAGGATTAAAACTAATCAAAACAACAATTTAAATATACTCTAACGTATTTTTGGCAATTGTAACTAGCTTGTACCAAACATGTCACTAAGCTGATTTATCAGTAAAAAAAACGTTATATAGACTCAATACATTTACTTTGAATTATTTACCTTATAAGTTTACTCATGAAATAGCTTGAAACTGTATTGCAAGAGGTTAAAATAATAAAGTAAATAATACGGTCGTTTGTTTTACCAGTTTTATAGAAATTATAGCTCCATTAATACAGGTTTGCTGGTATTAATAGGAATAGTCTAGAGCCTTAGAGTATATTTTCCGCTAAAAGATGCCCGCACCCCTATCAAAAATGTATTTATCAAGTTCTTCTTTTAGTGAAGAATTTATATATGCCTTTTTTAATTTATCTGTCTTTTTCTCGTTAATAGCAATATGAGTTTTATTTCTAACATCATTTACTTTAATCTCTAGAATATCTGAAATTCTAAATCCTGTATTTATTCCAAGAGTAAACAAAATGAAATCTCTGTAATTATTTTTTAATAACAAAGCTTTTATTTCTTTGATTTTATTTTTATCTCTAATTGGTTGTACAAAATTCATTATTTTTTTACCTCCGAATTATATTTGCTTATAATCCATTATAGTAAATTAAGTTATACAAGACAATACGTTATGTTAAACTATTTTCAATTATTATAATTTAAATCATTGGTTTATTCAAAGAAACATAGTATTTTCAATGGTCTTAAGGTTTTAGATGAGTTTAACACAATAGGTATTGTGTTAAACTCATATTTATAAATAAAAAAGAGATGCAAAATTTAATTTACGTCTCTCCATTTCATAAATCTTTTCAATTTTATTAATGACGTAAATACAAGTATGTATATACCCATTATCGTATTTATGAAGTATACAACCAATACAAATAACATTAAGCCTGACGCCATTAATATTTTATAATAAATGAAGGGTCAGCTAAAAATGGAGTTAAAAAATGCAAGGGGTAATGAATACAGGATGATAATTATTGCTGGTGAAGAGTATAAACAAATAGATGTAGCGAAGTATATTAATAAGTATAGAAATGTTGCAGACTGGATTCCTACGCCTATTATTTTAGGTGAAAGTTTATCACTAAGTGAAGAAGAAATAGGAGAATTATATTCTAGTAATATTAAGATTAGTTTAGAAGAGGAAAAAGAATATGATAGTAAATTGCCTAATATAAGTGAATTAATTACACCAATTGAATTTAATAAAATAATAAAAGAAAAAAATACATTTAGTATTGAAAAATTATTAAATGGTTTAGAATATTGGGATAGCAAAATAGAAAGTAAACACACCATATCTAAGTTAAATGTCAGTATATAAATTCAACAATCATAGCTACTACAAATAGTTTGGTTATAACAATTAAACAATAGAGATTATTGATTAAGAAGGATATTCATATTAAGTGAGTATCCTTGTTTTTTTACATCAAACATATTCATAACTTTACAGTGTTGACGCCGATAAAAAACAAAAACTAAGTGTGAAAATCTCAATGAAGGATATACGAATATTATAAAATCAGACATTTGCTCTTTTGCGTAAAACATTGATTTATATGGGATGTTAAGCATTTAGTTAAATTTAATTAAGTAACTATTCTTTTGAATGTATTGTTTTATGTAATATCAGATAAGCTAAAGCATCTTCAATAACACTTGGAGATGTTTACGATGAAGATGGAAAAGTTCTTTCAGAAGATAACAAAACTTCAGATTTCTACCTACTTTGTTATTGGTAACTAAAAACAAACCCATTGATTTTATTTTGCCCCTTTTTTTGCCCCTTATAGTTTAAAATAAATAGGGATAGATAAATATAGTTTAAAAAACAAAGTGAGCATTTAAGCCACTTTGAGGACTGTTTAAAATCACTTAAAACGTCACTTTACGAACCAGTTGGTCGCAGGTTCGACTCCTGTCCGACGCACCAAAAGTAAGGCTCTCATAGAATATATGAGGGCTTTTTTTATTGGAAATAACATAACCTAAAACGAAAACTATAAATTAATATTAATAAATATGATAAATAGTGAAGAAAAAGAAAATAGACCTTTCCCTCTAACTGTGAGTTCCATTTTACCAAGTAAATATCAGTCCATTTAAGCCATAGTAGCGCTCCTACCCTTAAACCATTACAAGTCCAAGTAAAAATACTAACCGTTGTCTATGACCTTGTAGGGCATAGTAATTATTGAAATCCTTAAAATGAGGTTAGAGCCATATTTAAGGCTAAATGTTTTAAGGTTAAGGAAAATTTTTATCTGAAATGTAATAATAATTATAAAACACAAGATTATTTAGAAATTGACATTCCTAAAGGTCTAGTAAAGAGTATAACAATTGGTCCATTAAATGATAGTTACACTGGTAAAGATATTATTAGAATAAGGAAATTTTTAAAGATAATATAACTGTAAAAATATGTAATGAATTTAATGTATTAAAAAATGCTAATTAGAATATAATAAATTCCACACAATGAAAATTGTGTGGAATTGTATAGTCATGATTTTGTTTACAAATATCAATAATTTTTATATCCAATTACCTTTTCTTATTTTAAGAAAATCACGAATAAACATCTGAAAGTTCCACTCGTATACTTTGATTTCCACTTGGAACTTTATTACTATATATCATATTTTCTTGAAGTACCTTTGCTGAAGGAAGTTTAAATGTAAACTTACTTCCTTTCCCCAATTCACTTTCAACATATATACTACCACCATGTAATTCTACAATCGACTTAACTAAACTTAAACCAATTCCAGTCCCTTCTACATTTCTTGATAGTGATTTGTCTACCTGTTTAAATCTATCAAATATCATATTCAAGTCCTTGTATTCAATGCCAATGCCATTATCCTTAACTGATATTTCAATAAACTTATCCTTATCCTTAACCTCTACAAGTATTTCATTACCTTCAGTTGAAAATTTTATTGCATTTGATATAAGATTTAATACTATTCTCTCTACCTTTTCTACGTCAAAAGCCATAATTTTTTCTTCTGTGTCCGTATCAAAAATAATATTTAATCCTTTACTTTCAGTAAAATTAGTTACAGACATTACTATTTCTTCTATAACGAATACTATATTGTTATTTGATAGATTTAATTTAAAGAATCCCGCTTCAATTTTTGATAAATCGACTATGTTATTAATCATTTTAGATAATCTATATGAGTTTTGCTTGATTGAGTCTATGTATTTAATAATTGAATCCTTATTATCGTCCAGTGAACCATTAGTGCAATACATATCAAATAACTGAGCTGTTGCAGATATAACATTTAATGGTGTTTTTAGATCATGGGATATGTTAACAAGAAATTCTCCCTGTAATTTCAATGCCTTTTGCATTTTAATGTTAGATTTTATTTCATTAGTAACATCTATTATTAAAATTAATATCTCTTGGGTTTCTCCAGTTACTTCAAGCATGGGTTCAAAGATAATATTAAAATATACCTGTTTCTCATCTATCAAATAACTCCTATTATTCAAATGTTTAGTTTTCTTTTCTTTTAATGCATCACTAATACACTGGTAACATTCACTTGTCTTGAATTTTTCAAATGAATTTTCAATATTAGTACCTTTTATTTGATTGATTGATTTAACATTTGGACTGATCAATTTAAGGATACCAAATGCCTTTCTATTAATATCGACAATCTTTAAATTTGGACACGATAATCTGATGACTGGTAAATCAAATGTATCAATTATTCTGTTCAAAATTTCAAAGCGGCTTATTATAGCTTCTTCACGCCTATAATAGTCTGTCATGTCTCGGCTACAAATCACCCCTAAAGTAAATTTTCCTTCACTGTCATAAATAGGTGTTCCACTAACATCTATTTCTAACGTTTTATTAGGAAGTTTTACGGCCACTCTCATATTTTTAAACTTTTCACCGCTCATAACTCTATGAGCGGAAACATTTTCTGAGTTTATTTCTTCTCCATCAACATCATAAAGTTCAGATTGTTTATACCAATCACTAGTCCTTACCATGTTTTCATAATAGGGCGAAAACATCTCTCTTTCTGATTTGTTAAATAATATACATTTTCCTTTATTATCAAAAATGGAAATACCATCAGATATATTTTCTATGATAGCTTCTAATTCCTTTTTCTGTTCTTCAATTTTTGTAGATTGCTTAATTGTTCGAGTAATATCATGAAAACATGATACTATCATAGTTATTTCCCCAATCGCATTATAAATTGGATTTGAACTAATTTCCACAAAATAATCTTTATTAGGATGTCTTATAAAGATCTCAACATTGGTTACTGTTTCACCTCTTAACGCCCTAACTGAAGGAAAATCTTCAAATGGTATCTCATTGCCTTTAATATCAAATACGCTAATGTTTTTAAGAGCATTTCCTAAAGTAATCATTTTGTCTGATCGATAAATTAACCTCTTTGCTTCTGGATTTATCATTATAAATTTACCTTCATTATCCGCAAACATTACTCCTTCAGATAAATTTTCAATTATACTAATTAGCTGAGTATTTTGTTGCTCCAACTGTGTATTCTGTTTTTCTAACGCATCCTTTTGCTGTTCAATTATCTTGTTTTTTATCTCTAAATTTTTATTTTCAAAAACCCTTTCACTAACATCAACAGCAGTTTCAAATATGTATTTCATCTTTCCGTTTTCAAATATAGGTTTTTGAGTGAAATCCCAATAAGTTATACCTCTTGAAAATTTATCAAATTCGAATTCTTTCATATAGCTGGCCTTTTGTGAAACGAGAATAGTGTTCCAAATAATTTCAACGTTGGTTCCTGTAAATCCATTTATAATTTCTCTAATAGGGTTACCTATGCTAGTGCTATCTTTGTTAAAAGGTGAATCAACTAAATCAAGATACTTTTGATTTGATTTAAGTAATATTAAATCAGGTACACTGTAGACGGCTACACCAGAGGTGTCATCTAAAAATGATTGTTCTTCAAATATAAGCTTATCATCAAGTCTGGAATTTGGTTTTTCAATAAAAGTATATATTTTTAGATTTCTTTCCGTATCATGAGAAAGTGATATATTTACTTCGCGAGCATTCAGCGACTTTGTGAATATATATCCCGAATACTTATCGCTAATATTATCAAGAAAGATTTGCGAATTAATTTTAATCATATTTCCAATTTCTATAAGGGATTTACCTAATAATTCATCCATTGTAAAACCTGCAAAATCAAGAAATTCTTTATTAACATCTATTACAATGTTGGCACGCGAATATAAATATGGTTCTATTGTTCTGTTCTTAAAAGTGTTTTCCAAGACATTACCCCCTATTAGATGCTATACCTACATACTAGTTCAATTCATTCTATGAGATTAATTAACTACATACCCTATATTAATCAACATGTACATTATATACGAATGGAAATAAATAAAAAACATGATAATTAACTACAATTTATATTGTAAGATTCTATATTAAATTACAATATATGTAATTAATTAAACGAAAAGATGTTTTGTTAAATTTAATTTAATTATATATTAAAAGGTGCTACATGTAAATATAAGCTTCATTATGGATGATTGCTGCAAAAGACAATACTAAAATAACAGAGCTGAATTATATTCAGTTCTGTTATTTTAATTGTACGATAAATAAAATGAGATTATGGATACTATATGATCTTAGAAAATAAAACTGATCCAACTTATGTTAAGCAATATCAAAATGAATTAAAGGTTAATAATGACAAATTTTCTAAAGATGTATCTAATAATAAAAACATTAAGAGATATCACATCAAAATTTAAGATATAATAAAAATAGGACTGAAAATTTATTTCAGCCCTATTTTTTCGCCCATTAATACAGATGTTTCAAAACCTAATAGCGTTTGTTTGAGCAAATCTTCATCAATCTTTATAATGTTTTTTTTGAAAAATAGGATTACAGTGGAACCTCCAAATTTAAAATATCCTTTTTCATCCCCTTTTATAATCTTCGAGGTTGGGTCATAACTTTGGATAATTGAGCCTACGCAAGTAGCGCCTATTTCCATACAGATAACATCACCAAAATTGTCTGAGTTAAAGAGGCTCCATTCTCTTTTGTTTTGACAAAAGAGTTTTTTGATGTTTTTTAATGCTATAGGATTTACAGAATAATAATGACCTTTAATCTTAATTGTTTTACTGCATACTCCATTATCAATAAAATGAAATCTATGATAATCAGTTGGACATAATCTAAAAATTAAGCATGTACATCCATCATATAAATTATATATTTCATTATCATCTTGGAGTAGTTCTTTAAGGGAATAGGTAAAACCTTTTATTTGAACTATGTCATTTAAGTTAATGTTCTCATAAGCAGAGAGTTTGCCATCACAAGGTGATATCAGAATATTGTTATCTCTATTTATTATTCGTGCGTTTGAATTTAAAGATCTCATAAAAAATTCATTAAAAGTCGAATATTCATCATAGACCTTAGAATATAAAGACATATCAATGTTAAAATTTTTAACAAAATCTTTAATTTTTTTAGAGCTTATTTTTGTGTCACAGTAATAACCATATAATTTTGAAAAAAGTTTTTTCTTTAGCAATAACTCAACTAGTCCCTTGCCAGAGGGAGATGAATAAGACCAATTCAAATATTTTTCGCCAGCTACTTTTTCTATTTCATATTTATTTTCTTTTCGATTGTAATACTTAATCATAATAATACCTCGTTTTTATAAGATTAATTAGTATATTTTAATTCTATAATTTTCCGGATTTTATTATGGAAATTAATAACCAAAAGCCCATAAATCCTGCAGTTATAAAACCGGTTATACCAATGAGTGATATATTATACATTTTAGGTCCTATGTTAGAATTTAGTATGGTAGAAGATCCTATAATTGTAGATGAAATAATAAGAGCAAATACCAATCGATTTATACCTTTATTTAATTCACTTATTGGTTTATTTAAGTTTTTATGCTCTAACTGTAGTTTAGCCCTACCGCTTATTAGACTATCAGATAATTCTATAATTTTGGAGGGAAGTCTAAGTGAGTCTTTCATAAATGAATATGAACGAATTAATAAAGTGTTTAAATCTAAATCTGTAAACAAAGAGAATTTATTATTAGCTTTTACATATGGTATAGCGATATCTATTATTTTTATGTCAGGAGCGATAGTAGCAATTACACCTTCTAGTATTACGAGAGCTCTTATTAGTAGTGTAAAATCACGTGGTAAACGGATGTTGTTTTGACGCGCTATATCAAAAATTTCAGAAAGCATTACCGAAATCTGAATATTGTTTAAGGAAACAGAAAGGTAATTTAAAAGAAGGTAATCTAAATCTTCATATAACTTATTTCTATTTACATAGCCCTTTTTTATACCTATAGATAAAAGGGTTGAAATCATCTTGTTTATGTCATTAAAGGCAACAGCTGATATCATATCGTTTAGTGTTAATTTTAATGAATTTGAGAGACTCCCCATAATTCCAAAATCTATAAAGCAAAGTTTACCTTCACATATAAATATGTTTCCAGGATGAGGGTCACCATGAAAGAAACCATCTTTCAAAACCTGCTTTAAGTAAGCCAGAGCTAATTTCTTACCTAAATCATCAAGATCATAGTTGCCTATTAAGAGCTTTTTCATGTCATCTACCTTAAAACCATAAATTCTTTCCATTGTTATAACCTTGGTACTAGATAAATCTTCAACTACATAAGGTACATATAAAAATTCGATATCTTTATTGTAATTTTTAAATTTATCTATATTTTTAATTTCATTGTTAAAATCAAGTTCGAGTTCAGTAGTTAAAAGTATTTCATGTAGGGCTTCTTCTGGGTCAATTAAGGCTTCAGAAAATTTTGCTTTTGTAAATTTTACTATACGGATGAGTATAGAAATATCTAATTTCATCTTTTCTGCAATGTTTGGTCTTTGTATTTTTACAACAACGTCTCTACCATCTTTCAATGTAGCTTTATGTACTTGAGAAATAGATGCAGATGCTAAAGGTTTTTCATAAAATTTTTCAAAGCAATCTGTTGTTGATATTGAAAACTCATTAAAAAATATATCCTTTATTGTTTCAATGCTTTCTGGAGGGACATTATCTTGAAGCTTCGATAGTTCTACTATATAATTTGGAGATAACAAATCTGGTCTTGTACTTAAGATTTGTCCTATTTTTATAAATGTAGGGCCAAGCTCTTCAAAAGCTTTCCTTAAGTTTTCAGGAAGCTTATTTTGTTTTTTAAATTTATAGTCTACAATGTATCCAAAGCCATAAGAGCCAAGAACTTTAACAATTTCTCTAAATCGATTAACAGAATTTAGTTGCATTTTATACCTCACTTAAAAATAAAAGCCCTAGTAAAAATATTAGGACTTTCTTTGAATTCCATTTGTGATTTTATAAATGGTTTTTCTCTAAATTTGAGAGTCTTTTGTTTATATTTTCAACATCTTTTTTTGTTGCAAAATCCATGTCTGAAAGAATTGAAACTATATCTTCTTTTGTCAAAGGGGTTATATCTTTTGTCATACTACCTTTTTCTTTTGTAAAAGGGTTAATTGAGTCTGTTTTTCCCTTTATGTTTCTTTTTAGCTCCTCAGATAAATCTTTACCCTCTTCTAAGGTTAATTTACCCTTTTGTACGAAATCATCAATTAAAGTCGTGGCCTTTTCGTAAGTATAAGCTGCAGAACCAAGACCTGCAAGGAAAAAATTCTTTATATCCTTATTCAATTAGAACACCTCCGATTAATAGTGTATAATGTATATTATATACTATTTGGTGTATTAAAATTCTAATATTAAGTAAACATCATAATATTAGAATAATTTCTATAAATATAGGTATTAAATTGGCTATAGGTTGACATACTTAAAAAAATGTAATACTATATTTAAGTAGAAATAAAATATGCACCCGTAGCTCAGTTGGATAGAGCGTCCCCCTCCTAAGGGGAAGGCCGGAGGTTCGACTCCTCTCGTGTGCACCAACCAAAAACTAGCAAAGTAATACTTTGCTAGTTTTTTTATTTTTATAAATCATTTAAAATTTATAAAATATATGTACATTGTAGAAAATATACAAATATGTTGAATATCTAATATTAAAGAAGTATAATATAAACGATAAAATCTATTAATTAATAACTGGTTTCAAAATAAAGGGGTTTACATGGAAAAATATTTAATTAGTGAGGCTTTAAAAGAAGCTAAAAGATCTTTGTTATTAAATGAAGTACCAGTAGGTGCAATTATAGTTAAAAATAATATAATAATTGCGAGAGCACACAACCTAAGAGAAACCCTACAAGAAGCTACCGCCCATGCAGAAATTTTAGCTATAAGAAATGCTTGTGAAGTATTAGGTAGTTGGAGATTAAATGGATGTGATATGTATGTAACATTAGAACCATGTCCTATGTGTGCAGGAGCTATATTACAGTCTAGAATAAGTAAATTGAATATAGGTATTTTTGATCCTAGTGTAGGAGCATGTGGATCAGTTATAAATGTTCTCCAAAATGACACTTTAAACCACTGGACAGAAATAAATTGGCTTTACAATGATGAATGCGGTAACTTACTGACTAAATTTTTTAAAGATAAGAGATAATGATAGAGGTGAAAATAAATATGAGTGAAAATATAAACAGTGAAATAATGGATAAAATTACAAAGGTATGTATATGTAAGGCTATACCAAAATCTACGATAAAGAAGGCTATAAAAAATGGGTCAAGAACTGTAGAGGATGTCCAAAAAGTTACAGGAGCTGGTTCAGGTGGATGTTGTGGGCATAGATGTACTCCGAAAATTGAGGAGATTCTAAAACAGCAATTAAACGAATAATTAGAAAAACAACAATTTAAGTAGGTAAATATATATTTATATAATAAAACGAAGCCGAATGGTTTCGTTTGTATTTGTATCTGAAAGATAGTTAATTAATAGTTACGTTTATATTCATATTAATTAAATAATAATAAAATATCATATCTATGTTGACAACGTTATCAAAATATACTAAAATGAAAACAAGTGAAAGTAAATGAAGCATAAAACAGATGTAAACGGACACCGTTATTTTAAGTATGAAAAAAGGAAGATTGAAAGCTATGTTTCCTGAAGAAAGAAAGTCAGATATATTATATAGTTTAAATAAGTACGGAAAAGTAAAAGTAAGTGATTTATCACAGCAATATGAAGTATCAGAAGTCACTATAAGACGTGATCTTCAAGAGCTAGAAGAAGATGGACTTATTAAAAGAGTACATGGAGGGGCAATATTAAATGATAATACAAAATTTGAACCTACTTTTTCAGAGAAAATTGATAAGTTTTATGATGAGAAAGAATTGGTTGGAAAGTTTGCAGCATCAATAATAGTAGATGGAGATACAATAGTTTTAGATGCAGGGACTACCACTCTTAGTATTGCTAAACATATAACAGCTAAAAATATAACGGTTTTAACAAATTCTGTTGATGTAGCCTACGAACTTACTAAAAACCAGGATGTTGAAGTAATTGTTACTGGAGGTAAATTGCGTTGGAAAACAAGAGCAATGGTTGGACCGGTAGCAGATAATACAATTAAAAATTTTAGGGTAGATAAAGCTTTTATAGGGACCAATGGTGTATGTATTATTAATGGGTTAACTACTCCTAATATTATTGAAGCTAACACAAAACGAGAAATGATAAAGATTGCTAAACAAACGATAGTAGTATGTGATCATACTAAATTTAGCGCAGTTTCCTTTGCCAAAATAGTTGACTTAGATAATATTGATATCATTATTACAGATAATCAATTAGATAATGAATTATTAAAAACGTTTGAAGAAAAAGATATAAAAATTATGATAGCAAATAACTTGGAGGTGGAAAAATGATAATAACAGTGACTTTAAATCCAGCTTTAGATAAAACAATTGAAATAGATGAATTTAAAATTGGTAATGTTAATAGAGTTAAGTCGACAAGAGTGGATGTTGGAGGAAAAGGGATTAATGTATCTAAAGTTATTAAAGAATTACAAAATAAAAGTTTAGCCTTAGGTTTTTTAGGTGGAAGTAGTGGAAACCGAATAAAAACATATCTAGATGATTCAAATATTGATAATGAATTTTTATTTATAAAGGGAGAAACTAGGACCAACATAAAAATAATTGATAATGTTAATAATACACATACAGATATAAACGAAAATGGACCTAGTGTAACATTAGAAGATATTTCTAATATGAAAGAAAAAATTCTAAAGTATTGTAGGGCAGATTCTTTAGTAGTTCTTTCAGGTAGCGTGCCAAGTGGAACCAGCAGTAACATTTACGGTGACATAATACAAGAGATAAAAAACAAGGGTGGTAAGGTTATATTAGATGCAGATGGCGAAATGCTAATGCAAGGAATTAAAGCTGGTCCTTATATAGTAAAACCTAATATTGAAGAACTTGAAAAAGCTTTTAATGTAGTTATCGATAACGAAGCTAAAGTTATTGAAACTGCTAAAAAAATATTAGAATTTGGAGTTGAATATGTAGTAATATCGCAGGGTTCAGAAGGGTCAATAGTTATAAGTAACGATAAGATTGCAAAAGTAAAGGGATTGAAGGTAGAAGTTAAGAGTACAGTAGGGGCTGGAGATTCAATGGTTGCAGCTTTGGCCGTAGCAACTGAGAGTAACTATAGTTTTGAAGAAACTATGAAACTAGCTTGTGCAACAAGTGCAGCTAATGTAATGACTGAAGGAACACAAACAGGAAGATTAATTGACATAGAGGAGTTAAAAAAACAAGTAACCATAAAATACCTATAAGAAAGGATGATTATTAATGAATATAACTGAATTATTAAGCGTTAATACAATTAAACTTGAGCTAACTAGTAAAACAAAAGAGGATGTAATAAAAGAAATGGCAGAATTATTAGACGAAAATGGTAAATTGTTAGATAAAGATAAATATATAAAAGCTGTAACAGATAGAGAAAAGGAATTTTCAACAGGTATTGGTATGGGAATAGCTATTCCTCACGGAAAAAGTAGTGGAGTTAAAGAGGCTGCATTAGTATTTGGACGAAGCATTGACGGACTTGACTATCAGTCTATGGATGATGAGCTAGCTCATATATTCTTCTTAATTGCTGTTCCAGAAGAATCAAGTGATGAACATTTAAAAATATTAAGTCAGATTTCTAGAAAGCTTATGCATAAAGAATTAAGAAAAAATTTGATGGAAGCTAGTAGTCCTGAACAAATAATTGCTTTACTAGAACAATAGATAGTATATGTTAACTTTAAAATTTAAAAAGAATTAAAATATTAAATGAAAAGTAAAAAGGGGGAATATTTATGAAATTTGTAGCAATAACTTCATGCCCAACAGGAATAGCACATACCTATATGGCAGCTGAGGCTCTTCAAATGGCTGGGGAAGAAATGGGTATAGAGATTAAAGTAGAAACTCAAGGATCTGTAGGCGCAGAAAATGTATTGACTGAGACAGATATAAGCGAAGCTAGGGTAGTAATAATTGCAGCTGATACTAACGTTTCAAAGGAACGTTTTGTAGGAAAGACTATAATTGAAGTAGGTGTAAAAGACGCAATCAAAGATCCAAATGGTCTTATACAGAAAGCGATAGATATAAAAATTGAAAACAAAGACGTTTCAGAAAAAGTTAGTGATATCAAAGAAGAGAAAATTAAGGAGAAAAAAGGACCTTACAAGCACCTAATGACAGGAGTTTCTTATATGATCCCTTTCGTAGCAGCAGGGGGTATTTTAATTGCACTTTCCTTTGTTTTTGGAATACTAGCATTTAAACAGCCAGGTACGGTACCGGCAGCTTTAATGGATATTGGTTCAGGTGCTGCTATGAAACTTATGTATCCGATATTGGCAGGATTTATAGCGTTCTCTATAGCAGATAGACCAGGTCTTGTACCAGGTATGATTGGTGGTATGCTCGCTGCATCTATAGGTGCTGGATTTCTAGGTGGAATGTTAGCAGGTTTCTTAGCTGGTTATACTATAGTTTTCTTAAAGAAAATAATAAAATTGCCAAAATCCTTACAAGGTTTAATGCCAGTTCTAATATTGCCGGTTTTATCTACATTGATAGTAGGGCTTATAATGGTATTTGTTATAGGAAAACCCGTTAGTGCTATAAATATAGGAATGTCAGCTTGGTTAACTAATTTAAGTGGAGCAAATGCAGGGTTGCTCGGGATTATTATTGGTTTAATGATGGCTTTTGATATGGGTGGACCATTTAATAAGGCGGCATATACTTTCGGAGTATCAACTTTGGTAGCGGGTCAGACTTCTATGATAATGGGAGCAGTAATGGCGGCAGGAATGACTCCTCCACTAGGAATAGCGCTTGCAACAGTTATAGCAAAAAAGAAATTTACACCAGAACAAAGAGAAGCAGGAAAATCTGCTTGGGCATTAGGTGCCTCATTTATAACTGAGGGTGCAATACCGTTTGCTGCAGCAGATCCACTTAAAATAATACCATCATTAATGGCGGGTGCTGCAGTTGCAGGGGCATTATCTATGACATTTAAAGCAGCTATAGCAGCTCCACATGGTGGTATATTTCTCTTGTTAATTCCTCATGCGGTTAGTAATTTAGGTGGATATATATTATCCATAGTTGTTGGTACAATAGTAACTGCTATTATGATTTTATTATTAAAGAAGGATGTTGTTAAGTAATTAAGGTTAATAATAAAAAATTAAATTATTATTTTGTATGAATAATATAATATTATATATATAAAGTTAATTTCACTCCTAAGCTAGTAAAACATTTAAGTTTACTGCTAGGAGTGAATTTTACTTGTAAGTTAAGAAATGTAGATTCTGACGAATTCTTAGACATTCTACTAGTAATTATTGGAGCTAGGGCTTATTATGTGTTGGTGTATCCCTTCCAATAAACTATAAGGCAAAAATAAACAGTGTTAATTTATAACTTTCTTATAAACTAATGCTATAAAGAGGTATATATATAAATGAATTGAGAAAGATAATATAATATAAATGTTTTAATTAAAATAAAAATATATTAGTAAATAACTATTGAAATTAGTATATATTAATAGTATAATTAATTATGTTGCACAATTTAAGTATGTATAACATTTAAAATGGTTTATGGAGAGATGTCCGAGTGGTTTAAGGAGCATGCCTGGAAAGCGTGTGTAGGGGAAACTCTACCGAGGGTTCGAATCCCTCTTTTTCCACCAGTTTATATTTCCGTACTAGCTGGGGAGTTAGCGGTGCCCTGTAACCTGCAATCCGCTACAGCAGGGGTGAATTCCTCGCTTAGGTTATAAAATGTGTGGCCGACCTATATAAGTGGTGTTGAGAACTGGGTCCCACGCAATGGAAATTTATGAACCCCGTGAGATCCGGAAGGAAGCAGCGGTAAGTGAACTCTTCCATGTGCCGTGGATTAACCTGGTTTGAGCTAACTGTATAGGTAACGCACATAGTTTATTTATCAAAGCGAGGTGTACGGTCTACATAAAAATTATAAGATGCCTGTAAAGGCATCTTTTTTATTTATTTAAGAAATACTATTATTTAAAAGAGGTGAAATTTGTGGCATATTTGGCTTTATATAGAGAATGGAGACCGAGAACTTTTGGAGATGTAGTAGGACAAGAACATGTGACCATAACTTTAAAAAATCAAATAAATAAAGATCGAATAGCCCACGCATATCTTTTATGTGGAACTAGAGGAACAGGAAAAACTTCAACAGCTAAGATACTAGCTAAAGCGGTTAATTGTTTGAATTCAGATCATGGAGAGCCCTGCAATGAATGTGAAATGTGTAAAAAAATAAATTCAGGAACAGCAATAGATGTAACTGAGCTGGATGCAGCGTCACACAATGGAGTAGATAATATTCGTGATATAATTGAAGATGTTCAGTATCCGCCACAGGAAGCTAGATATAAAGTCTATATTATAGATGAGGTTCATATGTTATCCATAGGGGCTGTTAATGCTTTCTTAAAAACACTAGAGGAACCGCCAAGTAATATTATATTTATACTAGCCACAACTGATCCTCAAAAACTCCCAATTACTATACTATCCAGGTGTCAAAGATTTGACTTTAAAAGAATAAAAAGTACAGACATTTTCGATAGGCTTCGCACAATAGTGTCAAAGCAAGGTGTTTCAGTTCAAGATAATAGTTTGAAATTAATATCAAGAGTTTCTGATGGAGCAATGAGGGACGCACTAAGTATTTTAGATCAAGCTATATCAATGAATGAGGGCACAGTAGAGTATGATAGTGTTATTGACATGCTTGGTCTTGTCACTAATGAGAGTCTTACAAAACTTTCTGAGCGTATAATAGACAGGAATATTGAAGGCGCAATAAAAGTTATAAATGAAATTGTGTTTAGCGGTAAGGACATATATGTATTTATAAAAGATATGACTACTCATATGAGAGATCTTTTGATGGCAAAAGTAAGCGAGAATGTAGAGGATATTTTGGATATGTCAAATGAAAACATGCAAATTCTAAAGCAACAAGCTTCAAAAATAAGAGTAGAAGAAATCATGAGGAATATAAAGATACTTCAAGAGGCTCAGGAACAAGCTAAATGGAGTAAGCAGAATAGGATCTATTTAGAACTTGCAGTTATTAAAATGTGTAAAATAGAATATGACACGTCTAAAGAAATATTACTTACTAGAATAAACAAGCTAGAAGAAATAATAAAACAAGGAAAGATAACTGTAGCGTGTGAAAGTGTAACACCTAGAGTTTCTGAAAAGAATATTCAAAAACAAGAAAAACAGATAAATAATAAAACACAAATAAGACCAATCAAAAAGTATAATGTAAATTCTATTTTAACAGTAGACATTGTGAAAAAATCTTTTAAGGATATTTTAGATATGTTTAAAGCACGAAGACATATGGTTATCTATGCTTCACTAATGACAGGAGAAATTTTGTCTTGTGATGGAGGAGTAGTAGAGCTGGGTTACGAAAAACAGTATTCGTTTAATAAAATTAGACTGGAAAAAGAGGAAAACAGAAATGTAATAGAGGAGATTTTTTCTGAAGCACTAAAAGAACCTGTAAAAATAAAGTACACTATAGAGTCTGATGAAAAACAGGTTAGATCACCAGAAGATATACTAAAAGAGACATTTGGAGAAGATCTCGTAGAGGTTCTAGATGAATAAGTCTAGAATTCTAAACTTATAAAAAATATTTGCTTAATTAATGGAAAGTATTATAGGTATTAGTATATAATAATATAGAAAAGTTATTGTAATATATAAAAGTTATAATAAATTAGAGATATATATTCTTTTATATTGTATATAGCTAAATTTAATTTTAGTGGTTACAAAACTAGAAGATATAAATATAATAATATAAACTTAAGTATCTAATAAATAGGAGGTAACTATTATGGCAAAAGGTGGGTTTCCAGGTATGGGTGGAAATATGAATAGTTTAATGAAGCAAGCTCAAAAATTTCAAAAACAAATGGAAGATATGCAAAAGGACTTAGAAGACAAGAAATTTGAAGCTTCCGCTGGTGGTGGTGCAGTAACTGCAGTAGCTAATGGAAAGAGACAACTTGTTGAAGTAAAAATAAAACCAGAAGTAGTAGATCCAGATGATGTTGAAATGCTTGAAGATTTAATTATGAGTGCATGCAATGAGGCTTTAAAGAAAGCAGAAGATGAATCAAGTAATGAAATGGGTAAATTAACAGGCGGATTAAATATGCCAGGAATGTTCTAATAAATAGTAGATAAAAGATACATTGTTATGAGGTGATTAAATTGGATTTTTATCCAGTAGCAATAGAGAAACTTATAGAAGAATTTGCTAAACTCCCTGGTATAGGAAAGAAAACAGCACAAAGGCTTGCACTATTTGTGTTAAACCTTCCTAAAGAAGAAGTAGAGGGGTTTGCTGATGCACTGGTTCAAGCTAGAGGAACTATAAAATACTGCTCTGTATGTGGAAGTTTTACAGATACGGATCCTTGTTCAATATGTTCTAATCCTAATAGGGATAAGAGTATCATATGTGTAGTTGAAAACCCAAAAGATATTATGACTGTGGAAAAAGTTAGGGAATTCAATGGGGTTTATCATGTTCTTCATGGGACAATATCCCCAATGTCAGGACGGGGACCTGAAGATATAAAATTAAGAGAACTTATACGAAGAATTAACGGAGAAATTCGTGAAGTAATAGTAGCAACTAATCCTAACATAGAGGGAGAAGCTACAGCTATGTATATATCTAAGATATTAAAGCCTTTAGGCGCAAAAGTCACAAGGATAGCACATGGCATTCCGGTTGGTGGAGATTTAGAATATATAGATGAAGTAACGCTTTCTAAAGCATTAGAAGGAAGAAAAGAAATATAGAATATTACTCCTGTTTTATGTCAAGAATTTAGAAAAGATATAAAATGGGAGGTTTTTTATTATGAATAGAAAAAAAATTATTGAAATATTATTTTCAACTCTAAAATATACACAGGAGCAGAAAGACATTATTATGCAATTAGAAGAGGCTAAGATTGAGTGGGAAAGTGCAAAAAAATACTTTCAAGTGGCAGATGACCCTAAACTTATAGACTATGCAATTTATAGAGAAGATCAATCTAAAGCAAGATATATATATTTTTTATTAGAGGCTAGAAGAAAAGGTGTAACTATCGATGCTAGCTATATGATAGAAGAACTTGATGCTGCTAATAAGTGAAAATATCAAATTAAAACAAATTAATAACATAATTTCATGATAAAAGTTGTAGTATTAATAAAAGTAATAAATTTAAAGATTTACATAGGGGGAATGAAATGTGGATGTTGCAATTTATTTTTTAATTGGTATAGTGGGAATGATAATTGTAGTCAAGCTCTTTTCTTGGCCACTAAAAATACTAGTTAAGTTAATATTAAATTGTGTTTTCGGTGTCTTACTTTTGTTGTTAGCAAATTTTGTAGGCAAGTATGTGGGTATAAATATCGCAATAAACGCTGTAACGGCACTTATTGCAGGTTTTCTAGGAGTACCAGGAGTAATATTTTTAATAATTTTTAAAATGTTAATGTAATGGTATTACACTAATGAAGCATTACATATATATAAAATTTAGAATAGAGTGATATAACTTGTAGCAGATTAAGAGGGGTATTACTCTATTTATTATTCTTTAACGAATAATAAAATTTTCTTAGAGATAGTTAATTAATATAAATAGAGTATATTTTTAGCTTATTAATGAGAATACTTAGTGTATAGCATAGTGTATACAAGTATTTACTAAAATAATTAATTTTAACGGATATCTATTAAATATTATTAAAAACAAGGGAAATAACTATCCTGGTGTATCAATACATGGTATGTAGAGATAAAGTTTAAAAATTCAAGAATGCGAAACTTGATTAATTTTAACTACCTTAGAGCTAATTACATGTAAGATATTTTATGATAGAATGATTTTTGTCGTTATAAATGAGTAACGATAAATGTAAGGGAATATGCTAATATTTAACTTTTTAAAATACATTTTATTATATTAAAAATGTATTTGACAAAATAAGATATACCTAGTATAATAGTAGAAGTCGTCATATGATGACAAAGCAAATTGGTCTTTGAAAATTAAACAGAGAAATAGGTAAAGAAACGAAATAATATTTTGTTTTAACCAGTTAATTACTTTAGTATAAAGTGAATTTTAGTCGTAAGACTAAAAAGTATGTAATGAGCTTGCGAATTAACTTAACAGTTGTCGCAGATTATTCATTTCAAATAAAAAGTGTAAACTTTTAAATTGAGAGTTTG
>NZ_JAIZZK010000038.1 GCF_020443705.1 Clostridium algoriphilum
GGCAAGGATGACAGGTGCAGGTTTCGGAGGATGTGCAATTGCAGTAGTTGAAAAGGATAAAGTAGATTTATTTACGAGTAGAGTAAAAAGAGAATATACAAAGAGAATTGGATACGAACCAACATTTTATTCCACAGGAATTGGTGAAGGGGTTCATAGAGTAGAATAATTGTAGTCTATGAAAAACTAATTTATTAGACTATCCAATATACAAGGAGGAAATAAAAATGAAACAAGGAAAAATGAAACAAAGATTTGCATTTGCAGCAGGTGCATTCGGCCATGATATTTTTTACGCAACATTATCAACATATTTCATGATTTTTGTTACAAAATCTATGTTTGCAGGAGCTCCAAAGGAAACTCAGATGAAAATGATAGGGTTAGTTACCTCATTAGTTGTAGGTATCAGACTAGTCGAAATTGTCTTTGATCCAATTATTGGTAGCGTTATAGACAACACTAAAACTAGATGGGGAAAATTCCGTCCATGGCTTTGTATTGGTGGAACAATCAGTGCAATTTGTTTAGCAATGCTATTTACTAACTTCTTTGGACTAGCCACAAGTAACCAAACTTTATTTACAATTCTATTTATCATTGTTTTCATCATTTTAGACTGTTCTTATTCATTTAAAGATATAGCATTTTGGTCAATAATCCCTGCACTTAGTGAAGATTCGAGAGAACGTGGGAAATTAGCAACATTCGGCCGTTTCGCTTCATCATTAGGGGCAAACGGAACAACATTGGCAGTAATTCCTATAGTTTCATTCTTTACCTTAGTAGTTACTGGTCACTCTGGTCAAGGAGCTAGCGGATGGTTCGCTTTTGGTTTAATAGCTGCATTAATCTATGGTGTTACAAGTTGGATTGTAGCTCTTGGCACAAAAGAACAAGAAAGTGTTTTACGTCAACAAAAAGGAAAAACTTCACTTAAAGATGTCTTTACTGCAATTACTAAAAACGACCAATTAATGTGGTTGGCACTAGCATATATTTTATTTGCTGTTGGTTACACAGCTACAACAGCCGTATTAATGCTTTACTTCCAATACGTAATCGGTAACATATCAGCTTTTTCAATTGTAGGCATTGTAGCTGCAATTACTGGCATTGTATCTGTTCCACTTTACCCAATTATCACTAAATATATTTCGAGAAAATACGTTTACATAATTGGCATTTTATTAATGGTAATTGGATATTTGATACTTTCCATAGTATCACCAAGTTCAATAGCAGTTATTATTATAGGTTTAGTATTCTTCTATTTTCCATACCAATTAATTTTTCTAGCAGTGTTGATGACAATCAGTGACTCAGTTGAATATGGACAATGGAAAAATGGAGTTCGTAATGAAGCAGTAACTTTATCTCTTCGTCCATTATTAGATAAACTCGCAGGTGCTTTATCTAATGGAATCGTAGGTTTCATATCAGTAACGTGTGGTATGATTGGAGATGCACAAGCACGTGATATAACATCTCAAGGTATTGTAACATTTAAAATGTATGCTTTCTATTTGCCAGCAGCATTAATGATTATCTCCGGTGTTATCTTCTTATTCAAAATTAAATTAACAGAAAAGAAACACGCTGAAATAGTAAAAGAATTAGAAGCATCATTAGCAAAAGAAAACTAATTTAAGTTAATAATTAAAGCATTATTAATACTAGAAAGCTGCCTCAAGACAAAAAAATTGAGGTAGCTTTCTCTTTACAAATTTTAATTTAAATAGTAATATTTTTATATATGAGTAATTAGTTAATTTAATATAATATGTGCAAATTTTCTGACTTTATAGGGAGGCAAAAATGAAAGTTAATATAAGAGATGTTGCAAGAGAAGCTAGTGTTTCTATGAGTACAGTATCCAGGGTTATTAATAAAAACTATCCTGTTAAAGAGGAAACTAAAATTAGAGTTGAAGCAGCTGTAAAAAAATTAAATTTTAGTCCTAATACATTAGCAAGATCGTTAATTAGCCAGAATACAAAAACAATTGGTATTTTAGTTCCAGGCATAAATAATTTTTTCTTTCCAACTGTAATTAAAGCTATAGAACATGAACTTAGAATGAATGGTTATTCAATTTATCTTTGTGATACTGATGACAATGCATCAGAAGAAATAAAGTATATAAAATCGCTTATGGGTAGGCAGGTAGATGGTATTATAGTTATTGATCCTAAAACGGAAAATATGAAAAATGGATTTTACGAAACAGTGGGCAAGGATATACCTCTTGTATCAATCAACGGATATAATACCAACATTAATTGTAATTTTGTACTTAATGATGAGGCAAGTGGTGCAAGAAAGGCCATGGAATATCTTTTGGAACTTGGTCATGAAAATATAATATTTGTAAGAGGAAAAGAAAGTTATTCGTACGATATAAAAGAAAAAGTATACAATGATTTTATGGAAGAAAATAATTTAATTGCTTATAAGAAAATTATAGATATTGGTGAAGGAAATAGTTATGATTGTGTTGATGGGACAATGAATATAATGAGTAAAGAATTAGAAAAATTGCAAGCACCTATTGCGGTATTTGCTTGTAACGATTTAATGGCTCTCGGGGTTTTAAATGCTTGCAAAATAATGAAATATGATGTGCCCAAGGATGTTTCAATAATTGGTTTTGACAATATTTGCATATCGAACATAGTTGAGCCTAAAATTACAACAGTAGATCAAAATATGTATTTACTTGGAGAAAATGCTTCGAAAATGCTTTTGGACTTAATTAATAATGATAATCAGAAGGTTAGCAGAATTAAATTAAAAACACAACTAATTATTAGAAATAGTTGTGGTACTATTTGAAGATTGTAGACTAAGGCATTTGAATGAATTCTTCAAAAACACACACCTATTATGTGAGTGTTATAATATATTATGAAGATTAAATTATAGTAGTAAGTATAATTTAATCTTCATGCTGTCTTCATATAATAATGTTAAACTAAATATATATTCTATATTTATAGTAGATAATTTAAAGGGAGGTTACCAATGAGAAGTTTAAAACTGTGGTATAACAACTTTTTAAAAAAGATGGAAAAAGCCAACAAAGAAAGTTTTGGTGATAAAAAATTAGGCTGTTGTGGACTAAACTCTAAACAACAAAAAAATAAAGTTAATACAAACCCTAAAGTATAACTGCTTTAGGGTTTATTATTGTTTATACTTTAATTTTATTTACTACTTGAGCTATCCTTTAATTCTTCACTTGTAGTCGAGATCTTTTCCATATATGCTATAATATATATTAAATTAATGATAGTGTGCTATATCGAATTTTTATTAAAGAAGAAAAAAATAGTCTTGTAAGTCAAAAGTTATTAGCCTGTATATAGTTTTTACATAAAAAAATCAAAGATTAACTTGAAAGGCACCTACTTAGAAAGTAGGTGCCTTTTATGAGCAGTCCATGTTTATTGGTATATTATATATTTCTGTGAACAAGGAGGACCTTTTTTTGAACTTTTTTATTATTAGGTCACAAGCATCTCCTTTTATATTAATATTTAAAGTACCGTCTTTCATTTCAACCCTTTTGAGTAGAACACGAAGATTATGTTTATGATCAAGTGAATCTGCAATTCTAAGTAGAGATATTAATTTTATCAAAATGACCTTTTCCTTATATGAATAAGAATGTATGCAATCATCAATATATTTTCCATGACCACTTGCAACAAGGGCTAAGTTATTTCTAAGATTTTTTGGGATATTATCCAAAATGGGTTCCTTTAAGATAATATATTTAGTATGTCGATGATGGTTTTCCTTATTAATAAAATAGCCTATGTCATGGAGAATGGAGCTATAATGAAGGAGAGTTCTTTCTTCATCTTTAAGTTCATAGTATGGACTTAGCGAATCAAATATACGCAATGCAAAACTTGAGACTTTCCTGCAATGAGTTCCTATATCAAAGACATTATATTTATCTAAAACTTTAAAAAGCTGTGCTTCGTTTAAATAATTTGCAATATTAAGCATGTCATCCTCCCTTATATATAAGGTCCTTTATTCAGGTAATTTAAACCCTATTAATTATATGTAAAGGAAATGTATAACATGCTTATATTATTTAATAACTAATTTTTTATTATATATTTTTTCAAACGATGAAGAACAGTCTACAGCTGCACTTATTTCTAATAGTGGGTCTGCTTTTGAATCAACAGATATAGTGACAGTGTCTAGTTCTATGCTACAACTAACCATTTTAATATTCCCATTTAGACATTTATCTAAACTCTCACAAATACGCAATAATATGCTTAATTTATCTATAATTTCTAAATCTTGTTTAGTTATAAGATTTTGGTATAATTTTAAGTCTATTTTAAATTCATTTTTCCTATGAAGTGCTGCTATGTATGATGCCATTAGTTGTTCTTTATGAGTAAGTCCATTAATTTTAGAGTTTGCAATCATGTAAGATGAATGCTTATGGTGGTCAAAATAACTTATTAAAATTCCTATATCGTGAAGCATAGCTGCTGTTTTTAAAATTTTATAAGGATTAATTGATATATTAGTAATTGTATTAAGTTCATTATACAAAGTTTTGGTTAACATCCATACATGGCATGGATGTTTAAGGTTGATTTTATAATTAAGTAATTGATTTTCAAGCGAAAAATTGAGCACATCGGTTAAAGGTATCTTGCTATTAAAGATATATTCATATATTAATCCATCGCGAAGCCCACTTCCACTAACGTGGAGCTCTTTTATATTTAGATACTCAATTAATGTTACTAAAGCAGCAGATGCACCAACAAAAATATCAGCTCGTTCTTTTGAAAGTCCCTTAAGTTTTTTTCTCTGAGAAGAATTTTTAAGCTTAACTCCATCGTAAATTAAGACTACTTCATTTGCCGGAATTATATAATTATGGAGATTATCTATAGGGTAATTAGTTTTTTTCTGATGAAGTTTACCAATATTTCTTATAGTACCTCCAATTCCAATAATAGGTACATTCTTAACTTCTTTTAACCAAGGAATATCTTTATATAGTGTAATTAGAAATTCTTTAATGGCAGTTTCACTTTTATCGCTCATAGCTTTTAAAAGTGAAAATTTTTCTGTAAGGTTTATGGCACCAAAAGGTAAACTTATAGAGTATTTTAATTTTCTGTTTTTAACTAAGATAAGTTCTGAACTACTTCCACCAATATCCATTATAATTGCATCAGAAAAATCCATGCTATTAATAGCTCCAAAATAATCATAATAAGCTTCTTCTATACCAGTCAAAACTCGTATATCAATAGAAAGTTCTGATTTAATTCTGCTTAAAAATTCTAATTGGTTTGTTGCTCTGCGGACAGCTTCTGTAGCAACAGCTAAAATTTGCGTTGCATTCTGAATAATACATAACCGTTTAAAGAAAGATAAAGTATATATAGCTTTATTAATTCTAAAATCATTTAAACCTCCATCAGGACTCATATCTTTACCAAGGCGGACGCTTTCTTTTATTTCATCTGTTACACTAAAAGAATTATCTTTATTTATTTGAACTATTACTAGACGTATTGAATTTGAACCTATGTCAATAATTCCTATTTTTTTCATCAGTAGTCTCCTTTGAAAAGTGATTTTAACGAATATATAACTATAATAGTTAATGTTTATGATATTTGCAAGTGCTAATATATATGACAATCTTATAGAAATATCATGTCATCGTTAAGATTTGGTTAAATAAAATACATATTATTGTATAAAAACAAACATTATTTAAGATAATATATGTATATATGTTAACTTTAATACACAAAGGGGAGTTTTTATGGGTAGCGTAAGAGCATGGAAGATAATTGCGGCTATAGACGTAGGTGCTAACTATTTAAGAATGACCATTGGGGAGATAAATACGCAGGGGGAAATAAAGACTTTAGAAGATTTGGTAAAGCCCACCAAAATAGGTAAAGACACATTTTCATCTAAAAGAATTTCCGTTCAGACAATACATGACACATGTGACGATCTAAAAGGTTTTATAAGGCTTATGAGGGATTATAAAATTAAGTTTTATAGAGCTGTAGCAACCAGTGGTATTAGAGAAGCTGAGAACAAGCAATATGTGTTAGAACAAATAAGACTCAGAACAGGGTTAAATATAAAATCAGTAAACATTGCAGAAGAACAGTTTTTTATGTTAAAGGCTGTAAGCAACCATTTAAATTTATTAGGAAGTAAGAAATCAGAGCAATCTTTAATTGTTAATATTACATCAGGTGCAGTTGAGACAGCAATATATCAGGATGGTAAGTTAAAATTTACTGAGCACGTTAAGGTTGGATCTCTAAGAATAAAAGAAGCATTATCGAATTTAGAAACAAAAACAATTGAATTTTCAGAGACTATGGAGCAATACATAGAGAGTAAAATATATGTACTGAAACCTCAGATTAAAAAATTTGAGATTAATCGCTTTTTAGGAATAGGTGGAGAGTTAAATACAATTTGTGGGATTATAAGGAAAAAGAAAGGTTTTAGTAAGAAAGACTACTATATTAAAAAAGAAGAGTTGATATCTCTAACAAAAGAAATAAGTAATATGGATAATTTTCAAATTAAAACTATGTTCGGTCTTTCCAATCAAACAGCAGAACTTTTGCTTCCTTCAATATTAATTTTTTATTGCTTCCTTAAAATGACTAAGTCAGAGGGAATTCAGATTCCTAAATTATCACTAAGGCAAGGAATTTTATATGATTTATCAGATGAAATATTAAATATACCACGAAAAGAAGAATTGATAAATGATATAATTAGCTCTGTTTGGTATATAGGTGAAAAATATCAAATTGATAAAGAACATGCTACCTTTGTTGAAAAGTTTTCACTTGAGATTTTTGACCATACTAAGAGATTGCATAAGCTAGGAGACAGGGAAAGAATTTACTTGCAGGTAGCAGCAATACTTCATGATGTGGGTGGATTTATAAGTGCTAACAATCATAATTATCATTCTTATAACGTAATAAGAGCTCAAAGTATTATTGGGTTCTCAGATATAGAAATTGGACTGATAGCAAGTGCAGCTAGATACCATTCAGAGAATATTCCTACAGAAGCACATAAAAATTATAGATATTTAAGTGATGAAAATAAAATGGTTGTTTCTACATTAGCTGCGATATTAAAGCTTTCAGAAGCTTTAGATGTATCCCATATGCAGAAGATAAAAGAAATAAAATTAATAGGAACTAAGGATAACTTGTTTTTCAATTTAAAATCAGATAATGATCTTCTTCTAGAAGAATGGAATTTTTTAAAACATGTTGATTTTTTTGAAGAGGTAATTGGTGTAAAACCAATAATATAAAGGGGAGAGAAAAGGATGACCATTAATTCATTGCCTAAATATTTTATTAGTAGAGAATTAAGCTGGATTCAGTTTAATGAACGTGTACTTGAAGAAGCACAGGATACAAGTAATCCATTGTTTGAAAGGCTAAAATTCGCTGCTATTGTAAGCTCAAATTTAGATGAATTCTTTATGGTAAGAGTTGGTTCGTTATCAGATCAAATTACGGCTAAATTTGATAAAAAAGACTCATCTGGACTTACTCCAATTGAGCAAATGAAGCAAATAGGAATAATGGTACATAGACTAGTTTATGATCAATTTAATTGTTACAATCGCTCATTAAAAAAAGGTCTTAAGAAAGAGAAAGTTAAATTTTTAAAAATAGGTGATTTAAATGAAAAGCAAATCAACTACATTGAAAATTATTATTCTAAAAATATTTTTCCGGTGTTAACACCAATGGTTGTTAACCAAAGTAGTCCTTTCCCACTGATATCCAATAAAAGTTTAAATATTGCAGTTCTACTTAAGGATAACAATGAGGAAAATATATTTGCGACAATAAAGGCTCCTTCTGTCTTTGATAGGCTTGTAAAAGTTCCAGATAGTGACGGAATAGCTTTTATGTTTTTAGAAGATATTATTAAAATGCATTTAGGTTCTCTTTTTAGCGGACATGAAATAATAGATGCAAGCTGTTATCGCATTACCAGAAATGCAGATATGGCATTAGACGAGGAAGGCGCAGAAGATTTACTAGAAGCAATTGAAGAATCCTTAAAACAGCGTAAATGGGGTAAGGCTGTACGTCTTGAAATAGAAAAGGGTATGAATAGTAAGTTACTTGGAACTCTTGAAAGGGAGCTTGAAATATCAAAAGAGCAGGAGTATGTAATAAATGGCCAAATAGATTTAACTTTCCTAATGAAGATGGGAAGAATTAAGGGCTATGAAAAATTAGTATATAAGCCTATAAAACCACAGTTTCCAAAACAATTTTCTAAACATAATAGTATATTTGAAGCAATTGCAGAGAAGGATATTTTACTGCATCATCCATACGAATCATTCCAACCAATTGTTGAGTTGGTTGAGCAAGCAGCTATCGATCCTAATGTTCTTGCAATAAAACATACATTATACCGTGTAAGTGGGAAATCACCAATAATACAAGCTTTAGTAAAAGCAGCAGAAATGGGGAAACAAGTTACAGTATTGGTGGAATTAAAGGCAAGATTTGATGAGAGCAATAATATTCTTTGGGCAAAGAGATTAGAAGAATCAGGATGTCATGTTATTTATGGTCTTGTTGGGTTAAAAACTCATTGTAAGATATTACTTGTAGTTCGACGTGAAGAAGATGGAATTAAGCGTTATGTTCATATGGGGACAGGGAACTACAATGATGTTACGGCTAAGCTTTATACAGATATAGGCTTATTTACAGTGAATCCTTATTTCGGAGCAGATGCATCAGCCCTATTTAATATGCTATCGGGAAATAGTAAGCCAACATCCTTATATAAATTTAGTCTTGCTCCATTGCAGCTAAGAGATAGATTTTTGCAAATGATACTTGAGGAAGCTGAAAATGCTAAGAAGGGTAAAGAAGCGAGAATTGTTGCAAAAGTGAATTCCTTAGTTGATATGGAAATTATTGAAGCATTATTTGAAGCTTCAACTGCAGGAGTTAAAATTGATTTAATAGTACGTGGTATTTGTTGTTTTAAACCGGGGATACCAGGCTTAAGTGAAAATATTTCTGTAAGGAGTATTGTAGGAAGATTTTTAGAACATAGCCGTATTTTTTATTTTTATAACGATGGACAGGAGGGAATTTATTTATCAAGTGCAGATTGGATGACTAGAAATTTGGATAGGAGAGTAGAACTTTTATTTCCAATTGAGGATAAAAAAGCAAGAAACAGAATAAAGGAAATCTTAGAGGTATCTTTATTAGATACAGAGAAAGCTAGAATATTAAATAAGGATGGAATTTATACAAGGGTTGATCGAAGAGGTAAAGAACAAATCAATAGTCAGGAAGCATTTTATGATTATGTAATTGGAGATGACGAAGGAATTAAAGAAAAATTTCATCACATGAAAGAGGAGTGGGCAGAAAACGGATTTTCACCAAGAGTATCTGAAATCATTAATAATTAAATAACTTAATACAATGAATTCACTTATAGTACTTTTAATAAACGAAAGAATAAGATGGACAAAAACCAACAAATTTGGTGATAATATGTATATACTTTATCATTAACTAAAAAATAACCAAATCTTAACCTAATCTAAATTACAATTACATGATTTTGGAATAATATATAGTTATAGGAGGTGTAATACTATGATAGTTGATAGCCACTTAGTCATGTCCCAAATTTTATATAAAAACATAACAAATCAGATGGATTTTAAATTAGACAGGTTAGCATTTACGTATGGTAATATAAAACCGGATTTTAGTAATAAAGATATTAAGCGTTCTCACACATTAGATGAGAGCTTAGAAAGTATTAATTTATATTCAAAAAAATTAATGAGTAAAAGCATATCAGTGAAAGACTTCTCAAGGTCTTTAGGGGTCATCTGTCATTTTGCTTGCGACTATTTTTGTTTATATCACAGAGAAGGTAATGAAAAGAAAGGTGCATATGAACATCTGGTATATGAGATACATCTACATGTAAAATTACTAACACTTCTTTTAAGAGGTAAGATTAAGCTTAATAATCAAGACGTATTACAAAATAATGTAGAATTTATAGCTTTGAATATACAAAATAAATACAACTTAGAACCAAAAAGTTTAACGAAAGACATAACATATGCATTGTCTAGTGCTTATCAAATTTCTAAGCTAATAGTTTGTTTAAGTCAATTTCATTTTCAGCAAAATGATATTAATATTAGAAAAAAATATGGATTAAACCAACTAAATGTAAAGAGTCAATCATAGGCATAACCTATATTTACAGTATGAACTGAATTTCATTCAAATTATTTATTACTATAATATGGGCTTAATTGCCATGAAAAATACCTTTATTACTCATATTATAATTATTTAATTAATTATTATAAATATCAAGATTTAATAGTACATAATGTATAAAAAATAAATCATATGCTTAATATAGATATTATTTCCAATATTTTAGTTCATTAAGAAAATGATTTGTTATGATTAAATAGCTTATTAATTAGATACATAATTATTAGGCTATTTTTCGACCCATTAGTATATTTGTGAGTGAATTATTTATGGTATAATGTAAATTAGTAAAGAAATAAGGAGGGTTTTTCAATGGCAATACTTACGTCTATTAAGGATGCTTTAAACGCTAAGCAATATAAATCTGAGATTGAAAAATTAATCGAGGAAAATAAAAATTTAAAATATATAAAATTAACTCCAACTCAAATGGGAATGAGCCAAATTTTATCTAGAACCAAAGAACTTCAAGCGGAATTAGAGGGGTATTCTAATTTAATTGAAACGAAAACAAAAGATATAAAAGAGCTTAAAATAGAATATAATAACCAAGCTGTCTATCAGTCTAGAGAATTTGAACAGAAATCAGATGAATATGATAATTTAATAGAATTAAAAAGTAAAGAGCTCGAAGATAAATCTACAGAATATGATGAGTTCATTGATAAGAAAAGTAAAGAATATGAGGACTTAATTGGACTAAAAGCTGATGAACTTAAAAACAAGTCTAGTGAATTTGGAATTTTAATTGAGACTAAAACAAAATCTATTGAAGAACTTAATATAGAATATAATAATGTAAAAACATGTGTAGATAGCTTGAAATCGCAAATAGTGACCTTAGACACTGATGTTTTAATGCAAAGTTTTGGAATTTCTAAACCTAAATATAACTTAATGAGTTCAGAGAAATCATCAAAAAAGCTACAAGAAATAAGAGAAAAGCAAATGCAGATGATTAAATCTAAAGAAGCTATAGAATATAAGAAATGGATAATTAATGGGAGTGTTGAAGAAGGTAATAGAGTCGTAAATGATATGACAGAGGATATGATTAAACTAGTCCTTAGAATTTTCAATGATGAGTGTGACTCAATAATTGACAAGGTTAAATATAGTAATGTAGAAGTAATAGAAAATATAATTAAAAAGTTTTTTGAGGATTTAAATAAGCTTGGGAATATAACACAAGTTAAAATATCTTCTAAGTACTTTAATACTAAATTAGAAGAACTTTACCTTTTTTATGAATATAAATTAAAAAGACAGGAAGAAAAAGAAGAACAAAACAAAACGACGTAATAATATTATTTTCATAAATTTAGGCTGTTGATGATAGAAATCAATGGTCTATTTTTATGTGTTAAAGAGTAGACTTAACCGAATGGAGATATAAATATTTAAAATTTAGAAAAGAAATTAAGAGGAGTGTTATGTATGGAAGAACCTAAAATTAGTCAAAAATCACCTATTGCTGTTGATGTTAAAAAAGGAGAAACTTATTACTGGTGTTCATGTGGGAGAAGCGCTAAACAACCATTTTGTGATGGATCGCATAAAGGAACCACTTTTAAACCAGTAAAATTTACTGCTGAAAAAGACGAAACGACTTATTTATGTGCATGCAAGCATACAAAAAATCCTCCATTCTGTGATGGGACACATAAAGGTCTTTAATATATAAAGGACAGTAACATTGCGCTTAAAAGTCTATGCTGAATGCATAGACTTTTATTTTATGACTATAAACTATGTAATATATTATAGCTTTTGCGTTTTATGACTATTTAACTAAAGGTTTCAAGTGCTATAATAAGTAAGGGGTGATGAAAATATGTCGAAAAAATACTTGAAAGTGACTCTTTTTACAATGCTCGGTATTATATTAATATTAGCAGGAGCATATATGTTTACCATTTATACAAAAGTAGATAGTGCAAGTAAAACCTTTGATACATATAAGAACAAGTGGGTAAAGCGAGATTTTAAAACAATGTATAGCATGCTTTCAGTTAAAACTAAGGAAAAAATAACTGAAAAACAATTTATAGATAAATACAATGCTATATATAAGGGAATAGAAGCAGAAAACATGTCTATTAAGGTTGAGAACGAAGATAAAATAAAGGACGGCACAAAAAAAACTCTAAACATACCATTTTCAATATTAATGAATACTGCTGCAGGGCAATTGAAAACAACGGGTTACCAGGCAACTATGGTAAAGGAAAAGGTTAATAGTAAGAAGCAGTGGACAATAGTTTGGGATGAAAAAATGATATTCCCTAGCATGAAAGTTGGAGATAAGGTTAAGGTAACTTCGCAGCCAGCTATACGTGGAGAGATCTATGATAAGGCTAAAAAACCACTTGCAAAAAATGATTCAGTTGTCACCCTCGGAATAAATCTTAAAGATTTTGTGAAAAGTAAAGACACTAATATAATACAGATGGCTAAAATTTTAGATATAAAGGCTTCGATTATAGAAGATAAAATAAAGGAAAATACAAATCCTGATGAGTTTATACCAGTTATTAATATACTAGGTACCGAAAAAGTAAAAATAGCTGCAGTTATGGAGATTGATGGAGTAATCCACATGATAACTAAAGGTAGAATATATCCAGGTGGGGAGGCCTTCGGGTCGTTAATTGGTTATATTGCACCCATAACTGCTGAGGAATTAGAAAAAATGAAGGGGAAAGGCTATAGCTCATCTAGTTTAATAGGTAAGGCAGGACTTGAACAAGTCTATGAAAAAAGGCTCAAGGGAGAAAATGGAGCAACAATTTATATATCAAGGCAAAAGGATGGAATGGAAATTCAAAAGGATACAATTCTAAAGAAGAATTCTAAAGCTGGAGAAAATATAACACTATCAGTAGATACAGAGCTTCAAAAGAATATATATAAAGGAATGAACAAAGAACCAGGGGCTTCGGCTGCAATAAATCCCAAAACAGGAGAAGTATTGGCTTTAGTAAGTTCGCCATCATATGATTCCAATGCATATACAACTTATAAATCTAATACTCAGATAGCAGAATGGAAAAATGCCAAAGAACCATTTAAAAATAGATTCAAGGCTACATATTCTCCAGGGTCTACATTTAAATTGATAACAGCTGCGGTTGGGTTAGAGCAAGGAAAGATAAAACCTGAAGAACTTGTAAACATAACGGGTAAAGAGTGGCAATTAAACAAATCCTGGGGAACTAGTATGGTTACTAGAGTCAGTGATGAGGTAAAGTCAGTTAATTTACAGAATGCATTTGTATATTCCGATAACATATACTTTGCAAAAGCAGCACTTAATATAGGGAAGAATGAGTTTATAAAAGGCTCAAATAATTTTGGAATAGGAGAAAAACTTCCTTTAGATTATCCAATAGCAATATCACAAATAGCTAATAACAGTAAGATTAAAAATGATGTCGCATTAGCAGATACTGGTTACGGTCAAGGAGAAGTCCTTATGAGTCCACTCCAGATTGCGCTATCTTATAGCGCCGTTGTTAATGATGGGAATATTATGTCTCCAACATTCGAGAATTTCAATGAGAAGGTAACATCTAAGATATGGAAGGCAAATGTGATTTCAACAAATAATGTAAAAACTTTAAAAGATGATCTTACGCAAGTTATAGAAAATCCGAAAGGGACCGGTCATGAGGCAAAAATTAGTGGCGTAAATCTTGCAGGTAAAACAGGAACAGCAGAACTAAAAAAGAATGCCAAAGATACTACAGCAGAGGAAAATGGTTGGTTTATTTGTATGGATACAGACAATCCTAAAATAGTAGTATCAATGCTGATGGAAAATGTTAAAACTAAAGGTGGAAGTCACCATGTGGTACCTATCGTAAAAGGAGTCATAGAAAACTACTTAAATAAGGCTCCAAAATAGCATTAAAGCGTAATTTAAAAGACTAGCAATTGCCTCCAAGGAGATTGCTAGTCTTTTTAGAGTTATGATAAAAATAGTTTTATTATCAAGAGTATTATAACCCACATTTTTTAAGCGACTGTTTTATATCATCTATAATATCATTAGGATCCTCTAAACCAACACTAAATCTTAGATGTCCATTTTCAAATTCCTTTGGATAAAAATGATTACGCTCATCAGTTGGTCCAGTATAAACTATAAGGCTTTCGTCATGCCCTATAGAAACGGCTGAAATTATAAGCTCTAGGAAATTTACAAATTTATTATGAGTTGAAACGTCTGCATGAAGACCAAAGGAAATGACTCCTGAGAATGCACTCATTTGTTTTTTGGCTATTTCGTGTTGCGGATGACTCATAAGACCAGGGTATGCAACAAAACTTACTGATGGGTTTGATTCAAGAAACTCAGCTATTTTTAATGCACTTTTGCTATGTTGCTCCATTCGTAAGGGGAGTGTTACGGCACCTCGCATTATTAGCCACGCATTAAAGGGACTTATGGCTCCTCCCATGTTTACCATAGCTTGGAGTTTTATTTTGTCTATTAAATCTTTGTTCCCAATTACCGCTCCGCCCATAGCATCTCCATGACCATTAATATATTTTGTAAGGCTATGAATAACTAAATCGGCCCCTAAAGACAATGGTTGTTGAAGATAAGGCGTTGCGAAAGTACTATCTACGCTTAAAAGTACACCAGCTTCCTTAGCTACTTTTGCTATTTCTTGTATATCGCTTATTCTAGTAGTTGGATTTCCAGGTGTCTCAATATGTATAAGTTTTGTGTTTGGTCTTATAGCTTTTTTGATTTCCTGTAAATTTGAAGTATCTACAAGACTCACCTCAATACCATATTTATCTGGAAAATATTCATGAAGTAGTCTGTAGACAGCTACATAAGAAACGTTTGTACATATTATATGTGAATCTGATTTTAGAAAAGTGAAAAATACTCCTGCGAGTGCGGCTACACCTGTAGCTAAAACTACACAATCCTCTCCACCTTCTAAAATAGCTAGTTTCTCCTGTAAATATCGTTGATTAGCAGAGGTGGTTCTAGTATATATTAATTCATCTGTTCCACTCCAATTGAGTTTAGATGCGTCATCTGGAAGCCTGTAACTGTTTGCCATAGTCAATGGTCTTCTTATAGCACCTGTTTCTTTGTCAATATCATTACCTCCATGAACACAATTAGTTATAAATTTTTGATGCTTTTTATTAGTCACTGCAATTCCTCCTTCACCAGTATGATTAATATTTTTTAATTAATAAGAGTATAAATCTATTAAGACGGTGTGTCAATATTTTAAAATTTCAAATAACTTAATCTTCTGAAAAAAGTATTGACAATTACTTTTAATATCAATATACTAATTAATAACAACTGAATACAACTTATCCAGAGTGGCAGAGGGACTGGTCCGATGAAGCCCGACAACCAGCATTCTTAGCAGAACGCAGTGGTGTCAATTCCTGCAGATTGTAAAATCTGAAAGATAAGGATGTTAGCAAATTTTATGATGCAATTATATTGCTTATTAAAGTTAACCATTGCTGCTTCCTTATAGGGAGCAGCTTTTTTTTTCAATAAATAAAGGCGGTCATTTTTAGTGTATATAAATAAATATTCAAAATAATTAGTAAAAAGGAGAAATTATTATGAGTGATAGAAAATTAAGCTTCGAAACATTACAAGTGCATGCGGGACAGGTACCTGACCCTACTACAGGATCAAGAGCAGTTCCAATATATCAAACTTCATCTTTTGTGTTTAAAAATGCAGATCATGCAGCAAATTTATTTCAATTAAAGGAACCTGGGAATGTTTACGCGAGGATAATGAACCCCACTACAGATGTTTTTGAAAAAAGGGTAGCGGCTCTTGAAGGTGGCGTTGCAGGCCTTGCTACAGCTTCAGGGATGTCGGCAATATTTTATGCAATACTTAATGTAGCAAATTCAGGTGATGACATAGTAGCTGCAAGTACATTATATGGTGGTACTTATGAATTATTTAATGTGACTCTTAGGAAACTTGGTATTAACGTAATATTCGTTGACCCAGATGATCCTGAAAACTTTAGCAAAGCTATAACTGACAAAACAAAAGCACTTTATGGCGAGACAATAGGAAATCCAAAAATAAATGTTTTAGATATAGAAGCAGTTGCGAATATTGCGCACGAAAATAAAATACCACTTATTATTGACAGTACATTTGCAACTCCTTTCCTATGTCGTCCAATTGAATATGGCGCTGACGTCGTTATTCATTCAGCAACGAAATTCATAGGAGGACATGGAACTACTATAGGTGGGATTATAGTTGATGGTGGCAAATTTGATTGGGCAGCAAGTGGTAAATTTCCTGATTTTACTACACCTGACAAAAGCTATAATGGACTTGTATATGCTGATTTAGGCGCTCCAGCTTTTGCTTTAAAGGCTAGAGTGCAACTCCTTCGAAACACAGGTGCAACACTTAGCCCTCAGAGTGCATTCTTATTTATTCAGGGTCTAGAATCATTATCCTTAAGAGTTGAGAGACATGTATATAACGCTAGGAAAGTAGTTGAATTTTTAAGCAAGCATCCAAAGGTTTCATGGATAAATTATCCTGAACTTGAAGAGAGTAAATATAATGAATTGTCTAAAAAATACTTGCCAAAGGGAGCAGGATCAATATTTACCTTTGGAATAAAGGGTGGACTTGAAGCTGGAAAAAAATTCATTAATAGTGTACAATTATTTTCACTACTTGCAAATGTTGCAGACGCAAAATCACTTGTGATCCATCCATCAAGCACAACTCACGCAGAACTTAACGAAGAGGAGCAGAAAGCTGCCGGAGTTAGTACAGATTTAATAAGACTTTCAATTGGCGTTGAAGGAATTGATGATATTATATACGATTTGAAGCAGGCACTTGATAAGACGATATAATTAACTAATGCTTAAATTAAATATATTTTCAATAAACACAATAGAAGAAACTGGTGTTATTAGACTAATACATATGGAATAGACTGTTTTAAAAGTCAATTCTATAGATTATAGTTTAATATAACTAGTTTTTTTTAGGCTTAATATTCTTATAATTATTATTTATTATTTTGATATTTGAACATATTATTATATTCAAAAGTTAAATATTATGTTACATTAAATGTAGTCAAATATTATGATAGTGTTATATGACAAGGAGGATAAATTATGGAATTAGATTTAAAGTTTCAAAATTTAAAAAATATACTTAAAAATTTAAAAAGTGTAGCAATAGCATATTCAGGTGGCGTTGATAGCACATTTCTTTTGAAGGTAGCATCTGATGTTCTGGGAGATAAAGTTATAGCGATTACTGCGAAATCATCAACGTATCCAGAAAGAGAATTTAAGGAAGCTGTTAAATATATTGGAGAAATTGGGGCAAAACATATAGTAATAATTTCTGAGGAACTAGAAATTGAAGGCTTCGCTAAAAATCCTGTTAATAGATGTTATTTTTGTAAAAAAGAACTTTTCTCTAAAATTAGAAAAGTCGCTGATGATAATAATATTAACGCAGTTTTAGATGGGTCTAATCTTGATGATACATCCGATTACAGACCAGGACTTAAGGCAGCTAAAGAATTAGAAGTTATTAGCCCATTAAAGGATGCTGGTTTTACAAAAAATGATATTAGAGAAATGTCAAAAATACTAGGGGTACCAACATGGAATAAGCCAGCATTTGCATGTCTATCTTCACGATTTCCATACGGTAATGAGATAACGGTTGAAAAATTAAGTATGGTTGAACGAGCGGAACAGTTTTTATTAGATATAGGGTTTAGACAGATAAGGGTAAGACATCACGGAGATATAGCAAGAGTTGAGGTTAACGCTGAGGAAAGAAGTAAGTTTTTTGACGTTGAAATTATGGATAAGGTAGGAAACGAATTAAAAAATATTGGCTTTAAATATGTAACGCTTGATTTGTTAGGATATAGGACTGGAAGCATGAATGAAGTGTTAAGTGAAGCAGAAAAGAATTCAGTAAAAGCCCTTGATTAAAATCAAGAGCTTTACTTTTTAAACTTGTTGTTTAAAATGGAAATAATACTTAGTTTATTTATTAGTTACAAGTTTTGGCAATGTATTTGCTCCATGGGGCATTATATATGTTGTTAAATTTTTACCTTTTTCTTTGTAAACTAAATTTAAAGCTTCATCTATTGTTCTAACTGCTTTGATTTCAGTATATTTGAAAAATTTAGGATCTAGTGTTGATACCAGAATAACATTAAAAGTTTGAGCAGTTTCACAGGTAAGACATGCTATATGTTTTGAGATGCTATAGCATTTTCTTAATGATTTTTCTCTTTCAATCATAGTAGTGTAGTCTACAAGTATAGATCTAAAATCATCAGTACCTCCAAGGCCCTCATTACAGTCTGCTATTGCTATGATTGTACCTCCATCTTTTACGGCTTCTCTTGAGTTGAAAAAAAGTTTCGATGATTGATAAAAATTAATATCTTTAGGATAACCGCCTGAGGTTGCTATTACTAAATCTGCTTTTGCTGTTATATTTACGCTGTCAGACTTATCAATATATTTTCTTCCTTGCTCATGTGCTTTAAGGTAATCACCAGCAAATGCTGCAGATATTTTACCATTGCTATCCATAATTACATTAAACATAAAACTTGGATTTACAAGGGCAGCAGCTTCCAACATATCTAAATGTACGGGGTTATTGGTTATATTCCCGCATCTAATTTCAGTACGAGTTCCACTCCCTAAATCTTGATTAAGTGAGAGTCCGTGATTTGACATTATTGTTTCATAGGAAGCAATACCAGGCAAAATTGACTTCTTTCCACCGGACCATCCAACTAGAAAATGATATACTATTCCTCCAGTAATTACAATATGGTCACAGTTCATTGCTTTCTTATTAATAGTTACCTCTGTACCGAAACTTGTGTTACCTAAATACATAAGGTTGTCTTTATCATTACAATCATGATCAATTATTTTAAATTTTCCGTAAAGCTTATCACCCAATAATTGCTTGTATTCATCCTCAGTTTGACCCCTATGTGAACCAGTAGCACTTATGAACAATATATCTTCTGCCTTTATTCCTGCTCCTAAAAGTTCATCAACGATGAAAGGAAGGTACAAAGATGGCTTTTGCCACATCCTAGTAACATCAGATATAACAATACAAATTGTTTCACCAACATTAACTATTTCCTTAAGTTTTGGACTTGATATAGGATTTTGTAAGGCTTCTTTTATTACCTTTTCTTCAGTTTTAGAAATTGTTGAAGGTTTATTATCAATTATACCAATAATATCTTTTTCCTTAATAGAAAACTTAATAGTGCCTCTTCCTTGTTTCAATTCAAATTCTCTCATGATTTTTCCTCCCATATAACTCTTTCTATATATTAAACATTATATATTAAATTATGTCAATGTATGTACTAGTTAAAATGCCCATAAGAAAAAGTTTTTACGATTATTTTATGAGTAATTTAATTAGGATTCATTTTGATAAAAAAACAGGTTGGATTATAGGAGGTACTAAATCGGCTTTACATACTAAAATATAAGGCGAGCAGGCTACAGTTATAGCCATATTAAATACGTAATTGTTTATGTGAGTGGAATATGGTAGAATTATTAACATAATAGAATTCGAGGGAGATTTTGTATGTCTTTTGCAGCAGATCAAAGTATATTAAGTATAATGATAATGATTATGATAGGGTATTTTTTAGCGTATAGAAAATTACTTGATGAAAAGGCGATTAAGTTGATAACAATCATAGTCATCAACATTTCACTTCCAATGATGATGCTTAATACAATTATGAATAATTTTACAAAACAAAAGCTTATAGATGATTCAAGTGGATTAGTAGTTCCTTTTTTAACAATAGGTATCTGCTTTGTTATTGGAAAGATAGTTGCTAAGCTTGCAAAAGTTAAAATAAGTAGGCGTGGACTATTTGTGTCTATGTTCTTTAATTCAAATACTATATTTATGGGGCTTCCAGTTAATCTGGAGTTATTTGGAGAAAAAAGTGTGCCTTATGTATTACTATATTATATTGCTAATACTACATTTTTTTGGACTTTAGGAGTATATGAAATAACCAAAGATGGGAATAAGAGCACAATAAATTTTTTTTCAATAGACTTTATAAAAAAAATATTATCCCCTCCTTTAATGGGGTTTCTTGTTGGAATGGTCTTAGTGTTATTAAATATTAAATTGCCATCATTTATTATGAATACGAGTAAGAACTTGGGAAATCTTACAACTCCTTTATCAATGTTCTTTATAGGTGCATCCATTTACTACGTCAATTTAAAATTAGTAAAATTTAGCTTAGATATAGTTTTGGTATTAATAGGTAGATTTGCAATATCACCAGTAATTGTAATTCTGGTCGTAAATTTGTTTCCTATACCAGATCTTATGCGTTCTGTTTTTATTATACAATCAGCTATGCCTGTAATGGCAAACACTGCAATAATTGCAAAGGCATATGAATCCGATTATAACTTTGCATCGTTAATGATAGCAATTTCAACTATAGGCACTCTGCTAGTAATACCAATCCTCATGGCAGTATTATAAGAAAGCATCCAATATATATAAAATATTGGATGCTTTTGTTTATTAATTATCTGCATTAAAAATTAATTTTTTAAATTCAGTGTACTTATGTACATTATTAAAGTCATCCTCAGTTTTAGCAACATTTTTAATGTTGGGGTTAATATCAATAGCTAATTTTAAATATTTTATAGCATTATTAATATCACCTTTTCTTCCATAGATACTAGCTATTCCATAATAACTCCATACAAACTTTTCTACTTCTAAATCTTTTTTATACCATTTAATAGCTTCGTCATAATTACCAAATAATTCGTTAGCTAAAGCTTTATTAAACATTCCATAACCGTAGTTAGGTTTAAGCTTTAAGGCATGATTAATTTGTTCCATACCTTTATTAAAGTTACCGCTGTACGCTAATGCAATTCCTTCTACAGTATATGCTTTGTAAAAATTAGGGTCTTCTTTTATGACTTGTCTTTCAGTTGCAATAGCTTGTTTATATTCTTGTTTAAAGAATTGATCATATCCTGTTTTCCACATTTTTTCTAGTTCTTCTTGTTTGTTTTTAGTTAGTTGCTGGTTTTTACTTTGTGTATCAGTTACTTTCTGCCTTTTTATTTCTTTCTTTTTATAAGAACTTGTTTCGGTTTTATTATTTGTCGAAATAACTTTACTATTATTTAGATTACTATTCTTTAGTAAGGCATTAAATGCTATCCCAATACCAATAGCAGATATAACAGCAAAAGTTAAAGCAGCTAAATTTAGTGATTTTGATTTCACATTTTTCACCCATTTCTTTACTTCAATATTTTATAGTAAGTTATCTTGATTTTAAATCAGGATTTAGTTTTGACTTAAATTTTTGCAAATCATAAGTTGAACTAACGAAAATTCTACCTAATGAATAAATATTATTGTTCTTATTAATCCAGCCATACTCTGTTGAAAAAGCTAATTTATAACCCGTTTGTTTTGCAGCTTTTATTGTACTCAAATTATATTCTCCGAATGGATATGCTATGTAATTAATTTTTCTGTTTAATATTTTTTCTAATTCAGACTTTGAGGCGGTCATTGATTTTACATTATCCATGAATGTTATTTTATCTAAATGTTCATGTGCAGCAGTGTGACTTTCTATTCTGACATTGTTTTTATCCATTAATTTTATTTCATCAGAAGTCAAATAATTTTTATCTTTGTCTATGGCGTTGGTAATTACAAATACAGTTGCTTTTAAATTAAACTCTTTTAATATAGGATATGCATTTGTGTAATTATCTTTATAGCCATCATCAAAAGTTATCACTATAGATTTATTTGGTAGATTTTTATTTTCTTTCATATAACTATAGAGTTCATCTAACGTTAACGTTGTATAATTATTATATTTAAGGTACTTCATTTGATTTCTGAAATTTTCTTTAGAAATTCTTAGCGTATTTCCTTTTTCATAACTGATAGAATGATACATAAGAATCGGTATTTTATTATTATTCACCACATTAGTGAATATTGGTTTAGAAACTGGCTTTTCTGTTTTTGTACTAGCTTTTATTGGCGATTTAACAGATTGCTGAGGTTTTGAATTCTTTTTCTGTTTGGTTATATCAAGTTTTTCTGCAGTGTTTAAAACATTTCGATTCATTTTTTCTTTATATGTTCTTAAATTATTAAAACCATAAATAAGTGCGATACTTCCTATTAAAATAGCAATTGTAATTATTTTAAGCAGTTTTTTATTTATCCTCATAAATACACTCCATTTTCTTTTATTTATTTTATATTATAAATCTCTTACTTATATAATATAATTCTCATACTTATATAATATAACAATATACTAATATTTAATATAGTAAAATTTATTTTAACTTACATATTTTAATATGTCTCTAATCTTACTTTTTTATTAAAGTTTATTAAATTTGAATGATCACAATGGACTCATAGATAAAAAAGCATCAAAAAGATCGAAATATATCGAATTTAATGATATTTTTGAGATTAAATGATAAAATGATAAATGTATACAAAAGATTTGTAAATGAGAATAGAGAACAATAATTAATATACGTAGGAGGAAAATGAAATGGAAAAAACAGCTAGTTTTATAGGATTATTGCCTTTGGTATTTTTCTTAATATTATTTATGGGGGCTGGTATTTTAACAGGAGACTTTTCTAGTATGCCTTTGCTGGTAGCATTTGTTTTAGCGGCCGCTTTTGCCCTATTATTAGATAAAAGAGGGAACAAGACACCATTATCTGACAAAATTGATATATTCGCTAAGGCTGCTGGAGAACCTACTATTATGTTAATGGTAGTTATATTTATTTTGGCAGGTGCTTTTTATTCCATTGCAGAGTCGATGGGTGCGGTTACGTCTATAGTAAATATGGGATTAAGTATTTTACCAGCTAATTTGATTCTGCCAGGTTTATTTATAGTTGGTTCAATTTTATCTTTTTCTATGGGGACTTCAATGGGAACAATAACAGCATTAGCACCGATAGGGGTTGGAATAGCAGTGCAAACTGGCATGGGGCTACCTTTGGTTCTAGGAACTGTTGTTGGTGGTGCGATGTTCGGAGATAACCTATCTTTCATATCTGATACAACGATTGCAGCTACAAGAACACAAGGGGTAGAAATGAGAGATAAGTTTAAGTCGAATAGTTTAATTATATTACCAGCTTTTATTATTACTGTAATAATATTGACATATTTATCTAGTGGTGGTGCACAGTTACAATCACATCAATACTCATTAATTAGAATTATTCCATATATTGCAATTATTGCTAGTGCAGCAGTTGGATTAAATGTTATGGTTGTTTTAGGTATAGGTATAGGTGCAGGATCCATTATAGGGATTGCAACAGGAAGTTTTGATATAATAGGTATGTTTGCGGTATTACAAAAGGGAATGGAGAGTATGGAGGATTTAGCACTAATATCAATTATGGTAGGCGGATTAGTTGGTCTTATGCATTATTATGGGGGTATTGAATATATACTTGAGAAAATAACATCAAAAGTAAAAACAAAAAAAGGAGCTGAAATAGGAATAGCTACATTAGTAAGCTTACTAGATATCACAACAACTAATAATACAATATCTATCATTACTGCAGGACCATTAGCAAAAGATTTGTCAAGTGAATATAGAGTGAATCCTATAAAAACTGCAAGCATTTTAGATATATTCTCATCTGCATTTCAAGGTATAAGCCCTTATGCAGCCCAGATATTATTAGCAGCAACAATTGGAAAGATATCACCTATACAAATTGTTCCATTCTCAATATATTCGTATCTAATGATAGTTTGTGGAATACTTTCAATAACTTTAGATTTGCCTAAGCAAAAGGTGATAAAAAAATAAACTTACATTATTATGCTATATTTTAGACTTGGCCAGGTATGTAATAATTCCTCAAGCAGGCAAAGAAAAATTTATACACAAAGCTTATGAATCAACATTAATTCCTGTGTATGGGGCGAATTATGAAGAAAACCTTGTAATTGAAGGTGGAAAAATTAAATAATATAAAATATTCCTTATATACTTTAGAATACTAAGTGTATAGGGAATATTTTATTTATATACACTTATATAAATAATTGTATGTCCGATCCTAGAGCATCCTTTAGGTAATCTTTAGCTTCAATTATTTCAAGTTCTGGAATTAGTTCTTCTTTTTTAAAACCCATAACGTCCATTGAAAGCTTGCAGCCGTAGAACTTAACACCTTTTTTTACAGCACCTTCTAGAAATTTTGGAAGAGTTGGTGTTCCATCCTCCTTCATCATAGCTTCAAGCATTTTTTTACCGAATCCACTAAAATTCATATTAGATAGTGGCAATTCATCTGGACCTTTCGGAGTCATTGCGTTCATAAGTTTCTCAAGTGAAGATTTACCCTCGCCTGAACTTTTATCAGGGTCTCTTAATAAAAATAGACCCCAGAAGGCAAAAAACATAGATACTTCCATACCTAATTCCTTAGCTGAATTAGCAAGTATTAATCCGGCTAAGGCTTTGTCATATTCTCCACTAAACATTATAAGGCTTAGTTTTTTATCCATTATAACACCTCATTCATATTTAGTTTGTGTATATAGTTGCATATTTATTCGTGTTAATTATAATTTTGATAAATATGGATTATTTTAGAATAAGGGGAAACAATATAATAAGCATCTTAAAAATACTTAATATATTTAGGAGGATTATTATGAATTATTTAGACAAATTAACAAAAGACATTAAATCTAAACAAAGAAAACGAAAGGGCAACTCAATAAACAATTTTGCAGCTTTTGCAATATTAGGGGTTACAATAGGAGGAGCCTTTGCAGGAGTATTTGTTCGAAAATGTATAGATGAGTTAAAAAATATAATAGTTAGCAATGCTATGAACAGTGATGAGGATATAAGTACTAAAAGAGATGAAATTAAGCAAACACTGGAGAAGGCACCTGATGAATCTGTAGGTGACGTAGGAGTTGCAATGGAGAAGGCCTTTGAGGATTTGGAAGAAGATGAACAAGATGAGAGTGAAGCTACAAAATAATATAAGTATATGTATATAAGACCCTAGATTTTACATTTAGTTTATGGTAGCCTAGGATTTTATTTATAGCTTGTTTATTTATGGTTACTTCTATAATATGAGGGAGATTGTCCTATGATTTTTTTAAATTGTTTTGAAAAAACAAATTGATCAGGATAACCAACAGAATTAGATACTTCAGCTATAGATAAATGAAGATTTGTTAAAAAGTGGCATGCTTTCTCCATACGTGTTTTTATAATGTATTCAATAGGTGTTTGTCCTAAAGTTTTTTTAAAGATAGTACATAAATATTTACGACTTATACCAATGTAGTCGGCCAAGCTGTTTACACTTATGTAGTTATAACAAAAATTTATCTCAATGTAATCTATGGCACTTTTTACATACCGTTCTATGTTTGAATCAAAAACACTAACTGTATTGGATTTAGGGGCTATTTCAATTAATTTAGAAAGAAACAAATATAAATAAGATAATCTAGATAAGTCAGTTTCTAAAGACAATTTAGTGAAACTGGACATTTTTTGTATTGTATCTTTAAAAAAATCATCAGTATCGTAATAAAATATCGGGTTATCATAGCTAAGCCCTGCATTATGTATAATTTTGGGTACTTTTACTCCATTAAAACCAACCCAAATATAATGCCAAGGGTCATCCATATCTGCTTCGTAATAAGTAATATGATCAGGACAGATAAGAAATGCATCTCCAGCTTCTAAAGTATATATCTTATTCCCACATCTAAAGGTACCTTTTCCACTGAGTATAAAGTGTATAATAAAATGATTTCTAGCTACAGGTCCAAAGAAATACCCCTTTGCACATACTTCTTCTCCACAATCATAAAAATTCAAATCAGTATTGGTAAAATTATCACTTTCAACATACCATATTTCCATTTCAACACATCCTTTTAATTCACCTGTGGACATTATAACATATTTTGTAGACATGTAATCATTTACTTACAAATAGTTAGAGTCCATAATAAGGGTAATGGTTACAAAGTTTTACAAAAAAAACAGTGGTTCTATATTTAATGATTAGGTTTGAGAGTGATATATAATATAAATAGTTAATATTATATCAAAAATGGGAGGTTAATTATGCTTAAAATAACATTTATAGGAGCGGGAAGCTCTGTATTTGCAAAAAATGTATTAGGAGATTGTTTACTTACACCAGCACTTCGAGAATGTGAGGTAGCTCTTTATGATATAGATCCTATAAGACTTGCGGAATCAGAACAAATGCTAATAAATATTAATAAAAATGCAGGTGGATATGGAACTATAAAAACATATAGTGACAGGAAAGAAGCCCTTAAAGAGGCAAATTATGTTGTAAATGCAATACAAGTGGGAGGGTACAAACCTTGTACTGTTACTGATTTTGAAATACCTAAGAAATACGGCTTAAAACAAACTATTGGGGATACTTTAGGAATTGGTGGTATTTTTAGAGGGCTTAGAACAATTCCAGTAATGCTAGAAATTGCGAGGGATATGGAAGAAGTTTGTCCGGATGCATGGCTTTTGAATTATACTAATCCAATGTCAATTATAACCAATGTTATGCAAAGGTCTACAAAGATTAAAACTGTGGGACTTTGTCATTCAGTTCAGGTGTGCACAGATACTTTACTTAAAGGTCTTGAAATGGATACAGAAAATATAGAGTGGCAAATAGCAGGCATAAATCATATGGCATGGCTTCTTGAGATTAAAAAGGACGGGGTAGACTTATACCCTGAAATTAAAAAAAGAGCAGCAGAAAAAGAAGTAAAACATAAAGATATGGTCAGATATGAAATGATGAGGAGATTTGGTTATTATGTAACCGAATCCAGTGAACATACTGCAGAATATACACCATACTTTATTAAATCAAATTATCCAGAATTAATAGATAGATATAATATACCACTTGATGAATATCCAAGACGTTGTGTTGAACAAATTGCTAAGTGGGAAAATCTTAAAGGAGAAATTGTAAATAATAAAGAACTTTTACATGAGAGAACTAATGAATATGCTTCATATATTTTGGAAGCTATGGAAACGGACAAGCCATATAAAATTGGAGGAAATGTTTTAAATACCGGATTAATCACAAATTTACCTAAGAATGCTTGCGTTGAAGTTCCTTGTCTTGTTGATAAAACAGGAATTCATCCATGTTATGTTGGTGATTTACCAGTGCAGTGTGCAGCACTTAATATGACAAATATAAATGTTCAATTGCTTACTGTAGAAGCAGCGCTTTCCAAAAAGAAAGAATATATATATCAAGCAGCAATGCTAGATCCACACACATCATCAGAACTTTCTATTGAGGATATTGTAGCTATGTGTGATGAACTTATAGAGGCTCATAAGGATTGGTTACCAAAATATATTTAATTTACTTTAGTTGACTTTTTAAAGAGATTATTATGGTAATCTTTTTATAAATGGAACCTTTTGGTTTCAATATATATATATAATTCGATAGTGTTAACTAACTTATGAAAAAACAGGAATGTAAATATTAGGGTTTTAATTGCACGTTGAAAAGTGAAAAAATACTTTGAAGAAATACAATGCAGTTTTGTTTGTAG
>NZ_JAIZZK010000039.1 GCF_020443705.1 Clostridium algoriphilum
AACTAAAAACAAAACTGACACCATATGAAAAACGGTGTCAGCTTACGTAAATTCAAGATATTCTATGGTAGGGGTTTATTTTTAGTGTCCATTAACCATGGTTCAGTTCATAGGTTGGGGGTTTTTAATTTCGAGGTATAAAGGTTTCAAGTTCTACATATAATGAAAATGTACGTTATTTAGCTTCTAATAAGTATAAATCAGCTCCTAGATATGCACCTATAATAGGGGGTAGTATGTATACCATTTCTAGATATAATTACAAATAATTTATTTATCAAATAATAATTGAGTTAATTTAAGTTATATAGTATTATATATTGTATAAACTAATATTTTTTATCGGTTGTACAAACTGAAGTTTAGTTTGATCCGAGAATTTTGTTCATAGGGTAGGCAATTCTTATTTGAGTACCCACTTTTTTATTTTATTATGGTATATTAAAATTTATATGTGAGTACTAATGTAAGGAGGAGATAATGTGAATGCCTAACATAACATATGCTTGTAATTTGATTGCTATGGAAACGATTACGAGATTTGATTATGTTATTTTTATACTACAACAGAAAGTTGAAGAAGAAAAGCTACAACATAGAAGCAAATAAAAAGTTGGATTATTATCAATATAAGAACACTAGACAATAATTTATAATATGGAGTGAGTGATGATGACCTTTTACATGTTAATTTTACTTCTAGCAATAACTTTTGTATTACCAATCGTATCAAGAAAAGTAGAAAGAAATCTTGAGTTTTTTCTATTTTCGGTGGGGTTATTAGCAGCTATTACTTCCGGAGTTTTAAATAAAGAACTTTTTTCTAATATATTGCAAAATAAATTTATATATATAATAACCTTTGTTGTGTTAGTAGGCGGATTTTTATTTAAAGCACTAAATACACATATAGAAAGAACATTAAAACATATTTTAAAACGTGTCCCATTAAGGATATTTGTATTTTTATTAGTCGTAATAATAGGGCTTTTATCAAGTATCATAACTGCTATAATAGCTGCGCTTCTACTAGTAGAAATAGTTAATATACTTCCAGTTAGCAGAAAAAACAAAATAAATATTAATATAGTTTCATGTTTTTCAATTGGAATGGGGGCAATATTAACACCAATAGGAGAACCATTATCTACAATTGTGGTCGCTAAGCTTAATGTGGATTTCTGGTTTCTTTTAAAGCATTTTAGTATTTATATTATACCTGGTATATTTATTTTTGGGCTTATTGGAGCATGGTATGGAAAACAACAAAAAATTGAAACAGTGAATAACTTCAAAGTTGATATAGAAGAACCGAATAAAGTAATATTGATAAGAGCCATCAAAATTTTTCTGTTCATTATAGCACTAGAATTACTTGGAGAGGGATTTAAACCAATAATTGATCGTTGTATATTACCTCTTGATACTCGTTATTTATATTGGGTTAATATGTCATCGGCAGTGCTCGATAATGCAACATTAGCTGCTGCTGAAATAAGTATCAAAATGTCGCCAACACAAGTTAAAGCTGTGCTAATCGGATTACTTGTTAGTGGAGGAATGATGATTCCAGGTAATATACCTAATATTATTTCTGCTGGTAAATTAAATATTAAAACTAGAGAATGGATTAAACTTGGAGTTCCACTCGGAATGATTACTATGGTTGTATACTATGTAATTTTATTTGTTATATAAGTAAACATTTACAAGGTTATGTTAAAAAAATCACACTTTTAACATAACCTTTACTTAACAAAATTATTTATATGTTACACTATTTCTAATAATAAAAATGTTATTGGAGGTAAATGTATGATAAATAATTATGCCCATAGAGGCGCTAGTGCGTATTATCCAGAGAACACAATGATTTCCTTTGAAAAAGCAGTAGAACTTGGAGCAAATGGAATTGAAACTGATGTTCAAATGACATCTGATGGAGTACTTGTTCTTATTCATGATGAATATGTCAATAGAACCACGAATGGTGAAGGTTTAGTAAGAGATTTTACATATGATGAATTAAATAAATTGGATGCAGGTTCTTGGTTTGATAAAAAGTATAATACTGAGAAAATACCAACCGCAAAAGATCTAATTATATTTGCTAAAGAAAATAATATAATCTTAAATTTAGAGCTGAAAAATGGTGTGATTGTATATCCTGGAATGGAGGAAAAGCTCATAGAGATGATTTATAAATATAATTACGAGGACAAAGTAATATTATCTAGTTTTAATCATTATTCTATGGTGCATTGTAAAGAGATTGATAAACAAATTAAAACAGGGATTTTATATATGGCTGGCCTTTACCAGCCAGAAGTGTATTGCAAACGTATTGGAGCAGATGCATTACATCCTTACTTTTATTCAGTTAATAAAGAAATCATCGATAATGCCAAAAAAGAAGGGATTTTAGTTAATCCATTTACTGTGAATGAAGAAGATTGTATGAAAAGTTTAATTAAAGCTGGAGTGGATGGTTTAATTACTAATTATCCAGATAAATTAAAGAGAGTTTTATTAGATGCCAAAAAATAAATAGCCATTTAAGATTACAAAAATGTCCTGTTGTTTACTTAAACAACAGGGCCTTTTATTTTTTACTTTCATATTTTTATCCATATTTTTAAAGTTTAAACAATATTCGATTTAACTTATCGTTAACAGTAACTATGTTTTACCTTAACATAAGTTAGATAAAATGGTAATTGTATTTAATTATTATATTTTAGTCCGAAGTATTAAATTATTAATATAACAACAAAGTATGCATCGGTCTAAAAATGATTATGAAATGATAAAAAATATGACAGGACTTGAAGGGGGACTATAGTGAGTGAAATTATTTCGAAGAAACAAAAAATATCCAAACTAGAGTCTAAGAAAACTAAGACTAGCTTAAAAGCAAAACTAGAACCATATGCATTTTTATTTCCTAGTTTATTGATATTCGGTTTGTTTGTTTATTATCCATTTTTTAAAACTTTATATATGAGTTTCGGATTAACAAATGCTCGTGGAGAATTTCAAGAGTTTATTGGACTTCAAAACTATGTAGAGATATTTACATCTCCAGATTTTATAAATAGTTTAATTGTTACAATGGAATTTGTTATTATGACAACTATTCCGTCTGTTGTAATAGGCCTTGCTTTAGCACTACTTGCTAATAATAAAATAAAAGGGATCGGCATATCAAAAGTAATGTATGCTGTTCCAATAGCAGTATCTTCAGCATCTGCAGCAATTATTTGGAGAATAATTTTTCATCCGAGTATAGGAATGCTAAATAATATATTAAAAACAAACATTGGGTGGTTATTAGATCCCAAATGGGCACTATTATCTGTGGCATTCGTAACTATTTGGATGAATGCAGGAGTTAATTTTATATTTATTTTTGCAGGACTAAAAAATGTTCCACAGGAAATACTTGAAAGCTCATCTATAGATGGAGCAAGATACTTTACAAAGTTATTTAAAATTATTATGCCTATGATATCACCTACATTATTTTTTATGGTTTTTATGGACATTATGAATGCATTTCAATCATTTGGACAAATAAATATATTAACAAATGGTGGACCTGGTAATTCTACAAATGTATTGGTATTTTCTATTTACAGAGAAGCATTTTTTAATGGTAGGTTTGATACCGCATCTGCTCAGTCGATTATATTATTTATTCTTATGGCTGTTATAGCAATGTTTCAATTTAGTTATGAAAAGAAGGGAGTGCATTATTCATAATGGAAAATAAAAAAAGTAGTGTAATTTTACTTATTTCCAATATTTTTGTTGGAATACTTATGATTTCTCCGATTTTGTATGCACTGTCAGTAACATTTATGACATCAGACCAAATTCACGCTATGCCACCAAGGTTATTGCCGAAAAGCTTTTATCTTGGTAACTATAAAGATGTATTTGCTACAGTACCAATATTTAGATTTATATTTAATAGTTTTGTAGTATCAATAGCTGTAACTATTGGACAAATTTTAACATCTTGTCTTAGTGCTTATGCTTTCGCATTTTATGAATTTAAAGGGAAAAAGATTTTATTCATAATTATGATTGCTACAATAATGATACCTGGAGAGGCGATTATTATTTCAAATTATTTAACAATAGGTTCTTTAAAGTTACTTGATACCTATACAGGACTTATACTGCCTTATTTAGCATCAGCTATGGGAATTTTTATGATGAGGCAATATTTTTTAACAGTCCCTAAAGAATTGAGAGAAGCATCCATTATAGATGGATGTAGTGGAGTTCAGTTTTTAATTAAAATTCTTATGCCTATTTCTAAACCTATAATTTCGTCTCTTGGAATTTATATCTTTTTATTAACTTGGAATCAATATATGTGGCCGCTACTTATAACTAGTAAACCTGAAATGAGGACGGTTCAGATTGGCATGACTATGCTTCAATCTGCAGAAGTACAATCATTTGGAATGATGCTTGCAGGTATAATAATAATAATAATCCCATCTATATTTATATTTATAGTTGGTCAAAAACAATTAATTGATGGAATGACTTCAGGGTCAGTTAAAGGGTAGCAATAGAATTATGTATATTTTAAGGGGGATTTATTAATGAAAAAAAGAATTATTTCAACGATACTAGCAGTTGTGGTCTCGGCTTCAATGCTGGGTGGTTGTGGTAGCAAAACTAAACAAGCAGGTTCTACAACAAATGCTAAAGCAGAACATGTTGACATAACATTTTGGCATGGTATGGGTGGGGACTTAGGAGTTGCACTTAATAAATTGGTAAAAGATTTTAATGATTCTCAAACGAACATAACGGTTACCGCTCAATTTCAAGGTGATTATGATGCCGCACTTAATAAATTAAAAAACTCTCAATTAAGCAATTCTGGTCCAGATGTTATGCAGACTTACGATATAGGAACAAGATATATGATTGATAGCAAGGCTACAGTTCCAGTTCAGGATTTCATTGATAAAGAAAAATATGATATATCTAGCTTAGAGCCAAACTTGCTTGCTTATTATACTGTAGATAAGAAATTAAATTCAATGCCTTTTAATTCTTCAACGCCTATACTTTACTACAATAAAACTGCTTTCAAAGCAGCGGGACTAGATCCAAATACTTCACCCAAATCTTTAACTGAGGTTGAAGCGATGGCAAAAAAACTTGTAAAAAAAGATGCGAAAGGTAAAGTAACTCAATATGGATATTCAATGCCTATATACGCATGGTTCTTTGAACAATTTATGATTAAGCAAGGAAAAAACTATGCTGACAATGGCAACGGAAGAACTGGCGCTGCAACAACAGTAGATTACAATAAAAATGGTGGCGGACTTACTATATTAAATGAATGGAAAAAGCTAGTTGATTCAGGTAATGTAGGGAACTTTGGCCGCAAAACTGAGGACACTCAGAATGCATTTATGGCAGGAAATACAGCAATGTACTTGGATTCTACAGCATCTCTAAGTTCAGTTTTAGCTGGCGTTAATGGTAAGTTTGAGGTAGGAACAGGATTTTTACCTAAAGTTAATGAAACAGATAAAGGTGGCGTTTCTATAGGGGGAGCTTCTCTTTGGATAATGGATAAAAAAGATACAGCAAAGCAACAAGCATCTTGGGAATTTTTAAAGTTCATGGTATCTGCTAAAGAACAAGCATATTGGAATGCGAATACTGGGTATTTTCCTGTAAACAAAAAAGCTTATGAACTTAAAGAGGTAAAAGATAATTTAGCTAAATACCCACAATTTCAAACAGCTATAGACCAATTGCATGCATCTACTCCAGCATCAAAAGGCGCATTACTTGGTGTACTTCCAGAAGCTAGGGCAGCAACTGAAACAAATATAGAAACTATGCTGTCGGGAAAACAAACAGCACAAGAAGCCTTAGACAACGCAGCAAAAATAGCTAATAGTGCAATCGAGAAATACAATAAAACTAATAAATAAATTACGTAAGCACTGGAAGTAGTAATGCTTTCAGTGTTTTTGTGTATACAGGAGGTATCTATTATGTCGAACTTATCATTAAGACATTTAAACAAGGTTTATACGGGAAATGTAACAGCGGTTAAGGATTTTAATCTTGAAATAGAAGATAAGGAATTTATAGTTTTTGTAGGACCTTCAGGTTGCGGTAAATCAACAACATTAAGAATGATAGCAGGACTTGAAGATATATCACAAGGAGAAATATATATTGGAGATAAGCTAGTAAACAATGTGGCACCGAAAGATAGAGATATAGCTATGGTTTTCCAAAACTATGCATTATACCCGCATATGACTGTATATGATAACATGGCATTTGCATTAAAACTAAGAAAAATACCAAAAAATGAAATAAAACAAAAGGTTACAGGTGTTGCTAAAGTACTTGATATAGAAGATTTACTTCAGAGGAAACCAAAGGCATTATCAGGTGGGCAAAGACAAAGAGTAGCACTTGGAAGAGCAATAGTTAGAAATCCAAAGGTGTTTTTAATGGATGAGCCTTTATCAAATTTAGATGCTAAACTTAGAGCTCAAATGAGAACAGAAATATCAAAACTGCACCATAAACTTCAGACAACTTTTATATATGTAACTCACGACCAAACAGAAGCTATGACAATGGGAACAAGAATAGTTGTAATGAAAAATGGATTAATACAACAAGTAGATACTCCACGCATGATATATGAGCACCCCGTTAATATGTTTGTTGCAGGGTTTATAGGAAGTCCTCAAATGAACTTTATAGAGGTTAAGGTTCTAGTGCAAAATGGTGAAGTTGTGCTTGCTTTTAATAATGAAATTATAATATTACCAAAGGATAAAGCTAAAATCATAAAAGAAAAATCATATATAAATAAATCCGTTATAATGGGAATAAGACCAGAAAATATAGAGGATAGAAGTGATTTTATTGAAGAACATAAGGATGCAGTAATAGAAGCACAAGTTGAGGTTACTGAACTTATGGGCGCAGAAACTTATATTTATATGAAAAACGAAGATACAAATATTGTGGCTAGAGTTAATGGATCGTCGCCTGCTAAAGCTGGAGATAAGATTAAAATGGCGTTAGATGCTAGCAAAATTCATATATTTGATAAAAAAACTGAAAATACCATAATGTAGTAGATACTAAAATTTAAAAAAAAGAGCATCATCTAGGATGCTCTTTTTGTTATTACAAATTCTTTTCATAAGACTCAACCATTTTTTTTACCATTTGACCACCTACAGAACCATTCTCTCTTGAAGTTAAATCTCCATTGTAACCATCTGTAAGATTTACTCCTACTTCTTTAGCAGCTTCCATTTTAAATTTGTTTAATCCAGCCTTAGCTTCAGGAACTAATACTCTATTGTTTCTTGACATATATTTCACCTCCTTCATGTGATAATGATTTTCATTTCTACTATTATGATGCTCAATATTATAAACATTACTCCTAGTAAGTTATTACTATTTTAATATAATTTATGAGGTTTCTTGACAGATTATATAATGAAGTTTGTAAATAAAGATAGAAGAATGCTATAACAGGAAAAAAACGACTAAATATTATAAAAACTTGAAACTTTAGCCAGTACATAGTAAAATTAAGTCAGATAAGCTCACAATAAACGGCAATTATATATATAATTTCTATAATATAATATAATTTTATAAGCTTTGATAGTTAGTGCGTAGGGGGAAAAGTATGAATGTGCTATTAGCAGAGGACGATGAAATACAAAGAAAAAATTTAAAAAACACAATACAGCAGATAGATAAATATATAAACATATATGAGTGTGAAGATAGAGAAGAGGCTCTAAGAATTACAATTAATAATAAGATAGACATATTTTATATAGATATATCCTTAAAGAATTCGTCGGGATTAGATTTTGCAATGGATCTACGACAAATACCTCTATATGAATTTAGTTTTATTGTTTTTTTAACAACAAATGTTGAATATATAACTCAATCGTTTAAAAAAGTGCATTGTTATGATTATATTATAAAGCCTTATGATGCAGCTGAAATAGTAGATATGACAAAACGCTTTATAGCGCATAGTGAGAATACAAAAAGTGCGCCAAGAGATAAAGTTTACGTGATATTTGAACTTATAAAAGGCATTAGTTTAAAAGTATATGTTGATGATATAATTTTTATAGAAGTAAAGCTTAGAACATGTATGGTACATACGGTAAATGGTGCTTATAAAGTTAATGATTTAGGTCTCAAAAACATTCTTAAACTTATAAGTTGTTACAATATAATTCAGTGCCACAGATCTTTTGCTGTAAATGTTAATCATATAAGGGAGATTGTTAGTATAGATAATAGATTGAGTGAAATCTACTTTGAAGATTATGATAAAAGTGCTCTTTTAGGTTATAAATTTAAAGATACAATAATGGAACAATTTAAATAATTATATCTTTAGGAAGATTATGAGAAGGAGTGTATAAAATGTTAGGTATATTACAACAACTTTTAGCTAATGTTATTGAATTATTTATTTTTATGGTATTATGGTCAAACTTTTGTTTGAAAGATGAAAATAGTTGGTTGAAAAATTTATTCGTTATTTTAATAGGTACAAGTGTTATGATCCTAACTAGTAATGCAGACAAATACATAAATGTATTAATTAGTTACTCAAGTGTAATACTTTCTATAAAATTCATTTATAAAAGACGTCTTTTGAAGACGACACTAGAATTTATTATATTTAGTTGTATAAATTTTGTTATACAAGCAAGTCTTATTGCTTTTATGTCTATTATTGGATTTGCATATGCAGGTGAATTCATATGGAGAATAACTCTTCTATTACTTGAATTATCTATTGTTCTTATTATAATAAGATCTAATTTTGTTAAAAACGTAAGAAAGTTTATCGAATTAGAATCTAAAATATTGTTTTATTTTATAATCAATTTAGGATTATATGCCGTGTGTTCTAAATTAATATGGGAATATAATAAGAATATAATATTAAACAATTTGGTAGTATATATTCTCATAGTATCATTTATGTTATTACTAAATATATTTTTATATTATTATATAGTAAAAATAAGTGAAGATAAAAAAGTTGCAGAATTACAAAATAGATACAACCCTATTTTAGTTGATATAGTAGAGGAAATAAGACGTAAACAGCATGATTTTAGAAATCAATTAAACACTATTAATGCAATAGTAGAAATAACAAGTGAAAAAGAAGTCAAGCATGAATTAAAGAAGTTTATGTTATCACTTAAATGTTCCAATAATACTATAGAAGATATTTTATATATAGACAATATTATAGTTAAAGCCATAATATATAATAAATTGTGTGAAGCAGACAGATTAAACATAAAGTTAGTATTTCATGTAACGAATAATTCATTAGAATCTAGTTTAAGTGATTATGAAATTTCGGGCATTTTAAATAATCTTTTAGATAATGCTTTTGATGCTGTTACAACTGGCATTAACGATAAGGTGGTTATTTTAAATATTCGTACAGAAGGAACTAGTAACATTGTAGAAGTTAAAAATAGTGGAATAACAGTAAACCCTAGTAATATACAAAACATATTTAAAAGAGGGTTTTCTACTAAAAAAGGTAATCTCAGAGGATATGGTCTTTACAATATAAAAAAGATAGTTGAAAAAACAGGCAATAATGTTCAGTTATTATTTGAAGATAATTACACTATATTTAAGATATCATTTAAGTAAACTTTATAATCCATCTTTTTTTTCTTTCTATGTTGCCAGTAATGCGTTCTATGCATTAAGTATTGATTTTAATTGTAAATGCTTTACAATCTAAGTGAGAAACTATTTAATATTTGGGGTGGGAGGTAAATTTATGAAAAAGAAACATATTATTTTTATAGGAATTATTTTTGTAATAATACTAGCTGGAATTATTGCTTCTGTACTTAAAGATAATGATAAACTAGCTTTTAATAAAAGTGATCCGATATCTTTATATACAATACCGGCTAAAGAGAAAGTATTTGTAAATGGTATTATTGTTCCCGAGAAAGTGGAAAATATATATCAAGATGAAACAAAAGGAAATGTAAATAATGTTTCTGTTACTGATGGACAAGTAGTAACAAAGGGAGATGCTCTTTTTACATATAAAAGCGATGAAATTTCGAATCAAATTGATGAGGCAAAACAACAAATTGATTCCAGTAATGAGCAAAAAGAGAGATTAGTAATTAAAAAAAGAGATGCAAAAAAACTTTTAGCAAAGCAGCAGAAAGAAGCAAAAGAGCAAGTCGTATCTGTTGGTGCTACTAGTGCTTCAAAGGGTGCATCAAATGCGGCAAGTACTGAGGCACAGATTAGTGGATATGAGGACCAAATAGATGTTGTGCAAACTCAAATTGATACAACAGATGCTAAAGTGAAAAATTTGGAAGATAAAGAATTTACTTATGTGAGCGCTCCTATAGGTGGGAAAGTACTATTAAGTGATTCTAAAGATAAAACAAAGCCATATATTGTAATTGAGGCTACTACATTTTATGTGAAAGGAAGCATTAATGAAAAAGACCAGACTAAGCTTGCTGAAAATCAACAAGTGGATATACTTATATTCGCTATAAACAAAACAGTAACTGGGAAGGTAAAAAGTGTAGGGAATAGTCCAGTGGCGGCTGAAGCATCAGTTGCGGCGCAATCGGCAACAAGTACTGCGTCTACTGTATCATATTATGATGCAAACATATCCCTTGATTCTCAAGAGAATATTATTAATGGTTTTCATGTACAAGCCACTATAAAACTTAAAGAAGAGGATATGAAAATACCGAAGAGTTCAATACTCGAGGAAAATGGCAAACAATACGTGTTTAAGGTTGTAAGTAAAAAACTAACAAAAAAACAAATAACATATGAAAAAAGTAATTCTTCTCAAGTTATTGTGCTTAGTGGGTTAAGTGAAAATGACAGTATAGCAAAAACTTCTAAAGATATGAAAGAAGGTATTTCTGTTGAGTAAGCTTATTGATTTGATTAATATTAATAAGTACTATAAACTAAAGGATTCTAAGCTGCACGTACTTAAGGATATAAATCTAACTATAGAGCAAGGGGATTTTCTTATGATAATGGGAAAGTCAGGAAGCGGAAAAACTACACTTTTAAATCTTCTCGGTTTCCTTGACCATTTTGATATGGGTAGTTATATATTTAATGGTAAGGATGTTACCCATCTTAGCGAAAATCAAAGATCAGAACTTAGAAATAGTTATATGGGATTTATATTTCAGCAGTTTCACTTAATAGATTCTTTGAGCATTGGTCAAAATGTTGAACTTCCATTGCTTTATCGCGAAGGTAGTAATATACCTAAAAAAGAAAAAGTTCACCGAATAGAAAAATATTTAGATACGGTAGGATTGCTTCATAAAGAAAAGCAATCACCATCTGAATTGTCAGGTGGTCAACAGCAACGTATTGCAATAGCAAGAGCTCTCATTAATAATCCTTACTTGATTTTAGCTGATGAGCCAACTGGAGCACTAGACAGTGAAACTGGTGAGGAGATTATGAATATACTTAAGAAACTTAATGAAGAAAATAAAACAATAATAATGGTAACACATGATAGTGATTTAACTAAATATGCAAGTAAAGTAATCCATTTAAAAGATGGAGTGATAACAAAGGTGGATTAGATATGTCTATAATAAATTTAATCAAAACTTCATTTTATAGCCTGAAATCACACAAATTAAGAGTTTTCCTTACGATGATAGGAATAATCATAGGTATAAGCTCTGTAATAGCCATTTTGTCAGTTGGTAATGGATTAAAGGCAGAGGTAAATAAGTCTATGCAGGATTCTAGTGCAAATAAAATAAATGTTAATTTTGTGGGGGAGAATGCGGATGCGGATTTAAGTTTGATCGAGCCCTTTAGTAAATCTGATCCATTTAGTATTAGTAGGGTGGCTGGAGTAGAAAAGGCAGAGGCGTCTCGAGGGATTGCAGGACTAGGGGTTACAACTGGTGAGAGTACATACTTTGATAAAAAAGCAGTAATTATGCTAGAGAATTATGATAATAAGGAGCTAACTGTTAAGTATGGACGTTCTTTCAAAGCATATGAAAGTTCTAAAAAATTAATTATATTGGATTATAAATCAGCAGAAAGTCTTTTTAAATCGCCAGCAAAGGGCATTGGCTGTGGAATAACAGTAAATGGATCTATCTATGAGGTTATAGGAGTTTTAGGTGATGTAGGTACATTCTCTCTAACAGGAGGATCAAGTTATATTTCAAAAGAATCAGTAGAAGATATGAATTCGGATTCACTTATATCGAGTTTAGATGTTTATATAAAAGCCGGTGAAGATAAAGATAAGGTTTTTCAAAATATTAAGAATGAGCTTATGAAGGATCATCCTAATTTAAAAGGTGAATATAAACTTCAGGATCCTCAGGCAATTACTAAAGCTTTTGAGAAGATAATTGGAGGATTAACTGCTTTCATAGCACTGGTTTCTGGTATTTCTTTATTTGTTGGGGGAATAGGTGTAATGAACATAATGTATGTTTCGGTAACTGAGCGTCGACGTGAAATTGGTATTAGACGTGCTATTGGGGCAAAACCCAAAAGTATATTACTTCAATTCCTTTTAGAATCAATTTTTGTTACAGGTATCGGTGGTTTAATGGGCATATTTTGTGGCTTCATTTTCTGCAAAATAATTGGTGTTTTCTTGCCATTTCCTCCGGTTATGACCGTAGGTAGCATTGTGGGGGCAACTGCAACTTCTGTTCTTATTGGAATAATTTTTGGAATAATACCAGCTATTAATGCATCAAAAATGGATCCAATAAAGGCAATATACAAATAAAAATTAAACCGAAATCTTGGCGAAAGCCATTATGATATTATTAAAAAATATATTTATTGGAGGGATTTTAATGGAAAACATTCAAAAACCAAAAGTAGGAGCAGGTATACTAACGGTGTCAATTATTCAATTAGTTCTAATGGGGTTTACAATAATAGGACTTATAGCAAGCTTTTTTATTAAGGATCAGATTAAAGCAATGGGAATTCCAGAAACACCTACTTCTATTGTAGTTATCAGTTTAATAATTACAATAATAGTAATTTTAGGAATTGTTCTAATATTAATGAAGAAGGAATTAGGTATATATATGTATTTTGTTGCTGAGGTAGCAAATATTATGTATGCAATTGTAAGTACTGGATTTAAGCCAACTATTCTTATTTCACTTATACTTCCTGCACTTATGGCATTCTTCATATGGAAGAAAAAAGAAATATTTGCTGTTGAGACTAAAGTAAAGATGTAGGTATATAACATCAATTAACTATTTTAAATTGCACTCATTGAATGGACATAACCCAAGAGTTATGTCCCCAAAAGGGGTGCAATTAATCTTTTAGGGAGGTTTTTAAATGATAATAGGGCCTTTAAAGTATGAAATTAAATGGAGTTACGAGAGAGTTATTGCAGCATTTTTGGTTTATATATTGATTTCATCTGTTACAATGAGTTTTTTTAAAAACTACAAAATTATTAATACATCCTCATTTATTTTTGTGATTATATTCTTAAGTATAATAATATTTATTAAAATATTTAGAAGGTACAGTACGAATATTTATGGCAGCGAAGGATATCTTATGTTCACAAGTTCAAGCGGTGGTAAAAATGTTTTGGCTTCAAAGCTTATACCTGCACTTATTTGGATGTTCGCGCTTACATTAATTATGGTTTCATTAATAACATTACTTATTTTTAGCTTTAGTGAATTAAGTTATAGTATAGATTTTCAAAATTTTTATGTGATAAATAAGGCATATACAATAACTTATGTAATTGAGTATTTGTTAAACGTATTCCGTAGCGTGCTTGTAATGTATTTTTCAATTTCAATCTCAAAACTACCAATTTGGAAAGGGTTTAACATACTGGCGGGGCTTGGAACATATTTTACTATAGAAATTTTAAACTCTCTTCCTTTATTGATATTAAAAGATATGGCTAAATACGCAAAAACTACATCAGGGTTTTACGTTCTAGTAAAAGATTATTCGATGAATAATTTATTTGTTTGGTATATTATGGACGTAACAATATTTGTATTTTTGTTTTATGCAACATCATATTTGCTTAAAAACAGGACAAACTTAAAATAAATTTCTTATTAAAAACAATAACAATTCTAGGGGGTCCATCATGACAAGTGAAGTATTAAAAGTTGAAAAGTTAAAAAAAGTTATAGGTAAGCGTACAATAGTATCAGATATTTCTATTGAGCTTTCAAAAGGAGAAATATTTGGTTTTTTAGGACCTAATGGAGCCGGCAAATCTACTACTATTAAGATGATAGTAGGATTATCAAAAATTACTGAGGGAAATATATATGTTGGCGGATGCTCAGTGAAAAAAGACTTTAAAGGAGCAATGCGCAACATTGGGTGCATTGTCGAGAATCCTGATATGTATAAATATATGTCTGGACTTGACAATCTTAGAATATTTGCAAAAATATATGATGGTGTAGATGAGGCACGAATTAATGAAGTAATAAAAATTGTGGATCTTGAGAGGGCAATAAAGGATAAGGTGAAAACTTACTCTCTAGGTATGAAGCAGAGGCTAGGTATTGCTCAAGCATTACTACATAACCCAAAGCTCCTTATACTTGATGAGCCTACAAATGGTCTTGATCCAGCTGGAATTAAGGATATGCGTGAGCTACTTCGAAAACTTTCATCAGAAACTGGTCTTACAGTTCTTGTATCTAGTCATATCTTAGGCGAAATGCAACAGATGTGCGACAGAATTGGCATAATTAACAAGGGTAAAATAATAACAGTGAAAACCGTTGATGAACTTCTTAACATCTCGCAGAAAGGTGATAGAACAGTTCTGATATTAGAATCTGATGATAATGAAAAGGCCATTACACTCTTAACAAGCATGAGTATTACTAGTAGTATCCTAGGCGATGGAGTTCATATTGAAACAACTAAGGAACGTGTGCCTGAATTAATTAAAACATTAACTCTTGCAGGTGTAGGTATTTTTGGTATGGATAGACAAGAGACTCAATCACTTGAGGATGTATTTATGAAGCTCACAGGGGAGGAAAAATAATATGAGGAATTTTTTTACACTTGTTTCAATAGAAAACATAAAGTTGTGGAAGAGACTTTCTACAAAAATAATGTTAATCTTAATGATAGTAATTATAATAGCAGCAACGGGGATTGTGAAATATTATAATGCATCACACAATTCTCCAACTACAATAAAAGTTTCGCAAAATTGGAAACAAGAATTAAAACAAGGTGTAGCATTACAAAAAATTCAATTAAAACAAGCTGAAGATGGAACAGATAAGATGGCAAAAATGGCTATAGGATCATCAAAAAAGATGATTGCTGAAAGTGAATACAGAATTAACAACAATATTAAGCCAGAAACAAAAAATAGCATTTGGCAAAGAAGCACAGAGTTTGCTACAAGTGCTGGTTATAGTGCAATTATTGCACTTCTTCTAATAATATCATGTTCGGCCTTAGTTGCTGGCGAATTTTCTGAGGGTACAATGAAAATGATGATATCACGCCCTTATAAGCGGTATGAAATTCTTACTGCAAAACTTATATCTACAATACTTTATGGTCTTGTATTGTTGGTAATAACATTTTTGCTAAACTTTATATTAATAGGCATATTTTATGGATTCAACGGTATGGGAGCTAAGGAAATGATGTGGACGAGTAGTAAGATAGTATATATTTCAGCCATATTAAAAACATTTATTATTTTTGGCCTTGAATTTCTTCAAGTGCTTGTTTATGTAATAGTTGCTTTTACAATCTCAGCAATATCTCGTTCTCGATCAATTGCAACTGGATTCTCTTTATTCTTGCTTTTAGTTGTAAGTGGTATTATGCAACAATTAGCTGTATTTTTTAGTTGGTGCAAATATCTTCCATTTGCATTATCTAATTTAGCTGCATTTATAACTCAAGGAGCATATATTGATAATACAACACTATCACTTGCTATTGTTATATCTACTATATATTCTATAATATTTTGCCTTGCAGGTTATTGGGTCTTTGAAAAAAGAGATATTTAAAAAATGATAAAATAATTTACCGATAAGATTTTATGAGTCTTGTCGGTTTTTTAAATTTTATTTATAATAAATTTTTTATAAAAAATTGTACAAGCCTATGATTAGCTTATACAATTTTTTTATTTAATGTATGTTATTGAATCATTCAGCTAATACTAGATAAACTCCATATTTATCTATATAGTCTTCGTTTTTGCTAGCAAAATCGAAAAGAAAATAACCTTTTAAAATAGTAGTTATAGAAATTAGGATAATAAAATTTTTTAAAATTAATTTAATTTTCATAACATTTCTCCTTTCTCGATATTACTATGTTATTATTTTGCTCAAAAACGAGATTAAAAACCTATTGAAACATAGGAAAAATGCTAAAATATATACATGGTTCAATTGCTAATAAAAAATGGTTATGGAAATTAAATTACATAAAAATTCCAAAATATAAAGTTAAACAGATCACACTTAAACCAAGAATTGTGGATAAAAAAACAATATGTAATAAAAATGTGGAAAAAAAAACAAACGATAATTGAAAATTATTTTCATATAAATAACAAAAACTCTTTGTAAATAATCTTAAACAAAATTTTAAACAACGTTAATTGTGTTAATATATAAATACTAAGCTAAAGGGGGTAATATGGCCAAAAGTAATAAAATCAAAAAAAATAAACGACTAAGTAAGTATAAGTTGATAGGGCTAATGAGTGTTTTATTAGGAGGACTGGCAATTTTTGCATCTATTATATTGCATAATGATGGGATAACTCTTAAAAAAACTAGTTCAACAGAGGTCATAAATAAACTTAAGAATATACAGGTAAAAGGTGGACCATTTGAGTTAACTCAAAAAAATATAGATGAAGTATGTAATCTGTATTTTAAAAGCCCTAAAAGTAATGGAGATATGACTATTAATGGTGTTAATATTAAAATGGTAAAGGATAAGATTTTAATTAAGGCACTTATTAGTTATAAAAATCTTAATTTAGTATTTTCATCCGGAGGGAAAGTGAATTTTTCTAAAGGTACAATTACATATGTTGCTGATAATTTTAAAATAGGTAATCTACCATTACCTAAAAGCTTAGTAGTACCCAGCATCGTAAAGCTTAATAACAAAATATTATATGCTGAGGATAATTCAATAAAAATAAATTCAAAAGTAATTCCTTTTAAGATAAATAATTTTAAGATTACAAATAATAAAATATTAGGTTCTGCAACAACTCTTAACATGAAAAAGTTATTTGATGATATTGATAAGAAGAGTGAAGAAGAAGCAAAAGGCAAACCGGTTAAAGGTGATGAAGATTTAAAAAGAATAAGAGCAGAGGTTGAAAGATCTAGATTGGCTGCGCAGGAAAAGGAAAAAAACACTCAGGATGCTCTAGTACAAGCTGCAAATAAACGCCTTGCATTAACTAAAGTATACGATGAGCTAAAGGTTGCATATTCTCAAGTAGAATCTTCTAAAGAAAAGCAGATGTTATCTATAATGATTTCAAGTGTTGGCAGAATGAAATCTAATCCTTCTTACAATTCATCCCAAGATCAAGCTACTGTTAAGTCTATTTATGGCAAACTAGATTCAAATAGCCAGGAAAGAGTTAAGATTGTATTATTTACAAACGTTGATGGAGACAGTATTAGAGAATTAAGACAGTCGTTTGGTCTATAAAACACAATTAGACAAATAAATAAAACTATCAAAATACATGAGTATGTATTTTGATAGTTTTTTTAGCAATAAAAATTTTAGTACTATTTAGGAATTTTAATATCACTTGGGATTTCAAGACCCGCCATTTTCATTAGGTATAATGCATTCCTTGTGGTAGATACACCAGGCCTCAATTTATAGTCAAAGTACAGCTTATCATCTTTGTAATATTCTCTAAGGTGATAGTTTTTAACTCTTTTATTTGTTTTTTCTATGTCTCCTAGTTCTAAATCGTGAGTGGACACAAAACCTAATGCGTTTTCAGTGCTTAGCTTGGCAACTAAAATCTTGGCACCAGTATGTCTATCTATTGAGTTAGTACCTTTAAAGATTTCATCTAATAAGAAAAATATCGGTGTTTTATCTGTCGTAGCAGATACAAGTTTTTTTATTCTTAATAGTTCTGCATAGAAGGAAGAAATATTTTTTTCAAGATTATCACTAGTTCTCATGCAGGTATAAATATCCATTATGGAGCATATAAAACTTTCGCAGCATACAGGAGCACCGGCATATGCGAGTACTAGGTTAATGCCTGTAGTACGAAGAAGTGTACTTTTCCCAGACATATTAGAACCTGTTATTAAGAGAACATTTTGAGACTTTTCTATGTGAATATCATTATATACACGGCTTTCTCCGAGTAGTGGATGACCAAGATTCTTCGCAATGAAAACAGGAGATCCATCTTGGAATTTTGGCATTGCCCAATCGTTGTGTTCATAAGCTATAGTTGATAAACTATTTAAAGCTTCTATTTCACCTATTACGTCGAGCCAAGTTGATAAAGATGAACCACTTGCTTTTTTAAAGCGCTGTAGATTAATTAAACATTGATAATCCCAAAGTGCAATTACATTTATAGGGAAGTAATATATATTTTTTCTATCAGATATTACTGTTACGAGATTTACTAATTTTTTAATCTGAAAAGAAGCCTTCATCCCGTCCTTGTTTACAAGTTTTTCTTTTAAGTTTATTAAATACTCCGAGGTGAACTTCTTCTTTTCTATATGAATAAGTAGTTTATTATATACAAGAATTGTATCTTTATATTTATATACAGTGTCTAAATTTCTACTTACTTCTTTATATCCCAATAGAAGTAGTATTATCTGGAGCACAATGCCTATAAGGAATACCCTATATGATACCTGTGAAAAAATAAAAGATGAAAATAAAAGCGATAGAGTTATAATTGGCAAAAATCTTATTACAATTACTACTAAGGGTTTTAGAAAAAACTCATTTTTATCATCTACCCATTCAAGCAATGCATCTGGGTTGTGGTTTTTGTTCTCACTAAGTATTGCTTCCGCTGCAAATCTTTGTGTCCAACCAATATTTTCTGAAAGCTCTTTTATAGCATCTTGCCTTTTATGTATTTCCTCAGTATTGTATTGAGGTTTCGAGAGAGCGTCCTTCAATTTTTGTCTACCAAGATAAGTTATGCAGGTGTTTATCCATTGGAATAGGGAGTTTTTTCCGAAAATATCTAAATCTTTTGAGTAACTGTGATCCTCATCACTAAAGTCCTCACCACTATCAGGAAAGTCCTTCCAATTGTTGTCGACTCGTTTTAAACTATTTTCATTAATGTCGCATAAAACCGAGCACCTGATCTTGTTATGTTTAATTTTGTTATGTTTAATAGCCAAAGATACAAATGTGAGGATAGTAACAATGAATAAAAGAAGGCTTAAATAATAAGCAGTTCTTAAATAAAAGAAAACAGTAAAACCTAACCCAGATACAAAGACTATTAATCTTAATAGGCTTATGAAACTTATTGCCCCATTTTGTTTTTTTAATAAATTATCATAATGTTTTTTTCGATTAACATAAGGTGTTTTTTGTGTTCCCATAATACCCTCCTAAATGTTTGCTTTATTAGATACATAATACCATAATTAAGGCTTGGTCCGCAATTTTCTATATTAGTATAATATGACCAAATTAATTGATATATCATATAAACTATCTGTGAATTGAATGATTTAGAGTTTAAAAATATGATGAATGTGGTATTATATAAATGATAATGCAAAAAGGGGGAAAACATGTCGAATGATAAGAAAACAAAGGCCAATAAGAAGTTAAAGAAAACTATACTGATAGGGGTACCGATTATCTTATTAGGAACATTAGCAGTTTTTGCATATCTCATCTTATGTAATAGTGGATTCGTGCTTAAAAAATCGTCATCTACAGAGGTTATGGATAAACTTAAAGATATAGAAGGAAAGGGTGGAAAATTTGAATTAACTCAAAAAGATATGTATGAGTTAAGTGATTTGTTTAAGCCTAAAACTAAAGGAAACTTAATGATTAATGGACTTAATATAGAGATTGTAAATGGTGAGGTTCTTATTAAGGCACCAATTAGTTATAACAGGTTTAAAAAGGTTAATTTATTATTCAGTTCTAAGGGAAAACTAGATTTTTCCGATGGAAAAATTACATATGTACCTTATAATTTTAAGATTGGAAAGCTTACATTACCTAAAAAATTAGTAATGTCTCAAATATTAAAGTACAAAAACAAGATTTTTTATGTTGAGAACAATTCTATAAAAACCAATCCAAATGTAATTCCAGTTAGGTTAACAAGCATTAAAATTAGGGATAATAAAATATTAGTAATAGCTGCGAAGCCTGACACAATAATGTCTAAAGAAGATCTTAATAATGCAAGTGTTAATGAAATAGATAAACAACTAGATATAATAAAACAAAAGATACAAAGTGCTACTGGATTTATGAATAATGAGGAAAAGGCAAAAGCAGATGAAATTCTAGCCTCAATAAATGGGGTTAAAGGTAAGTCGATAACAGAAAAGAAAAAAGTAATAAGTAATATTAATAATGTCCTTAATGAAGAAACCAAACTAGCAACAAACAGTGAGAAGAAAAAGCAATTAGCAAAAATAAGTACAGAGGTTTCAAAAGTCCAAATGGTTACAGAAGAGAAGGGTAAAAAATCTCAAGAAAAAACTGAGGCAAATCGAGCTTCTTTAGCAAAAGCTAAAAAAGGTTTAAGTGAAGCATATGTAGAAGTAAAGACTGCTAAAGAACAACAGGTGATATCAAAGTTGCAATCAACTGTGGGTAAAATGGAAACTAATCAGTCCTATGATTCGACATCTGACAAAGTTTCTATTAAATCTAGTTATAGTACTTTGAATTCTGCCAGCAAGGATAGGGTTAAGTATGCATTATTTACAAATGTTGACCAAAAGAACATTCGGCAGTTAAAACAGATTTTTGGATTATAATATAAAGTTAAATAAAATTATCAAATACGTGGGAAGTATTCTGATAGTTTTATTTTTTATTATAATTTATGGAGAACGTTATAAGAAAATATGTAAATACAAATAGAAATTGTTTGTGAATTATTAAATTTTAAGTTCTAAGTTATAATAAATGTGGTAATATATTAAGTACAGGAAAAAAGGGGGAGAATATGGCTAGAACTAAAAAAAACAAATTAATATTGGTGCCAATTATTTTACTAGTGGCATTAGCAGCATTTGTATACATGATATTATATAACGGTGAAGCAATAGTTGATAAAACAGCATCTTCGAATGTTGTAAAAAAGATTAGTAGTCAGGTACTCAGAAATGTTGGACAATTTGAAATAACTCAAGCGGACATTAATGGAGCAATTAACCAATACTTAGAAGTACCTATGAGTAAGGGAGATATAACCCTAAAGGAAGTCAATACAGAAGTATCAAATAATAAAATTTTGATTGAAGCACCTTTTAGTTTTAAGACTCTTGATTTATTGTTTTCATCAACGGGTAAATTAGGTCTTAGTGATGGTGAAATTACATATAATCCTGATAATTTTAAATTAGGCAAGGTTTCATTACCTAAAAAGATGGTATTGGCCCAAATATCAAAACAAAGTAATAGTAATTTTTATGTTGAAGATAACCTAATAAAAATTAAAACAGACGCACTACCAATTGCTATAAACAGTCTTATAATTGAAGAAGATAAATTAGTAGGAACTGTTGGGCTCAAAGGTGCATCAACTAATAATCTAGACTCCTTAAGTGATGGAGAAGTTGACAGTCAATTAGATGCGGCAAAGCAGAAGATACAAGCTGCAACTTCATATATGAATGCAACTCAAAAGGAACAAGCAAATACAATTTTAAACAAATTAGAGGATGTTAAAAGTCAATCTTTAGAACAAAAGAAACAAGTTCTAAATTATGCTAATAATATAATTGCTAATGCTACAAAATAAACTTTGCCTTAAAACAAATAAACTATTAAAATACTCAAGAGGTATTTTGGTAGTTTATTTTTATGTAGTATTCTTATACAACTTGTGCAAATTTCGAATTAATCTAAAGATCAATATGGAAATTTATGTTATAATAATTATTATATATAATATAAAGAACATTAGGTAGATTTGAAAAACATCGTTTTTAATGTATACTTGGTATTATAACTCGACGGATTATTTGTTGAAATTTTCTTATATAGGAGATGAAATGAAATTGAAAATAACTATAACAGGAGGCCTATATTCTGGTAAGAGCTGTGTTGCGAAAGCTATAAGTGAAGCAATAAATTATACTTATTATAGTGTGGGTGAATTACAAAGGAAGTTAGCTGTAGAAAAAGGTATGTCTATCATGGAATATAATGATTATGTGTTTGATCATAATTTAGATCATGAAGTTGACAACAGGACTATGGAAATTGGAAGAGATAAAGATAATTTTATATTTGATGCTAGACTTGCGTGGTATTTTATACCTGATTCTTTCAAAATATATTTAAAAGCAGAAATAGATATCGCAGTTGCACGGGCAATGAAAAGTAAGAGAGGAAAGTCTGAAAATTATGCTTCAAAACAAGAAGCTAAAGAGAGGATAACTGAAAGAAGAAGATTAGAAGTAACTAGGTTCAACGATTTATATAATATAAATATAGATCAAGATAGTAATTATGATTTAGTTATTGATACATCCTATATGACGTTGGAAGAAGTAATAGAACAAATCCTAGAAAAAGTACGTTAATTTATATATTTCGTAATTATCATCTTTTTGTTTAAATTAAGCTATTTTGCATAGACTAATTATAAATATAGAGAAGAAGGGTGATTATATTGAAAAGATTAATAATTATATTAAGTTTTTTTGTTTGTTTTACATGTATCTTTTGTATAGGAAAATCTTTTGCAATAAATATAAATAAACCTTCTAATGATGAAGTGACTAAACTTCCTGAAGACTCGAAACAAAAAATAAGTAATGATGTGGTTATTTCGTTACTTATGCCATACATTCGAAAGGAAGTAAATAAATACTATAAACACTATTTAACTGAACCACCACTTGTTTTTCCATATAGTGTAGATATAATAAGTGCTAAAAGAGAAGGTGGAGTCGGATATTTAATAAAATTAGAACTTATAGTTCATCCATTTGTTGGAGCTATTAATACCATTGGGGATGATAGGATAATAATTAAGACTGGAGCATTTGGATCTGTCCAGATTATAAAATTTAAACACATTAAAAGTTATAAGTTACCATGGAATTATCAGTATTTAATAAAGAAAGCATATTGAACTAATCTATTGTAAATAATATGATGAAATATAAAAAAAACTTGTCTATATAAGACAAGCTAGTAAGAGGGTGTAAATTATTTTGTGTATTCTCTTTCTATAGGCAAAATAATTGAGTTATGTAATTTTAATAAGATATTATTTTAGTTTGATAAATGATGTTACCTTATCATTGCATCACAGTATATTATTTACATTTTTATTTTCTAATATACTAGTTAAATAATTGTTTTGTCGAGTAATAAGATGTAACTCGTGTTACAATTGATGATCTGTATAGGAACGGACAGCCTTCGGGCAGTCCGTTTTACTCGTTACTCGGAAGACTATAATTATAACTCTTAGGGGTTGGGGGCGGAGTCCCTAAACTATGCTCCTTCATTTAAAACTTCACTAAATAGTATATTAAG
>NZ_JAIZZK010000040.1 GCF_020443705.1 Clostridium algoriphilum
AAACTGTTTTTTGCCTTTTACTGCTGACATAACAATACCCCCAATCATAGTTTTATTATCCTACAAATGGGGGTGTTTTTGCAATGTCCGTTTTTAGTGGTTCAGTTCATAGCTCCAGAGGTTTTTATTATTTAACTAATTTAAATTTTGTAATATCGGAAGGTGCTTTATTTACCCTCTTCATACTGATTAATTAATTTATAGTGTAGTTTTCTTTAGATCTAATATTTTCATAACATCAACACCACTTATGTTGCCATCATTCATCATCTTATAATACTTATCTCATAACTTAGGTACTTCAATTGGCTTACGCCCTTGATATTTACCTTCTGTTACCGCAACAGCTATACCTTCCATCTGTCTATCCTTTATATAGTCACGTTCAAGTTGTGCCACTGCTCCAAATACTGTAAGCATGAATAGCCCTGTGTTTGTAGTAGTATCTATGGCTTCTTTTAGTGATACAAATATAATTCCCTTATTATTTAACTGATCTACTAACTTTAACAAATCTTTAGTGTTACGAGCAAACCTACTTATGCTATCTACTAGGAGCTTATCACCGTTATTTAATGTTGCCATTAGATTAGTTAACACTGGTCTATCTGTTATATAAACATTTTTTAAAATAAGAAACCATTCATGATAACATAAATTCACACATGGAGGCTATTCCTCATCATTTAAGCAGCGTAACAAATTTCAGTTAAAAGGTGTTTTTAACATATATGTAGAACCTATTTAACTATAAAGTTAAAAGGAGTTGCTATCATGCCAAAAGAAGAAAAAGAGTTTTTTGATCCTAGTACGTTAATCTGGCACAAACCAGAAGGTTATCCAGAGGGAGTTTTGGAACTAATAGTTGCTGAGGATAAAAAGACGAAAGAATTTACTAGACTTACGATTTTGAATGTTTTGTATAAAAAGCATAAATTGAATGTTACTTAATACTAACAATTGATATTGTTATGTAACCTAATTTTTACTTTGATATTAACTCATCCTCGTCAATATGCTAATATACCTTTTTGGCGGGTAAGGACTAGGACTCTTCATTAAAGAACTTAACTGTTTTTCGTATATATTCATATAGCTTGGGTCTTTAACCTTAGAAACTTCTATTGTACCTAAAACTAGTCCAGATAACTCCTTTACAGTGTTTTCCACCTTTGTCTGTACTGTGTATTCATTTCCTCTACTAGAAACCATATTTAACAGTTTATCTGTGGCTTCGTGCTTAATTATGCTAGTGGATTTAACAATGCTTGTAATTCCCACAATTGCGGATACCAAAATTGAACAGCTCACTATAGCAATAACTATTTTAGTGTTAATCCTATTTTTCACTGAAATTTCCCCCTGAAGTATTTATATATTATTCATATTTTTTTATTTGATAAAATTTTGTTGAAAATCAGATGCAGGCATTGATTTTCCAATTAAATATCCTTGAATATAATCACATTGGAGTTCCTTTAAAGTATCGAATTCTGTTTCTGTTTCAATGCCCTCTGCAATAACTTTAATATTCAAACTATTAGCAATTGCTATTATAGATTTTACTATAACTATATTTTTAGAGTTGCTATCTAAATTTATTATAAGTGATCTATCTATTTTAATTGTCTCTATAGGAAGTTTGCTTAACCAATTAAGGGAAGAATATCCTGTACCAAAATCATCCATTGAAATTTTTACCCCGCGAGAATTTAACTCTAAAAGTACTTTTATTATTAAATCAATGTCCTCCATGGCCTCATCCTCAGTTATTTCAAGAGTTAAATACCTAGGATCTAGTAACTGCTCGTGTAATATATTCATTACTAATTGGACAAAATCCAATTGAATTAATTGTTTATAGGATGTATTTACGGATATACTAAAATCCTTTGCACCGAGCTTCTGCCATTCTCTACACTGTGCGCAAGCATTATATAGCATCCAATTATCGATTTCTACCATTTTACCTATCTTCTTTGCAATTGGAATAAACTCTATTGGTTGGATAACTTTCTCCTCTCGTTTCCATCTAATAAGAGCTTCAGCACTTATGACTTTCATTGATTTTAGATCTATTATAGGTTGATAGTACGTTATAAATTCATTTTTCTCTATAGCATTCTTTAAGTTTTTTTCCGTTTCTAACATATGATTATTTTTATCATTCATGATGTTGTTATATAGAATATACCCATGGCCCCCGCTATGTTTAACTTCATACATAGCTAAATCGGCATTTTTTATTAAAGTATCTACATCAGTTCCATGTTTAGGAAATAAACTTATGCCTATACTTGCACCTATAAATAATCGATTATTATTATAAATGAAAGCATCACTTAATACTTTTAAAATTTTTTCTGCAGTTTCTGTTGCACTTGATGAAGACTTTAAATCTCTAATAATTACAATGAATTCATCCCCGGCTATTCTACTGACTATATCCTTTGATCTTGTATTATTCTCCAATCTCTCTGCTGTTTTTGCAAGAACCATATCTCCTGCTTCGTGGCCGAAACTGTTATTTATAGCTTTAAATTTATCTAAAGCTATAAAGAAAAAAGCCAAATTCTCCTTTCCGTTTTCGAGTAATTCATTAATGTTTTCGAGTAATTTTTTTCTGTTTGCAAGACCTGTAAGAGTATCATAATTTGCAAGCGAAACAATGGTTTCATCTGATTTTTTTAATCTATGAAACATATTGTTAAATTTAGATCCAAGTTCAGAAATTTCATCATTTCCTTTTAAAATTATAGTTGGAAATACGTCATTAGAATTACGTACATTCTCAACTTTTGAGTTTATAATTTTAATTCGTTTTACAACAAACGAATAGATTAATATAAATATACTTAAGGAGAATAATATTGAAACCGAAAGTAGGATTAAAAGGTAGTAATCCAGGGTGTTTTTGGCCTTGCTAAAAATCTTTCTTTGTGTTGTAACCTTCACAAAGAAAGATGGCTCAGAAAATATATTGTTAAGTAATCCATAACTAGTAATGAAATTTTCATCAGTTACTTTAACAAATGTATCTTTCTTTGCAGAATCATTGTTTAAAATTAGGTCTTTATCATAATTGACTAAATTTGTTTGAAGTTGTGTATTTTGGTTAATAGCATCTATTTCATCTTTATCATAATATCTTGCGAAAATTAAAAAACCAGGACTACGACCTGAGCCATCACTTTTTGTAATTCTTTCAGTAGATATTAATACTGGAATTTTACCATATGGCACAAATCCTTTAATAGTTTTTGTGTTATTATTACTTAATAATTTAGAAGCATTTGAGGTTATATTTTTAGCTAAAGCTTCCGTAAATATATCCTTTGTCTCGTCTTCAATATTTTTTTTATAAACTGTATTTCCAAAGCTGTCAGTGATAAAAATAAAGCTTATTTTTGCCTTTGCCAAAGAAGTTGTATCATCAAAATTACTAGATAAATAATCATTATTTCTATTATTCAAATAATTATAAGTCTCATCCCATCTTGCATAGTCTAAATTCATAGAATTCATCCTAGAAAGATCATTTTGAATAAAATTAAGCACAACTTTGGCATCTGTATGAGCTTTATCAATTTCAATGTCAGTAAAGCTCTTTAGTAAAAATATTTTTGAGAACATGTAAATAAAAAGTATTAAAATTAAACTTCCTAAGAATACAATGCTAAATAATTTTACCGAAAGTTTCACATTTATCACCCACCCCACATTTATTTTTCATTGTTCTCAAATCTATAATAAATTGATAGTAAACAATAATTTTATTTTACATTGTTTTATTTGATTTTATGTCCATACTTAAATTCTCTAAGTCTTCTTTCATTTCCGGAGAATATATTTTATATCCATTTCCACCCTTGCGCTTAACTTCATACATAGCTGAATCAGCCTTCTTAATTAACGTATCTGCATCAATTCCCTGCTCAGGAAATATACTTATGCCTATACACGCCCCCACAAATAATTGGTTTTCCTTATAGGTAAAAGCTGTGCTTAATGTTTCCCTAACAGATACTGCAATTTTTTCAGCATTTGCAGAGACTTTCAAATTTCTTAATATTATTATGAATTCATCACCACCAATTCTATAAACTTCATCCGTTGATCTAATAATGCTTTTTAATCTCACAGCTACAGTTTTAAGAATATAATCTCCAGCTTGATGACCATAATTATCATTAGCACTCTTAAACTTATCCAAATCCATAAAAAGAATGGCAAATTTTTCAGTTTTATTATTTAGTAGTATATTAACATCTTCTAATAATTTTTTCCTATTAGAAAGTTCTGTAAGGGCATCATAATATACCAAATGACGTATTTGCTCTTCTGCAAAGAGTCTATCTGTAATCTCATTTTTAAGTTTAAGATTTGATTCTTCTAATTTTAAAGTATATTTCTTTTGTATTTCAGCTATCTTTTTTCTTTCAGAAACATCATGTAATAGAACAAGGATTCCTAATATATCCTTATATTCATCATATACAACTGTTGCTGATAGTTCACAGACAAGAGCTTCTTTATTTTTCCTGTGTAAATCAACGTCAATATTGATACCAGTTCCTTCTTGAATTATGGTATTAAAATTAAAATTTCTAAAATTTATTATTGTATCAAGTAAATTTTCATTTAAGTCCTTATTATTATAACCAGTTATATTTAGTGCAGCTTCATTACAGTTTTTCACAAGAAAATCTTCACCTAATATGATAATCGGTTCATTTACAGCTTCAAAAAGATATTCTGATACAAGTTCATAAGAAATTGATAACATTTTATGTTTATTAATTGCGTACCACATTCCACCCATTCCAATAGTGAGTGCTATAATCCCAGTCGGAAAAACCTCAATACCCATTACAGGAAAAATCAAATCTGTTATTACCCCTAACCCAAAAGTTATTAAACTGGTAATTAAAATAATTTTCATCTGTTTTCTGGCTCTATTCTTTTGAGCATTTCTCATTTGAAAATATATTATTACAAAACCTGTTATGGTTAAAACCATAATATATATACTAAAAACAATACCAATAGTTGTGGCAAAATATAAATTATCTACAAAGCCATAAGCTTCACTACTTACTACTTTAGATGGTTCACATATTAAATTATCTATTAAAAATACTATTAAAGTTATATATACTAAAGCTTGTATTTTTGAGTTGGAGTTTTTTTGATTTGTATCTTTAAGAGAAAACGCTAAGGACAGCCATATCCCATTAAAGGGGATAATACCTAAGGCAGAAATCATTCTCCATATATTTGAAATTTCTATATTGGTGGAAATTAACATGAATGCATATCCTATCGCCCAAATGCTAGCAGCAATACATAAAATAAAAAATATTACGTTAACTTTTGATTTTTTATTTCTCTTGTAACTATTGATACCCATAAATAAGTAGAAAATAAAACATATACATAATATTGCAAACAACATTGTTTTAATATTATCTGATTGTAACATCACTTATCCCCCCTAACACCTCAAAACTATCATAATCCATATGTACCTACGTAAAGCTTGAATTTATAACTTCTTCGCCTAGCCGCTTTATGCAGAAATTTATAGCTTTTTCATTCTTAACCTTCTAATTTTATTTTTAAATCCTTCTGTAATATATGTTGATAGTATCAAAAAAGCATACAACATAATTAAAATTATCTTGAATGCCTTTTCATATATTGCAAATAAGAATGCCTCTGGTAGCTCCAGAGGTTTTTATTATTTATATCGCAAGGTACTTTATTTACCTTCTTCATACTGATTAATTAATTTATAAAATGTAGTTTTCTCACGTTCAAGTTGTGCAACTGCTCCAAATACTGTAAGCATGAATACTCCTGTTGGGGTTGTAGTATCTATGGCTTCCTTTAATTATATAAATATAATGCCCTTACTATTAAGTATATTGTCTAAAGAAGAGATCTATAGCATAATCGTTACAATGAAACCTTTCAACATAATAAAAGATTATATTGAACCAAAAGAAAGAACCATCTGGAGCTCAGATGGTTCTTAAGTATTCTTTAACTGATTTTAATTTCGTAATATCTTTCCAATTACTCATTGCTTATTCGTTTAAGAATTCATGTACTGATACTTTCCGACGAGCTTGAGTAACTGTCGGAAAAATTCATAATCTGATTAAGTTTTAAACATCTAAACCCTTGAACCTACTGATTTACCTTGACTATGTCTACAATAGTCTCAATGTGAGGGGTGTGTCTATATTTTGCATTTTATCTTATCTGTATATATTTTATAATACTCTGTGAGCATTGATATAATACCATATATGAGGTATATAATAATTTTTAAGCACTAAATTTATTTAATTATATTTTATGTACCGGCGGAAAATGGTCGGAATTTCCACCACATCATTGAATTTTATGTATCTTTTAATCAATTAACTTTCTTAATCATTCATCTTCTAAACTCTTTCATTTTTGCAGTTACCCAGGTCCTAACTTTAATACCTTTTTTTACTGTGTACTTTCTTAAAATTGGGTACTACCAAATAGTACCCAATAATAGAATTTGTACTAAAAACGAACCCAGTGCAAACCCCCGACCTTCAGCTTCGACAGAAACAGTTTTTACTAAGTTTAAAAACCCGTCACGCCCTTTTAAATAGTCATTTTACTTTTTAGGTCTCTCATGCGGTTGGCCACAATTGGTTGATCACCCCTTTGTGGAATCCCGATGACTGGAATCCCGTAATACATGGCTTCATTGGCACTGTTCATACCGCAATGGTTAATGAACAAATCGGTATGTTCTAACACTGCAACTTGTGGAACGTAAGGGCCCCTACAAATAATTGATTTCCCTTATAGGTAAATGCTGTGCTTAATGATTCCGAAGCATCTACTGCAATTTTTTCAGCATCTGCAGAGGTTTTCAAATTCCTTAGTATTATTATGAATTCATCACCACCAATTCTATAAACTTCATCCGTTAAAGGACATATTCAGGTGTGGCAAATCTGCATTTGTTTGGGATTTAGCTCTGCATTTGTAGTTTATAAATTCACCATTAATAAACAAAAAAGAAGTAACATTAAAAGATAATAGAAAGATCAATATTATTACAATCTTCACCTAAAATGATAATTGGTTTATTTACAGCTTCAAAAAGATATCCTGATACAAGTTCGTAAGAAATTAACATCATTTTATGTTTATTAATTGTGTACCACATTCCACCTATAAAAATAGAGAGTGCTGTAACAATCAGTGTGGGGAAAAAAATATAAACTATTATAGGCATTAAACAATAACTAATTAAAGTGGTAATTAAAATGATTTTTATTTGTTTTCTGACTCTATTCTTTTGAGATTTTCTCATTTCAAAATACAAAATCACAAGACCTGCATTTGAAAAAATTGCATTATATTTTAAAAATATTTCCAATATTTGTATTTCATATAAATCTATAATTTATGAAATGTTTACTTTTTTTATTGTCATTAATTTGTATCCAACTAAACCTACTATTATAATTACAATTGCAATATCTGCATAATGAAACCATGGTCGAATTATAACCCATTTCTCACCCATGTAATAACCAGTATAACAAAGTAATATACTCCAAATTAACGATCCAAAGAAAGTATATAAGGTGAACTTTTTAAAGTTCATATTACTTATTCCTGCTGGAAGTGATATAAAAGTTCTTACGATAGGCAATAGCCTTGAATAAAAAACAATTTTTTCTCCATATTTTTTAAAACATGTATCACTTTTATCTAAACTTGATTTCGATAAATGCAAAAAAGATGCATATTTCTCAACTAGAGGTCTTCCACCTAATTTTCCTAAATAATAAGCTAATATTGAACCAAATGTTCCTCCAAGCGTTCCTATAATTATTGTTGGAATTATGCTCAGCCTTCCTGTATAACTTAAATAACCTCCAAAAGGAAGTATTGCCTCACTAGGTATTGGAATGCATGCGCTTTCAAGAGCCATGAATATAAAAACTCCTAAATACCCCAATTTACCCATAACTAATATTACCATGTTAATTATACTTTCTACCATACTTTCCCTCCATTAATTCTTATAATATATTATTAATTTCGTGTAAAGTTATATCCTGAATAGTAATTACATATTTAAACCCTAAAAAATATTTTGTCTACTTGATAAATCTCAATATTATAAATTATAATCGGTAAATGTATGATAAATATCATGCACTTGTGTAAAATATATGTAAGTTGATATAAATGATAATTATATATTATGTTAATCAGCGGAAATGAGTATATATTTACAAATAACGGCATTGCCGTTTCTGTTCCGTTGTTACACAAACCCCGAATACTTACTTTTGTTGAGATCATAGAAACTAATCATATTTTTGCACTATTTTTTAGTGGTTTTATTAAAAGAAAAGATGCCACCCCAAAATTTGGTAGCATCTTTTAAAACCTTATTTAGTATTAAGAGGTTCTATTTTCAACTATAACATTAAAATAAGTGCTATCTTTTTGTTATAGAATCAGCATAATTTTTTAAATCATATAATTTTCCTGAATTTAAGCCGCCCATGCCACCTTGTTGATGATTACTCGAATCTGAAGATTTTTTATTGATACTAGATGTATTGGAGGGTTTAGTAGCATCCTTCCATTCACTTTCTAGAACCAAAGTACCTGCTTTAGATGCCCAGGTCATAATTTCGCTGTTTTGGGTACTTTCAGCTCCTGCTGCCTTTACGTCGCTACTTACTTTACCTTCAGTGGCTGATTTCTTTGCATCACTACTTGAACTACCGCCCATATCTCCTCCTACCATTACATATCTTACTTCTCCTTTAGCAACAAGAGACTTAAATTGCTTTAAAGTAAGTATTTTATCACTTCCTAAAAAACCTCCTAAGGACATTGCAGATTTTCCGGTTTTAATTATTATATCTGAAGCAATACCCATAGATGTTGAAACTGTAATCTCATATTTTTCAGTTGTGTTATGAGTTTCTAAGAATCTTATTAATTTTGTGTTGTCATTAGTTTCAATTCCCATACCTACACCTTCAGTTTTAGAGGATGTGATTTCTAATCCTGCAGAAGGCATACTTCCATTAACTGGGTAAAACATTGTAACACCTGACCAAACTGTAGGAGTTATTAAAAGTCCTACTACAGCGGTTATAAGCAGATTTTTCTTTAATCTCATATTTTCATTTTTTGTCAATTTCACAATAATAAGTATAATTGAGGATACAAAACATAAAATTGCCATAGCAATCATTAAATATTTAGTTATCTTAGAGGTTTTGTAAAAATATGATAAAATCAGTAACTGAACTAAGCCATCTACTATAAATGCTGCCGGCAAAATCCAAGATTTCCATCCACCTTTTTTATAAAGCTCCCACATTGATACAATTCCAATTCCACACAAAGCCGCAATTGGTGGTGCAAGCATAGTTAAATAGTAGGGATGAAACATTCCTGATGTAAAGCTAAAATATAAAAATACTGGTAAGAGCCACATTGACCATAATATTAGTGCTGACTTTCGTCTATCATTGTTGAAAGGATTTTTGAATTTTTCTTTTAATACAGCTGCAATAAATCCAAATATAGCAAGTGGAAATAGCCAAATTATTTGATCTGATAAGCTATTATTTGTAAATAGTCTTGTAGTGCTAGATTTACCGCCGCCCATCATTCCACCACCGGCTCCGCCACCGCTAGGTATTTCCATTCCTTTTGGTATTTCCATTCCTCCGGGCATTCCTCCGGTCATTCCCATTTCCTTTCCATTAGCACTTTTTGTCATAGCACCGCCGCCCATTGCGGAATTACCACCAAGACCTAGCCTATTTAAACCATTCCAACCAACTATAAGCTCCATTTCCGAATTATTTGTGCTGCTATCAACATAAGGTCTGTTTGCTGCAGGCACTAAGTCTACGATAAACGCCCATGAAAATGAAACTAGTAGAAGAACAAGTGTACCTATAAGAAGATGTTTTATTCTCTTCTTCATAGAAACTGCAGTGGAAAGAAGATAGGTTATATATATAGCTGGAACTACCATATAAGCTTGAAGCATCTTTATATTAAAGCCAAGACCCACAATCGCTAAACTTAATAACAGATATTTTATTTTTCCTTTTTCAGCAGCTATAGTAAGTGCCCAGCAAGCTAAAAGTAGGGTTAAAACAAGTAAGTTATCGCAAGTATTATTTCTACTTACCGCGACAAAAATCGGTGTTGTTGCAAGACATAATGCAGAAATTAGCGCTGCAGTACTTCCATATGATCTTTTAACCAGATGATAAATTACTGCAACTGAAAGGACTCCTGCAAGAGCCTGTGGAATAAGTATTCCCCAGCTGTTAAACCCAAATATTTTAGCAGATATAGTCTGAATCCAAAAACCAAGAGGCGGTTTATCAATAGATACAAAACTTGCAGGATCAAAAGATACAAAGAAGAAATTTTTAAGATTCATCGTCATACTTTTTACACCCGCAGCATAAAAAGCGTTCGAATACCCCTCTAAGCCTAAATTTACAAAATTTAACAATGTAGATAATAATAAAACTAATGATAGCCCTAAGGTTTCTTTTGTGAATTTTATTTTTTTCTTCAATTTGATTACCTCCTTAATTATTGCTAGCCACTTTCTCATATAGATATATAAGTAAGTTTTTTTATGCCATTCCAATGCTGTTTCTACAATGTCTTATAAACTTTGTAAGGCCTATGCTATCTTTTTAGCAACCGGCTTCGATTTTTCAACGCTCCCAAATACCCAAAATCTGTATCCTAAAAAATTAACTACTTGAGCTAATACCATTGAAATAATTTTTGCAAAAAAAGAATTCATAGAACTATCATTCATTAATATACTCAAACTTATTAAACTTACGCCTAGGGATGCTAAATTAACAACAATAAATTGAACAATCTCCTTTGTTGTTTTCTTATTGGTTATCGTGTCATCAAAAGTCCATAATTTATTTAAGAAATAACTGTTTAAAGTACCACTTGAATAGGATAATATCTGACTTACAACATAGTTAACACCAAATAAACTATTTATCAGAGTAAATACTCCAAAGTCAACTATAGTATTTAAGCCCCCTACGCAACCAAATCTTATAATAGGTTTAAACTTTTTATTATTTATTAAAGTATTTACATGTTCCATTCCTATATGCCTCCTAATAATTTAAAGTTAATTTTGTAATAAATTTTTGTTCTATACTCTAATTATAAGTTACAAAAATTAAACGCTAATAAATAAATTATAAAAAAACAATAAAGATTGTGCAGGCACTATATCTAGATCAAACCTTTCTTTTAGCTATAAAAATATGATATCTTTTCTGAATGAAAACAAGACCAATAGATTCACCTTATCTATTGGTCTTAATTAAGATAATATTAATTTTAATTTACGCGAATAAATTTCGAAAAACTTATCTACTTCTCTTATTATGGGTTCTATGCTACTACATCGGTAATTTCAAATTGGCTATTATAAAGGTTATAGTAGAAACCACCTTGTTTCATTAATTCATCATGGCTACCTTGCTCGATTACATCACCGTTATTCATAACCAGAATTACATCAGCATCTCGAATAGTGGAGAGTCTATGTGCGATAACAAAGCTAGTTCTTCCTTTGAGCAGCTCATCCATTGCTTTTTGAATTAATACTTCTGTACGAGTATCCACAGAACTTGTGGCCTCATCTAAAATTAATATTCTTGGGTCTGTAATGATGGCACGTGCAATAGTTAAAAGCTGCTTTTGACCTTGAGATATATTGCTTGCCTCCTCATTAATAACCATGTTATAACCCTCTGGCAGTGTCTTTATGAAATGATGTGCATAGGCTGTTTTAGCTGCTGCCACCACCTCCGTATGGGTTGCACCCTCTCTTCCGTAGGCTAAATTTTCTTCAATTGTACCATTAAATAACCAAGTATCTTGAAGAACCATACCAAAGATAGTATGCAAATTGTCCCGTTTCATATCTTTAATATCAATACCATCTATTTTAATACTTCCGCCATCTACCTCATAAAATCTCATAAGAAGATTAATAAGTGTTGTTTTACCTGCACCTGTAGGACCTACAATTGCAACTGTTTGACCACTTTTCACTTCAATATTCAAATTGTTAATTATAGGCTCATCCTTAGAATATCCAAATTTAACATTTTTCAAAGATACATTGCCCTTAGTTTTTTCTATTTCCACAGCAGTTTCAAGGTCTGGTACTTCTTCTTTTTCATCTAATATTTCAAATACCCTTTCCGCAGCTGCAATGGTAGATTGAAGTGTTCCTACCATATTTGAAATAGTAGTCAAAGGCTGCATAAACTGCTTCATATATTGAATAAAGGCTTGAATCTGCCCTACCTGTATTTTCCCTTGTACAACAAAGATACAACCTAATACTGCTATTAATGCATAGCCAACATTACCAAAGAATGTAACAATCGGCATCATAGTTCCTGAAAAGAATTCAGCACGCCATGCGTTTTCATAGATATCCTTATTGATGGTGGTAAATTTCTCTTTTGCTTTTTCTTCATAGTTAAAGATTTTTACAATGTTATGTCCTGTGTACATCTCTTCAATATGTCCATTAATTTCGCCTATGGCTTTCTGTTGCTCAGTAAAATATTTTTGTGAGCCTTTAATTACAGTTAATGAGGCAATCATAGAAAGAGGAATTACAATAATTGCTATAAGTGACATCCACAAATTAATGCTAAACATCATGAGCAAAATCCCTATAACTGTAGCAATAGAAGTAATAATTTGGGTAAAACTTTGTTGCATTGTAGAGTTTATAGTTTCTATATCATTAGTAACACGACTTAAAATTTCCCCGTGAGTTTTGCTATCCAAATATTTAAGTGGCAACTTATTTATTTTACGGTCAACATCATTCCTCATATTATATATAGTTCTGGATGTAATCTTTGCCATAATAAAACTTTGCAAAAACTGAAATAGTTGTGACAAAACATAAATAACTGTTAGCCACTTTAAAATGTATAAAACATAGGTCCAATTAAGTTTTCCTGTGGATACCCATTTATAGAGTTCCGTTGTTACTTTCCCTAAAATTTCTGGTGCTGCTACCGTAAAAGCAGTACTTAGAATTACCATTACTAAAACAGCGATAAGATGGAATTTAAATGGAGAAAAATAATTAATTAAACGCTTGGCAGAAGATCCAAAATGTTTAGGCTTTTCTATATCCATTACTGCCCCAAAGGCAGGTGTTCCTTGTGATGAATTATCTTCATTATGTTTACTCATGCTCCCATCTCCCCTTCTCTAAACTGTGAAGCTACTATTTCTTGATATACAAGGCATCTGGTTAATAGCTCTTTATGTGTACCAATATCATCTATTTTCCCTTCGTCCATTACTATAATTTTGTCTGCCTCCATAATGCTACTAACACGCTGCGCCACAATAATAATGGTTGCACCTACTGTTTCCTCTTTTAAAACTTTTCTAAGTAAAACATCTGTTTTGTAATCTAGAGCAGAAAAACTATCATCAAATATATATATTTCCGGCTTTTTAATTAATGCCCTAGCTATAGCAAGACGTTGTTTTTGTCCACCAGATACGTTGTTTCCACCTTGAGTAATAAATGCATCAAATTTATCATCCTTTTGCTCATTAAATTGTGTTGCCTGTGCAACCTCTGCTGCGTGATAAATCTCATCTATAGTGGCATCTTGTTTACCAAAACAAAGATTCTCTGTAATTGTTCCAGAAAAAAGAATACCCTTCTGAGGAACAAATCCAATTTTACCTCTTAGCCTATTCTGACCGTATTCTTTAATATTGATATCATCTATGAGTATCTCACCCTCTGTAACATCATAGAAACGAGGGATTAAATTAACAATGGTAGACTTTCCGCTGCCGGTACTGCCGATAATGGCCACTGTCTCATTTGGATTTGCTTTAAAAGAAATGTTTTTCAACACCGCTTCCTCTGCATTTGGATAAGCAAAGCTTACATTTTTAAATTCAACAGTTGCTTTAGTTTTTGTCTCAGTTAGAGGTTTATCTGTATTCTTAACTGAAAGTTCCATATCAATAACTTCTGATATTCTTTCTGCGGAAGCTGCTGCCCTTGGGTACATAATAAATATCATTGAAATCAACATAACAGACATCAAAATTTGAGTAATATACTGCACATAAGCAACAAGATTTCCGACATTCATGGTTCCTGAGTACACCATCTTTCCACCAAAATACATAACGGCAATGGTTGTTAAACTCATGATTACTGTAACTGTTGGCATTAGTGATCCCATTAGCCTTTGTGCGTGAATTGAAGTTTGAACATAATCATCATTTACATTATCAAAGCGATTGATCTCATGCTGACTTCGTTTGAAAGCACGAATAACCTTAATACCAATAAGATTTTCCCTTAAAACACGATTGATGGCATCAATTTTTTTCTGCATACTTTTATAGTATTTTGTTGTCTTGAAGATAATGAAGGCAATGATAATACTCATAATTGGAATAGCTACCACTAAAATTAGTGCTAAACTTTTTCCTGTGATTATTGCCATGACAACACCACTTAAAGCCATAAGAGGTGTAAAAAAACCAATTTTCATTAAAAACGTCATAAAAGATTGTATTTGAGTAATATCATTGGTAGTTCTTGTAATAAGTGAAGACGTCCCAATTTTATCAATCTCATGTAAGGAAAATTCTTCTACCTTAAAAAAAACTTTCTCCCTGAGCTCAGCACTTAGCTTTGTGGCTGTTCTTGAAGCGAAGTAACTTGCTGCTAGGCCACAAGCCATAGCAATAACTGCTACCAGGAGCATCTTCAGACCAATGTTAATAATAAGTCCTTGATTTCCTCCTAATATACCTTTATTAATCATAGATGCCAATAAGGTAGGAATTATTATTTCACAAATAGACTGAATTCCTAAAAATACAATTAGTATAATTACGGGAATTTTATAAGGTTTTAAATATCTCAGAAATAATTTCATAGTTTTCTCACCCTTTCTTAATAGTAAATTATTTTTTATTATTAACTTTTGTTTACTATATTCAGTATAGACTAAATAATTAGTAAAGTAAATAGTATTATAAATAAATATTTATAGTAATATTTTGTTTACCATTGCATTGACTTTTATGTACTGTAATCTTATAATAACTGTAAATAATAATTTATTATAAAGATTGGAGATAAAAATATGGATGTAATAGATACAAGAAAATTAATCGAGGAAATTCTTAGCTTAAATCCGCTTTTTCGTAAAACAATTTTTCGTCCAATGGAAACCTCCCCTATTCCTGGAATAACTCCCACACAAATGCATGCCATCTTCGCTCTTGCAACACATAACAATTTGAATATGACACAGCTTTCAGAAGAATTATCCGTATCTAAACAACAGTTAACTAAAATTATTGATGCTTTATTTGAAAAAGATTACGTTCAGCGCTTTAGTGACGAAAAAAATCGGCGCCTAGTTTTACTCAGATTGACTGACAGTGGCTACCGCTTTATTGATGAGATGACCAAGGTAATTGTAGAGGATCTATTTCCAAGGTTCGATTTATTTACAAACGAAGAAAAAGCAGCCCTTATGCAGTCTGCTATTACCATTAAAAACATCATGGGTAAGTTAGAAAAATAGGACGGTAAGTGTTAACTTACTGTCCTATTACTTTTTAAATTTATATCCAACACCCCAAATAGTTTCAATATATTTTTGCTCAGTTTGACTGATTTCAAGCTTTTCTCTAAGCTTTTTAATATATACAACTACAGATGCAACATCCCCAAGCGATTCCATGCCCCATACATGGGTAAATATTTCATCCTTTGAAAAAACTCTATTAGGATTAGATGCCAGAAAATATAGCAAGTCAAATTCTGTAGCTGTTAATGAAATTTCCTTTTCATTTAAAAAAACCATTCTTGATAACTTATCTATGGTTAATCCTTTAATACTAATCTTGTCATTAGTATTTTTCCCAATATCTACTATTTTATTATATCTTTCAACCTGAGCCTTTACCCTAGCTACCAATTCTCCTGGGCTAAAAGGCTTAGTTATATAATCATTTGCGCCAAAACCAAGGCCCTTAATTATATCAATATCCTCTTTCTTCGCTGATACAATAAGAATGGGTACTTCTTTATTAACTCTTATTTTCTTGCATATATCATAACCACTCATATTAGGAAGCATTAGGTCTAGTAATATTAAATCATAATCCTTATTTAAAGCACTTTTTACCCCTGCTTCACCATCATATTCAACATCTACACTAAATCCATTTACTTCAAGATAGTCTTTTTCAAACTCTGAGATTTCCTCTTCATCTTCAATTATAAGAATTTTATTCACCTTTAGCACCCCCCCTTAAATACTTTCTTTAGAGTGAAAAATATAGTTGTTCCTTCTCCTAAAACGCTTTCCGCCCATATCTTTCCACCGTTTCCTTCAATTATTTTTTTAGAAATAGCAAGTCCAAGGCCGCTTCCACCAGTTGAGGAATTTCTTGATGCATCAGTTCTATAGAATCTATCAAAAATATAAATCAGACTATCCTGTGCTACTCCTTGACCATTATCATTAATGCTTACTACTGCATAATCCTTATCCTCTTTAAGCTTGATAGTTATATTCCCTTTTTCTTTTTTTATATATTTCATAGAATTCCCTACAATATTAATTATAACTCTTCTTATTTTATCTCTATCTGCAATTACTATAGGATTAATTCTATCATCAATATCTAAATTTAGTTTAACACCTTTTTCTTCAGTATCAAGTTGTAACTCTTCAAAGCAGTCTATTAAATATTCCACTAAATTTATATTATCAAATTCAAATGAAATTCCATTAACCTCTAGTTTGGAATATAAAAATAATTCATCAATAAGGTTGTCAACAGTATTTATCTTAGAATACGCTGCCTTTAAGTATTTTTCTCTTTTCTCAGTAGAACTAGCCACCCCATCAATTATACCTTCAATAAAGCCTTTAATCGATGTAATTGGAGTCTTAAGATCATGGGATATATTTGATATAAGCTCATTTCTATTATTCTCATATTGTTTTTGAAGCTCAATGGAATTTTTTAGTCTTGTTCTCATTTTCTCAAAATCGCCACAAAGTTGTCCTATTTCATCTTTAGAATTGTATTTAAGTTCGAACTCCAAATTTTCATTAGTAATTTTATTGGTTGCATTTCTTAGCATATTTAATGGTTTAATTATGCTCCTTGATACAAATAATGTAATGACTCCATTTATACAAATAATTAATATTATAATAACTGCTAAACATTCAAAAATAAAATAATTAAATCCCCTCGATGCATTTCTAGCATCCATAACTATAAAAATACTTCCTTTTGTATTATTTGGAAATATAACATCTTTTTGCTTTATTAAAAAAGCTGGCTTATTATTAAAAGGCGCTAGGGGCATTGATTCTTGGAAACTGCCATATTGACCTAGTTGATTGTCAATATCTATGTTTTCTAGAAATCTTGATTGGTATATGATATTATTCTCTTTTCTAATAATTATTCCTTTATTACTTTTCCCAAGATTGTTATCCAAATCAGTTAGATATTTAAAATCCTCCTTATTATTTATGTCTAATGATGATAGCTTATTTATATCAATATAAATTGGGGACTTTTTTACTGATAACTCTGCGAAGGGATTACCATTTATACTTATACCTTGATTATTTTCTATTCCCTTTGTATAAATTTTAGCCATCCCAACCATTACAATTGTACACAAAATTATTGGAACAAATGTCATAACAATATTAGATATTAAAAGCTTATATTTAATTAACATACTTATTCTTAACCTCCAAAGTGTATCCCTAGATAATTAATTTCCCATGCTAAAATTATAACATAAACTTTAATGGTTAATTACCTTATCAAATCCAATTTTTTCTGAAATGATATATTGAGGTCTACCCTTTGCTTCATCATATATACGCCCTATATATTCTCCTATTATTCCTAACATGGTTAATATAAGTCCATTAAAGAATAATGAAATAGCCACAAGAGATGCCCATCCAGCAGTGGTACTTCCAGTAAATAATTTTTGATAGATAACTATAAGAATTGATATAAAGCTAAGCATTGACATACCCACGCCTAAATATGTGGCAAATTTCAAAGGTTTATATGAAAAAGCTGTAATACCATCACTAGCAAATTTTATCATCTTCTTTAAAGGGTATTTAGTCTCACCAGCGAATCTCTCCTCCCTATTATATTCAACGGCAACTTGCTTAAAGCCAACCCAGCTAACAAGACCTCTTACATACCTATTCCGTTCAGGTAACTGTTTTAAAGCATCACATACTTTTCTATCAATAAGCCTAAAATCCCCCGTATCCACTGGTATATCCACAGTGGTCATACTCTTTAGAATTCTATAAAATGCTTTTGATGTGACTTTTTTGAACAAGGTTTCCCCTTTTCTTTTAAGCCTCTTACCGTATACTACATCAAAACCTTCCTTCCATTTCTTTATCATGTCCAGAATTACTTCAGGTGGATCCTGTAGATCTGCGTCTATTATTGCTATAGCCTTTCCGCAGGCATTATCCATGCCTGCGGTTACAGCTACTTGATGACCAAAATTTCTAGAAAAGTTTATAACTTTAATATTAGGATCAAGGTTACTGATATTTCCACCTATTTCTAAGGTATTATCCTTACTTCCATCATTAATGAATATAATTTCATACCCTTCCTTTGTTGAATCCATAACCTTTTTCAATCTTTTATAACATTCGTTAATTACTAACTCTTCATTGTAAACTGGAACCACTACAGAGTATATTATTTCAGTTGCTTTCATCATATAATTTGCCTCCTAATAATTTAAAGTAAATTTTATAATTACCGTTTGTTCTATACTCTAATTATAAGTTACAAAAATATAACGCTAATAAACAAATTATAAAAAAACAATAAAGATTTAGAGCCTTGGATTACTATGGATAGACGGTTTCTTTATAAAAATCTATAATCTTATCTCCTAAAATATAAAAAATCCAGATAAAATAGTTGTCACTTGATATACTTTTAGAGTACGTTAACTATTCTTTAATTTCATAAAAATATTCAATTTTTATAGATTAATGCAGTACTACCATCCACACTATTTCTAATTTCAAATCTCCACCTATTTATTAAAACTAGTTAAATTTAATAAATATCTTGTTAAATCTAGTTTTTAATAAAGTAATCTACTAATGCCTTGCGTAATCCTGTTATTTAGAGTTAAGACTTAATTAAGTTATTGTAAATATTTTACATCGCCTGGGGAATTATCTGATGTAACTTGCCCCTTGAGGAGCAAAAAAAAACAAAAGCACAGGCAATATAACTTGACCTGTGCTATAAGTTGGATTAAATCATTTTATGTGTTAAAAAAGTGTTCAAATAAAAAAATAGCAAGTTTTACATTGCTGTAAAACCTGCTATATCAACGGTTACGTTTTGGTGACTCCTAGGGGAATTGAACCCCTGATTCGGTAAATTGCTTTATATAACTTTCTATATTATGCTGTAACGTATGTACATCAACCCTTTCAACGGTATATCATTCTAAAGCTTTCCCACACTTTTGCGGGAAAAGTGTGGGAAAGTATATTGTCTAAAGAAGAGATCTATAGCATAATCGTTACAATGAAACCTTTCAACATAATAAAAGGTTATATTGAACCAAAAGAAAGAACCATCTGGAGCTCAGATGGTTCTTAAGTATTCTTTAACTGATTTTAATTTTGTAATATATTTCCAATTACTTATTCGTTTAAGAATTCATGTACTGATACTTTCCGACGAGCTTGAGTAACTGTCGGAAAAATTCATAATCTGATTAAGTTTTAAACATCTGAACCCTTGAACCTATTGATTTGCCTTCACTATGTCTACAATAGTCTCAATGTGAGGGGTGTGTCTATACTTTGTATTTTATCTCGTCTGTATATATTTTATAATACTTTGTGAGCATTGATATAATGCTATATATGGGATATATAATAATTTTCAAGCTCTAAAATTATTTAATTATATCTAATCATATTTTATGTACCGGTGGAAAATGGTCGGAATTCCGACCATTTAATATCTTTTCATCCACACTGACATACTCGCAAAACTGTTTAGGTGATATATAATAAGTCCACATAGAACTCATCTTTAAAGCTGTTCCGAAGGTCAATAATCCTCTTTGTAATCCCACCCTGACAAACTGTTGTAACTTACCCATAATTTCTACGGCTTTAATAACTGATAAATGTTTGCCATTGTACTCGCTCATTTTTTTCCACCTCTTTTAAATTCTTTATACTATTAATGAAGTTGTTGGTTTGATATAAAGGTATCCTCGTCTTCTCCTGGCACTTCATTTATTACTGGTGGTTGAGGAACTTGCTTTGGTCTGAAAAAAATTTCTATGATTTGTCTCAATTGATGGCTCTATATACATTCTGATTCTGCCCTCTAAATTTGTGATATATAGACCACCGAGATTGATGTCCGGTATATGTTTTTTCTTGTTAATTTAAATATACATAGTTATCGTATTGGACACATTTCCCAATGCAACTATATAAGCGTTTTATTAACACGAGGTATAATGCCACTCCTACTCATAATAACAACTCTAGTTATTTTAATAAAATTAAACTGTAGACTTATTTCTTCCTGTGTTTTTACTTTTAAATAAATTATTATCATGAATCAATCAACTCCTATAATTCAGCATATTACAATATATTCTACCTAATATGTTTATATACATGAATACCAGTTGACATCTTCGTAGTTATTATCATTATTACATATAATCTTTACTACTGTTTATGACCAGATTTAACCTTATATTTACCTGGGGCAGCTTTGTTCCCCCGGGAAATACTTTACTAAACTCATTATTTTTAATTATCAAACTTAGTTCATTAAAGCTTTTTATTCTAAGCAAAAAACCTAAAAACACAGGTAATATAACTTGACCTGTGCTATAAGTTGGGTTGAATCTTCCATCAGATAGTTTATACAAACCACTTTCAATGTGGTAAACATTTTTCATATATCTTACTAATTTTGCAAAGTAGTTTTTTCTCATTTTTTTCCCTCTTTCTATCTGATTTTATCAAAAATCAATAGAGGAAGAAAGTCCGAATTTGATACACTTTTGGAATCGGTAGAAATGTCAGTGAAATCAATGGTTTGACTATGGTATAGGCTAAAGTGCTGTTTGCATCATAAAATACAAGTTCGACATATCCCCATTATTCTTTTTCCCCTTCACTCATCAATTATATATTCATTTTTCCAGTTTACACAAGGTAGCATAAATCTATTTAAGTAAATATTTAAGTTGATAATTTTTGTTTTCTGCTTCTTTTGAAGTTATGTTAGTTATGTAGCTTCTCTTTTTTTTATAGATTACCTGTTTCCAATTATCATTCATTTTCTCTTGTTTCATTTGTCGCTACTTTTAGTTTTGATGTTAAGTTTGTATATTAGATTAACTTAGTGTTTTCTATAATCTACCACATATTTTTATTAAAATATGATAATACTATACTAGGTAATTAAATATAATTTTAAGGTTGTACCATACTGCCCTCCTAAGCTTTTAGAATTTTGATTTTTTATTACATTATTCTTAATTCAAATTCAAACTGTAACTATCTGATTCAATTATCGTTTTTTGTCTGTAGATATTGCGACTGTTATTTACTTTTATAAATTTAAAAAAGAAAGAAGGAATTTTTTATGGTAACATCTGAAATGATTCACCAGGCTAGAACCACACTACACAATTTAGTATTGACAAAATGGTTGACAGAGGATGTTTTTTCCCCCCGCTGGTGGTGTATGGTAGCATTTATTCTTTTTACATACGTGATGTGCATCTCCCTACTCAATAAGCGTAGGTTAAGCAAAATAATTTTATTTGGTTCATTGGTAGCTGTAGGAATGTTGGCTAATGAGTCAATAGGTGTGAGTTTTGTTCTATGGTATTGTGCTACACCGATTATACCTATTGTTCCATGCATTTTTGCCAGCACTATTACCATTCTCCCTTTGTACTATATGCTTGTTTATCAATACACCTCATCTTGGAAGCAATTTACTATATGGAATGCACTTGTCGCAGGTGTATACGCCCTTGTATTCCAGCCTATATTAGTGCATTTTAAAATTGATGAGTTTGATAACTGGCGTTATATTTATACCCTTTTGTCAGTTTTTTTCATTGCTTCACTGGTAAGAGCAGTCACATTATGGATAATAGGAATAGAAGAGAAACATCATAATTAAGACAATTAAGTGGAGATATAATGCAATTCACTACCTATAAAATTATCAAATTTACAGTTTGCGACATCAATGTCGGATGGAATATATGGTGTACCCAAATATTTAATAGTATAATGTTTCCAATGTTACTGCTTCATTATAAAAAACCAGTATATGCTTGTATTGTTGCACTCATAAGTCCTCGTATTTTATTTTTCATTATGAAAATACCATATAGCAGCATAAAATAAGATAAATTTAAACATAATATTTACTAAACAATAAGAAATTAACTTTATTTCTGTTATAAATTTTAAAAGAAAGAAAGATATAAATGACAACTGAAGCAAGGATACAATTAACTTCAACAGAATTAGGTACAATATGGATGACTTATCAATCAACATCAGCATCTTTAGTAATGTTTGATTTATTCAAGGAAACGACTATTAATAAAGAGGCCCAAAACATACTTGCTGACTATATTGTTGAATGTCAAAATATAAAGAATAAAACAGTGGCTATATTTAATAATGAAAACGCAGTTATCCCAATGGGATTCGAAGAATCAGATATTGTAAGAGAAGCACCTGCTCTATTTGATGACTTTTTTAACATAATGTTTCTTCGCCAAATGATGAAATTAAATTTTGGCCACTCCGCTGTGTCTTTAACTATGTCATATATGAAAGAAGTTAATGATATATTAAAGCTAAACTTTGAAGTTGCTAACAACTATTATCTTATGGCAACAAACTTTCTATTAGAAAACGGAGTACTTCCAAAACCACCATATGTAACTATGCCAACAACGGTAGAATTTATTGAAGGCAGAAATTACATGAGTGGATATAATCCTTTATCTGAGAAACGTGCATTAAATACAATTGAAGTTGGTTATATTACTG
>NZ_JAIZZK010000041.1 GCF_020443705.1 Clostridium algoriphilum
ACTTTTTAGTCTTACGACTAAAATATTACTTTTACTAAAGTAATTAACTGGTTAAAACAAAATGTTATTTCGTTTCTTTACCTATTTCTCTGTTTAATTTTCAAAGACCAATTTGCTTTGCCATCAACTGACGACTTCTACTATATTACTAGGTTTTTCTTGTTTTGTCAATAACTTTTTAAATTTAATTTCATTAAAAAACTATTTAATTAGCAATTAACATTTAACTCTTTGTGCCACTCGTTTGTGACGACAAGATGTATTCTATCATATTAACAAAAGTATAATTTCACTATAAATACATTCTAACTAAATTATCTTCCTATTACAACATATAGCTTTATATAATTCGATATTTCGCATTTCGATACACATGGATAAGTAATTTAAATATTGACACTATTGATAATATTGCCAATGCTTGTGACATATATATATGATTAAAATATTAATCGTATATCTTCTCATTATAATGAGAAGATATAAAAAAAGCTGCAATAGATTTCTATTACAACTCTTTTGTATTCTACAATATAAATTTTAATTATAAATAGTTATTTATGATGGATTGGTTCCGTACTAAAACTAGCTTCTTTTAGATTCACAATCTTAGTTTTATACTTTATCTTATATCCTATCCATAATGCCAAAAACAAAGGTAGTCCAATATAAGAAGCTATAATATTTTTCCAATCAAGTACATCTGCTGTAAAATATGTTACACCTTGTCCTAATATGACAATCACGCATAATACAAGTGCAAGAACTGGCCCAAAAGGGAAGAATTTTGCCTTATATTTTAATTGATTGATATCTTTCCCTTGAACTATAAATGCTTTACGGAAACGATAGTGACATAATGCAATTCCTACCCATGCTATAAAACCAGCTAAACCTGAAGCTGCAACTAACCACATATATACTGTTTCTTGCGCATATAAGCCTATTAAGAAAGATGCAGATGCTACTAATGTAGTGATGTATAACGCATTAACTGGAACCCCTTTGTGATTTACTTTAGAAAAAGCCTTTGGTGCCCTTCCTTCTCTTGACATTGCATATAACATACGGCTAGCTGCGTACATTCCAGAATTACCACAAGAAATAACTGAGGTTAAAACCACTGCATTCATAAGACTTGCAGCTCCTGCAATTCCTGCCCTTTGAAAAATAATAGTAAAAGAGCTTGTCGTAACTCCAGCTTCTGTAAAAGGTATTAAAGCACTTATAATAAACAATGCTCCTAAATAAAATATAATAATTCTCCAAAATACACTTTTAATTGCTCTTGGTACATTCTTCTCTGGATCTTCACTTTCTCCAGCAGCGATGCCAATTAATTCTGTTCCCTGAAAAGAGAAGCCAGCAATTAAGAAAACCATTAATATTGATTTAACCCCATATGGAAATGGTCCTTTAGCACCACTCTTTGGGTCTAGAAATGTGAAATTCGAAAGCCCCACGTGGTGACCGCCCATAATTCCAAAAATCATTGCAACACCCACTACTAAGAATACAATAACTGCAACTACCTTAATACTTGCAAACCAGAACTCTGATTCTCCATATGCCTTAGCAGAAAGCATATTTAATCCGAACAATAATACCAAGAATGAGATACTCCAAATAATTGATGGTACTCCTGGAAACCAGTATTTCATAATCATAGCTCCTGCAACCATCTCAACTGCAACAGTAATTGCCCAGTTATACCAATAGTTCCAACCTAAAGCAAATCCTAATGCTGGGTCAAAAAATCTTGATGCATATGTTTCGAATGAGCCTGTAACTGGCATATATGTAGCCATTTCACCTAAACTTGTCATTAAAAAATATACCATTATTCCTATAAGTGTATATGCTACTAATGCCCCTCCAGGACCTGCTTGACTTACTGTTCCACCTGAAGCCAAAAATAATCCCGTTCCTATTGCTCCACCAATAGCAATCATGTTAAGATGACGAGATTTTAATCCTCTTTTTAATTGACTCGTTTTTACGTCGCTTGTTTTTATTTCTCCCATTTTAAATCTCCTCACTTTATCACTATGTAAATCTTAAATAGTAGTATAAATATGTTTGTTGATTTATGCCTTAGCATACTTGATTAGCATATAATTCCAACCCTTCCCATCATTCATTATATATTACACCATTATCGTAGTTGTTATCAATAAATAAAGTTCTATTTAATTATCACTTAGCCTATTGATTTTTTATTCGAAATGGTATAACGTAAAGAAATAGATGAACATTTTATATGAGTATTTTTAGTTCATTTTATTAGCATCTTTTTATGTTAAGTTTTTCGCAAAACTATTATAAAAAGGGTGCTTTTATTTTATGGATGATTTTATATACAATTCTTAGAAAGATATCAACTTAATAATTATTAAGTAGTAATAATCCAAACCATAATCGAAGAAATTTAGGGAGTGTAAATATGTTTTTAATACCAAGTCCAAAACATTTAGAGCTTAAGGAAGGTACATTGCAGCTTAGACGTGATACAGAAATAGTCTTAGATTATCTATGCGATTTTGATGATTTAAACGCTGCTATTGTATTACAAGAAGAAATTGAGCAACAATTAGGCTTTAAGCTAGTAATAAATAAATCATTTGACTTTAATAGTGATAGAATCACTATTCGCTTTAAAAAGGTAGCCGGGAAAAATGAGGCTTACAGCCTTAATATTTCCGGAAACTATGTCGAGATATGTGCGGCTACTTCAATAGGCATATTTTATGGGGTACAAACATTTAGACAAATAGTTAGGCAAAATGGCTCCATACTTCCTAATCTCAAAATTAAAGACGAGCCCTACTTTACTAATCGTGGTTTCTATCATGATGTTACAAGGGGCAAAGTACCAACACTAAAAATGCTTATGGAGCTAGTTGACAGGGCTTCTTTTTATAAAATTAATCAATTGCAATTATACATTGAGCATACTTTTGCATTTAAAGGAATGAGTGAAATATGGATGGACAAAGACCCACTAACAGCGGAGGAAATATTAATACTTGATCAATATTGTATAAAAAAGCATGTTGAGTTAATCCCATCATTGTCTACTTTTGGGCACATGTATGAAGTACTTAGATCGAAGTCATTCAATGAATTGTGTGAATTAGATAACAGTGAGGGAGGCGAATATTCTTTTGGTAATAGAATGGTTTCACACACACTTGATGCAACTAATGAAGGAAGCATTAAACTAGTTGAAAAAATGCTAATACAATATATACCTCTATTTAGCTCAAACACATTCAATATATGCTGTGATGAAACTTTTGACTTAGGCAAGGGTAAAAGCAAAGCCAAAGCCGCTGAAATTGGTGTTGGAAGACTATACGTAAACTTTCTGAACAAAGTAATAGATATAGTCAAGAAAAAAGGCAAAAGGGTTATGTTCTGGGGGGATGTAATTCTACATCATCCAGATCTTTTAAATGATATAAGTAAAGATGCCATATGTCTTAATTGGGACTACAACGAAAATGCCAATGAAGATGGGACAAAGGCAATAACTGAATCGGGCATGGAACAATACGTATGCCCAGGTGTATGGGGGTGGAATCAACTTGTAAACAAAGTAGATAAAGGTTTTGAAAATATAAAAAGAATGGTTGCCTATGGTGTTAAATATGGTGCAACAGGTGTTCTCAATACTGACTGGGGTGATTTCGGACATATAAATTTTCTAAGTAGCTCTATTCCAGGTATGGCATACGGTGCGTCCTTATCTTGGAATCCAGATGGTGAGAAAGAATTTGAAAATGTATTTAAGGGATTATCTTTAATAGAGTACGGTGACGATTCACTTGAACTAGTATCATTACTTAATCAATTATCCAAGAAGCAGGTTGTGGGATGGTTTGAACTAGTCGAATGGAAGGAAAACCACAGTGAGAATTTAGACCTTATAGAGAATTTCAATAAGCTTGATTGGAAACAGATTTTAGCTGGTTATAATCTAGCTTGCGAAATAGAAACTAAATTTACTACATTATCTAAGAAAGTTTGCATAAACACCTTTGATCTGCAAGAATTTATTGTTTCAGCAAGAGCAATACAACTTGTGAATAGTTTTTTCTTAAATCTTTTGAAAACTGAGTATTCTAAGGATGTAGATGATACTGTATTCATGCCAAGAGAACTCGCAGAAAACCTTGAAATATGGTTTTGTGATTATGCAAAAATTTGGAGGGCACGTAATAAAGAAAGTGAACTCTATAGAATCAGAGAGATTATAGCCTATGCCTGCAAATACTTAAGAGGAATGTGTTCGGTAGCTTGCTAACAAACTATTGTATCTGTTATTAAATAAAAGAGCACATTAAGTTTATCTTAATATATTAAAACTCCTTCCAAAATAAAATGGGAGGAGTTTTTTAAATACCATTTATATTTAAAGACTTAGAAAATGTCCAAACTATATTTCCTGACAATTATTAATTTACAACATTAACCGGGTTTCCTTCAATAAACGATTTAATATTAACAGCCATGAGTTCTATAAGCCTTTGCCTAGATTCAAAACGCCTCCACCCTATATGTGGTGTTAGAATGACATTTTCCATTTCAAACAAAGGGTTAGTTAGTTCCGGTGGTTCTGGGTCTTGGACATCAAGGGCTGCGCCAGCAATTTTTCCATTTTGTAATGCTTCAATTAAATCAGTTTCTTTTATTATTGGTCCCCTAGAAGTATTTATAATAAAAGCTGACGGTTTCATTAACTTTATCTTATCTTTGTCAATAAGATTTAATGTATCTGAGGTTAATGGGCAATGAAGTGTAACAAAATCACTCTGTTTGAGCAAATCTTCAAGTGAAACAAAATGTACGTTTGAGTTATCCCATGGTTTCTGAGTTCTACTGTATATGTTAATATTCATTCCCAAAGCTAAAGCAATTTTTATTACCTCTCGACCAATAGCACCGTAACCACCAATAACCCCAAGGGTTTTACCTTGCAGCTCGAAATGTGGAAGCTCTAGATGCTTAGTGAAATTATTAAAGTTTTTCTGTTTAAGCATAATTTGCTGTTGAATTAATGAGGAACTAAAATTTAAGATATAAGTAATCACTAAATCAGCGACCGCTTGGGTGCTATAACTAGGAACGTTGCATACGGTAATCTTCCTTTCCCTTGCAGCAACTATATCAATATTATTATACCCGGTACCTGCTTCACATATCAGTTTCACAGAATCTGGAAATTGTGAAATTAAATCTCTACCCAAAGGTAATTCTTTAGTAATGATAATAGTTTGACCTTCCACTCGTTCTAGAATCTTTTTATCACTACTTTCATCATATTTTGTAAAAGTAGCCAGTTCAACTATCGAGGAAAAATTAAGTTTGTTGTCAAAGTTAAGTTTTGCTATATTTAGAAATACTGTGTTTTCCATATGTGCCTCCTAATTTTAGTGCTTTGTATACTATTACATTCAATACTACTACTATTTACAAAAAAAATATAGTAGCTAATAACTATTTATGAAATATATAGAAAACACCAGTAAGAATATCCTTACTGGTGTTTTCTATATATTTCTCTAATTTTATATTTTTGACTCTTTTATAACCGCTTTAAGTACCTTTGAAGATTCAAATAATTTATTGTTTTCATCCTCATTAAGTTTAACTTGCAATATTTTCTTTACACCATCTCTTCCTAAAATTGTTGGCACACCCATATAAATGTCTTCAATTCCATATTCGCCTTTTAGTAAAGAAGATACTGTAAGAATAGAGTTCTCATTGCTTAATATTGCTTCAACTATTCTTTTTATGGCTAGGGCAACAGCATAATATGTTGCACCCTTTTTCTTAATAATTGTATAGGCTGATTCTTTTACTTCCTTATATATATCGAACTTCATCTCTCCACTGCACTTTTTAGTACAAATATTGCAGTACTCATCAACATTCATTCCAGCGATACTAGTTAGACTCCAAGTTGCAATTTCCGAATCGCCATGTTCACCCATTATATAGGTATGAATGTTTCTAGCGTCGATTTCAAAATGCTTACTAAGTAAGTATTTAAATCTTGAAGTATCAAGAACCGTTCCAGACCCTATTACCCTATTACTTGGGAATCCTGAAAGCTTATATGTTATATAAGTTAGAATATCCACAGGGTTTGACACTACCAATAATATAGAATTCGGGCTAAATTTTACAACTTCGGGAACTATAGTTTTGAATATTTTTAGATTTATGGAAATACAGTCCAGTCTAGTTTGTCCTGGTTTTTGACCAACTCCCGCTGTAATAATTACTATATCCGAATCTTTCGTGTCTACATACTCCCCAGAACTTATTTCTATAGGCCTTACAAAAGATACGCCATGTGATAAATCCATAGCCTCCCCTTCAGCTTTGTCCTTATTTATATCTACAATTACAATTTCAGAAGCTAACCCACTAGTCATTAAAGCAAATGCTGTAGTAGACCCTACAAATCCTGCTCCAATTATTGATATTTTATTCCCCTTTGATCTCATATAAAAACCTCCCCGTATTTACTAATATTATACATCAACCATAAAATAAAAACACTCTGCATTAACAGAGTGTCCTATTCTTTATATAATTAAATTAACAACAATCTATATCGCTACCATTATAATAAACTGTTAAAAAATTACCATTTCTTAAATTAACTTTAATTGCTGTTTCTTTCCCAGGTTCATTATATTCTTCAAACCCTGCAATATGTTTTTTAGACTCTTTACTCCTTAGTTCTAAATAATCTTGAAATAATATTTCGTGTTTATACATTTTTATTACCACCTTTAACCACTTCGGTCTCTTATTTAACTATCTTTTCTTCTCTTATATCTATTCTTTCCATTATATCCAATTTTACTATTGCTAATCATTATACACTATTATACATTATACGACAATTTGTAACATAAAACAAGTTATATTAATCTTAGTTAAGATTAATATTCAGTATTGCTCCTACAGAATTATAAAAAACCTAGCAATTACGCTAGGCTAAATTTCTGTTACTATTATTATATGCATAGACCTACTATTATGTTACTTTAAAGAAAGTGTTATAATTTTGTATTAATATATGTATCATAATTTGAGTAATTATAGTGGAAATTGTCTCCTTAAAATTCATTTTTTTTGTAATTATTTGATTAAAATATATGTTTTATACTATACTTAACTATTTTAATAGAATAAGAGTCAATGATGTGAATAACTATGATATAATTTCAATATAAAATATATCATTATATAGATTAACATAAAAAATTTGGTAATAAAGACATAATGAAGTATGGGGGAATAATTAAACTTATGAAAAAAAATACAATAGCAAAAATAGTTTTACTATTAATAGTCGTTTTAGGTGCGAGTGGATTTTATGGTTATATATATATCAACACAAGAAAATGGACAAGTCTTGTATACCCTGGAGTTAAAGTTGGTGATGTGGATATATCCGGCAAAACATTAGTGCAAGCTAAAGAAATGGTAAATAAAGAGTATTCATCTGCTATACTAAAGAAAAATATATATATTAAAACACCGCAAAAGACATATTCTTTGAATTATACAAAAATAAATGCAAGATATAATGTTGATGCTATAGTGCAAGAGGCTTTTAACTATGGTAAGAACATAAAGATGTACGAACGATATAAGTTAATTAAGAAACCTGTGAGTAAAGAACTTAATATAAAATTCACTTATAACCCTAAACCTCTTAACGAACTAATCTCCATTATGAAAAAGGAAATTAATAATGATCCTAAAAATGGAAGCATTACTAAGGTTGGTGGTAATTTTATTATAACCTCTGATATAAAGGGTTCTAAACTTATGGATGAAAAACTTGAAAAAGAAATTTTAGGTAAAATTAGTGGAGATATAAAGGCTCCTGATATTACTGTTAAAGCAGAAATTCAAACCGTCGAAGCGAGTATTACAAAAGAAAAACTTCAAACCGTTAATACAAAACTTTCAAGTTTTTCTTCTAATTTTGCTTCATCCGCTTATGGCAGATCCACTAATATAACACTTGCAACTAATAGTATCAATGGTTCGCTTTTAATGCCAGGACAAAGTTTTAGTTTTAATGGCACAGTAGGTAAAAGAACTGCAGCTAAAGGTTATAAGCCTGCTCCAGTTGATATTGGTACAAAAGTAAGCACCGATTATGGTGGTGGAATATGTCAGGTTTCTACAGCCTTATATAATGCAATAATAAGGTCAAACATTAAATCTACTGAAAGGAACCATCATTCCATACCTTCAACTTATATACCTTTAGGAATGGATGCAACTGTAGATTGGGGTACATTAGATTATGAATTTACTAATACATTAGGATATCCTGTTTATATTGAAAGTACTGTAAGCAACAAAATACTAACGTTTAATATTTATTCTAATTCAAGTTTAAATAATAAATCATATAATATGGTTAATGAGGTCTATGAAACTGTTCAACCTGGACCTACTAAATATATAGATGATCCTACTCTTCTTGTTGGTGAAATGGTCCAGGATCAATTTCCTTTGGTTGGCTATAAGGTAAAAACATTTAAAGATACTATTCAAAATGGTAATGTTATTAGTCATCAACTAATTTCTAACGATGCTTATAAGGTAAAAGCTGAAGTTATTAGATTAGGTACAAAGAAAAAGTAATTTGTTTATTATAATATAACTAACGCCATGTTGATATCATTTCTTTCGGATGATATCAACATGGCGTTAGTTATTCTTACTCTAATAAACATAATTAAAATTATAAAAAATATAGCTTATTTAATATATATTAACGTTTACAATTTAAAATTTAAAATTAATAAACATTAATATATATTCTTAATTCATTCTAAAATTCCATAAACTCCAGCCATTTTTACTTTAAATTTAATGCACCAAATTAGAGAATGATCAGAATGCATACTAATTATGCTAAAGAGTATGCTCTGTATGCAAAGAAAAACGCAGCCAAAAATACTAAAACCGAAACTAATGCTATAATAATTAACACGTTTAACTTCTGTTTTTTAACAACATGTTCTACTTTAACATTCAACGGGTTAGGTTTTATTTTATCTTTAACCGTATTACCTATATTTATAGGTTCTTTTATAGAAACTTGACATAGTTGTTTTACGCAATTGTTTTTAATTTCTATTAATATGCTGTTTTGATTAAATATTAGAAGTCCTTGTTTACAACAAACTAAGGCCGCTTCAAACCTATTCAATTCATACAAAAGCTCACTCTTTCTTACATAGGCATATTCTTTATTGTTATCACATTTTATACAACTTGAATAATTCACTAGAGCGTATTCATAATTTTTTATTTCTTTATATGTACATGCCAATATAAAATATATTTGAGATTTCTGATTTTGAGAAAAATCACCCTTTAAAATCCTTTCACAAATAGGGAAAATAGAGTTAAACTTATCATTTTCTAAATATTTATTTATAGTTTCTAATTCTTTTTTGAACTCATCCATGAAGTTCCGCCTTTCGCAACTATATCAACTAAACACTGATATTTTATTTATAGGTATTAACTATTTATTCTAAGCAATTAACTATTAACTCTATTTTATGCTTTTCATAATAATTAAGGCCGTATCTTCTATAGCTCTTTTAGTAACATCAATTATTAGGCACCTTGTTTTTTTCATTATTTTTTCAGCATAATCTAACTCATCTAATATTCTTGCATCATTAGCATATTGAAATCCAGAATTAAGTCCATTGAATTTATCCATTCTGTGTTTTCTTATTTCTATAAGCTCAAAAGGATTAATTGTGAGCCCTATAATTCTTCTACCAGGGATATTGTACAGTTCTTCGGGAACAGGCACTTCAGGTACTAGTGGTAAATTTATAGCTTTGATTCCTTTGTTAGCTAAATACATGCATAGTGGAGTTTTTGAAGTCCTTGAAACACCAATAAGCACTACATCTGCATGCACTATCCCATTATAATCTTGACTATCATCATAGTGTATAGCAAACTCCATAGCTTCTATTCTTTTATAATACTCATTATCCATGTTCCATATTGCCCCGGGAATATATTCTGGCTGTTTATCTAATAACTTTGATGCTAGCCCTATTCCTGGTCCTAAAACATTCGATACAAATATTCCTTTTTCAACGCATCTCTGAACTAGAAATTCTTTTACATCTATCATTATTATTGTTGAAATAACCATTGCCTTGGAATTAGTATCTATTTTATTGATAAATTTATTTACATCATCAGCTGTTTTAATATATGGCATTCTTTTTATTATCACACTACCTGGAAACTGACTTGCTACTGATCTAGCCACAAGTTCTGCTGTCTCTCCTATTGAATCTGATACTGCATATAACGTTAACATTTATCCATCTCCTCTACTTTCTTTTACATCTAACAACTTTGTTAGAAATATTTACAATTCATCTTCAAATAACAATATATAATTATATTAAATTATCATTTTTGAGTAAATTAAACAATGTTGAATTCAAATTAAATTGATTCATTAAACTATTAACCTCAGATAATGCTTTTTCTTTTATATTTAAAGGAATATTAGATAATGAGGCTCTAATTAATATATTTTTAGGGGAATTTGATATATCTATAAATTCTAATAACTGAGTTTTATAACCTACACTTTCCAAAAGATTTGCCCTGACTGAATCTGTCATAAGAGCTGCTATTCTTTCTTGTACTATTCCATACTTGGTTAATATAGAAAATGACTCTGTTTTAATTTGACTGTTAAATTCATGTTGGCAACAAGGAACCGAGAAAATCATCTTAGTATTCCACTTTATTGCATTATACAAAGCATAGTCTGTGGCTGTATCACATGCATGTAACGTAATTACCATATCAACATTATTATCATATTTAAATCCATTTATATCTCCTAGTTCAAAATGTAGATTTTCATAATTATACCTTTTAGCTATATCATTACATTTTTTAATTACGTCATCTTTTAGATCAAGTCCTATCATTTTTACATTAATTTTCTTGATTTCTACAAAATAATAATACAATACAAATGTTAAATAAGACTTTCCACACCCAAAATCTAATATTGTAAGTTCCTTGTAATCATTTTTCTTTATTTCGTCATCAATTATTTCAACAAACCTATTAATTTGCTTATATTTATCATATTTTGAATTAATTACTTTACCCTCTTTTGTAAAAATACCAAGATCTATAAGAGGTTCTATCATCATACCTTCTTTAAGTATATAATTTTTTTCTTTATTATGTTCTTTATTAGCCATAGTTCCATTATCACTTTTTTTCTTACCTAAATGAACTTTACCTTTTTTAGATATTTTCAAATCAAATGTAGTTGTATTTGACCAAGCATCAACTTGTTTATAATTAGATGCTGTGAATTCTAAAAGTTTATCTCCTAATCTGTTTATATCAATATTTTCATGAAACACTTGTTTATCAGTGTACTTTTCTATTTGATAATATTTTTTAACGTCATCCTGTTTTAATACAAATGTTATTTTATTGTATTGGGACTCCTTACTTATTTTATTACTAATAACTAATTTAATAATTTCTTGCTTAACTATTTCATCTATTGCACTTTTTAACTCTTCCATTTTAACACACCTCATATTTTTTTGAATTTACTCCAAGCTAATGATATCATTATATAACACTTTATTTAATTCTAACACGTAAAAACAATAAATTATTAATATCAAGCAAAAAAACAAAGTAGTATATAACATACAAGTTTTCCAACTTGAGTTCATACACTACTTAGTTTGCTTTAGTTTCTTCACTTTTAATCATATATATCCGAAAACTCAATCTTAATTCGTTCTACTTTGCATTCTCTTGAAAAATCTCTGCTTTTTTTAGAATTTTTGTCAATAGGTAATAATCTCACAGGAATCTCCACTTTAAATTCACTTCCCTTACCAGGAGCACTCTGTAACTGGATAGTTCCATTATGTATAACTATTAAGTCCTTAACTAATGAAAGTCCTATTCCACTTCCTTCTCTGTTTCTTGATAAAGACTTGTCCACTTGAACAAACTTTTCAAATATAGCAGATTGTTTTTCAATAGGTATTCCTATTCCAGTGTCTCTAACCGCAATAATCACACTATTAACCTTATCATATATATTAACTTCTATTTTTCCACCACTAGGTGTGAATTTTATTGAATTTGATAACAAATTCAGTATTATTCGCTCCATTGCATCTATATCAAAAGCCATAATTTTTTCTTCTATTTCTGTATCAAAAACAATTGAAATATTTTTACTTTGAACATAAACAACAATTGATGATACAATATTTTCTACTACACTTACTATATCATTATTTTGCATGCATATAGAAAAATCACCTGCATCAATCTTTGTTATATCTATAAGATTACCAATAATTCTAAGCAACCTATAACAATTATGTTTCATTATAGTTGTGTATTTCTCTATGTCTTCATGCTCTTCTCTAAGTGGATTATTTTTTAATTCTATAACCTGAAGTGCACTAAAAATTAAGTTAAGCGGTGTTTTAAGCTCATGCGAAATATTAGAAAAAAAGTTTGTTTTCAATTTATCGTAACTTATTAACTCTTTAATCATCTTTTCATTTTGCTCATTGTGTTTTGAATCTGTTATGTCAAATCCTAATAAAATTAACCCTTTGTAAGTTCCATCATCGTTAAATAAAGGTATTCTTAGGGCATCATATATTTTGTTAATATTAGCTCTTTTATCTTTTACAACTTCTTCACTTCTATATACTATTCCCGTTTCCTTTGCCTCTTCATCCCTATTTGACCAACTCTCCATAACGTATTTTACATCAGTTGATATATTAGTAAGTTCCTTTGTATTCTTATTCATGCAGTCTTTTTCATCAATATCTAATAACTTTAATATTGAATTATTTATATCAAGAAATTTACCCTTAGCATTTTTAAAGTAAATTATATTAGTAGTAGAATTTATTAATGTATTTAACAAACTCTCGCTTTCAGATAACAATGTTTCAGCACGCCTACGTTTATTTATGTTGATAATCACAAAAATTATTGCTCCTAGAATTATAAATAGAACAGCTGATGCAACACTCACAATTTGTCCTTTAGACATATTATAATATTTATGAGGTTTATTAACTATCTCTGATCCTTTAGGTAAAGCTTTCATATCAATATTATATTGTTTTAATTTATTATAATTAAATACAAATTTATGAGCTGAATCCTCAGTAACAGGTATATCTGATACCTTTTCACCATTCAATATTTTCAAGGCTAATTTACCTGCTTGTTTTCCTAAATCTTCACCGTATGTAACCACCCCTCCAACACTTTGCTTGTTAGTATATAAATAGTCTGTAGAATACATAGGTATATTTACATGTTTAAAAAGAGAATCAACAGTTTCACCAATTGAAATGTCATAACCATTATTATTTTTAATTGTTCCATTAGGATCAAAATAAATAATAGTATCTTTAGGTAGGTTATTTATTTTTTCTTTAAGTTTAGTAATATTCTCCTCACCATAAAATAGGAATTTAATTTTATCTTTATATAGAGGTACTAAACCTTCTACAATATTTTTAGCAATTATCCCTTTTGAGTCTTTACCTGTAATTATAAATATTTGCTTAGTACTTGGATGAAGTTTTAAACCAATATTGATAGTACTTTGAATATCTAGACTCTTTACAAGCCCCGTAACTAAAGGGTGTTTACTAATCATTGACTTATTAAAATTATAAACTCCACAAAATACAACCGGAGTATTTGGAAACAGAGAATCTCCATATTCTTGTATAAATTTAAATGCGTTATCATCTAAAGTAATTATGACATCTAATTTAGTATTTCTAAATTTATATTTAAACAGTTTATAAACCACCTGTGACAACTCATCATTGAAATTATAACCTGAGTCAAGGTATTGAATTTTAACATTTATATTTTTTTTGCTATTCATAAATTCTGAATTAATTGCAGATGTAATTTGGCCAGTCCAGTCTATTAATTGATTACCAGCAGTAATATTACTATCATTTCCATATGAATTTAAAATCAGTACATTTTTCTGAGCTATATTCTCTGCATGAACAGGCCTTTGAAAAAAGAGAAAAAAGATAATAAAAGAAAGGAATAAGATATAATATTTAGCATATTTATTTTGTATCATATAAAAATTATTGCCTCCCGAGAAGAATATATTCTATAAATTGTTTATCTGAAATTCAATTGCATTTTATGTAACTTTCTACTTTTTATTACAAGTTATCTATATATATTCTACATAAAATACAAATTTCCTTTATTTATATAACTAATTTAGAATATAAAGGAACTTTGTATGATTTTGTTAGTTAGGAGTTAGTGACGCTAAAAGGATGTCTCAATTTGCTTTTGAGACATCCTTAACTTTTATAATTTATTCAATTCCGCCTATTTTACATACTAGGCCTTCCGCTTCCACTACCTTTTTAAGATAAGTCATGTCTTCCTCTAAAGGTGGTTTTAATTCTGGCATCTTATATTTATACCCCAAGTAATCATATTTATTTTGTCCAAGACGGTGATAAGGTAATAAATGAATTTCTTTCACCTTCTTTAAGCTAACTACAAATTTTGCAGTGGCTCTAATATTATTTTCATCATCATTAAATCCAGTTATTATGGGAATCCTTATAATTAATGGTTTACCAGATTGTGCAATTATTTTAGCATTTTCTAAGATGGTTTCATTATTTTGTCCGACATATTCCTTATGTTTATTTGAATCCATATGCTTAATGTCCAGCATAATTAAATCTAGCCAAGGTAAAACTCTTTCTAAAACTGTTCTACTTGTAAATCCCGATGTTTCTATTGCAGTATGAAATCCTTTTGCTTTACAACCTTTTAGTAATTCCTTTGTAAAATCTGGCTGAGCTAATGCTTCGCCACCTGAGAGAGTAATCCCACCCCCAGAGCGTCTATATATTATATCGTCCTTACTCAGTTCTGTTAATATTTCCTTTACTGATTTTACATTTCCAGCCATATTTAAAGCTTCTGAGAAACAAACTTCAACGCATTTGCCACAATGAACACATTTACTTTGGTCAACCCTATTTGGCAAATTAAAATTTATTGCGAAGTTCTTACAAACCTCGCTACATCTCTTGCATCCGGTGCAGTTTTGTTCCATAAACATAACCTGTGGCATCTCTATTTGAGATTCAGGATTACAGCACCATTTACAGGATAATGGACACCCTTTTAAGAAAACTATTGTTCGAACACCTGGACCATCATGAACAGAAAACTTCTGAATATCAAAAACTATTCCTTTTGTTTTTAACTTTGGCTCAGATATAGGCATTCTCTACCTCCAATTATCTTAATTCTAAATTACATTGTTTGTTCTGTCCTCATTATTATATCATCCTGTATTGTTTGGTCTAATGAAGCAAAGTGGGCACTGTAGCCAGCTACACGTACTACTAAGCTTTTATAATTATCCGGATTTTTTTGTGCATCTAATAATGTCTCTCTGCTTACTACATTGAATTGTACATGCATTCCCTTTTGATCAAAGAATGTTCGTAACAGCGCTACTAAATTTTGTAACCCAGATTGTCCTTGTATTGCTGATGGATGAAATTTCTGATTAAACAAAGTTCCATTAGATGCTCTACAATGATCTATTTTAGCAACTGAATTAGCGGCGGACGTTGGTCCATTTTTATCTCTTCCTGAAACTGGGGATACCCCGTCAGCCAAAGCTTCTCCTGCCTTTCTTCCATCTGCCATTGCGCCTGTTTGTGATCCCATAGGAACATTTGCAGAAACTGGGTAAAGACCGGGTTGGAACCGACCTCCACGAGGATTAGTGTATTTTTCAACTTCTCTGCAGTAAATTGTTGCAGTTAAGCGTGCTAATTCATCTACCTCATCTATATCATTACCAAATTTAGGTGCTCTGTTTAAAAGCATTTGTCGAAGGTTTTCTTTAGTAGTGTAACTACCGATGTTAATAACTTTAGACGATTCCAAATCTTCTACTAATATTTTCTTGTCATCTAATTTTAGCTTTTCAATATCACACATTATAGTTTCACCGAAATTGCTGTCTAGAGCATCTTTTAGAACCTCTTGCGAAACACTTTTATCTTCAAATACTAATTTCTTAATTGCAGCTAGTGAATCAGCAACATTTGCAATACCTACGCCTTGTGGTCCCGTAAAGTTATAATATGCTCCGCCTTCCTGAAGAGACTTACCACGCCCTATACAATCATCCACCATTGATGATAAGAATGGAAGTGGTGCTCTTTCTCCATGAGCCAAATCTACACTGTTATCTGCATTAGCTAGTAATTCAACAAAATGCTCCATTTGCCTGCTATATGCATCCATAAATTGATCAAAAGTTGTAAATGAAACAAACTCACCTGTTAACAGACCAAGTTGTTTTCCATTTTCCATTCCATTATTTATTGTAATTTCTAGTACCTTTGCTGTATTAAAGAAAGCAGCATCATGCCACCCTTCTGTTTTACCGCCCTTTTGAGGTTCTACACATCCTATTATTCCATAATCTCTAGCATCTTCTAAACTAACTCCATGACTTGTTAATGATGGTATTATAACTTCGTCATTATAATAAGCAGGCATTCCGAGTCCTAAACGAGTAACTTCTGCCGCTTTTAATAATAATGCATCTGGGGTTTTATTCCATACTCTTATGGATATTGATGGTTGGGGGAGTTTAGTGTGCTCAGTAGCCGTAAGACACATAAACGAAAGCTCATTTGTGTCATCTTTCCCATCAATGTTTTGTCCACCTACTATTAAATTCTGAAACATTGGGTATCCACCAAAGGCTTTTGTTGAAGATTCATCACGTACCTTATTAATATCATTGAATTTAACCCATAAACAATCTAAAAGCTCCTGAGCTGATTCACTCGTCATATTATCATTTTTATAATATGGATACATGTACTGATCAAAACGCATTGGCGAAATTGAATGTCCGTTTGATTCTATTTGTATAACAGCTTGCACAAACCAGAAGGATTGTAATGCTTCATGGAAGTTTCTAGCTGGGTTTTCCGGAACATTATCACAGTTTCTAGCAATTGTTAATAGCTCTTCTTTTCTCCTTGAATTAGTAGTTTCACTTGATAATTTCCTTGCCAGATTAGCAAATCTCTTAGAAAAATTTATAGTAGCATTTGCTGTAATAATCACTGAATTTAAGAAACTTTGTTTTTTTATATAAACTGGATCACATTTATCTGCTCTTGCCTTTTCATCTTCAGCTTGTGCAATAATTCCCTTAAATCCTAAAGATAAAATTTTACCATAATCTACGCATATATGCCCTACACCATTAAAATAATAATTACCGACTGTAAATACCCCCGCATTCATCGCCTGCTTAGTTTCTTCAAACATAAATTCTGTAGCAAGTTCATTTGTAGTTCTTCCATCCCAGTATCCAAATACTTCTTTAAGGCTTGTCTTTACTTCCTCACTTATAAGAAATACATCACCTTTTCTTTTAGCTAATGTATCAAATTCCTGTGAAACCCACTTGTTTGAAAACTCAGGGAATATCTGGCATGCCCTAGGCTTTTCGGTTAAATTTCCTACAATAAGTTCATCATCACGAATAACTATTGTCATCTCATTTAATATTTTCTCTAATGCTTTAGCTCGCCTTGTAATCATAGGATAAGCTTCAGTTTCCTTATATGATTTTGTTATTAAATTTGCTCTTTCAGCCTCAATTTCAGGAGTTACCGAATACAAATCATCAGCTAATTTCTGAATTCTTCCACTTACTTTTGTACTATTTTTAGTCACTTAAAAAACCTCCTTGATCTAATTGAGAGTATTATTGAACTTTTAATAAAAAATATGAAGTAACTTTGTGGATAATTCTATTTTTATTATTTATTATTCAAGAATTTCGACGTGGTTTTATATTTGTCTAATTTTAATATGTTGATGTATCCATAAGGTCATAAAACCGTATACATAATAAAGAACATCAACTTTTATCGTTAGTATACTCTTGTTTTATACTATAATCTATGTACAACCTATAAACTCATGCTAATAGTTATAATTAACTTCTATTAGATAACAAAAAACTAAAAGCATTACCGCTTTTAGTTTTATCGTTTTACACAATGTTATATTAAGTTGTTAATAAACATCTATATTAACTTTATATGACTTTACTATTATTAACTCCACTTTCATTGATAAAGGGCTTAGACCTCTTACTTGTTGCTCTAAAATTAATTACCGAACCAATAATAATAAATACAATCCCTATTATTGTGTTTATTTCGATAGCTTCTTTTAGAATTATTAAAGCTAAAATTGGTGCTAAGGCAGGTTTAATAAAAAATACTATTGAGGCAGTAGAGGCTGAAGTCTCTTGCGCAGCTAATGTATAAAATGTAAAACCTAATCCAGTAACAAAAATGCTAATATACGCTAATATAGGTAAGTTGTACAAAGTTATACCATGAAAAATTGGAACATTTGAGAATTCCTTTAAACCATTACTAGAAAAGAAACTTGATACAAAACTTAACTTTGTTATTAAAATAAGAACTAGCATTTCTAAACTTCCAAATAAGAAGGTAAAACAGTTTATAACTACGCCTCCAAATTTTTCACTTCTCTTATTGCTTATTACACTATAAAAAGCAAAAGTCACTGAAGATATAATAATAAATACTATGCCCATAAACCCAATTGTCATGTTAAAAGGATTTAGTATACATATCATTCCAACTATACTTAGAACCATTGATATAATGGTATGCTTATATAATTTTTCTCCAATGAAAAAAAAGGCAAACGTAACCACAAAAACTGGATTGCAACTGAAAAGAATTGCAACTAGAGATGCTTTACAATATAAAATTGCAAGTTGGTAAAATGTCATACTTACTACAACGAAGATAAACCCCGTAAGTAAGAAGAATTTGAAATCACTTTTACTTAGGGAAATCCCTCTTTTTCTTAAGCTTTTCATTGCTAGAGGAAATAGTAAAATAGATCCTATGAAAAACCTTAAAAAACTTATTTGTATAGGGTTAAATTGAGTGGAAACCATTTTTAAAGCTATTTCCATAGTACTAAAAAGAAATGCAGACAAAATAATAAACCAATATCCTTTTTTCATTATTGTTACCTCTAATACATTAAATTTGATATTTCAACTAATATATTATTATTAATACTTAGATGATATCATTTTTATTAAAATACAAATAAATTTTAATTAACTTATATAATACCACTAAATGCTATATTATTCTATATTTTAAATATGTCTAGCTATAAAGGATATTACTTGCGCTGCTGGGACTAATAATACCTGTGCTAAAAGTGTACCTACAATTAACCCTCCAACTATAAAGATTATACATCTATCAAACTGTAACTGAGTACACTGTCCGTTTATTACATCATCTGTTAGAATTGATATAAATGGATCTATAAATATAACCATAATTATTGTTGCAATACCAGTTATTACTGCTGATAATGTACTACATGTTGTTCTTAGCTCTGGATTTAAACATCCTGCATACAAAGATGCCAAAACACCAACAGTCATAATTGAAAATGCTATGGTATTAAGTAAAACAATCTTTTTAGGAATCATTTTCAAACTTTTTAATTGTGATAAATTCTCTTTTTTCGGTTTTGTAACACTACTTTTAAACTGCTCTATTCCAGATTTCGAAAAACCATGTAATAATACTTTAGATATGGAACGATTAACACTAAAAGATTCCACAACTTTTCCAAATACTTTTATAAATGTTGGCATTAATACCGAGCCAATAATTGTTGCCATAGTTGTAGAAAATAGTATCCATCTAAATGTAGTTAATAAACTTTGAGGATCTCCAATTTTTATAGTATTTTCAATTTTTTTAGCAAGTAGTGGTGCTTGAATACTATTTGCAGTTCTAGATATTAATGCAAAAACATTAAATACTGCAAATGATACTGCTATTCTCCCTGTTCTAACACCAACAATTCTTACAGAATAAGCTAACGTTGAAATTATAGAAATTATCACTGTAAGAACTAAAACAATTATTACTTGTATAGACATTTACTTTCACCCATCTCTCTATGCCTTTTTCCTAATTCTCTCCATAATACAATATACCTTAAATATTATAACATAAAAGTATTTTCAAACCTATTGACATACTTTCATTTAAGTATTAATATATTAATTATTATATACCCTATTAAACATACCTAATTACTACGAATTAATTATGTTTAATAGGATATTGGAAAATGGTATAACCATACTTGATAATTAATAATTTCCAAATAAAACAAAGATAGTGTTAACACTGTCATTTTAATTAAGGGGGATATGTAATGAAAAACTCAAAGGGTTTGAAATTTTCAATGGTATTATTGCTAGGTATTACAATTATTGGAGGATTATCAGGCTGTTCATCAAAAAAAGTAGAAACTGAAGCTGTTAATGTTAGGGTTGGATATTTCCCAAACATAACCCATTCACAAGCACTTGTAGGTAAGGAACAAGGAAGTTTTCAAAATGCCATTGGAAAAATGAATAAAATAGATTGGAAGCTATTTAATGCAGGTCCAGCAGAAATAGAAGCATTGTTTGCAGGAGCTATTGATATAGGTTATATAGGACCTGGTCCTGCTATTAATGGATATGCAAAATCAAAAGGTGACATTCAAATCATTGCGGGTGCTACAGATGCCGGTGCAATATTTGTATCTAGAAAAGGAGTAGTTATTAAAAATCTAAAAGATTTAAGTGGTAAGAAAATTACAGTTCCACAGTTTGGAAGTACTCAAGATTTAACACTTAGAAATATATTGTCTGAAAATGGACTTAAAGATAAAACAAAGGGTGGAACCGTTGAAGTTAGGCAAGCAGCAAATGCGGATACTTTAACATTACTACAAAAGGGAGAGATAGATGCAGCCATAGTACCAGAACCTTGGGGTTCTAGACTTATTAAAGAAGCACAAGCAAATATTATTTTAGATTATAAAGATGTATTTAGAGACGGAAAATATACTACTGCTGTAGTAGTTGTTAGAACTGAGTTTTTAAAGGATCATCCACAAATTATTGAGGATTTCATAAAAAATCATGTAGATGTAACAAGTTATATTAATAAAAATCCAGCTAAAGCTAAGGAAATAGTTAATAAACAAATTACTGAATTAACTAAAAAATCATTACCAAAAGATGTTTTAGATGCTGCATTTAAAAGATTAACAGTTACAAATAATCCAGAAAAGGACTCAGTACTTGAGTTTGTTAAATCTTCAGTTAAAGAAGGGTTCCTAAAATCAGAGCCAGACACAAAAGATTTGTTTGATCTTACTGTGCTAAATAAAGTTTTAAAAGAAAAGGGACTTGAGCAAATCAAATAAACTCAATTTAACATTAAAAATAATTTGTATTGATATAAATAATGGAGCATTTCTAAGATAACTTAAAACAAAGTGTGGAGTATTTCATATATAGAGATATAATCCACTCTTTGTTTTTGATATTATGTTAGTATATATAATTATATTACAGTTTTAAATTTATGTATCGCTCTATCCCTACTGCTACTCCATCATTATCAACTTCACATGTTATTTTTTTAGCATGAGATTTTACTTCATCACTAGCATTCCCCATAGCAATTCCACAGCCTACTACTTCTAGCATTTCTATATCATTTTTACCATCTCCAAATGCATAACTGTTTTCAATAGTTATATTCAAATGCGCTAATGCTCTCATTATTCCTGATGCTTTTGTGTTCTTTTTAGAATAAATTTCAAATATATTACCTGATATGTTATGATTACAATCAAATTCTTCATTTTGTAATGATAAACAATATTCTACGGCTTCTTTATTCCTGCACAACATCTCCATTTTAAAAACATCGACATTGTCAATATTATATTCACTTTTTATATACTCTCTAGAGATGCTAAAACTATCGTAATATGAATACAACTCTTTGTATTGTTTCTTCATGTATGAGTATATATCTCCTTGCAATATGTATTGCATTTCAAATTTTTCAAAATTACCAACCATTTTTTTTATAGAATCTTTATTAATCTGCTGTTTGTATATTACTTCATTTCCAACTATTACTTGTGCCCCATTAGTTAATACAAATCCATCAAACCCAAATTCGAGTAATTTTTTACTTATAAATGCATAAGGTCTACCAGTTGCAATAAAGATATAGTTACCCTTATCTTGTAATGCCTTAATAGATTTTTTTACTCTTGGAGTAATATCAGTTATATCGTTCACACAATTTATTAGTGTTCCATCTATATCAAAGAATATTGCTTTTTTCATGATTTTTGCTCCTTTTTCTCATATTATATAATTTCATCATATGTTTTTATTTAATTTGTTAAAATGTATTTTTAACAATATAACTCAGTATATAACAAAAAAGTCGATTATTAAATAACAATCGACTTTTTGTAAATATATTTATGCAAAATAAAACCACTAAGTTAAACTTAGTGGTTTTTTATAATCTGGCGACGACCTACTCTTCCACAAAGTTACCCCTGCAGTACCATCGGCGCATTGAAGCTTAACCTTCGTGTTCGGTATGGGAACGGGTGTTACCTTCAGGCCATAATCACCAGATAGAGAATATAAATATTCTCTC
>NZ_JAIZZK010000042.1 GCF_020443705.1 Clostridium algoriphilum
CAGGAACATATAATTAAAAAGCAAGGTATTACCTATATTGACGAGGAAGGTTTGATTTTAATTAAGGATAGTTTAAAGGCCAATAAAGACAATTTAAAAGACTCTAAAAAAAGAAGATACTACTATTACCGTGGATGATGAAATCGTTAGTGATACAGAGAGTTTAAGCATGAATCAAGATATATTTAACTTGTTGAAAAGCCAATTAGAAGAGAAAGATTTGCAATTAAAAGATAAAGACCTGCAAATACATGAATTACACAAGCTTGTGGAGAATAGTCAAATTTTATTAAAAGAAAAACCCCAGGATATAAAGTTACTAGAGCAACATACTCAGGATCTAGATGATAAAATAATGAATATTAAAGGACGCAACATACCACAACAAAAACGTAGTTGGCATAGCTTAGAATTAATATTAAGTTCCATATATCTTATTGTATGCCTATTATTATGTTTAGCAATATTGAAGGGATAGGAGTAAAATATTGCTGATGTTAAGGGTGTAAAACAGTCCGTATTAAATACACTCGGTATCTTCGAAGAGGGACTACGGAGCAATATAATTAAGGGCTGAAAGTTGGTGCGCAGATATTCATTATAATACCGATAATATCCACGTTCATGTTTCAACTGTTAAATTAAACCCAAGTAAAACAAGAGGAAGACGGAAACCAAAATCCATATTAGCAATGAAATCTAAATTGTAAATGGAATTACAAATAACAATGAACAGTATAAAAAAATAAGTGACATAATAAGAAAAGATATAATTGGTAATAAAAACAAAGTAAAATCTTTAGATAACATAAAGCTCAAAAAATTGTTTATTGAAATACATAGCAAGTTACCAGAGGATAGAAAACAATGGAATTACAATTATAATGCTATAAATCATGTAAGACCTTTAATAGATAAAATGACAGATATTTATATAGAAAAATATCATAAAGATGATTTTTTAAAATTAAAAGAAGAATTAAAAAAACAAGAAGAATTAAAAAAACAAGAAGTGAATTTAAAAGAAGCTTATGGAGAAGGAAAAAACAATTCTTATAAACAATATTATGACACTAAAATGAAAGATCTAAAAACTAGGATGGGTAACATAATTCTAAAAGAAATTAAAGAATATGATTATAATTTGCTTGGTAGGAAACATAAAAACAATTTAAGTAAAACAGATAGAAAAGTTTTAAGTAAGACATATAGAAAGGTATTAATTAAAAATTCAATTGTTGCTGTATGTTTAAGAAGAATTGATAGGATCATGGATAATAGTTATGAACATTCTAAAAATCAAAGGGATTATGAAAAATTACAAAATGAAATCGAAAAAAACAACATGGAAAGAAATGAATAAAAAATAATAAGATTACACTTATTTTAATGTGTAGTCTTATTATTTTGCCTGAATTAAAAAGAAATCAATAAATATACCAAACGTAATGATGGAAGTTGCCACCCATGATAATTGAGTGACAAGGTGTCCATCATGGAGAGCGGAGCAGAAAAAGTTATATAAAATTTATAGAGAAAGCGAGTGATAAAATTGGCAAAATTAATAATTGCAGAAAAGCCATCATTAGCAATGAATATTGTGAAAAGTATCGGAGGTATGCAAAAAAATGATGGGTATTTTGAAAATGCAGAATATATAGTAACATTTGCTTTTGGGCATCTTTTAAAATTATATGATTTAGATAATTTTTTTGATAGAAATAAAACATAATGGAATTTAGAAGAAATTCCATTTATACCGGAAAAGTTTAAATTTAAATTAACAGATGATAGTGGTATTAAAAAATAATTACATACCCCTCAACCTAATATTGTTTATAAAATAAATTTATGTAATAGTATAAAAAATATCAAGTAGATTAATTACAAGAAAAAAATATTATGTTTTTTAAATTAAAAGTGAGTTTTATCTTACATTTAGAGGTGAAATTCACTTTTAAATTTTATTAAAAAAATATTTTTTAATTTATAAAATGAATTTTTAAAAACAATTACAATGTGATTTATTAATAGATGAATTTATTCATTGTGATGTTATGTTATCTGACTGTAAATATCAAAGAAATCCTAGTAGTAAGGAGATAAATTCCAGTTATCCTAGTACCTTGAGGTGCTTATTTTTTTTGATGTGTATTATCGGTTGAAGGGTAAATGTAAAATTGAAATAACGTTTATCCTGTAATATTCAAAATATTCAGAACATTATCGTATTAATTAAAACCCTACATAATTAAAAAATAATTTTCAAATTATAATGGTTTAAAGCTCCATATACCAACAAATACATAAAAAATAATAAATTTAATTTAGTTGTTAATGATGCTTTGAAGAATAAATATTCATTTGACAAAATTTATTTTAAATGGTATTGTAAGGACATTATAGTGAATAGGGGGAATTATTATGAATGAAAACATGCAAAAATATAGAATGGAAAGCGATTCCGTTGGATCTAAGAAGGTACCTATAGAAGCATATTACGGAGTTCAATCACTAAGAGCGTCAGAAAACTTTAATATTACAGGTAGAAGGATGCACAAGGACCTAATAATTAGCCTTGCCCAAGTTAAAAAAGCAACAGCTATTGCAAATAATGAAGCCGGATTAATGAATAAAGAAATCAGAGATGCTATAGTGCAAGCATGTGATGAAATAATATCCGGTAAATTACATGATGAATTTATAATTGATCCCATCCAAGGTGGAGCAGGTACATCAGGTAATATGAATGCAAATGAAGTAATTGCTAATAGAGCAAATGAAATATTGGGCGGTAAATTGGGTGCATATGATAAAGTTCATCCAAATGATCATGTAAATATGGGACAATCTACAAATGATGTATTCCCAACAGCAGGTAAGATGGCAGCTCTAAAACTTATGCCAAGAACCTTAGAGGAGTTAAGAAAACTTGATGATGTATTTATTGAAAAGTCTAAAGAATTCGATGATGTTATTAAAATGGGAAGAACTCAAATGCAAGATGCCGTACCTATTAGATTAGGCCAGGAATTCCATGCATATAGCTCAGTAATAAAAAGAAATATTGATAGGATTGAAAAAGCTAGTGCAGGTTTAAAGAGTGTAAACATGGGCGCTTCTGCCATAGGAACAGGAATAAACGTGGATACAGAATATTTTAAAAAAATCGTACCAGCAATTAATGATGTTATTAATCTAGATTTGCATCAAGCAGAAGATCTAGTAGATGGAACACAGAATTTAGATATTTTTGTAGATGTTTCATCAGCTCTTAAAACTTGTGCGGTAAGTCTATCTAAAATATCAAATGATTTAAGATTAATGTCTTCAGGTCCAAGAACAGGCTTTGGAGAAATCAATCTTCCAGCAAAACAAAATGGATCTTCAATAATGCCAGGAAAGATAAACCCTGTAATTCCAGAAGTTATGAGTCAAGTATCTTTCAATATTATAGGGAATGATGTTACGATAACAATAGCTGCAGAAGCTGGACAATTAGAATTAAATGCATTTGAACCTGTTATATTCTATAACTTGTATGAATCAATAGAAACACTAGCTAACGGAGTTAGTACCCTTAGAGAAAATTGTATTGAAGGTATCACAGCTAATAGGAAAAGATGTAAATACTTGGTGGATAATAGTGTAGGAATAATTACAGCCATAGTACCTCATGTAGGGTATAAGGCAGCTGCGAAAATTGCGGATAAAGCTATTGCAACAGGTGAACCGATAAGTGAACTATTACTTAAAGAGGGTATTTTAACAAAACCACAACTTAGTGAAATACTAGATACAATAGCAATGACTGAACCAGGAATAGCAGCAAAATATTTAATGGCTATATAAATTATTTTGCTAATTAAATGTAAACAATAGAATATATTGGATGAAGTCTAAGAAAACGATTACTAGTATGTTTTTCAACTAAATTTAGTTATTTAGTTAAAACTGACATAGGGCGTAATTTCTAAATTCATTTTTAGCGTATGGAGTATAGGCATTAAAACACGGAAATTATACGTTAAGGATTAAAACTAATTAAAACAACGATTTTATTATAATCAACTTATTCTTGGTATTAGAGTATAGTTTACGCGGTTTAATGCCTGCACACCTTATATCTTAGTAATAAAAAGAAATATCTCAAGAATTGAAAAGTAAAGGAAGAGTTGAAAGTTGTAAACAGTTGTTAGAAAATAGCGTTGAAATTATTACAGTAATTTGCCCACATGTAGGTTATAAAAAAGCTATTGTAATTGCAAAAACTGCTTTAAATACTGGATAATCAGTAGGAGAGTTAATATTAAAAGAAGGTCTTTTAAACGAAAATGAACTTTACGATATATTAGATATAGTATCAATGTCAGAGCTAGGTATATCGGCAAAACAACTAATGTAGGTTAAATATTAATTTAATAGGAGGCTAAAATATGAGTAATCTAAGAGAAAGAGCATTGAAATTTCATAAAGATAATGAAGGTAAGATTGCACTTCGTTGTAAAGTGTCTTTAAAAAACAATGAAGATTTAGCAATAGCATATACTCCAGGGGTTGCTGAGCCATGCTTAGAAATCAATAAAAATTTCGAAACAATTTATGATTACACTTCAAAAGGAAATTGGGTAGCTATTGTAACAAATGGCACAGCAGTATTAGGACTTGGAGATATAGGAGCAGGAGCAGGACTTCCTGTTATGGAAGGTAAAGCAGTATTATTTAAAACTTTTGCTGGAGTAGATGCTTTTCCAATTTGCTTAGATACTAAAGATATCAATAAAATAGTTGAAACTGTAAAACTTATGGAATCTAGTTTTGGCGGAATAAATTTAGAAGATATAAAAGCTCCAGAATGCTTTGAAATAGAATCTAAGTTAAAAGAAATATGTAATATTCCTGTATTCCACGATGACCAACATGGAACAGCAGTTGTAGTTTTATCTGGACTTATAAATGCTCTTAAATTAGTAGGTAAAAAATTAGAAAATTTAAAAGTAGTTGTAAACGGTGCCGGAGCTGCTGGAACAGCTATTTCAAAGCTTTTAGTAGCCTCTGGTGTGAGAAATTTAATTACTTGCGATAGAACAGGAATTTTATATAGCGGCAGGGAAAAAATCAATGATGCTAAAAAATCCTTGATTAAAGTAACAAATCCAAATAATATAAAGGGAGATTTAATAGATGCCTTAATTGATGCAGATGTATTTATTGGTGTTTCTGCACCTGGAATCCTTACTGAGAAAATGGTAAAGTCTATGAACAAGGATTCTATTGTATTTGCTATGGCTAATCCTGACCCAGAAATCATGCCTGATATTGCTAAAAAAGCTGGAGTTAAGGTAATTGGAACTGGACGTTCAGATTTCCCAAATCAAGTTAATAATGTATTAGCATTCCCAGGAATATTCAGAGGAGCACTAGACGTTCGAGCTAGTGATATAAATGATGAAATGAAAGTAGCTGCAGCATATGCAATAGCAGAACTTGTTAGTGAAGAACAATTAAATCTAGATTATGTAATTCCAGATGCTTTTGATTCAAGAGTAGCACCAAAAGTAGCCTATTATGTAGCAAAAGCTGCGATAGATACTGGAGTTGCTAGAAGAAATGATGTTACTCCTGAAATGGTTGAAGAGCATACGAAAGCGTTATTAAAAAGCAACATATAGATAACCAAGGTGAAGTCTTAATTTATATTACAGGATATATTGAAACTTCTTTGTTACGGTAGATATTTTTTAATGAGACTTAGTGAAGGCTGTCCTTAAATCATTCACTAAGCCTCATAATAAATTATATTTTTTTAATTTTTATACCCTTTTCTGAACCAACAATGTAATAAGCTATTAGGCAAAAAACGGGAACAGTGGAACTAACGCTGCTATATAGTAATTCTTTGTTTTTGAAATAACCTGAATAACAATTAATGGTTTTATGAAAGCCTTATTATAAATATTATATTAATGGAAAATTCAAAGGAGGACATGAGATGAAAAAATTTAAGCTTGGACTAGGTACACAGATTATTATCGGACTTGTACTTGGAATTATAGTTGGTGCCGTTTTCTATGGTAACCCAGCAGTTATACCATTTCTACAACCTTTAGGCGATGTTTTCATACGTCTAATTAAAATGATTATAGTTCCAATTATTTTTACCGCACTTGTTGTTGGAATTGCAGGTGGAGGGGATAGTAAACAAGTTGGTAGATTAGGTTTAAAAACTATAATTTACTTTGAAGCAGTAACTACAGTTGCAATTTTATTTGGAATAATTGCAGGTAATGTATTCCATCCTGGAACGGGTATAGATATGGCATCACTTGTAAAAACTAATATATCAAGTTATGTAAGCACTACTAAAGCCGTTGCAAATCACAGTATGGTAGATATGATTGTAAATATTGTTCCTACAAACTTTGTTAGTGCTATGGCTGAAGGAAATATGCTTTCTATCATATTCTTCTCAGTTATGTTCGGATTAGGAATTTCAGCGGTGGGGGAAAAAGCAAAACCCGTTCTTCGATTATGTCAAGGAATTTCTGAGACAATGTTCTGGGTAACTAATCAAGTTATGAAAGTGGCACCAATTGGAGTATTTGGTTTAATGGGTGTAACGGTTTCCAAGTTTGGACTTAAGGCCCTAATTCCACTTGGTAAATTAACTTGTACTATTTATGGAAGTATGATATTCTTCGTTTTGGTAATACTTGGATTAATAGCAAAAGTGGTTGGAATAAACATTTTTTCACTACTTAAGGTTGTAAAAGATGAACTTATTCTCGCATATACTACAGCAAGTTCAGAAGCAGTATTACCTAGATTAATTACAAAAATGGAGAACTTTGGTTGCTCGAAGTCTATTGTATCATTTGTTATTCCAACTGGTTATTCATTTAACTTAGATGGATCAACATTATACCAATCTATTGCAGCACTATTTATTGCTCAGTTATATGGAATTCATTTGCCGATATTGGCTCAAATCAACTTAGTGGTAGTTCTTGCGATTACTTCAAAAGGTATGGCAGGTGTGGCAGGAGCGTCCTTGGTTGTATTATTAGCTACTCTAGGATCTGTAGGTATTCCATTAGAAGGAGTAGCATTTGTCGCTGGAATTGACCGTATTTTAGATATGGCAAGAACAGCTGTAAATGTAGTTGGTAACTCATTAGCTGCTGTGGTTATGTCCAAATGGGAAGGTAAATACAATGCAATTAAAGGGAGAAAATATCTAGAAGAAATTAAGAACGGTGTTACTGATTCTAACGCAGATCAAAGTCCGTATAAACATATGATAGGTTAAACTGGTACCAGTCCGGTTGGGTATAAATCGTAAATAAAGGAAGGAGTCAAAGTTATATGAAATATAGAATAGAACATGACACTATGGGGGAGGTAAAGGTTCCTGCAGAGAAATACTGGGGTGCACAGACAGAGCGCAGCTTTGAAAACTTTAAAATTGGCAGAGAAAAGATGCCCACAGAAATCATCAGGGCCTTCGGTATATTGAAAAAGGCTTCAGCGTTGGCGAATTGCAAATTGGGAATGTTGGATGAAAAACGGGCGGATACCATTGCAGCAGTCTGTGATGAAATACTTTCAGGTGAGTTGGAAGATCATTTTCCATTAGTGGTCTGGCAGACAGGAAGTGGTACACAGTCTAACATGAACGTGAACGAGGTAATTGCTAACAGAGGCAATGAACTGCTGGGAGAAAAATTAATCCATCCAAACGATCATGTCAATAAGTCACAGAGTTCAAATGATACGTTCCCAACTGCCATGCATATTGCAGCATTGACGACTATTGAAGATGAGTTAATACCGGCACTCGCGCAACTGAAGAATACTTTTGCCCGATTGTCCACGGAAAACATGGCTGTCATCAAAACGGGACGAACCCATCTGCAGGATGCGACGCCACTTTCCCTGGGGCAAGAAATCAGTGGATGGGAGACCATGCTTGAGAAGAGTGAGGCCATGATTCGTACCGCTTCCGTTAGTTTGCAGGAACTTGCTCTTGGAGGTACAGCTGTTGGTACGGGGCTTAATGCCCCTTGTAAATTTGGTGAAACCGTTGCGGAAGAGATTTCAAAAATAACGGGGAAGAAATTTTATACTGCATCAAATAAATTTCATTCGTTGACCAGCAAGGATGCACTCACCTTTGCGCATGGTGCATTAAAAGCGCTTGCGGCTAACCTGATGAAAATTGCAAATGACATCAGATGGCTGGCAAGTGGTCCAAGATGTGGCATCGGCGAGATTTTAATACCACAAAACGAACCAGGTAGTTCTATTATGCCGGGCAAAGTTAATCCAACTCAGTGTGAGGCTATGACTATGGTCTGTGTCCAAGTTATGGCAAATGACGTAGCTGTGGGCATAGGTGCATCACAGGGAAACTTTCAGCTCAATGTGTTTATGCCGATGATTATTTATAATTTCCTTCAATCGGTAAATTTACTTTCTACCGCCGTGGTTTCTTTCAATGAACGGTGTGCGAATGGTATTCGACCAAATCGGGAAAACATCAACAAAAATTTAAAAAAGTCCCTGATGTTAGTTACTGCGCTGAACCCATACATTGGATACGAAAATGCTGCAATGGTTGCGAAAACCGCTCTTCAACAAAACATTACCTTGAAGGAAGCTGCGGTAAAATTGTCGTTTCTTACTGAGAAAGAATTTGACGAATATGTTAAACCGGAGAAAATGATCAAACCAATTGAAAATAGCAATGATTAAAAAACCACCAGATAATCTGAGGGTTTAAGCATTAAATCGCGTAAGATATACTTTAAGCTCTAAACTATGCCTAGAAGCTAAGTTCTAGGCAATATTTTAGGGGGGGGATGTTATGAAGTATTGTAAAAATGGGAGACAGAATTTTGAACCAAACGAGAAATTTAGTATAGGTTGGGTTTTAATAAATTGTCTTTGGATTATTGGTGGAAGTTTTTATATTTTATATTTTGTATTAAAGGAGAAAATTTGTCCTATGTTTAAGCGCGATAATTTTGAGCATATGCGTAGTGGAGATAAAAACAATTATGAGCATATGGTCAATAGGATGAAGGCTGAAAGAAAGAGTGAGAAAGAAAGAATTGCTTTAATTAATGCCATGAAATCATATGCTAAAACAAAGGCAAAAACAGTATATTAAAGCGTAGACCAGGTTACACATTCTAATTTAAGATTTCTTCCATCTATATCTTTTTTAAGACAAGATACCTGATCCATGAAACAGCAGTATAAACTATTTTAAGAAAACTATTGAAATAGCAAGCATACTTGAGGCACCACGTGTAATAGTCTGTGCAGGCTTAGGATATTTTAATAAACCTAGAGAAGAGGCATTGAAACAATCAGCCGAGAGCTTAAGTCTATTAAGCGAGTTTGCAAAGGAAAAGGGAATTACTTTACTCTTAGAACCTTTAATGGTCACTACATCTAACGTTATAAATATAAAGTTTCATATATTTATTTGAAAAATTAATCGTAAATGGGGGATATAAATATGAACATAAATAAGAAAAGAGTTTTAACGATTTTATTTGCTATAGTGGCTATAGTGGCTACAGTGGCATTGACAACAAATATTTTCCATAAGTCTGCCGATGCAACAGTTTCTAGCTATACTATATCAAAGCCGGATAAGCCAAATTTATCTTTAAAAAATGTAGTTGTTATAGCAACTGGCGGAACTATTGCTGGAAGTGGTGCTAAAGGTAAAACAACTAATTATAAAGCAGGAGTATATGATGTTAAAGCTTTAACACATTCTGTTGAAGGTTTAGACAAGCTTGCAAACATCACGGGTGTACAAGTTTGTAATGTAAACAGCGATGATATAAAATATGACAAGTGGATCTCTATTGCAAATATGATTAACAAATTAGCAAAAGATGACTCAATAGCTGGTTTCGTAATTACTCATGGTACAGATACTTTAGATGAAACAGCATATTTCTTAAATATGGTTGTAAAAACTGACAAACCAGTTGTAATTACTGGTGCAATGCGTCCTGCAACTGCTATAAGTGCAGATGGTCCTATGAATATATATCAATCTGTTGCATTAGCAGTTAGCCCAAATGCAGTTGGAAAAGGGGTAATGGTAGACTTCTCAGACGGAATATACGGAGGAAGAGATGTTCAAAAAGTAAATACTTCTAAGACTAATGCTTTTGGTGAAAATGATTTAGGAAGCCTAGGATTTATGCGTGATGATACACCTTATTTCTATAACCAAAGTACAAAACCACATACTACAAATACTGAATTTAGCGTAGATGGCTTAACTACATTACCTAAGGTTGGAATTGCATACTTCAGTGTTGAAGCAGATCCAGGCGTATTAGATTATATGGCTGAACATTATGATGGTATAGTTGTAGCTGGTGCCGGTTCTGGTTGTATGAGTGAAGCTTGGACTAAAAAGCTAGGTGGATTGGAGAGCAAAAATTTTCCGATTGTAAGAACTTCAAGGATTGCTGATGGGGAGATTGCAGGAGATGATCAATACGATCATTATAAAAACATGATAGTCGGCAGCAATCTTGCACCACAAAAAGCAAGAATACTTCTTCAATTGGCTTTAACTAAAACAAAGAATATTGATGATATTAAAACAATATTTAAAAAATATTAATAGCAAATAAAAGAACATTTACTTCATAAAAAATGTGTAGCAGAAACTGTAGTACAAAATAATGTGTACCAAATTATTGGAATGTAGCTCATGGTAGAGCACCAGGGGAATTAGTGCAAGACGAAGAAGGAATGCAGATCATGAGGGTTCTAGGAAAGAATATAGCATGGTTCCGCAAACTTGGGCGGGGCGCTGGTTCGGCATTACGTTGAAAAGTGCCGGAATAGCATTGCCAGATGGAACTAAAGTCAGCAGAGGTATTTGTCCCCACTGCCTGCTCCATACTTTTGCTGTAGATTCATTCAGAAAAATGGAACGGAAAGGATGTAACTTGTATGAATCGGTACCGTTCCTCTCAACTTACATGGGACACTCTGATCTCTATGGTACGGAGAAATATCTTCGCATGACATCTGAGATGCACGCTGATGTTGTTGACCGAATGGCAGTCTATACCTCCCATGTTTTCCCGGAGGTATCAGAATGAAAACAACATTATTTATACAGCAGCTGGGAGACTATTTCGAAATGTATCTCCCAAAGACAGGCGGCTATAGCCAAAACACCATAACTTCGTACAAAGATGGGTTTCGTATCCTGTTTAAATTCATGGATGAAATAAAAGGTATACACCATTATCTAATCGACTATAAACATTTTACTATAGAACTCATGGAAGAGTTTGTTATTTGGCTCGAAGAGGAGCGTGATTATAGCGCATCATCGAGAAACCAGCGTCATGCTACAATATCCGCTTTCTTCAAATATGCATCAAGGCGTGAAATGGCTGCGCTTTCTGCTTTCAATCGCATCAGCGCTGTGCCGTCCAAGAAAACACCAAGTGTTGCCTTTCCCTACTTTACAGTTGAAGAAATTGGGATTCTCCTTAATATACCGGATATATCTAATCGCTTAGGAAGAAGAGATCAGTCTTTGTTATGCCTACTCTATGATAGTGCTGCCAGGGCTCAGGAGCTTTGTGATGTTATTGTCGGCGATGTTAGGTTTGGTCGCCCAACCCGAATAAAACTGCATGGCAAGGGGAGAAAAACACGAGAAATTCCATTAACAGACGATTGCTCAAAGCTGATAAAGCAATACATGAAGTCTCAAAAGCTTGATAATGAAGAATCGCACATTCATCCGCTATTCAGCAGCCAAACCCATGAAAAAATGACTACAGCATGTATCCGCAATATTGTTGAAAAATATGTGGAGTTGGCAAGGATAAAATGTCCGGATATGTTTAGGGAAACCAATTACTCACCGCACAGTTTCCGGCATAGCAAAAGTGTTCATATGGTTGAAGCCGGTATCCAGCTCATATATATCCGAGACTTCCTCGGCCATGCTACGATCAAGTCCACTGAGCATTATGCAAAGGTTAGCCAGATGGCAATAACACAGGCCCTTACAGAACGTAAAATTCCAAACGTAATTCCTGTAAATGAATCAAACGAGACAGTGAAGAAATCATTTCCGGAGTTTCTACAATAGATTTGCCATTACAAATTCAAAAAATTATGTGAGGTAATATCAGAAGTTTACTTTGTATTTCAAGGCTTTTACCGCCTCAATACTTGATTTTGAATTACCTCACATAACTGATATTATGTGACTTGCTACATAATATCAGAGTTAGTTCAAAGGAACAAAAGACTATTAGACAAGAGGCAAAGGCGAAAGAATATAACATACCAATGGAATGTGTTTATATAGAGAAGGTTAGCGGTAAGAACGTAACAGATAGACCAGTGTTAACTAATCTAATGGCATCATTAAAGAACGGTGATAAGCTCATAGTAGATAGTATAAGTAGGTTTGCTCGTAACACTAAAGATTTGTTGGAACTTGTAGAACAATTAAATAGTAAGGGAGTTATTTTTATATCATTAAAGGAAGCCATAGATACTACAACACCTACGGGAGTATTTATGCTTACAGTATTTGGAGCAGTTGCACAACTTGAACGTGACTATCTAAAAGATAGACAGATGGAAGGCATATTAATTGCAGTAACAGAAGGGAAATATAAAGGACGTAAGTCTATTGAAGTACCGAAGTTATGGGATAAGTATTACAAAATGTACAAGGAAAACACTATAAAAGCGGTTGATGTTATGAAAATATTGGAATTAAAGAAAACTACATTCTATAAATTAATTAATCAATATGAAGAGAGCATTTAAGGCGGAGCTGCTGCAATCATTTGATATTTAGGACACAATTTATAATACATTCAATGTAACATAATTAGTATGATATGCTCCCCTTAAAGTAGACAGATTAAATAATAAAAATCTGTTACTAGAAAGGGGAGCATTTTTATGTCTAGAAGAACTAAATATACAACAGAAGAAAAGTATGAAATTTTAAATGAGTATGATAATGGAATTGTAACAATGAAGGAAATTGCTAGTAAATATAGGATCAATAGAGTAACTTTATATAATTGGAGATACAACTATAGTAAATATGGAATAGATAGATTAAAAGAATCGGAAACATTCAAAAGATATTCAAAGGAACTAAAGGAACTGGCTGTAAAAGACTACTTATCAGGAAAATTTTCACAGAGAGAAGTTGTGAATAAATATAAAATATCGAACATATCAGTATTGTAAAGATGGGCAAACAAGTATAATGGTCATAGAGAAATAAAGGTAACACCGAAGGGAATGAGCCAAACTATGACAAATGGAAGAGTTACTTCTTTGAAAGAAAGAATTGAAATTGTATATTACTGTATTGCTCAAAACAACGACTATCAACAAGCTGCTGAGGGTTATAAAGTATCCTACGAGCAAGTATATCAATGGGTTAAGAAATATGAAGCTGGCGGTGAAAATGCATTGAAGGATAGGAGAGGCAGGAAAAAGCCTGAAGAGGAACTAACACTTGAAGACAGAGCAAAACTTTCAATGAAGAAATTGAAAGTAGAAAATGAGAGATTAAGGGCGGAAAATGCATTTTTAAAAAAATTGGAGGAACTCGAAAGGAGGCGTTCTTAAGGCGTACAAGGCAAGAGGACAAGTATATTACAATTTCACAACTTCATGAAAAAGAAAAATTTTCTATCTCTTTGTTATGTAAATTAGCAATAATTCCACGCTCTTCATACTATAAGTGGTTAACACATGAAGGGTCTGTACTAGAGTCTGAAAATAAGATATTGATGGAAGAGATTATTAAAATTTATAATAAAGTAAATGGAATTTACGGTTATAGAAGAATAACGATGAACTTGAATCGTAAGTTAAAGAAAAATTATAACTATAAACGTATTTATCGACTTATGAGGCTCTCAGGTTTACAATCTGTTATCCGTAGAAAAAAGAAACGTTACGTGAGATCTAATACACAGCAAGTGGCAGAGAACATTTTAAATCGGAAATTCACTGCTGATAAATTAAATCAGAAGTGGCTTACGGACGTTACTGAATTCAAGTACGGTAATTCCAGTAAAGCGTATCTAAGTGCCATACTGGATCTGCACGACAACTCTATTGTTGGATATGTACTTGGACATTCTAACAACAACCGCCTTGTGTTTAAAAATTTAGATATAGTTCTAAAAGCCTATCCTTGTGCAAATCCAATGATTCATACTGATCGAGGTTACCAGTATACCTCCAATGAATTTAAAGAAAAATTGGATGCTGCAGGAATGACGCAAAGCATGTCACGAGTTGGGAAATGTATCGACAATGGGCCTATGGAAGGCTTTTGGGGTATTCTCAAGTGTGAGAAGTACTACTTACACAAATATAGTTCATATGAAGAGCTATCTAAGGCAATTGATAAATATATTATTTTCTACAATACTAAGAGACTACAGAAAAAATTAAACGGCCTTAGTCCTTTGGAATTTAGGGCTTTAGCCGCCTGAGTAATTTTCATTATTTCCACTGTCTACTTGACAGGGAGCAGTTCAGTATTGTGTTACATTCAACTTATAAATTATATTGAAAATTTTCTACAAAAAAATAAAAAAGAACTAGCTAATTAACACTAATTTTTTTTGATTTATATACTTATATTTAATTAAAGGGGGACTTTAATTAAAAAATTATTAAGTTGCTATGTATTTATCATAAAATATAAGTCCCCTTATTACTGTTGTAATGTCACAAAAAATAAAATTCATAGTTTTGTGTTGCTATTCTCATATAAAAGGTTATATGTACTTAAGGGAGGCGATAAACATGGTAGTGAACGATATTGAACTTTATCATCAGTTACAAAGGAATTGTACCCATTGGTAGGTAAGAATTTCAATACTACTGCTAGTAGGGTAGAAAGAGCAATGAGGCATGCAATAGAAGTTGCATGGGGTAGGGGACAAGTAGAAACTATTAATAAAATTTTTGGTTATACTATTCGTAATGAAAAAGGCAGTCCTACTAATTCAGAATTTATAGCAATGGTGGCTGACAAATTAAGATTACAAAATAGGGTTAGTTAGCCCCTTGCTATTATTAAAAAATAAGGCAGGATAATCCTGCCTTATTTTTTATCTTTTAGTAGTCCCTTTATTGGTAGCTGAACGTTCATTTAATTTTTTTGTTTCTTCTGAAGTAGCATCATTAGCATTGCTAGTCATATTAGACATATCAGCGTTTGAAGCATCACTAGAAAGACCATTAGTAGCATATTCGTTATCTAATTGTCCCTTTGCTCTTGAAGTAGCATCGTTAGCTCTGCTAGAAGCATCACTAGAAAGATCATTAGTAGCATATTCGTTATCTAATTGTCCCTTTGCTCTTGAAGTAGCATCGTTAGCTCTGCTAGAAGCATCACTAGAAAGATCATTAGTAGCATATTCGTTATCTAATTGTCCCTTTGCTTTTGAAGTAGCATCGTTAGCTCTGCTATTCATTCCAGAATTTAAATAATCACTTGAACCTTTTTTAGCCTCTGATTGTTTATTTGATTTTTTTGTTTCTTCTAAAGTCTCTTTATTCATAATTATTCTCCCTTCAAACATATAAATTGCACTGTATATATTCAGTACATTAAATAGTTTACCCATTTTATTATGAAATATAGCAAAAAAATTGGTGCGTTTTTTAGGTTTGAAAAAAATTAATGAGTACTTTTTATTTGTTTAAGATCTGTATGATGCTCATATCAAGAACATGAAATGTAAATACATGAGTGGAACTTTAAGATGCTTATTTATAATTTTCTTAAAAGGTGTTCGCAGATATATACTTAGTTAGTTATTTGGTTTTAAGATTCTCCATTTACTCTCCCCAGTATGTTGCATTAAAAATTATTTTATTTCTTAACTAAAGATAAGTATGAAAAAACTTTATTACCCCCTACATTTATCACTTTGATTATCAAAAACTCTTACAAATTTGATAGAGTATATATCACACATTACTAGATCATTTGTACCACTTTCTTTAATGACGATATAACTAATTCCAACTTCTTGTAGAACACCTTCGCGATCAATAAACATATTGCTTCCAATTAAAAATTCAATCTTTATATATTTACCTATTTGTGTTTTTAACCAGCCTTGATTATATAGTGGATCATTTATTATAGGCGTGCCAGGTGCCGTGGGACTACCATTAGTAACCTGGGGTTTAACAGTAGAGATTGGTGGCTTAGTGGTAGCAGGAGTTTGGGGCATAGGTTTTTGTCTTGGATCATCCCCCATACTAAACCTTGGCATCATTGGATATCCAGAAAACATAGGAACACCATTCCACATTGGAACTTGATTAAAATTATTAGGTTGTGTTATAAACATAAAATATCCTCCTTAAAAATCATAATAAATTATCATATAAAGGTGTCATTAGTAATTATTCTTAATCAAGTTTTAGCATAGAGTGCTGTGGGATTGTAATAGCAGTGCTCACCCACGCTAATTTGAAAAGAACCACTACCATTAAAAGGAAAAAGATATGGACAACCTGGTGCAAAGGGATTAAAGTACCACAATGCCTCACCTGTTGTATTTAATCTATTACCAGCCAAAGCCCAATCTGCAATATCATAATGTATCTGTTCTGGTGGACTTGCCCAAATAGTTTGAGGGTTAGCCACGCCACCAAGTACAGAAGATACACAATCAAATTGTCCTGTCTGGAATATAACCTTTCTTACATCACCTTGACATATCGTAAGATACTCGCCATTAGGTACATTAACTCTGTTCATAATTACAGAGGCAACTGCTTTCATTCCGTTTTCTCCTTCTCCACCAGCCTCACACTTTAGTATTCTAGCTAGTAACTCTCTAGCACTGTAAGCCATTAATAATCTTCTCCTTAAATTGCTTTACGTTATTATTATATTGAGCTATCGTATAAAGGTACCCTTATGAGTTTTTTTATAAAACTTAATATCAATGTTTAACTATTAAGATAAACTTAGTTATACAGTTTTACGTAGTTTCACATTACTGTTTTAAACTTGTTTTTATGGTATATTATGGTATAATTAAATTAAAAACGTATAATATTTTGTGGTTAGTTTATATTTTAATATATGTTGAAGGAGATAATAATGAGTAGCAATAAAATTCCAATAAATGATTCAACCGTTGAGTCTTCTAAGGACAATGCTATTAATAATTCTTCTGATATTAATCCATCAGTTGAAGGTAGTACTGGTACTACTACTCCTAGTACTACTATTAGTCAAGCCTCAGATACATTAAAAAATATAAACACGATTAAAGATGAATTGTGCAAATTACCTTTGGATCCATGTGAAAATGAATATATAATTAATAGCGTTTTACCACTTACTAATATATTATATATGATTTCAACTGCTTCTGTTAATTTGTCAAACTCAGCTAATATTTTAACTAATTCACCTATAGTTCATGCTAAAAAATCAGAAATAAAAGATACAATTGATTTGATATATAATATAAATGAAGAATGTGAAGATTTATTTAAAGTAATAAAAAAAAGATTGAACGTGTTGTTAAAGTAATAAAAAATAAGCTATTAAAGATAAGACTAAGAAGCAGGTATAATAATATATGCTTCTTAGTCTTATCTTTAATGTACTATTTAATAGATATTAAAATATCAGTAGGAGAGTTAAAATCAAAGAAATAAGGAGATTAATTATGAAAAATTATAAAATTATTATAGGTGATGATGTTTTTGAGTGTGATGGTTATTTTCATCATAATACATGTATAGAGTTTTTGAAATGTGGAGATGAAGATTACAATAAAATTATTCCTACAAATGTAATAATTAAAATATATCCAATAAAAAAGAAATAGTTATTAAAAGTAAATGTCGTGAATGCCCTTATGTAGCCTATAGACTCATAGTTGCTTTAATATATGCAATAACCTACTATTAAAACTGCATAAAAGGTGTCTAATTAAGAATATGCACTCTATTTATGCATTATTTTTCACTTTATACATGATATAAATATATGTTTAATAAAACTAAAATAAGTTGCATATCTAATTCCTTCTTTCTAAAGTTATAGATAATATGCCCTTGTTTTAAAGGTTTATAGCCCTATTATACACAATATAATAAACGTTATATTGTATGCCTAAGATTTTAATGCAATACCAATAGATCGAAGGAGCATTCACTAATATATGAATATTCCGAATTATAATACAAAAGTTGGGGAAAATAAATTATTATATAATTAATTTATTGGAGTGAGAGGGAAACTTATGAATATTGATGTTATTTTGATTATTGCTGGATGGATATTTATTGCCAGTTCGTTAGTAATATTAATCCCTAAAAATAAAATTCGAGAAGCACAGGTAGTCTTTTTATTTATACAATGTATTACCTGGGTACTTGGCTTATTAGTTGCACAATTTTCACTTATAGAATACCCTGCAAGATCATTTTTCCCTCATGCAAGTACAACAAGTTTCTCATTTGAATATTTTGTATATCCATCTATTTATACTATTTTTACTTTTAAATATCCTGAAAAGAAAAGTGTATTTATCCAATTTATGTATTACTTTTATTGCTGCACTACTTTAACAGTTACAGAGGTAATTGCTGAAAAATATACCAATCTTCTTAAATATATTAATTGGGATTGGTATATATCATGGATTGCACCTTTAAAAAAAGAAATTAATAAACCTGATTTTTATAAAATAACCCATTAAATAAAATTTTAGAAATCGAGAAAAATTAAAACAGGTGAGAAAACGAGGAGATTATAATATTATGTATCGTATAATAATGGGAATAATTTTTATAATTATCTGTTGGAAATTGGAAAAATTGGAAATCATACTACCCTACAATACAATTTCTTATTATTGGTGACCTCGTATGTAACTTTTTATTATATAATAAACCACTTTGGGCTTACGGTGGATGGATTTGGAATCATACTTTTGCAGATTTATTTGAGGCAGTTGTAATATATCCATGTTTAGTTATATTATTCTTAACATACTATCCAAAATTAATAAAAAAACAAATTATTTACATACTCTTATGGACGACTATATTTACAGCACATGAAGAGTTAGCTATAATTTTAGGAGAATTTTTTCACTATGATGGTTGGAATATAGGGTGGTCTGCCTTATTTAATTGTGGGTTATTTATAATACTAAGACTACATTATAAAAAACCACTTATAGTTTGGCCAATATCAATGGCTTTAGCATTTGCTGTACTATATATTTTCAAAATTCCATTTAGTATTATGAAATAACGCATAACGCTTTCAAATTAATACGAAATAAGTAAAATAGTCATTTTGAAAGAAGAATAAAAATATTGCTGATTTATTTTCATTTTTTTATTCGCTACGACAGCGTCTTGGGTACTTGAATTGTTCGTACTCCTTATATTTAAAGGTTACGATATAATATTAGGTAATCTTTACCCGTGTATGGCATGTAAACTCTAGTATAGAAGTTGCAAGTAATGTTAAAACTAGTTATTAAAATAAACCAAATTAAGGAGAAGAGTATGTTTTATATTATCAATACTGCTATATATATTATTTGGGCTATTTATTTATTACGAAGAGAAAAAATAGATTTCCATAGATTTATTGAGATGTATTCATTATCAATTATATGTATTGATCTCCCAGAGTTTTTTTTGTTTAAGGTACTAGATTTTTATGCTTTCCAGCCAAAATTATTATCTAATCCAATAAAAGACGAAATATTAGGGCTAATATTTTCTGATGGTTTTATACTTCCACTTGCAGCTATTATTTTGTATTGCTATGTAAAGCCTAATAGGGTCTGGAGATTTGCTTTTATTTTTTTAGGGTTACATATTGCTTTAGATAAGCCAAAGAACATGCATAATTATGCTGGTGTTACAATTAGAGACAATAGTATTAATGACTTTACTGCTACTATACTTTATGCTGACAGCGTGGCTATATCAGGTATGTCAGATTATAGATATTGGTAAAGAAAAGAATTTAAGTAATGATGAAATTCAATATTATGTTTTGCAACAAGTTTACAATAATAAGATGGTCATAGTTGATTGGTATATATCTAATTTTAATATCTGGAATTAATATGTTGACGAATAAGTAAGTATTGATTATAATTACGGTTGATTAAGGGAAATCATAATCATACGCACTATTATATAGAATGATAAGTATAAATATAGAAATATCAACGGTTTGAGAGATGGGATTTGGGTTAAATAACTCGAAAACAGGCGAACGGGTTATTCCGTTCCGGGGGTTCAAATCCCCCTTTCTCCGCCAAAATCAAAGGCTCTAGCAATTTATGCTAGAGCCATTTTAGTATGATTTTTTAATAGAATAGGATCTCATTGAAGCAGAGAGCGAATGTTTTACATAGGAGAATACAATTGCACCTTTAAAATTAAAGTGCCGTAAACTAAGTATGAGAGGGAAACATGAAATAATTACTCTATTACTGCTAAAATAGGAACATATTTAAATAAATTCATGGTTACTAAATTATGAAGTATAACTATTAGTCAGAATTATTACGGTGGCAATGCCACCCATTTGCCACCGTTGCATAAAATATTATGAGATACAATTAGTTAAGTTTAGACCCATAAAATTATTATCTACCTGATAGATGCTTTCAAATCAATGCTTTCAGGATAGTATATAATATATATAGATAAGCTAAAATACTAGATATATACAAACCCCTCACGTTGAGACAGTAGTTCAACTAACAAGTGATACCAACAGTTGCAAAGGTTTGAAAGCTTAAAATTTATTTGTTTTCCGACGGTTATTCAAGTCCGTCGGAAAAGTTTTTTTCAAAATTGACTATTCAAAAGTGGGATAATAGAAAAATAGATAAATAATGTTAATTTATAAACCTGATGTTAGTTTTACTAGCTTCAGGCTTTTTTTATTTTAGCTAGAGACTTAGAAGAGGATGATTGTTTACTCAATAGTGTCTATGGCCCCTTATTTTGCTCATTACTAGCATTTAATGCATCCATAAGATCAATTATATTATTTGGAGTTTCAGATTTAGTGAATAATTTCTTTAAAAGCTATTTTGTTTTAAGTAAACTTACGCCTATACTTATGATGATACCTGGAAGGATAAAATCCTCCTTTGATGGAAAAGCAATAACCTATGATGCAATAGGAAATCCATTAACTTATGGTGGAGATACCTATACGTGGGAACAGGGTAGGCAATTAGCAGGAAAGACTGGAAAAACGGTAAGGATGTAAATTTCAAATACAATCATTCAGGTATCAGAACATAGAAAATAGTAAATGGAGTTACAACAGATTATCATCTAGTAGGGGGCAAAGTATCTTATGAGGTGAATAGTACAGATAAAATTTACTATACTTATGATGATTCTAGTAATTTTGTAAGTATGAACTTAAATGGTGTAGAGTATTACTATATAAGAAATGAAAAACAGAGCCAATTAGCTCCGCTTTTATGTGTTCTAATTAATTATTTTATTAAGAATTAATTAGAATTTTCAACCGCATATCTATACTTTTATTTTGTAAGCTGATTTCTGTCTTCCATTTGAGGAGGTTCTTCCATCCATTTATGTTTAATCATGATTTTTCCACCCTCTTTTGAAAAATCAAATATATCCTTTGACA
>NZ_JAIZZK010000043.1 GCF_020443705.1 Clostridium algoriphilum
ATAAGTCGTTATAACATAGGTGGTCTTTGGAATATATTATATAAATGGATAGACAATAAAGAAAGAGAATCCCCTAAAGAGATGGTTCAAGTAATTAGAAAAGCAATTGGTGATTTTTCAAAATCAATTAAGGACATTTAACCCTTAATATAATTGGAATTGAAAAAAGCAAATGTCGTGAAATATAAATTTCATGACATTTATTTACGTAATGTCACACCCTATTGAGCTATCGTTTATAAAGGTATACCTTATAGGACAGAATAAAATTAACCAATCCAAGCCATTCATAACGTTTATCAAGGTTGTAAAATGTAAATTTAAACGTTTGTAAAACGGGCTCCACCTTTTCAAACTATTATGTTATACTTAATACATGAGATAAATGAACATTTGGGGGTATTAAGTATATGAGGATTTATGGATATGCAAGGGTAAGCACTAAAGAACAAAATTTAGGTAGGCAAATGGTGGATTTAGAAAAGTATGTTGATACTAATTATATTTTTACTGATAAGCAAAGTGGTAAGGATATGGACAGAAAGGAATATCAATTACTTAGAAAAGTATCACAGAAAGACGATACCATTTATATTAAATCCTTGGATAGGTTAGGAAGAAATAAGCAACAGATAAAACAAGAGTTAGAATATTATAAATTAAAAGGTGTAAGAGTTAAAATTTTAGAAATACCAACAACTATGATGGATATAAAAGAAGGTCAAGAATGGCTAATAGATATGATTAATAATTTATTACTTGAGGTATTAAGCACTATGGCAGAACATGAAAGAATAAGTATTAAGGAACGACAAACAGAAGGGATTGCAGTATTAAGAAGTAAGAACAATGGTAAAGGAATTGGAAGACCTAAGGTAGAATATCCAAGCAACTTTAAAGAAGTTTATAAGCAATGGAAACAAAAAAATATAACAGGGGTAAAGGCTATGGAATTATTGAATCTAAAAAAGAATACATTTTATAGTTTGATTAAACAAGAAGAGGGTAAATAAGTAAATAATACCTTTTTTTTATTGAATGAATTATAGGCTTCTCATATTAGCTAATCCTTCAAATAGATTTATAACAATAATAAATCTTTTTCAAAAGTTATACAATGCAAATTGAAACATTTCAAATGTAGATTTGTTGTATATTGCAGTCTTTTACATGACAGTTAGATAATTTTCCCCATATAATATTCAGCAACATATTTCCCATCAACTATAAGTGAGTTTTCTTTTAAACCTTCTTTTTTGAACCCCATTTTTTCATATAATTTAATTGCACCCTCATTATGTTCCATCACAGTTAATTCTAATCTTGTAATCCTATTTTCTAATGCCCATTTCTGCAACTCTTCAAATAAGTTTACTCCAATTTTTTTACCTCTATAATCTCTTAATATCCCAATAACTATATATGCTCTATGGCTTATTTTTTTAGCAAATCCTCTTTCAGATGATAAGAAGCCAATTATATCTCCTTTATCTTCTGCTACTAATCTTAACGATTTTGAATTACATATATTATTAATATTAGAGTCCATTTCTTCTATAGTCGTTTTTCTTTCTCCTGGTTCCCACATCATATTGGTTGTTTCATTGTCCAATTGCTTTAACATATTCAAGAATTTTTCTGAATCCTTAATTTCAATTTTTCTTATAATCATACGGTTACCTCCACGTTATTTATGACATGTTTTTTTACGACTACGAAATAAATATTTAGTCAATTATACTATAATTAACCATGATTTTCATATAGAAATTGAAATGTGTTATTACTAATAATACGATAGAAACTATTTATTTGTATTTAAATTCAATTGGTCAAAATAATAAATTTGGTTTTAATTATACTATTAATGGTTTAGATTCATTATCGGATTGACAAATATAGGATAAGTTAGTATACTGCCAATGTAGTTAGTATACTAACTACATTGGAGGCGCCATATGCAAAACCTATCTTATTTAATAATCAAGGCATCAAGGAATCTTAAAAACAAATTGGATAAAGCATTAAAGAAATTCGACATAACTGCTGTACAGTTTTCAGTTATAATTCAAATATATTCATCAGATCATCCAATTACGGCAGCAGAAATAGCTCAGAAGCTCGGATCAGATAGGCCAACTATTTCAGGGGTTATAAATAGATTAGAGAAAAAAGGCATAGTTCTTAAAATTGACAATCCAGAAGATAAAAGATCTTCTTATTTAGAGATATATAAAGAATCTAATAAGTTAGTTGATAAAATTAAAGTCATAAGTGATGAATTAACAATTAATATATTTTCAGTTTATTCAAAAGAAGAAACTAAACAATTTACAGGAATGATTTTCAAATTAATTGAAGGGACTGAAGAATGATGGATAATAAAATATTATTAACCGGAGTAACCGGGAATGTAGGGAGTGCAGTAGTTAACTATTTGAAAAGTATAAATATAGACTTCATAGCAGGCGTAAGAGACATAGAAAGGAGCAAACACCAAGATGATTCTATACAGTATATACATTTTGATTTCCAAGATACAATAACCTATGAAACGGCTTTACATGGTGTTAAAAAAGTATTTTTAGTAAGACCTCCACAATTGACAGATGTCAGAGGAATATTTATACCGTTTATTCAAAAATGCAAAGAAGTTGGAGTAACTCAAATTGTATTTTTATCTTTATTAGGTGCAGAAAAAAATCCTTTTCCACCCCATCACAAAATTGAGAAGGCTATTGTAGAGTCTAAAATTCCTTACACCTTTATTCGGCCTAGCTTTTTTATGCAAAATTTATCGACAACACATGCAGAGGATATCAAAGAACGAGACGACCTATTTATCCCTTCAGGAAAAGCTAAAGTTAGCTTTATAGATACAAGAGATATTGGTGAAATTATTGGCAGAACAATTACAGAGGAAGGGCATAAAAATAAGGCATATACTATTACGGGTTCTGAGTCTATTACTTATTTTGAAGTTGCAGATACCATGACAAGAGTACTTGAAAGAAAAATCACATATTCAAATCCATCTCCGTTTAAATTTAGAAAAGACATGATTAAAAGGGGGATTAAAAAAAAATTTGCAACGGTAATGATGGTATTATATATTACAACAAAATTAGGCATGGCAAACCATGTTACGAATACTGCTGAATTACTTTTGAAAAGAAAACCTATAACAATAGACGACTTTATAAAAGATCATATTGATGTTTGGCGATAAGCAGGATAGTTGAGCTTTATAAATATTAGAATAACAAATGTCGTGAAATCATGGTTTCTTTCACGGCATCATAGGCTATATCTTTTAGTATATTCAATAACTCAATATAAATTTAACGCACTTTATAAGAATGCCCTAATTTATAATTTAAATAAATTAGGGCATTAATAATATTAATTAGTCACTGTTAACTAATATTATTATTCAAATTAGGCAGGTTTTCCTATGTATTATATATTGCTTGCAGTTGTATCCATTGCTATTTGCTATAAATTTGGAGATTGGAAAAATTGGAAAAAATATTATCCAACAATTTTATTCCTGATTTTAAGTAATGTTGTTTGTATTTTTTTAACATATAATCATACATTATGGTTGTATGATACAAAAATATTAAATCACTCGTTTTGCGATCTATTTATTTGTATAACAGTATATCCAAGTACAGTAATGCTATTTATTCCTAATTTTCCAAAGAAAATGACGAAAATCATTATTCATATTTCGTTTTATGTTGTTGTTTTCACTATAGCAGAATGTATTGGCCTAAAACTTGGATATTTCTCTCATTTTAATGGTTGGAATATATGGTTTTCTACTATATTTAATTATATATTGTTCTTGGTATTATCTTCATTATAAAAAGCCATTGTATGCTTGGGGTATTGCACTTATAAGTCCTCATATCTTATTTTTTTTAATGAAAATACCATATAGTAGCATAAAATAAGATGAATTTAAACATAATATATATTAAATAATAAGGATTTTATGTAATCTTAAAAATCAAAGGAAGAAGGATTTAAATGACAACTGAAGCAAAAATACAAATAACTTCATCAGAATTAGGTACATTATGGTCGACTTATATATCAAAGTCAGCAAGGTTACTAATACACGAATTTTTTAAAAATAAAACTATTGATAAAGAAGCTCAAAACATAATAGCTGAATTTATTACAAAAGGAGAAAATATAAAAACTGACATTGTGGATATATTTAATAATGAAAAAGCAGTTCTTCCAATAGCATTTTCTGAACAGGATGTTGTAATGGAGGCACCTACTCTTTTTGATGATATATTTCATATAATGTTTCTTCGTCAAATGATGAAATTAAATATGGGGTATTGTTCTGTATATTCAGCTATGTCATATACGAAAGAAGTTCAAGATATATTTAAGATTAACAACGAGGTTGCTAATAAATACTATGTTATAACAACAAAATATCTATTAGGAAAAGGGGTACTTGCAAAACCTCCATATGTGACTATGCCAAAGAAAGTAGAATTTATTGAAAATAAAAGTTACATGAGTGGTCATAATCCTTTTTCTGGTAAACGCTCATTAAATACACTTGAGGTTGGTTTTCTTAATGAAGGTATTGAAGATAATATCTTTGGTATGCAGTTGATGACAGGATTTGCACAAGTTGCAACAGACAATGAAGTTAGAAAATACTTCATTGAAGGCAAAGAATTAGCAAAAAATATAATTTCTAAATTAAGTGATATATTATTACAAAGTGATATTCAACCTCCAAGTACATGGGCAGGCAGAGCCACCGATTCAACAACAACACCATTCTCAGATAAACTTATGATGTTTATTACAAGTTTATTGAACAACACAGCAGTAGGTTACAATGCTTTAGGTACATCATTTAGTATGAGAGGCGATTTGCATTCTAAGCTGGCACTTATTTCAAAGGATGCATTTGATTTTGCAAAAAAAGGTAGTAAGCTAATGATAGAACACAAATGGATGGAAGAACCTCCTCAAATGGAAGATCGAAATAAGCTTACAAAATCTAAATAAAAGAACAATTGTTGTAAAAGTAAAAATATCATAAAAGGTTAATGTCGTGAAAACATAATTTCACGGCATTTGTTATTAGTAAAATAAAAATCAATTAATTTCATACAACATAACACTCCTCTATACTATATCCCCAGACATATCATCCTTGGTTATTAATTTTCCACAATATAATTAATATAGGGGTACTGGCAGCAAAACGCGGAAATTACACGCTAAGGATTAAAATTAATCAAAACAACGATTTAAATATACTCTAACGTATTTTTGTAATTGTAACTAGCTTGTGCCACCCTGTTTACAGGGATTTAAAATGTGGAAAATTGATCTTATATTATAAAATTCATCCCCTTCATTGAATAATTATTGTAAGGCTGTCAATAATTTAGATATCCTACTTAAGGTTAAAAAATCATTTACAAAAGCTTATAAATTGATTGGCAACCGATGCAAAAGTAATTCTACATTCGATGAATAATTTGAAGATTATTTATAGGAGGAATTGTCATGGAGCATCTTAAAGTAGGAGTTTTTGTAGTATCCATCATAATACTTTCCATGCATTATAAGGTAGTTGAGATTAATTTTAATCTCCTGTCAAAGAATGTAGGAACTATTGCTGTATGGATAGCTTGTATTATGCTAGGAGCGATTATTTCGTCCTGGCTTGAATAATGAGCTGGAAGGTAGCTTCAATAAAAAGAAGTTGCCTTTTGCTTTTTACAAGCTATTTACAATTCGTAATCTTTAGCAAGTTCGATATATCACAGTTATTCTAGGGTTATCGGAGAATCATACTAACCACCCTTTGGTTGGTGTTACCGTCTTCTTTCATAGAATCTTCCCTACGGGCTACCTTTCCATTCCTTCAGTTGGTTTAATAATAAGGGGCTTGTCCAAGTTTCATGGTTGTGTATAAAAAAATATTAATGAATATTGCTCAAGCTAACCAATATTTTTACAAATATCTCTTAAATTTTAAAGTTATTGTTTTTCAATATGCAAACCCCATTTAAGATAATTTTCGTTATATTGCATGCCAGTTTCCGTCTGAGGATGTTTACAGGAACTTTTTATATTATCACCTAAACGTAAATTATCAAATTTAACGCGTAACATTGGCTTACAGCATATATTCCAAAAAGTAAAAACATGGTAAACTAGAGATGCTGGTACATAAAAGTCCACAGCTAATAATAATATAGTACAATGTAACTGGGGTGATGTTATTGGAATTAGAGCGGAAACAACAAAGAGTAACAGATGAGATTATGCAATATAAAGAATTATTAGATGATGGAATTATAACAGAAGAAGAGTTTTCTATTAAGAAAAAAGAATTATTGTTTTCAGTTAAGGAAAAATAATAAAATAAGTATGCAATAATAAGGGGCTTAATAATTTGCCTTCTTTTTTTTATTTAGAAAATCTTAAATTCATTATTTACCATAAAATAATCACTCACAATACCATGTATAAAGTGATATTCAAAGTAAGTCCCTCAAAGACAGTGATTTAGTGAGTTTATAAGGTATGCACATGAATAGAATAATAAGAAAAAAAGTAATGTTCGTTAAAAAATTACATGGGAAAGGAGGGCAAAAGCCCACCTCACCCCACCCCTACATCCTTATGATATATTTAAGAAATATTTCTTTTTTTGGTTTAATTTAATTCATAGTGTTATCCTTTTTTAACTTTTTTTAAGTATTAAAATCGGTCTATTATATGGTATTCTTAGGTAAGCATAAGTGTGTACATAAAATTAAAAAAATTTATAGATTTTTTTAAAGATTTAAATAAATTGAAATAATTAAGGCTATTGCATGATTATATACAGTAACACAAAAATCATAAAGGTGGTGGAATGGGATGAATGAAAAAGAAAAGGCTGATTATAGGGCAAGACAGGAGGAACGCATTGGAGGGGAAATGACATCAGAGTTAATATTTACTCCCCAATGCTGTAAGTGTACACAGAATAGGGAGATAGACCAGTGTAAGCAGTTTATACAAAAACCAAATGAGTATATGGAGAATGAAAAGGTATTTCCTTATACAGTACCATACACTCATAAAAACAGGGTATGATATATATTGTTCCCTACCCGGTACTTCGTAAATTGTTTGCCTCATATCTGATTTATGTTTTTTAAGTTTAGAAAATAATAGCTTCAAAATTTAAGAGATATTATTGAAAATATCGGAATATATTGCACTCTAAATAAAAAGCCATTCAACATAATAAACGTTATCTTAAAGGGCTTTTGTTCTATTCTATTTAATAAGTGCATGGGCAAATAAATGAGTGAACGCAACATATTTTTTACATAAATATGGTATACTAATTATAATTACTTGTTATTGTAAAATATGGTAATAAACAAGTAGTTTGTTGTTTAATTAGAGTCCCCTTTAATTAAATATAAAGTAGATAATAAAATGTACTCTATAAAGTAGACTTTTTTTATTGTCTACTTTATAGGGTACATTTTGAGAGCAGATGTTTTTTTTAATATTATATTATCTTTATCATAAACATTTGTTGTAAAAGTAATAATAGTAAATGTCGTGAAAAGATAATTTCACGACATTTATTGTATCCTTATAACTAGCCTATACCCTCATAGTTACATTAATGTAACTAATAAACCACCCTATAAGGGATATTTTTAGCCTCTAATTGAGAATATACACTCCATTTATGCATTATTTCTCACTTTTAATTTTATTAAATTAAATCGCTCATTGAATCTACACTTGGCTCAATTATTTCTCCTTTTAACTCTAATTTAGTCCAAGATAACAATTCAAACAATTGATGTCCTTTATAATATTTAATCTTATCATAATTTTCTTTTGAAATTTTTTCTCCGTGTGAAGATAAATTTCTTGTCTCGTATAAATTTTCTAGCATTTCATTTAATGTAAATAACCCTGAAATTAATTCAATATTATGTTTACGTACATACATCATCATTTCGTACCACATAAGATGTTTTCTAGGCTTATTTCTTGAATCTACCAACTGAATAATTTCATTTATCTCTTGCTCAATTACACCACAATATTGTTTTGCAAGCATATTGTAGGATAAGATTCTATTATGACCAGTAGTAAATTGTTCCTCAACTGCGTCAGCTGAAGCCAGATCCAACATTGAATCTTCTTTTAACCCGCAACAATGGACCTCATAAATTGAATAATAATAATCTATTTTATCTAATGAAGTCCATTTAAACCAAATATGTTCTGATTGCTCGTCACTATAAGAATATTCCCAAGATGATATCTCACCATTTGTTGCAACAAAAATTTCAACGCTATCAATATATTTCTGTAATCCTTGCAAAATGATTTGATACGCAAGCATAGATAAAGTTTTCATTGCAGCATAATCACATTTTTCATAGTCAGATTTAAATAAATATTCATTATAATTCATAGATGAAATTTCATTTAAAACTACATTTTCAGGAAGAGTCAATGTATTTTTAGAGAATTTAACCTTTACCTGTTCAATAACATCATCAGATTTTTCTTCATAACTTCCTGTCATATCAAAAACTTCTTTTATAACTTCATAATACCTTGATTCTCCTTTTTCCGTCAATTCTAACAATGACGTACTTAAAAATCTAACCATATTATCATTAATATTTTTACGACTTAAATGGCCAATAAGTTGCTCTAAGGTTGCCAAGGCATAATTTTTTGAGCCAGTCAAATAGTTATGTCTTGGAACAATCATATTGTTTGAATCAAGGTATATACCATCAATTTTTTTATTAATTGGTTCCCATGTAATCACTTTTTTTAGCACCTCCATATTTTTTAATCTTATCATTGCAATAGCTTACATCATATTACCATAATATGTTACATATTAGTATATTTTTGTATCCCTTAGCATCTACATTCAACAAAATAAGTGTTATAGTGAATGCTCCTTCGATCTATTGGTATTTCATTAGATTCACAAGGCATACAACATAACGAAAATTATCTTAAATGGGGTTTGCATATTGAAAAACAATAACTTTAAAATTTAAGAGATATTCGTAAAAATATTGGTTAGCTTGAGCAATATTCATTAATATTTTTTTATACACAACCATGAAACTTGAACAAGCCCCTTATTATTAAACCAACTGAAGGAATGGAAAGGTAGCCCGTAGGGAAGATTCTATGAAAGAAGACGGCAACACCAACCAAAGGGTGGTTAGTATGATTCTCCGCTAACCCTAGAATAACTGTGATATATCGAACTTGCTAAAGATTACGAATTGTAAATAGCTTGTAAAAAGCAAAAGGCAACTTCTTTTTATTGAAGCTACCTTCCAGCTCATTATTCAAGCCAGGACGAAATAATCGCTCCTAGCATAATACAAGCTATCCATACAGCGATAGTTCCTACATTCTTTGACAGGAGATTAAAATTAATCTCAACTACCTTATAATGCATGGAAAGTATTATGATGGATACTGGGTGTTTTTGCCTATCCCGCCAAAAAGGTATATTAGTAGATTATATAGAAAAAAGGCATTGCTGCCTTTTAAAGTTGATGAACAATAAATGAAGATTGCGTGGTAGGGTTAGGCTCGCTTAATTTAATCATTAGATTTTTAATGCATCAAAATAAGACAAAAAGGATGCCCAGCAGGGTCAATCATAACTGTCCATTCTGCTGAAAATTGAATATCTGCTAACCTTGCACCACAGGAAATTGCATGGGCAATTTCTTTATCTAACTCATCCATTTTAACAAAAAAGTCTAAATGAGCCATTGGTTGTTGTTTTTCATCCTCAGGTGGCCACACTGGTCTTTTATAATTAGGAATTTCTTGAAATACCAAAGATGTTGCTTCGTTTTTATCACTGTATACAATAATATATTTATCATCCATGTGATATACTTTTTTCTTCCAACCTAATAAATTTTGATAAAAATTCGATAGTTCTTCTGAATTATCAGAATCCAAAACAGTCGCTCTTAATTTCATTAAACAATCTCCCCATTTCTACAAATATAAATAGTCTTACATCACATTTTTCTACGACTACGTCGTAAGTCCTATATATAATATTATCATTATTTACCACACTTTGTAATAAATTTTTACAACCGATATTTGTATCGACCCTTAAAAGCCATTAGTTTGTAAGAAGTGTAATGAAGTTATAATTATAAAACCATTAATCAATAGTAAAAAACTCTGAGAATAATATCTTGGAGGTTTTTACTTTTTGTACAATTTTTTAAGATTATTACAAATATAATATTTAAAGACAAAAAAATAAAAGAGACTAGTATCAATTAGCCTCATTTAAAAAGAGATATTAAATTTTTATGTCTTTTATATCTTGTCCACTTTTTTTAGAAATATTCACTGTTTTAAAGATTAAATTATTTAATTAGTTTTCAGTGAAGATTCATAATTGTATTTTAACTAATTAATCGTTGATACTGTAAGAATAGGTTAATAGACTTAAATCAGACCAAATGGAGGAATGGAAGGGTAGCCCGTAGGGAAGTTCCATTAGGGAATGTGGTAGTAGCAAACGGAAGTGCGGTAGTTAGATTTTAGTTAAATTTGATAAAAACAGTGTACCTATGGGTTATAGACATTGAACGAATGCTCATAATCATAAATCTTTTACAATATCCTTTTGTTATTTGTTCTTGCATGGTAAGATTTGTTAAAAGATGTCAGAAGTATTGACAGTGCTGCAAATCCATCTGGTAAATTATCTACAGACTTCCCTGCGGAGGTTAAAGGATACTATTATTGGTAAAAAATCTCTACCATATTCATCTGCAGAGAGCAATTTTGTTCAACCACCGGAGTTACTTATGACTAAGGTATTTATGTAGGCTATCGATATTATGATAAATACAAGGTTTCTGTATCCTATGAGTTTAGATATATCCCCATTAAATATAAGTTCAAAATATTTTTTTATTATTATAAATATATAGAATGTTTTGTGAATTAATTATACTAATGCTATTTAGATCCGTTTAGTATCATTAGATTTCTTGTATTAAATTAATTTGAAGTTTTGTATTAATGCAAAATATTCACTATATGTATGCATTAATATGAACTTAACAATTGGTTTTATATCGTATATACTAAAAATATGATATGAAGCAATTACAAAAATACAAAATTTGTAAGGAGTGTTCATATTGATTAATGAAAGATGTGCTCAAATTCTATATTATATAATTGATGAGCAAAAACCAGTAAAATTAAGTGTATTTTCAAAAAAATTTAATTTATCTTTACGTACAATTAGATATGATATTGAAAAAATTGATGATTTCCTATTAATCAATGAGTTGACACCACTTGAAAGAGACTCTAAACTTGGTATTTCATATATGGTAAACGCGGACCATATTGAAAAATTGAAAATGTTAATAAGTAATAAAGAGTTAAATGAATATATAGTTAATCCTAATGAAAGAATTAATTATATCCTGATTTCAATGTTTGAATCTAATTGTTATGTAGTAATTGATAAATTGGCTGAAGATATAAAGGTCAGCCGTAGTACAATAATCAATGATTTAAGAAAAGTAAGGAAATGGCTCAAAAATCATAAATTAAGGTTGGAGGCTATTCCATCAAAAGGCATTAAGGTTATAGGTAATGAAAAAGATTACAGGAATGCAGTTTTATATTTATTGTTTGAATCATTAAGTTTTAATATAAACACAGACTCTATAAGGAAAGTAGACATAGTAAGTAAAAACAAGTTAGATGAAAGTTTTAATAAGATTTTTGAGAATTTAGATATTGATGTAATCAAGGAAATAGTAGGAACCGCCGAAAAACAATTAAATAGATATTTATCAGATGAAAGTTATTCAGCATTAGTATTACATATTGCATTGGCAATAAAACGAATACAGATTGGTAAAGACATTCATATGTCATGCAATGAGCTTAAAACTTTAAAAATATCAAATGAATTTTCAGTTGCATCAACAATGGTAATAATATTACAAGAAAAATTCAAAATTATATTTCCCATAGATGAGATAGGATATATAACACTTCATTTATTAAGCGGAAAAGAAAATAATACAAATGTAGAAATTCATAAAGATAGAGATTGGCTTCAAGTACAAGCATTATCAAGAAAAATAATAGAAAATGCCGGAAATGCAATGGGAGTTGATTTTGTTAATGATAATGTTCTATATGAAGGTTTATTAAAACATTTAGGACCAACTATATATAGATTAAAGAATAATCTTCCGCTTTATAATCCCATGCTAAAGGAAATAAAAGAGCAATACAGTTTTATGTTTAATAGTGTAGAAAGTTCTATTGAACCTTTAGAAAATTTTGTTGGCAGTAAAATACCTGATGAAGAATTAGGATATATAACAATTCATTTTGGAGCGGCCTATGAAAGGAAAAAAAATACACATAAGAATGTTTATAAAGTGATTTTGGCATGCAGTACAGGAGTAGGTACTTCAAAACTACTAGAATCTAGATTAAACAGTGAATTTAATAATTTTAAAATAGTTGAAAACGTTTCTATCCATCAAATCAAATTAATGAATTTAGAAAATATTGATTTGATATTATCAACTATTCCAATTGAATATTTGAACAAGCCTATTTTGAATGTTAGTCCAATGCTTCTAGACAAGGACATAAAGAAGATAAACAAATTTTGTAAAGAGAACGCACCTATTAAAGAAAAAGAATTTAATAAACAGGTACGATTATTAGATGAAATTCTACTAACAGTAGAAAAGAATTGTTCAATAATTTCTAAAACAAAACTAATACAAGAATTATCTAATTGCCTTGAAAACGCAGGGCTGTTAGACATTAAGGAGGTATATCAACCGATGTTAAGTGAACTGTTAACAAAAAATACAATAAAAGTTAATGTGGATGCTTCTGATTGGGAAGACGCAGTTAGAAAGGGTGGAGAAATATTAGTAGAAAATGGATCTGTGGAACCTAGATTTGTAAATGCAATGATTGAAACGGTTGAGGAAATGGGTCCATATATAGTTATCGTACCAGGAATAGCATTACCACATGCTAGACCTAGTGATGGAGTAATCAAAATGGGCATGAGTCTAATAAAATTATCTACTCCCGTAAATTTTGGAAACGAGGAGAATGATCCTGTAAGTGTTGTAATAAGTTTAGGTGCTATTGATAATCATTCACACATTAAAGCTTTATCAACACTTGTGAATTTATTTAATAATGAAGAAAAAATCGAAATTTTAAAAAATGCTAACTCTTTAGAGGAAATATTACCTTTATTAAAAGATAAAGATGAGGATTAAAACAAGGGGTTGATTGTAAACATGAAACCTATCAAAAAAATCGCTGTCATAACTAGTGGAGGAGATGCACCAGGTATTAATTCTGCATTATTTGGTATGATGAGCAAAAATAGCAATATTGAAGTCTGTGGATTTAATGGCGGATATGATGGCATTTTAACTTCAGATCCAATCTATTTTAAAGATATCAATTTAAAACAGGCTAATGTAAGTGGTAATTGTATTTTGATAACTTCAAGAAGCATTGCACCGAGAAGTAAAGAAGGCAGGGCAAAGATAATTAAGCGCTTAAATTCACTTGGTATAGATGCACTTGTAGTATGTGGTGGAGATGGTTCTTTCAAAGCAGCTGAATTATTAATTGAACAAGGTATGCCATGTTTAGGTATTCCATTAACTATTGATAATGATATATATGGGACAGAATGTACAGTTGGTTATAATACAGTAATTAAGAGAGTTACAGATGTATTATATAGTTTACACCAAACAGCCCATAACATGCCAGGAAGAATTTTTATGGTAGAGGTTTTTGGGGGGGACTCAGGACACATCGCGATAGCTAGTGCATTAGCAGGTGGGGCTGACATAGCTATAATTCCAGAAATGACTAGACAGCCACAGGATATTGTAAATAGGATTAATGAGATATTAAAAAGTAAAAATGATTATGTAATAATTGTTTGTTCAGAAGCTGTATATGATACCAACGATTATATTCATGGTGATCAAGGAATGTCTATAGTGATAGGCAAAAAAATAAAAGAACTAACAGGCATGAGGGTAAGACATTCAGTGTTAGGATATTTTCAACGAGGGGGAGATCCTGATCCAGCTGATTCATTGATAGCATTACAAATGGGCAGTTTTGCGATGGAAAGTATTAAGAATGGGAAGGTAGGATATATGGTTGGCTGGGATCATGGTAGGTGCGTTTTGGTTCCACTATCTACGGTTGTATCAAATAGAAAAGAACTTGATAATAATTTGTTAAAAATAGCTTCAGAAAAAGGAATGATAATTGGAAAGAAAGTTAGTTCATTGTGATATTCCAATATAGTTTTAGTAAACGCATACATTATATTAGTAGGCTTTGCAATGAATAATAATCAACTTGTTTTATATTAAGGAGGGAAATAAAATGTTAAAAATATTAATGGTTTGTGGTGCTGGATTAGGAAGTAGCTTTGCTTGTGAAATGACCGTTGAATCTGTATTAAAGGATCTTAATGTTACTGCAAAATTAGAACATTCTGATGTTACCTCAGTTGCTGGTTCAAGGGCAGATATTATTATCTCTGCAACAAATTTTGAGAAACTAGTAAATAGATATGAGACAACTGCAACTAAGATATTTCTAAAACGATTAGTCGATAAAAATGAGATTAAAGAGAAGTTAGTTCCAGTTCTAAAAGAAAAAGGTGCATTATAGTTTGCTAGTGTTAAATACTTATGAAAAAACATTATTGTAAATATTAAGTTTAAGGGGGAATAAACATGGTTGTTGTAAATTTTATAGTCAATAATATTTTGACACAAGCATCCATTACAATTGCTTTAATAGCGTTATTTGGATTAATGTTACAAAGAAAAAAAGCAGGAGAGGTTATATCTGGAGCATTTAAAACACTATTAGGGTTTCTAATATTATCTGCTGGGTCTGGAATAATAGTTCTTTCATTACTCTATTTAGGAAAAATATTTACAAAAGGATTCGGGATGCAAGGAATAGTTCCTTCAATCGAAGCAATTAATGGGCAAGCAATGAATAACTTACATCTTGGAAACCAAATTGCACTAACATTCTTAGCAATATTTGTTTTTAATATAATCATTGCAAGATTTACTAAATGGAAATATATATTTTTAACTGGTCAAGCAATCTTATGGATGGCCACTATGACTACTATATTTGGACACTTTGCTGGGCTAAGTGGAGCAGCATTAATAATAGTTGGAGGATTTGTTGGAGGAGTTTTTGCAGTTGCAATGCCAGCGCTTGCTCAACCTATAGTTCGTAAAATAACAGGTAGTAATGATATCGCATTAGGACATTTTTGTACGGTTGGATATCTGTTTACTGCTGGTGTGGCTAAGCTTGTAGGTGATAAAACTAAGTCAACTGAAGAGTTGGTTTTACCAAAAGGATTGGAGTTTTTACAAGACACATATCTTTCATTAGCATTTGTTATGATACCGCTTTATGTTGTAACAGCTTTTTTCGCAGGATCTAAGTTTGGTTCTACCCTTTCAGGAGATGTTAATTATGTTGTATATGCGTTCTTACAAGCGGTTCAATTTATTGTAGGAGTCTACGTATTATTAGCAGGTGTTAGACTTTTGTTAGCTGAAATTGTTCCCGCATTTAGAGGTATTGCGTTAAAAGTTGTACCAGATGCGATTCCTGCACTCGATTGCCCAGTGCTATTTGCGTATGCACCAAATGCTGTAACAATTGGTTTTATAGGTACAACAATAGGCAGTGTTATCGCAATGTTTCTTCTACCTAAGTTTGGGCTAGCTATGATATTACCAGGAATGCTAACAAACTTTTTCGCAGGTGGTACTGCAGGTGTTTTTGCTAATGCAGTCGGAGGTAAAAGAGGGGCTATAATTGCCACGATAGCTCATGGAATCTTCATAACATTGCTTCCAGCACTATTAGTAGTGAGCTTTAATAAAATGGGATTTATAAATGCAACAGCAACTGATGTTGATACTGTAACGGCAGCATTACTATTTTCATGGTTTATCACTCCAATACTTAAAGCAATTTAATCTATAAAGGAGGAGGTATAAATGTTTTTTAAAAAAAAGAAAATGAGAGAAACTTCTTCAACTTTAAAACAAGAAAATATTAAACCATTAGATAAAGAGAAGTTAATAGAAGAAGCAAAAATTTTATCTAATACTATTGATACACTTGTAGATGATGAGAAGATTAAAGTGTTAAATAGAATTGGAAGTTTGTACTTTGAAGCAGATAAAATAGATGATGCTATTAAATATTATGAAATTAGTATTAGTGAAAAGAAGGCTCTTGGTAAGGCATATACGGATTTGGTAAAGCTATATAATATTAAAAGAAAAGAAGCTGTAACAGAAAAAAATACTGAGGGCGTGAAACATTACTTGGATAAAATTGATACCTTATTACAACTATCTAAGGATGTAATTCGAGGAAGAGTTTAAAAATAAAATTCAACAATAAAAACTAATAAGTTAATTAAAAAATAAAATATTAAGGGGTTGTTTAGTATGTATTTAACATTAAAAGAAATTTTAAAAAACACTAGAAAAAACAAATTTGCAGTAGGTTCATTTAATATTCATTGCCTTGAAATGGTTCCTTCAATGATAAAGGCTGCTAAAGCTAAAAACTCTCCTATTATATTACAAATATCACCAACAACATGCAAATATATAGGAGCAGCATTACTTTGCAATGTAGTAAAAGAATTAGCTAAAGAAACCGCTGTTAATGTCACATTACATTTAGATCACACAAAAGATTTTCTTACAATTAAAGATGCAATAGACAATGGTTTTAGTTCAGTTATGATTGATGCTTCAGCACTTTCACTTGAAGAAAATATTAAGAAAACAAAAGAAGTAGTTAATTATGCCAAACAACATGGTGTATCAGTAGAAGCAGAACTAGGAACTATTGGAGGTACTGAAGATGGAGTTGCTTTAAATGATGGAAAAGTTAGGTATACAAGTCCCGAAGATGCAGTAAAATTTGTTAAGGAAACAGGCATAGACGCTTTAGCAATAGGTTTTGGTACCTCACATGGACAATGGAAATCAAAAGCAAAACTTAGTTTTGATGTATTAAAAAATATTCATGATGTAATCGATATTCCATTAGTACTTCATGGAGGAACCGGTGTTTCCGAAGAAGATTTAAAAAAATGTATATTAGGTGGAATATCTAAAGTAAATATAGGAACTGAACTAAATGTAGCATGGGTAAAAGATGCGAAGGAACATTTAGAAAAAGCAGACCTTGCAGATTCATGCAGAGACCTTGTAATACCTTCAAATGATGCCGTTCAAAAGGTTATTGAAAATAAAATAGATATATTAGGTAGTTCAAATAAATAATAGTATATTATTGGCAAAAACAAATAAATATGATTTTTGCCACAAAGCTAAATTCTTTTGAAATCTAATTGATGATTTGGTAAATGAAGAAATTGCTAAATTATCTTCTATCAAGGTTGGAGATCATTTGATCTATATAAAGAGAATTTCTGTTAATTCAAATGAAATACCTTATGAATAAATAACTGCTTGAACTCTGTAGATGCTATCATTTGAATAAGAATTACAACTTATTTCTTTATAATCATTACGGTATTAGATATTATCATTTCTAATGCCGTATTCTTATAAAAAGGGGAAAAAGAGGTGCACTGTATATGAAAAAAGTGATGATTCTGCTAGCCGGATATCCTGCAACTGGTAAATCTTATTTAGCCAATCAGATTATTGAAGCATGTGGAGAATTTACAATCGTATCACAGGATGATTTGAAAGAAAAATTATATGATCAATATGGATATGATGATTTAAATGGGAAAAAATTTTTAGAATGTGAAAGTTGGGTTTCCTATTACAGTATGATGCGTATTCAAATGTATGAGGGAAAGCAGATTATTTCCGACTATCCTTTTAGCGACAAACAGTATGGGACATTAAAGCAAATATCTAACACATATAAATATGATGTAGTAACAATTCGTTTGATTGGAGATCTAGATGTATTATATGAACGCTCCAAACAGAGAGATCTGGATTCAGAACGTCATCTTAGCCATACTGTAAATAAGTATCATTTGGGAGATACATTGGAAAATCGCGCAAAGGCTGATGGCTTTTTAACATATGATGTGTTTATGGATCGTTGTAAAAATAACGGTTATGGGAAATTTCAGCTAGGTCACCTGATTGAAATAGATGTAACAGATTTCTCAAAAGTAGACTATCCTGGAATCATTAGAAAATTAAGAGAAATCATAAAATAAATTACTATAATCAGATTACTCACTACAGTTTTCCTTTAAAATGGTAACTGCTAAGAAAGTATAAATGAAATGCCACAATATGTTGGAAATAACATGAATACTAATAAATTTTGCTGTAAAAGTAAGGTTTATCCCTAGACTTAATTTAAATTAGAGGAGGAAATAATAAATGAAATTGTTTATAGATACAGCTAATGTAGAAGACATTAAAGAAGCAAACGATATGGGTGTTATTTGTGGGGTTACTACTAATCCATCCTTAATAGCAAAAGAAGGCAGAGATTTTAATGAAGTAATAAAAGAAATAGCATCTATTGTAGATGGACCTATAAGTGGAGAAGTTATTGCATTAGATTCATTGGGTATGATAAAAGAAGGAAGAGAAATAGCTAAGCTACATAAAAACATGATTGTTAAAATACCAATGACTGAGGATGGTCTTAAAGCTGTTAAAGTACTTTCAAAAGAAGGAATAAAAACAAATGTAACATTAATATTCTCTGCAGGACAAGCACTACTTGCTGCAAGAGCAGGAGCTTCTTATGTAAGTCCTTTCATCGGAAGACTTGATGATATAAATGCTAATGCTATGGACTTAATAAGAACTATTGTTACAATATTTAAAGTACACGGAATAGATACTGAAATAATTTCTGCAAGTATAAGAAATCCAATGCATGTTACAGAAGCAGCAGTTGCAGGTTCACATATTGCTACAGTACCACTTAAAATTATTAAACAAATGATAAAACATCCCTTAACAGATAATGGAATAGAAAGATTTGCTAAAGATTGGAAAGAAACTTTTGGTAAATAATAAGGAGGTAGTATATGCTTAATCGTGGGAAAATATTTATAATATTCCATTAATGCGGTTACAAAAAAATAAGAAAGCCTAGCGTACTGAACTGAATCACTAAAAACGGACATTACAAAAACACCCTCAATTGTAGGATAATAAAACTATGATTGGGGGTATAATATTAATAATCAAAAGGCCTTATTACATAATAAAAGCATCCAAATTAATAGACACTCTTTACTTTGAATTATTTACCTTATAAGTTTACTCATGAAATAGCTTGAAACTGTATTGCAAGAAGTTAAAATAATAAAGTAAATAATACGGTCGTTTGTTTTACCAGTTTTATAGAAATTATAGCTCCATTAATACAGGTTTGCTGGTATTAATAGGAATAGTCTAGAGCCGTAGAGTATATTTTCCGCTAAAAGATGCCCGCACCCCAAATATAATTGTTGTAATTAGGAGCTCGTCAATATATAGAATAAATAACTAACTTAAATTCATTAATTAAAGCATTTATAAATATATTACCAAGAGGTGATATATTTATGTTTGGTACAATATTTTTTTTAGCTCTCTTTATTTCATTTATAGGTCTATTCATATCAATGTTTACTGAAGATAAGGGGGTTTATTTTTTAGGTAGTATATGTCTACTAGTTGCATATTTCATTTTATATGGCATTTTAAAACTACTGGGATGTGATGGGCTGATTAATCTAATGGTACTAAAGCAATAACTATTAATTTACATAAAATCATTAATATAAAATTTATAATATAATATGTTTTTTATATTAATGTAATTAAAGTTGGATGTCGTGAAATATATTAGTTTAACGACAGAAAGACATAAGAAAGCCTAGCGTACACTAGGCTTTCTTATGTCTTTCTTATTACTTATTATAAATTCTTTTCGTAAGCCTCCACCATTTTTTTAACCATTTGTCCGCCTACAGAACCATTCTCTCTTGAAGTTAAATCTCCATTATAACCTGCTGTAAGATTTACCCCTACTTCCTTAGCTGCCTCCATTTTAAATTTGTCTAATCCAGCCTTAGCTTGTGGTAATAATACTTTATTTCTCGACATATTAATAACCTCCTCTAAATTTATAATAATTTCATGTATAATATTATATTGTGCTTTATTTTAAACTATATACATAGAAGTTTATGGTTATTTTAAAGGTAACTTTTCCTTATTTAAGAAAGTTGTATATTTAGTTGTTTAAGCACAAAAATGCTCCCATTTTTAAAACAGATTATTATTTAATATATCTACTAGAAATGGGAGCATATTAGGGTTCAGCCTATAAACTTGATATTGTTAACTCCTTAGAAATGCTGATGCTTTTTCGATTATTCCTGTGTTACGAAGGGTGAATGGTACATTACGGAAAAAGAAGAGCCAGCATAATGGATATTATATTAAATTATAGCCAAAATAAATATCGAGGCATACAATATAATTAAAATTATATTGCATCAAAAAAGTCACAGCATTTTTACTGTGACTTTTTTGTAATCTATAATAATTCTATTGTTATACTGGTCTACGTTCCAATACT
>NZ_JAIZZK010000044.1 GCF_020443705.1 Clostridium algoriphilum
AAACAAAACTGCATTGTATTTCTTCAAAGTATTTTTTCACTTTTCAACGTGCAATTAAAACCCTAATATTTACATTCCTGTTTTTTCATAAGTTAGTTAACACTATCAAAAATTTATTGCTTAATCGGAAACTAAATTTAAGAATTGCTTTATTCGTACGTTAGTTGTGTTACTTAATAATTGCTGGGGTGTTCCCTTATCAATTATAAGTCCATTATCCATAAATATTATATTGTCTGCCACGTCTCTTGCAAAACTCATATTATGAGTAACGACTACCATTGTCATACCCTCAAGTGATAATTCCTTCATAACTTTAAGCACTTCTGCTGCAAGCTCAGGATCCAGTGCAGAAGTTGGCTCGTCAAATAGCAATACTGATGGTTCTATAGCCATAGCACGTGCTATGGCAACCCTTTGTTGTTGTCCTCCTGAGAGTTCATGAGGGTAACTGTTACACTTTTCTAAAAGTCCAACCTTTTCTAAAAGTTTTAGTGCTTTATCATGAGCAACCTTTTTAGATTGTTTAAGCACAGTTGTGAGACCCTCCATAATGTTTCCAACTACAGTCATATGAGGGAATAGGTGAAAGCCTTGAAATACCATTCCTGTGTTCCTGCGTAGTGTCAATATTTCTTTCTCAGTTGGCATTTTGTTTTCACCAAATACCAATTTATTATCTCCAATGCTTATTGTTCCTTTATTAGGCATTTCTAATAAATTAATGCACCTAAGAAGGGTTGTTTTACCTGAACCTGAAGGGCCTATTACAATTGTTGTTTCACCCTTTGCAATTCGTAAATCTATACCTTTTAAAATTTCATTATCTCCAAAACTCTTGTGTAAATTTTTTATATTAATCATGAAATTCCTCCAATTACCTAGCCACATATCTTTCAAGTTTTTTCTCTATCTTTTGTTGAAGTGCAGATAGAATAGTACAAAACATCAGATAAATAAAGCCTGCTTCACAGTATAATACGAGTGGTTCATATGTTGATGCTGTTATTTGTTGTGCAATTTGAAACATTTCTGTTAAAGTAATTGCTGCAGCAAGTGATGTATCTTTAACAAGACTTATAAAGGAATTTGAAAGTGGTGGTACAGATACTCTAGCTGCCTGTGGTAAAATTACCCTAAGTAATGATTGAGCATGAGTCATGCCAATTGAACTTGCGGCCTCCCACTGACCCTTAGGTATTGATAAAATGGCTGCTCTAATTACTTCAGAATTATAGGCCCCTACATTTAAAGTGAAACCTATAATTGCTGCTGTTAATGCTCCCATTGTTATACCAGCGGCTGGTAATCCATAGAATATTATAAATAACTGTACGAGAAGCGGTGTCCCTCTTATTATCCAAACATAAAAACTTGAAATTAGGTTTAGTGATTTATATTTTGATATACGAGCAAGAGCAGTGGCCATAGCCAAAATTGAACCAAGCAAGAAAGAAACCACGGCTACTGGAATGGTGAATTTCACACCAGCAATTAATAAAGGAAAGAAAGAATCTTTAACTATGCCGAGTATTCTTAGTGTATCTACGTCTAAATTCATTTTATCACCCTTTTATTTTGATACATCGCTACCGAAGTATTTATTCGAAATTTTTGAGTAAGTCCCGTCTGCTTTTATATCAGTTAATGCTTTATTAACTGCAGTTACTAATTCTTTATTGCCCTTTTTAAACATAATTGCACTTGGTTGCGCATTTCCTTGTTCAGCAACAACCTTAATTGCAATACCTGGTTTTTGCTTTTTAAGATCAAGGAAAGACAAACTGTCATTAACGGCGGCATCTACTCTTTTAGAAACTAAAAGGTCGATTGCTTGATTAAAGCTGTCAACTGGTTGAAGTACTGCGCCATTAGCCTTTGCAACATTAGCTAAGTTACTAGTCAATGATTGAGCAGATTTCTTACCCTTTAAATCTGCAAATTTTTTAATATTATCATTAGTACTCTTTACTATAAGCACTGCTTTTGAAACTATATATGGATTTGAGAAATCGTACTTTTTTTGTCTATCTGGTAAAATTCCAACTTGATTCACTATCATATCAAATCTCTTAGCATCGAGCCCTGCAAACATACCGTCCCACTTTGTTTCCACAAATTCTGGTTTTACACCAAGACGCTTAGATACTTCCTCTGCAATTTCAACATCAAATCCGGTTAATTTTCCTGACTTGTCATGGAAAGTATATGGTGCATATGTTCCTTCAGTACCAATTTGTATTTTCCCTTCACTCTTTATTGTTGTTAACAGATTCTTGGATGTTGTATTTTTACTAGTACTTGTTCCACATCCTACAAGTCCTACTGATGCTAGTAACAGAGTGGTAATTAATATAGATAATTTGTTCATTTATTTCCCCCTTTAAAGTAATCCTACTGTTTTAGTAAGGTATTGATTTAATAATACCATAATTCATCTTTTGTTGTCAATATAGATTTTCAATTAATAAAGGTTATTATTGATTACTACTAAGACACAATTTTACAATGCTTAAGTAATCTTCAGGCATACCAAGCTGGGGCAAAAAACCAACTTAATTTATATAAATATCTGACATTAATATTCACTTATTTTTTCTCTATTTGTAGTTTATCATCTTGTATCTTTATATATTAAATAAAGATACAAGATGATTATAAAACTGATTTTATATCAAATAATGAATTACTCTTAATATTAACATGCAATATTGTAGCTATTGAAATAAAATAAATATATAAATTTGAATGTTTACATCCTGTATTTATATGAATTTTACCTTTACATGCCCCAAATTCAAACATTATAAGAAAAGTAGGAATATTAACAGAATATTAAAACACTTGACTTTTGTTTCGAAAGTGAGTAAAATGACTTTTAATAGTAAGTAAAAATTCATTGTGACTATAAAATGAATTCTTACATCTTAGGAATAATATTTTATAAGGGGGAATTTTAATGAACGGAGTAAATGCTGCAGATACGTCATTTATAATTTTTGCAACAGCATTAGTAATGTTAATGACACCAGGACTCGCTTTATTCTATGGTGGAATGGTTAGACGAAAAAATGTACTTAGTACTACAGTACACAGCTATACAGCAATGGTAATTGTGTCACTTCAATGGGTGATTGTAGGGTATACGCTGTGTTTTGGAAAGGATTTTGCAGGATTTATTGGTAATTTTCAATTCCTTGGATTACAAGGAGTTGGATTCCTTCCAAACGCTAATTATGCAGCTACGATTCCACAATCAGTATTTATGCTGTTTCAACTTATGTTTGCAATAATTACGCCTGCTTTAATTTCAGGTGCAATTGCTGAGAGAATGAAATTTATTGCATTTGCAGTATTCATTTTATTATGGTCAATATTAGTATATGATCCAATTGCACATTGGGTATGGGGTTATGGTGGTTGGCTTAGAAATTTAGGAGCATTAGATTTTGCAGGTGGTAATGTTGTTCATATAAGTTCCGGTGTATCGGCACTTGTTGCAGCAATTGTAATAGGAAAAAGAAAAAAATTGAAAACAATTACTCCTCATAACCTTCCTATGACACTACTTGGAGCTGCAATTTTGTGGTTTGGATGGTTTGGATTTAATGCAGGTAGCGCATTAGCGGTAAATGGTATAGCACTAAATGCATTTATTACAACTAATACCTCTGCAGCTGCCGGAGCTTTAGCTTGGGGCATATGTGAGCTAGTTGTTAGAAAGAAAGTTACATCGCTCGGTATTGCAAGTGGTATAGTCGTAGGACTTGTATCAATAACTCCAGGCGCAGGTTTTGTAAGTCCTATGGCTTCAATATTAATAGGTGGATTTGGAGGTGTGATATGTTACTTCTTCGTAACTGTAGTTAAACAAAAACTTGGTTATGATGATGCATTAGATGCTTTTGGGTGTCACGGAATTGGAGGGATTTGGGGAGGAATAGCTACAGGTATTTTTGCTTCAAAGGCTATAAATTCTGCTGGTGCCAATGGACTAATATACGGTAATATTAAACTAGTAGGAATTCAATTAATAGCAATTGTAGCAACTATTGCATACTCAGCTATAATGACATTTATCATATTAAAAGTTCTAGGCAAATTTATGAGTTTAAGAGTAACAAGCGAAGAAGAAGCAGATGGATTAGATGTTTCTCTTCATGGAGAAGAGGCTTATGGTGGTCCAAATATTTAATATTATTTAATTATCATATGATATAAAGTAAAAGGGGGTAAATATATGGAAGAAATATTTTCAAGGATAGATATTATTACTTCAGCAAGTAGATTTGACGAATTAAAAGATGCTCTGAATGCAATTGGTATTAGCGGTATGACGGTATCTAATGTTTTAGGATGCGGAATACAAAAGGGGCATAAAGAATTTTATCGTGGGTTAGCTTTAGACATTAATCTTTTACCTAAAATAAAAGTAGAAGTAGTGGTTTGTGATATCCCTGTAGATTTAGTTGTAGAAACAGCAAAAAAGGTGCTACATACAGGGAAAATGGGTGATGGAAAAATATTCGTTTATGATGTAAAAAATATTATCAGAGTTAGTAATGGATCTGAAGGTCGCGATGCTCTTCGTTATGATAAATAATTAAAATTAAATAGTAATAGACCAACTTATTTTATAAGATGGTCTATTTTTTTTTTTTTATATAAAATGAAGTCTCAATAAAGTAACAGCTTGCAAGAATATACTTTTTAAATATCATACAAAGTGAAAACATTTACGGATTATATTTATGGAATTATCATTTGAATACGCTCAAAATTAAATATTATCATTAAATATACAATTTTGTAAGTATAATAAAAAACTTGACTTTTGTCATAAAATTAAGTAAAATGACATTTGTTGATAAACGAAAATTCATTGTAACTGCAATTCAATTTTTTTACATATAGGAATAATATTTAATTAGGAGGGATTTTATGAAGGCAATAAATGCTGCAGATACGTCATTTGTGATTTTTGCGACAGCATTAGTAATGCTTATGACACCAGGATTAGCATTGTTTTATGGAGGAATGGTAAGAAGGAAAAATGTACTTAGTACGACAGTGCACAGTTATGCGACAATGGCAATTGTATCAATTCAATGGGTTCTAATAGGGTATACATTATGTTTCGGAAAAGATTTTGCTGGATTTATTGGTAATTTTCAATTTCTTGGATTGCAAGGAGTGGGATTTCTTCCAAACGCTAATTATGCAGCTACGATTCCACAATCAGTATTTATGTTATTTCAGCTTATGTTTGCAATAATTACTCCTGCTATAATTTCGGGAGCAATTGCTGAACGAATGAATTTTTTTGCGTTTTCGATATTCATTTTATTATGGTCAATAATAGTTTATGATCCAATTGCACACTGGGTGTGGGGTGCTGGCGGATGGCTTAGAAATATGGGGGTATTAGATTTTGCAGGTGGCAATGTTGTTGAAATAAGTTCGGGTATATCAGCACTTGTTGCAGCACTCGTAATAGGAAAGAGAAAAAAATTAAAAACAATTACTCCTCATAATCTTCCTATGACAATGTTAGGCGCCGGAATTTTGTGGTTTGGATGGTTTGGATTTAATGCTGGCAGCGCACTAGCAATAAATGGTGTAGCATTAAATGCATTTATTACAACGAATACATCTGCTGCTGCTGGTATTATAGCTTGGAGTATATGCGAGGTAGTTGCTAGAAAAAAAGTTACGTCACTCGGTATTGCAAGCGGTATGGTTGCAGGACTTGTAGCCATAACTCCAGGGGCAGGTTTTGTAAGCCCTTTGGCATCAATATTAATAGGCGGAATTGGAGGCCTGTTATGTTACTTTAGCGTAACGGTAGTTAAACAAAAATTCGGCTATGATGATTCATTAGATGCTTTTGGGTGTCATGGAATTGGAGGGATTTGGGGAGGAATAGCTACTGGTATTTTTGCTTCAAAGGCTATAAATTCTGCTGGCGCAAATGGATTAATATATGGTAATATTAAATTAGTAGGAATTCAACTGATAGCAATTGTAGCAACTATTGCATACTCAGGAATAATGACCTTCATTATATTAAAAGTAATAAGTAAATTTATGAGTTTAAGAGTAACAAGTGAAGAAGAAATGGATGGATTAGATGTTTCTTTACATGGTGAAGAGGCTTATGGTGGGATAGATATTTAACTCACTAAGGTAATTATTTCGAATATTTATAAAATAGAAGGGGGTATGATCATGGAAGAAAAGTTTTCAAAGGTAGATATTATTACTTCATCAAGTAGATTTGATGAATTGAAAGATGCCCTAAACGAAATTGGTATTAGCGGGATGACAGTATCTAATGTTTTAGGATGCGGAATGCAAAAGGGGCATAAAGAATTTTATCGTGGCTTATCTTTAGACATTAATCTTTTACCTAAAATAAAAGTAGAAGTAGTGGTTTGTGATATTCCTGTAGATTTAGTTGTCGAGACAGCAAAAAAAGTACTGCATACAGGAAAAATGGGCGATGGAAAAATATTTGTTTATGATGTCAAAAACATTATTAGAATTAGCAACGGATCAGAAGGTCGCGATGCTCTTCGTTATGATAAATAAATTCTAATTTAAAAGAAATAGACCAACTTATTTTATTAGTTGGTCTATTTTTTTATATGAAAAAAGGGACATAATTGTAGTTTATTGTTATAATTTTAGTAATGCTTTATTGAATAATAATTTAAATATAAAAAGGAGAATTAAAATTATGAAATTTGTTACCTATATAAAAAATAGTAAGGAAAGCGTAGGAATAGTTATTGAGGAAAAGGTCATACTTGTAAACGAAGTCCTTAATGTGATAGGAGAGAATAATGTTAGTTCTATGACTGAACTAATAGAAAAAACTAACGAAAATATAATAGAAAAAATAGAAACAGCTATCAAAAATCATAATTTTAATTACGATTTATTGAATTCAGTTAAAATACTTGCACCAATACCAAATCCAAAAAGAAATATATTTTGCCTTGGTAAAAATTATGTAGATCATGTAAAAGAAATTAAGTCTACTAAAATATCAGATACAGGTATACCGGATTTCCCTATATATTTTACTAAGGTTGCTTCTCCTGCAATTGGAATTGGAGAGTCAATTAAGTTTTCTTATGATGTTACATCGCAGGTGGACTATGAAGTTGAGCTAGCTATTATAATTGGCAAAGAGGGAATTAATATTAGCCATGATAGTGCAGAAGATTATATTTTTGGCTATACAATAGTAAACGACGTTTCAGCTAGGGATTTGCAAGGAAATCATATACAGTGGTTTAAAGGAAAAAGTTTAGACACATTTTGTCCCATGGGGCCTTATATAATACATAAAAACGAGATTCCATTTCCTGTGGAGTTAAATATTAAATGTAGTATTAATGGGGAATTAAGACAGAATTCAAATACTAAAAATTTGATTTTTGATATACCATATATCATTAGTGATTTATCAAAAGGACTAACTTTAAAACCCGGCGATATAATTTGCAGCGGAACACCAAGTGGTGTTGGTTTGGGATTTAAACCTCCTAAGGCATTAAAAAATGGAGATGTTGTGGAATGTTACATAGAAAATATAGGAGAACTAGTTAATGAAGTTATTGTTGTTTAGTCCATAATTTAAGGTATCAAAGATAGGTGGTTATATTTTGCATTTTGTAATAGAACTAATGAATAATTATGGATATATTATTTTGTTTAGCGCTTTATTGCTTGAACTAATTGCATTTCCTCTTCCAGGTGAATTAATAATGACATATTGTGGGTTTCTTGTTTATCAATCTAAAATGAATTGGATTGTAAGCATTTTTATAGCTACATCTGGGGTGGTAATAGGTATTACAATAGCATATTTTTTTGGATCTAAGTTAGGTGCCAAGTTTTTTAAAAAATATGGTTCATACGTTCATCTTGGACCAAAGCAATTGGAGAAAACATCAAAGTGGTTTAATTCGTGGGGCAATATATTATTGATTTCAGCATATTTCATTCCTGGTGTCAGACATATTACTGGGTATTTTTCAGGAATAACAGAGATTTCATATAAGAGATTTGCTTTAAATGCATATTTTGGAGCTTTAATATGGACATCTACTTTTATTTCATTAGGTAGAGTTCTTGGGCCAGACTGGGGAAAATTTCATAGTTATATATCGGAATATTTACTTATCGGTAGTTTGAGTATATCTTTAATTTTTATTATTATCTATGCTTATAGAAATCATAAGACACAGATAATTAATAGTACTTATAAAATTCTAAATAAAACTATAATTACCTTTCACTCCATGGGAAGAATGAAAGTCGCTGTAGCGGTTGTTGCAGCTGCTTTTTTAATGCTTGACCTTCTTGTAATTGGTGTAGTTCACGATTATTTAGTTGATGAATTTGATCAATTCAATGTTGTTGTATCTTTTTTAGTAAATATTATTTTCACTAAAAGATGGTCATATTTAATTAGTTACTTTGATTTAATAACTTCATTTAAGTTATTACTACCACTTACTATTCTCATATTAATATGGATTATAAAAAAGAATAGAAATATATTTCTTGAGATTCAGTTTATATTTATAGTAATAGGTGGCGGTGAAATGCTACAAGTTATTTTAAAGAATATTTTTAAACGTGTAGGGCCTTCTTCAATAAGCTTAATAGAAAATAGCAGATATACATTTCCAAGTAGTGAATCGTTAATGGCTGTTGTTGCATATGGTTTCTTTGCCTTTTTAATAGGGAGCAATGTAAAGAGAGTATGGACTAAAACCGCAGTTTTAATTGTAACTTTAATTATTTGTTTATTTGCAGGTATCAATCCAATATACTCTCAAACTGAATATCCAAGTGATGTTTATGCAGGGTATATTTTTGGTGGAATTTGGTTGACTATAAATATTATTTTATTGGAAGTTTATCGAATACTACCTAAAATACAAATAAATGAAATTAGTAAAAAATTTCCTAGGCAATAGTTTATATATGATTAATTACTTGTTTACTATACTAAATTAAAGGGGAGTATTAGCTTGAACGAAATTAAAATTCTATTAGTGGAAGATGAAAAGTTAATGTCAATGTTTGTTGAAATGGAATTAAGTCATGAAGGATATATAGTTGATGTAGCTTATAATGGACGGGTGGGTCTAGATATGGCTGAGAAAAATGAGTATGATTTGATACTTCTTGATATTATGATACCAGGAATTAATGGAATTGAGGTTTGTAGACGAATAAGAAAGTCATCGCAAGTACCTATCATTATGCTTACAGCAAAAAGTGATATATCAGACAAGGTTATAGGACTAGATGTAGGTGCAAATGATTACCTTACAAAGCCATTTGCAATAGAGGAACTATTAGCAAGAATTAGAGTGTATATAAGAAATAAATATGCAAGCGCTAATACTTATGAAATTAAGGTGAAAGATATTATTATGGATAATAAAGCTCATAATGTTGTTCGAGGTGGTAAGGTAATTGAACTTACAAAAAAGGAATATGACCTTTTAGAGATATTGCTAATAAATAAAAATGTTGTGCTTACAAGATCGCAATTAATTGAGAAGGTTTGGAGTTATGACTATATAGGTGACACCAATGTAGTGGATGTGTTTATAAGATATTTGAGAAGTAAAATCGATGATGGTTTCGAAGATAAGCTTATAACTACAGTAAGAGGTGTAGGATATGTTATCAAAGGTAATTAATTATTGTCTTAAAATTATTAAGAGCGCGAAGATTTCTCTAAAACTGACTATAGTTTATGCTGTAATGTTTTCATTAGTATTACTCATTTTAAATGCCTCCATTCTTTACGGAATAAAATATTATTTGTATAGTCAGGCAAATAAACAAATAGAAGATGTTAAGACTATAGTGATAAATAAGATTATTTCTCAAGATGAGAATATAAATCTATCTGATAAAAAAATGATTTCAGATGTTCCTTCAAAACAAAATGTGTCAATAAGAATACTAAAGGGAGATGGGAAGGTACTAAACTTATCTAGCGAATTTGATTACAATATTAAAGTTAAAAAGCCATTTGACGAAATAATGAATATTAAAGAAGATGACAAACATTTAGTATATAAAAATATAAAGATTGAAACTATAGGAAATGAAGTGGCATATATTCAAGTAGTTAAGGATATGGATAACGAATATGACTTTATGAAAATATTGTTTCTTTTAATGGCGATAGCTGATTTTATAGGTATGATTGCTTCCGTTGTATTAGGGTACAGCATCAGCAAAAATATGTTGAAACCTATTGATGAAATAACAAATGCTGCTGATAATATTAGCATTAATAATTTAAAAGAAAGAATTGAGGTTGCGGGTCCAGACGATGAACTTAAAAGATTAGGGATTACTTTCAACAAAATGATAGATAGGCTTCAAGATGCTTTTGACAGGCAGATTCAGTTTGTATCTGATGCGTCGCATGAGCTTAGAACCCCTATTGCAGTTATACAAGGTTATGCAAACCTACTTGATAGATGGGGAAAAGATGACAGAGAAGCTTTAGAAAAGTCTATTAATGCTATTAAGCTCGAGACTGGTAATATGGCAAACTTAGTTGAAAAACTATTATTTATAGCTAAGGGTAATAGTGAAAATCAAAGTATAAAGAAAAAAGAATTTATGCTTAATAATCTCATTTGTGAGGTACTAAGAGAAAGTAAGATTATTGATGATAGCCATGTAATAAAAAGTAGTAGGAATGATAATGTTTGCATAGTTGCAGATTACAATATGATCAAGCAAATGCTTAGGATATTAATTGATAATAGTATTAAATTTACACCGGAACATGGTAAAATTGATATAAATTCAGAGATTGAAAATAAAACGGTGAAAATTACTGTTAGTGATAGTGGCATAGGAATACCTAGCGATGAAATTCAGAATATATTTGAAAGATTTTATACTGTAGATAAATCTAGATATAAAGAAAAAGGTGGCACAGGCCTTGGACTATCTATTGCTAGATTGATAGTGGAAATGCATAAAGGAACAATAAATGTAGAGAGTGAAGAAGGCTTTGGAACAAAAATAACTGTAATATTAAACATTTAGCTAACAGATTTATCTGCTCGCTAGATGTCTAATTTAATAATTGTAAATTCTATCATTTTTATCTCAGTTGCTAGAGAAAAAAGTTTCGTTATCAATACTGTCACAGGTCCAAATTTGAATTTTACCTTCGTTTATATAATTTTCAAGTACTTCAATCATTCCTGAATCTTCATATTGAAAAAACCTTCCACAAACTTCCTTTTTTATTTTTCTAACTGGATATAGCTTACAATTTCTTTTACTTTGTCTAAATTTATTGATCTAAATTGGTAAGCACTATTTCCCATGGCTCTACTAAATATATCTTCAATATCATCAAAATTAACAATTTAACCTGAGTAGGTTTGCAAAATTTGTTTATGGTTGTGAACATAATTTTTATGCCTTTTACGGATTGCATACCCTGTATAATATTTACCTAAGTAAGGTACACCTACTTTGTTGTTTACAACCATATTTGCCCATTCTTTATAAATATCAATATCCTAAGAAAAATTTATTGCATCAGTCATCCACGCATCTGGTGGTCTCATATTAACTTCTAAGGCAATTATTCCCCCATCTTTTGAGGGATTCAAATCTATCAATTCTTCCATATTTATGAGTAAAGAAACCAACTGCTTTAAGTACCTCATCATAATTTTCCATGTTATTTATTTTATAGTACTCTGTTAAAGATAGTTTAAGTTTTTCGCTTAAAGAAGAAAAATCAACTTCGCCAATTCCTAGAACGTTAGCCCCACATTTTTGTAATTGGTAACAAAATTCAGAATTATTTTTTGGGAATTGTGGAGAAATATAAAATTCAAAAAAAACCACCCCATTAGTACTTTTTAAAAATTGTTGTAATATATCATATATGAGATTTCTGAAGTTGGATTATTCTAAAATAGTAATCATATATGAATACTAAAATTAATATTTATTTTAACAGTAAGTATTTATAATGTCAATTTATTTTATGATAAAAAACTTAAATCGATAATATGTAATAAGGATAATGCTGATATGTAAATAATGGAATTAGAAATATACTGCATTAATGTATATGTGAGATATTTTAATTAATGTTAAATTTGTTTTTATTATAAATAACTTGCATATTCCAACAATACATAGTAATATAATAGGAATAGTAGGAAATGAATAGATTGAAATTTCTAATAAATAAATATTTCAAATAGAAAGGTGGTGAAAACCGTTGTAAGAATAGGGGGTTATAATTTTCTTTAACGGTGGGGCTATGAGTGTATTAATTGTAGGTGGGGATAATATTGAAATGATAAATTGTAATCTCTGTAAATATGGATATTGTGTAGCTAAACATATAACTGGACGCAAGAACAAACATAAATGTATTGATATATCTAAAGATATTGATTTGATTTTAGTATTAACTGATTATGTTAGTCATGGAGTAAGTAACCATGTAAAAAAAGAGTCTAAAAGGCTTGGTATAAAGACTATATACTCAAAACGTGCGTGGTCAAGTGTTGAAAGCTTATTAATGGGCTAAATAGAGGTAAGTATTTTGTATTGTCTATAACAAAAACATTTTAAGTTTGCTGTTGACATTTGAAAAAGTTGTAAGTATAATGAACCTCAAGCAATCAAAAATTGCAATAAATAGAATTAAATATTTATTCTTATCTAGAGAAACTGAGGGATTGGCCCGATGAAGTTTCAGCAACCACATGGTTTTTGACATGCAAGGTGCTAAGTCCATCAGAACTGTGTTCTGGAAGATGAGTGAAGGTGCTATTAAAGTGAACCCTTCTAAAGGGTTATTTATGCATTTTATCCTCCTCTTTTATGAAAAGAAGAGGATTTTTTTATCGAAATTTATAAGGGAAAAATAACTAGTATTTAAAACTCACAATTTGAAAAAATTTACAGAATAATGAGTGATTTTTAAAAATAGTGAAGGAGGAAGCCTATGGTAAACAGCAATAGTAAAAATAAAAAATTTTCACATCTGGCAAAATTACATCCATGCCTAAGCAAAGATGCACATTCGAATTTTGGAAGGATCCATCTTCCCGTAAGTCCTGCCTGCAATATACAGTGCAAGTTTTGCATTAGAGATTGTAATAGCAATGAAGAGAGACCTGGAGTTGCAAGTGGCATCTTAGATCCAAAGGATGCAGTTGAAACTATAAGAAAAGCCTTGGAACTATGCCCACAAATAACTGTAGTAGGAATTGCGGGACCTGGTGATACATTGGCAACGACACAGGCAATTGAAACATTTAAGCTCATTGATGTCACATATCCTGACCTAATAAAATGTATGAGTACTAATGGATTATTGCTTTATAAATATGCAATGGAGCTTTATGAAGTGGGAGTGGACACAATAACTGTTACAGTAAATGCGGTAGATTCATATATTCAAAGTCAAATTATATCTCATATAGTGTATGAGGGCAAAATATATTATGGTGAAGAAGCGGCAAAAATTCTTATTGAAAATCAACTAAAGGGGATCGCGGTAATGAGTAGACTAGGGGTGATAGTTAAGGTGAATTCTGTATTAATACCTGGTATTAACGATGAGCATATTGAAGAGATAGCAAAAACTGTTAAGGCGGCAGGTGCAACTTTATATAATATAATTCCACTTATTCCTCAACATGAATTTAGTCTAATACCAGCACCTACATGTGAACAATTGGACAAGGCAAGAACATTGGCTGAAAAACATCTTGAGGTATTTAGGCATTGCAAACATTGCCGTGCAGATGCATGCGGAATACCAGGAAAAGAAGATCTTTCAAGTAAACTTTATGGAGCACAAATGAATCTTGAAACCTTTTCACATGGCTAAATTATCACTTGAGGTGCTTCAATATTAATATAATAGGGGTGATTTAATGTCATACGAAATAGCTGTTGCAAGTAGTGATGGCAAGGTTGTTAATCAGCATTTTGGAAAAGCTACTAATTTTTTAATTTTTAAAGTTGAGGGGAGTAATTTTAAGTATCTAAAGTTATTAGAAACGCAATCATTTTGTAATTATGGAGAACATGATGAAACAGAGCTTTTGTCAGCAGTGGAAGCACTTGAAGGTTCAAGAGCAGTTTTAGTTAGTCAAATTGGTAATGGTGCGGCTAATGCACTGAAATCAAAAGGAATAGACGCTTTTGATGTCCGTGATTTCATAGAGGACGCTCTGAAAAAATTAATTAAATATTATTCAGACATCGATAAAAGTACAAGCTTGGAAACATCAAATTTGGAATAATAGGAGTGATAAAAATGGCAAAAAAAATTAAACAAATAGCAATATACGGTAAGGGTGGTATTGGTAAGTCAACTACAACTTCAAATATTAGTGCAGCATTATCAAAACAAGGTTATAAGGTTTTACAATTTGGTTGTGACCCTAAAAGTGATTCTACAAATACTTTAAGAGGTGGGGATTATATTCCTACTGTATTAGATACGTTAAGAGAAAAGAATTCAGTAAAAGCACAAGATGTATTATTTAGAGGATTTAATGGAATATATTGCGTCGAAGCAGGTGGTCCAGCACCAGGAGTTGGTTGTGCGGGGAGAGGAATTATAACTGCAGTTCAATTATTTAAACAGCAAAGAGTATTTGAAGAACTTGATTTAGACTACGTTATATATGATGTTTTGGGAGATGTTGTTTGCGGTGGGTTTGCGGTTCCAATAAGAGAAGGAATAGCCGAGCATGTATTTACAGTATCATCATCAGATTTCATGTCAGTATATGCATCAAACAATCTATTCAAAGGAATACAAAAATACTCAAAGTCAGGTGGAGCATTGCTTGGAGGTATTATAGCAAACTCAATTAATTCTCCTTATTCAAAAGATATAGTTGATGATTTTGCAAGAGTAACTAATACCAAAATAATGGAATATGTGCCAAGATCTATTACCGTAACCCAAAGTGAACTTCATGGCAAAACAACAATTGAGAATGCTCCCAATTCAGAACAGGCTAAGATTTACAATAGGCTTGCAACGAAAATTAATGAACATACAGAGTCAAAAACTCCATCACCACTAGGTGTTCAGGAACTAAGAGATTGGGCAGCAAAATGGGCGGATGTATTACTTGATTTAGAAAAAGGTGCAGGAGGAATTCAGGCTTCTGGAATTTTATAATGATAATTGACACAATCAAATAATTTTATTGAAATAGGGGGAATGTATTTATGAAAATTAATCTTGATACACCAGTTGTGGAAAATCGTGAACAGCGGCTGGGTACCATAATTGCTTGGGATAATGGTAGTGCAACGAATCTTTTAAAGGAATCATCAACAATATGTAGTGGATGCGGAGCAAATAATGGAGAAAGGTTATGCGAATCTACGGGCCCATTTACTCAGGGATCTGTGTGTAGTGAAATGATGGTTGAATGCCAGGCGGGAAATATTCGTGATGCAGTACTTATACAACACTCACCTATTGGTTGTGGTGCTGGTCAAGTAATTTACAACTCTATATATCGTAATGGACTTGCAATGCGTAAGTTGCCAGTTGAAAACATTAGAATAATGAGTACTAATCTACAAGAATCAGACATGGTGTTTGGAGGAATTGCAAAACTTGAACAATCTATAAGGGATGCGTGGAATCGTCACAAACCTAAGGCTATTTTCATTGGTACATCTTGCGCTACTGGTATTATTGGTGATGATGTAGATAGCGCAGCTGCGAAATTAGAAGAGGAGCTCAAGATTCCTGTTATACCATTACATTGTGAGGGATTTAAATCTAAGCATTGGAGTACAGGTTTTGATGCTGTACAACATGGACTTTTGAGACAAATTATAAGAAAGAATCCTAAAAAACAGAAAGATTTGGTAAATGTCATTAATTTGTGGGGTACGGACGTATTTACTCCAATGCTCGCAGAACTCGGACTTAGAGTTAACTTTGTAGTTGATATGGCAACTGTTGATGAATTAGCGCAAATGTCGGAAGCTGCAGCTACAGTAGGATTTTGTCACACATTGTCTTCGTACCTAGCAGCAGGACTGGAACAAGAATTTGGAGTGCCTGAAATTAAGTCTCCTCAACCGTACGGGTTTGATGGAACTGATGCTTGGCTTCGGGAACTTGCACATGTAACTCATACTGAGGAGAAAGCAGAAGTATATATAGCAAAGGAACATGCAAGAGTTGCTCCTCGCCTTGCAGAACTTAAAAAACTTCTTAAGGGTAAAAAAGGATATGTTGCCACAGGTTCATCTTATGCACATGGATTAATCTCAGTGCTTCGAGAATTGGGAGTTGAGGTAAATGGATCTCTTGTATTCCATCACGACCCAATTTATGATAGCCAAGATCCACTTGCAAGCACTCCTGATTCTAGCAAGAATTCTCTTGAATTTATGGTTAATAATACTGGAGATGTTCCTAATTTTAGTGTAAGTAATCGTCAGCAATATCAGTTTTATGGACTACTTAAGAGAGTAAATCCTGACTTTATCCTTGTTAGGCACAATGGACTTGCGCCACTTGCATCAAAAATGGGTATTCCAGCCGCTCCACTTGGTGATGAACACCATGCTTTAGGATATCAAGGAATACTTAATTTAGGAGAAACTATTTTGGATATTTTGGCACATAAGAAGTTTCATCTAGATATTGCAGCGCATACAAAATTACCGTATAAACAATGGTGGTTAGAACAGGAAGATCCGTTTGTCCTTGCAAAAGAAATAATATAAGAAGTATGGAGGGAAATATTATGAGTAATTTTGATGATAAAAAATTAGAAATAGTACCAGAAGACACGGTTAAGACTAATTCAATAGAACAGGTTCGTTATGTATGTTCTCTGGGAGCATCACATAGCGCATCAGCAATTCCAAGAGTAATTCCTATAACTCATTGTGGACCAGGTTGTGCTGATAAACAATATATGAATCTTGCATTTTACAATGGATTCCAAGGAGGAGGATATGGTGGTGGAGCAGTGGTTCCAAGTACTAACTGTTCTGAAAAAGAGGTTATATTTGGAGGAGCAGAGAGGCTTACAGAATTGATTGAGTCAACTATTAAAATTCTAGATGCGGATTTGTTTGTTGTAGTAACGGGTTGTATTTCAGATCTGGTAGGCGATGATGTTGAATCTGTAGTAAGTGATTTTCAAGAAAAAGGGGTTCCCATCGTAGTTGCAGAGACTGGTGGATTTAAAGGAAATAATTTTACCGGACATGAACTAATAACTAAAGCTATAATAGATCAATATGTGGGAGAATATGATGGACCAAGAGAAAAGGGAACGGTAAATGTTTGGTCTTTGCTCCCTTACCATAATACATTTTGGCGTGGCGATCTTACAGAAATAAAAAGAATTCTGCAAGGTATTGGCCTTAAGGTAAATATCTTATTTGGACATGATTCAGAAGGAGTTTCAGAGTGGAAAAATATACCTAAGTCTCAATTTAATCTGGTTCTTTCTCCATGGCTTGGGCTTAAAACTGCAGAGCATTTAAAAAATAAATATAATCAGCCTTATTTACATGTACCTATTATCCCTATTGGAGGTATGGAGACCAGTGCTTTTCTGCGAAATGTTGTGAATTTTGCTGGACTTAATGTAGATAGAGCAGAGGTTTTTATTCAAGCGGAAGAAAAAATCTATTATAACTATTTGGGAGACTTCACGGATTTTTATGCCGAATATTGGTGGGGATTACCTGCAAAATTTGCAATTATTGGTGATAGTGCCTATAACATTGCTTTAACAAAGTTTTTGGTAAATCAGTTAGGGCTAGTTCCTGGAAAGCAAATTATTACGGAAAATCCACCAGAGGAATATAGAGAAAAAATTCGCAAATTATATGAAAATATTGCGGAGGATGTTTCAACAGACGTTGAATTTGAAGAAGATAGTTATACCATTCATAAAATATTACGGGATACAGACTACGGTCATAAGCCACCAATAATATTTGGTACCACATGGGAACGAGATCTTGCAAAAGAACTTAAAACTTCCATAGTAGAAGTTGGGTTTCCTACATCTTATGAAGTAGTAATTTCTAGATCGTATATAGGATACAGAGGTGCGTTAACTTTATTAGAAAAAATCTACACAACGACAGTAAGTACCAGTGCTTAATATAGTTTTAAAAACTTTAATATATTTTCAAATTAAAATTAAATAAAACTTCTTATCAAGAGTGGTGGAGGGACTGGCCCTGTGAAACCCGGCAACCTGAATTTAATTCACAGGTGCTAATTCCAGCAGGTTCAGACCTTGAAGATGGGAAGCTAATGGAAAAAATCTTCCTATAGCTAGCCTATAGGTGGATTTTATTTATTTTAGATAGAGTTTAATTTAAATAAAATATTTTATATAATACACATTATCGCAAAAGATGGAGAATAACTAATTTGTAACTTCTTAATATTGAAGGAAGGTAGGTATGGTGGTAAAAAAATTAACGATTGATAATAAGACTATCTCAGAAGAAAATTTAAAAAAGCTTTTAGAGTTACTTAAAACAACTCAATATGGATCTGTAACATTAGTGGTACAGGATGGGGTAGTAATACAAATAGAACGAACTGAGAAGTTAAGATTAAGATAACTAAGGAGTTAAGTAAAAACAAACACTATCTGGCTACAAAAAATCTGGACTTAAAAAGACCAATATATAAACAAACTGCTGCTTATGGTCATTTTGGAAGAAATGATTTAATATTGCCTTGGGAAAAATTAAATAAAGTTGATGAGATAAAAAAACATTTATAAAATAAGATGATGTAATTTTAATAGATGTAAAATGTACGTTCATGAATTATCTATGAGATATGGAGGTGTATTCCAATGCAAAAGGAAATAGAATTAGAAAGTGGAAATTTAATGCTTAGGGGCATGCTCCATCTTCCTGAAGTTATTAATGATAAGGTGCCAATAGTTATAATATATCATGGCTTGTGTGGAGATAAAATGGGACCTCACTTCATATTTGTAAAACTCTCTAGACTACTTGAAAGAGTTGGAATAGCAAGTGTAAGATTTGATTTTGCAGGAAGTGGTGAAAGTGAAGGAGATTTTATAGATATGACTATGGGTACTGAGCTTAAAGATGCTAATAACATTTTAGATTATGTAAGAACCTTGGATTTTGTAGATAAAGATAAGATCGGGATTATAGGATTAAGTATGGGAGGCGCAATTGCTAGCATGATTGCAGGAAACAGAAAAAGTGATATAAAAACAATGTGTTTATGGGCACCTGCAGGAAATATGGAAGAAATAATTTTAGATAATAACTATATTGGTGATAATTATGAAGAATTTAGACAGAAAGGTTATTTTGATGCTGAGGGATTACCTATTGGTACAGGATTTGTGGATTATCTTAAAGGTCTAACAATTTACGAAAAAGCGGCTGCGTATGATAAAAAATCTCTTATAATACATGGAGATAAAGACGAGGTAGTTCTACTAAGTACATCACAAAAATACATTAATTTTTTTAAGAAGTCTTCGCAATTAAAAATAATTAGTGGAGCAAATCATACTTTTGACAAAAAAGAATGGGAAGAACAAGTAATTAAGCATACATTAGAATTTTTACAAGTAGAATTAATATAAATCTGCAAAAATATAGGAGGAATAAACGTGGATATAAAAGCAAATAGTGAATTTGTTGATTTAGATGAATTTCTAGAAGGTATTCTACAAGGGAATGACGAAGTAGAAGATTATAATTATCTGGAGGTCGAGGTATTAAATTTTAATGGTGAACAAATTACAGGATATTTTAAAAATGAGATATTATACTAGATGTTACTTGACATTTTCTTGAAATAGTATTATGATAATAGAATAATTACTAAATATATAGGATTACTAGGTATTAAGAATAACTAAACAATAATTTTCTGAAATTTACATTTTAAATTAGAGTTTAATATATGATCAAAATTAAAACTAAATAAATACTTCTTATCAAGAGTGGTGGAGGGACTGGCCCTGTGAAACCCGGCAACCTGAATGTAATTTATAGGTGCTAATTCTAGTAGGTTTAAACCTTGAAGATGGGAAGCTAATAGGGAAAACATCCTCCTATAGCTATTGAACTGAACCATGGTTAATGGACACTAAAAATAAACCCCTACCATAGAATATCTTGAATTTACGTAAGCTGACACCGTTTTTCATATGGTGTCAGTTTTGTTTTTAG
>NZ_JAIZZK010000045.1 GCF_020443705.1 Clostridium algoriphilum
CATCATTCCCTTCAGCGTAGTAACTGCCTTCCAATTATGCCCTTATGATTTACTTATTATACTGATACCCCTTAAATATATAGTTAGAATAGAATATGGAACCTTTTAAATTCTTTATATTAATAATAGCCTCAAATATTTTGGCATTTTCATACAGTAACTAGCAAGAATATAGGGTTTTAGCAAAACTGAATAGAAAAAAGTAACTTTTTACGTATTCAATTAATATAATGAAAGCGAATGAAAATTTTTAAGGAGGATTTACTATGCTATCTAGTACTGAATTCATACGACAATCGCTGGAAATACATCTTTTTTTTGCAAGGATTATGAAGGAACACTCATTCTTTTTAGAAGTAGGGTTTACACCAAAGGACTCAAATTATATCCAACAGGCGGATAACTTCCGACTAGAGTTTGACAGACTTTTAGCGGATACTATATCACTTTCTAACGGTGTTGTTAGCCCTAGTGTATTACAGTCTGGTGAAGTTATAACACCTTTTACATTAAAAGCTGAGATGGCTACAGCATATTTTACAGGAGTAAATATTCCAATCAATTTGACGAAATCAGAAGCAGGATTAATGGGCAGCAATGAATTAATGACAGATAATCCTATGCTTGAACAAAGAGTATGTATGCTTAATCAGAGAGCAATGCAATTAGTTATGGCCCTAGCTCAATTTAAGACTATGATTTTGTCAGGGGTTATATCATGTAGGATATTTACAAGTAATTACCCTTTACTTATAGACCATATTTTAAGAGAAGCAAAATTTTATTATCAGATAATTCTAAGACTGCAAAATCGTGAGGAAATCAATTTAGTGAAAGATATGTATGAGCAAGAAACTTTTTGGAACAGAATTATGGCTGAACACTCAAAATTTATTCGTGGACTTCTTGATCCAACTGAAAATGAGCTTATAAATGCAGCAAATAATTTTGGAAATGAGTTTGATATGTTGACAAAAGAATCAAAAGAAGCGATGGATAAAACAATCCCAATTTCAAAAGTAACTAAGGACAGCCTAAAAGCAACTATAGAAATAGCTAAATTTAAAACACAAGGTACGCAAGGATTGGTAGAATGTAAAATCAAATCCATAATAATACCATTATTAGGTGACCATACCCTACGTGAAGCAAATCACTATTTGCGTTTATTGAAGATATTTTCAAAGAATATTTAAAATGTTAAAAGACGTCAACTATGTATTGAAAGTCTATTTGCAGTTTTGAAACCAGTGTGTGACGCGTTGTGAAGTGAAAGAACTAAAGTAATTATAAAAGTGAAAAACCGTATTATTCAGAAATGAATTTTATGGTATTTTGCTATGAAGGAGTATAAAGAAGAAAGCGCTGCCTTTTACAGCAGCACCTTAACTCAACTACATTTATACTAAGCCTCTTCTTGAAATATTGGAGCTTCTATAAGTGTAGCAAATATTAACTCGTGGAAATGGTCATCAACGACATTAGTTTTAGCTTCTACAAAATGGACATGCCTACCATCGCCAACTGGTATTGGTAGACCTGAAACTTCTTCAAATTCATGAAAGTGGTCAAAAAAGTCTGTTCTTGATTTAACTTTATGAACATGCCCACCTTTAACGGGTATTGCAGGACCAGATACTCCAGCAAATCTATGATTATGAGCATCCTCACTACCTAATTCAGCTAATCTAGTGCTTCCTAAGAATTCATGGTTGTGAAATTGCTTTTCTTTTTTACAACAATCTTTATCATCATGTTTTTTTTCACAGCCACAATTATCATCATGCTTCGACATTAACATCACTCCTTGTTTTTAGACTTTATTATTATATGCAGCTTATCCTAAAATGAGACTAATATAAAAAAAAGCAGTGCTATCACAGTATACCTTTATCTGAATAATATGAAGTAGCAGTTTAAATACTGATACTGCTAGGAGGTAAAACTATGTATAGTTATTGGCACGCTGTTAGTGATAGACATGAATGTAACAAGTGCAACAGACCCGAATGCAACGAATGTGATAGACATGAATGTAACAAGTGCAACAGACATGAATGCAATGAATGTGATAGACATGAATGTAACAAGTGCAACAGACATGAATGCAATGAATGTGATAGACATGAATGTAACAAGCGCAACAGACACGAATGCAATGAATGTGATAGACATGAATGTAACAAGCGCAACAGACACGAATGCAATGAATGTGATTAATCATCCTTAAAAGTTTGGACAAGCTATAAAGGAATTTAAAAAATATTTATGGTATGAATTAAAATAAGATGTCGTGAAATTAAGTTTTCACGACATTCGTTTTGTTTAAACTATGTAATAGAAAATTGTTTATCTTTATTATAGTGATTAACTAGATTGAGGAAATCTACTATTTTAATTTACTATTTTAATTTACTATATTTTATTAACTGTTCTCTTGTTAATTTGAAATTCCTACCTAAACAAAAATATTGTGGAGTGTCTCCTTGGACGTCTACAATATTTTTAGTATATATACTCTGACATTTTAGATCCTAACCTTTTCCAGAAGTATTCTCCTTCATCATATGTTCCAGTACCATCAATAATATCAATGTTAAATTCTTTTACTAATTGTATTAATAAATATGTTGCATGCTTCTTATGTGTATATTTAATGTCTACGTTTATATCGTTCACATACATCCTGTTTTTATTTATCTCAAAAGATATATTGCCTATTATTATCCCCTCAAATGAAATGTTTTTTACGCCTATATCATTATTGTGAATTGTTCCGATGTCTTTTAATTTATACATTCTGATGCGTTTCCTCCTTGTCAACAATTCTTACTTAAAGTTTATTATAATAAATTAATTATATAACTTGTAGTAGATGCATTCTATTTAAACATTCAATACTTGCCATAATTGAAATTATAATAACAGTTATATGTATTTTTTTCTTTTCTCCTTGTTTTTGATTTTTATAATTTTTAATATAATTTTTACCATTATTTCTAGTATATTCTTATATGCAATATTATACAAATGAGTTTTTAATATGATGATTATCATAAACATTGTTGTAAATCATAAAAAGCAAAATGTCGGTTCTAGAAAAAAATAAAAATAAGGTTATTTATGTGCCTCTCTAGAACTCCCAAACCATCAAGAATAGGCATAATTATATCAAGTACTACCAAATGGGTGTTTTTGCCTGAACCGCCAAAAGGTATATTAGTAAAATTGAAAATTAGTCAATGGTCTGTTCGCCCACTTATTTATTCAGCTGTTAGCCTATTATTATATTTTTTAACTCATGTTAAGGTTAATTAGTAAGAAGGGATGTGGCCTCTAAGTAAAATTCATTTTATTAAAAAAATATAAAAGGAAGTGTTTTCTATGTTAGAAGAAACATTATTTACGAGTGAAAGAGCTAAAGAAATTGGTGAAAGTATTGGAATTAATTGGACAAAATTTAATGTAGAACAGTTCAGAATGGGATTGGTGGTTGAGCTTGAACATGGAAAGATATCTCCACATACAAATGTTTCAGATAATGACCCATTAGTTACAGCAAAAATTGCGCTTGCACATTTGGAAGAATTTCCTGACTATTATACTAGACTAGAAAAGATGGAAAATAAAGCTGAAAAATATTGGGATAATCATAATCCCTTAAATGACAAACAAGAAAGTGACGTAAATAGTAAAAATATTTATACTGGGGACAATGATGAGGAGGTTTTAAATTGTGAAGGGAAACCTTGCAATTTTGTATACGATGATGTAAAAGGACAAGAAAAAGAGGATTAGTTAGTTAACGCGTATATTAAAATATAAAATTTTGTAGGTATAATTATGCCTAAACTTAAAGAAGTCTATAAATGCGAAATTTGTGGTAATATCGTAGAAGTTTTACATTCAGGTGATGGAGTTTTAGTTTGTTGCGGACAGCCAATGACATTACAAGTTGAAAATACAGTGGATGCAGCAAAAGAAAAGCATGTGCCAGTTATTGAAAAGGTTAAAGGTGGAGTTCTTGTTAAAGTTGGTGCTGTTGAACATCCAATGTCAGAAACGCATTATATTGAATGGATAGAAGTTCAAACCGCAAATAAACTATTTAGAAAATATCTAAACCCTGGCGAAATACCTCAAGCTCTATTTATTATAAATGAAGAAGTTTTAAGTGTACGAGAATATTGTAATATTCACGAATTATGGAAAGATAGTTTGTAAATTAATTTGATTTATAACGCTTCATGTAGAATGCAGTCATATCGATAAACTGATGTGACTGCTATTTTATATTCAACAAATAAACGTGCAGTCATTTAGGGTTCAAGCCGCTTGATTCGCCAGTGAATTCTGCCTTATTTAACGCAATTTCTGGTATATCTATAATATTTTTTTCGTTTCTCCACCACTTTAGAAGCTCTTCTAATTCTGGTTGTTGTTCTACCAATTTTAGAAGATTTTCCGTTTTATCTGCCGATACTACCAGAGTATTACTAGTGGGGTGGCTAAAGCCCTAAATTCCATGGAGCTAAGGCCGTTTCTTTTTCCATAGATTTCAACATTGCTTCTATTTCGCTTAACTTAACTCTAAATTTTTTAATTTTAGATGGTAAACTACACTTCCCTAATAACTTTTTCAATTCTTCAATTTCATTTTTTTCAGCTAATAAAAGTTCAATAAATTGTTCTTCATCGCCTGCCATAAATCCTCCATTATATTAGTATATTACTAAATTTATTACGTTATTAAAATTAAAATTCAAAATAAAGGAATACTAGAAATGATATTTATATCGATTTCCTTTGCCTTGCCATTTATACTTCCTAATAATTTTGTCTTTAATAATGAAAATGAGAAGCATTTTATTACAGGTACAGTCTAGCTGCCACCCCCTATATAAGGTTGAAAAGTCAGCACTTTAATAACTTTCACAACAAGTGCTCATGATATGAAAAATAAATTGTTAAAAAAACTAAAGGAATTAGCTATATAATGCTAATTCCTTTTTATACTTTTATGATTCTATTTAATTTAAGGGGGACTCAAATTAAATTCTTGTTATTTGTTACTCTTACTTATTATATATTTGTATTTGTAATAACAAGTAATTGGAGATTAGTATAACATACTTATGTGATAAATATGTCGAATTTGCTCATTTATTTACCCAACACCTTATTATGTTGAATGCTATAAATCATTTACAATATGTTGCTATTATGTTCTTATTGAGGGATTTTATACAATTAAGAATGGATAAAATAAGTATCAAAAATATTTTATTAGTAAGTCGAATATATTATAAATTAGTTGCTTGTGTTTCGTTATTCGATTTGCAACAGAACCATATCAATTGAACACTTAAATAACTTTCCACTATCCACATTAACACAGTAAGCAATATCATCCAATGTGTATCCATCCGTGTTTAGAGTGTATAAATAATAAATGTTTTTATTAATAACCCTTTTTGAATCATAAAGAACATGGAAGCCCACAACCCTTGATGTCACGATTTTTAGACCCATTTCTTTGGATATCTTAGGATTAGAAATTCCAACACTATTACTATCTACTTTAGTAGTATTATTAGATGCAAATGCAAATGAAGATATTGATACACCTGTTAGAAGTATAGCCATTGATAGCATAAGACCAATTGTAGGCAACTTCATTTGTTTTTTTGTAATTGTTATTATAAATATAAAAAAAACAAACAAGCCTAGTGATCTAAATAACATAAACCCATCTCCTTATTTTTTATTTTAAATATTTTTGTATCCCATTACAATATTTCGACAAATTATTACTAATTCCTTTTATTTAAACCAAATATTTTCAGCTTTTGTATAAATAAGTAAATGAATTAAGCAAATTAATTGTCGTAAAAGTTGAAACAAAGGGGAATTAGTGATACAATGTAACCATAATATTCTAAGTTTTCTGTAAATTTAAATTTGTGTAATATTAGACATAAAGTTTAGGTGTTAACACTATTTGTCAAAAATCAGTTTATAAAGGAGTGATATATATGGGATTATTACGTTGGTTAGCAGGAATATTAATAATTTTCTGGTTATTGGGGCTGGTGCTTCATATTGGTGGTGGCCTGATACACATATTAATTGTAATAGTTGTTATATTATTCATTTTTGATGTTATTGGTGGAAGAGGACGATAATAGAAAGTGTTATTTTAAATATAACACAGTACCATTTTACAAAAAAATAAAATATGAAAGGGATGTTATTATGTTAAACAAAGCCAAAACACTAAAGAATTACAAATTAAATTGTATAGACGGAGAAATAGGTAAGGTCAAAGAATTCTATTTTGATGACCACTTTTGGGCAATTCGCTATTTGATTGTAAACACAGGAAATTGGTTAACTGGTAGACAAGTAATAATCTCACCGTATGCGTTGGCGGGGGTTAATAAAGAAGAACAATCCATCACCATTAATCTCACCAAGAATAAGATTGAAAACAGTCCTTCTTTGTATAATGATGAACCTATATCACGACAATATGAAGAAGATTACTATAAGTATTATGAATGGCCCGTATATTGGGGTGGACCAAACATGTGGGGAACACCTGGACTTTCTCCTCACATAGAGAGTAGTCAAGACCAAGAAAAATTAATGGGATCACCTCAAGTTAACGAACAGTGGGAAAACCATTTACACATGGCTAGTGATGTAATTGGGTACGACATCCAAGCTACAGATGGCACGATTGGACATGTTGATGATTTTGTAATCGATGATAAAACATTGGCGATTCGTTACCTAATCATTGATACAAATAATTGGTTGCCGGGGAAAAAGGTTCTTATTTCACCAAAATGGATAGAACGCGTTAGTTGGGATGAATCTAAAGTATTCATCACTCTTCTTCGTGAAGACATAAAGCAGTCACCGGAATACACAAATGAAGCTCTGTTAACCCGAGATTACGAGAATGGACTGTATCAACATTATAAACAACAGGGATACTGGATCGATGAGCTGGATTCCAATGAACCTTTACGCTAAAACAGGTGAGCGAGAATCTGTATTTTTTTGATATAACTATATGTAGGTGTAAATGTGTATGTTGATAAAGAACTAATTAATTAAACTTCAATGGTATAAATTGTATTTACCATTGCAGTTTTTGTTTTATTGCTACAGAGACCCATAACATGTCGTTATTAAACTTAATTGTTTATAATATTATTCTATACATTAATTATAATTGTTTTATTTTTTGTTACAGAAAAACTAATAGATAGAGAAAAAAAAGAGTATGACAGAATACAATTACAAGAGAACATAGAAAAAGTAAAGAGGGTCTAACCCTTCTTATAATCGGATCTTTTGGCTGACAAAATCACTTGAACTATAGATGTGATGCAAAGTGAACGATATAAATAAATTATAATTTAAAAACAAAAGGGAGTGTGAATTATATGTTAGCAATAATTGGTGGAGTGGTTGTAATAATTATAATACTTAAAGTCCTCCATATATTTTAGTTATTATATATATAATAACTAAAATAGATTCAAAAATGGTAAGTATAATCTAATTAGAACTCATAAAAATGTTGAATTTATGTATTAATGGATTTTGTTAAAAATAAATATATGAAAGGAAGTGATATATATGGGTATTTTACGATGGATAATAGGAGTAATGATAATATTATGGTTACTAGGGTTTGTCCTTAATATTGGTGGAGGTATGATACATATCTTGATTGTAATAGCTGTAATTATATTTATTTTTGATTTTGTTATAGGTAGAGGAAAACATTAGATAATATTTAGGAATAGTAGTTTTAATTTGGGCACAAGAAAAAATGCTTATAAATTGTGGATCGTAATCTTATGTGATAATCCAGAATTTGTTTGTTTTGTTTTATCCTCTAAAATAGACCCATTCAAAAACGGATATTTTAATACTTACCATTGCCTATGTATTTATTATAATGTAAAGCAACTAGTTAGAAAGGGCAGAAGAAAATGAAAATAGATAAAAAATTATTACAATACTGTTTATATGCCACGATAACCGTGCTACTAATTTATATGGGTATAACAATTTTCAATAATATAAGAGACATATTATCTTCAATATCAATCATAATAGGAGGTATTATTGGAATTATAAAGCCGCTTCTTATGGCATTAGTAATTGTTTACTTATTGAAGCCGGGTGTGAAAAGCATTGAAAATTTCTTGGAAAAGAGAAAAATATTTAAAAGAGCAACACCGAGAAGAGTAGTGGGGATTTCAGGAATGTATATATTAGTAATAGCTGTTTTTGTAGCTATTATTAGTGGAATATATATTATGATTGGTGGAAAAATATCTAATAATATAACCATATCTACGATGATAGGATATCTGAATAATTATTTAAATAACCCGACATCAGTAGTTAGTTCTACTATTACTAAGAAATTACAAAGTTCAAATATTTCGATGCTAGGAAATCTACATGAAAAGATTATCCAGGCTGTAAGTTATGTTCAGTCGTATTTTTCGACAAGCATAGAAGTGATGACAGCTTCTATGCTATCTATAGGAGGCAATATAGTTTCGTTTTTCATAGCAATAGTATTAAGTATATATTTAATGCAAGACTCAGAATACTTTATGAATTTATGGAATAAAATTTTTAATCTTATATTTGGAAAAAGTAAATCAGGAAATATATTAAAAGAAATCCTATCTGTTATTAATAGTACGTTTTATAAATATATAAGGGGACAATTAGTAGAAGCTTGCTTTGTAGGAGTTCTGTCAGCTATTGTACTGTATTTCATTGGAATAGATTATGCTTTAATAATAGGAATTATTGCAGGCATTTGTAACATGATACCATATATTGGACCTATTATTGGAACTGTTCTCGCAGTAATTATTGCTTTACTAAGTGGACAACCCATTAAGGCAATATGGGTAATAATTGGAATGCTTGTAATTCAACAAGTGGATAATAGCTTGTTAGCACCAAAAATTATTGGAGATAGTGTAGGTTTGCATCCAGTATTCATTATGCTTGCTATTATTATAGGTGGTAATGTAGGTGGACTTTTAGGGATGCTAATAGCGGTACCGGTTACTGCCTCTTTGAAAATATTACTTAGTAGATGGTATACTTCTCATATGCAACGATTGAACTAATACGCTATTTCTTGACATATAAATTATCTTCTTCATATTTTAAAATAATTTTCATTTATAATTGAATACAGAGACCTAAATATAGCTGAAATAGATGCCTCTTAGAGGTATAATGACTTTGAATATGTAGTATACTGGAGCACCTAGTACTTATATGTTATGATAAATACATAGCAACTCAATATTTTTTTAATTAAAGTCCCCCTTTAATTAAATATAAGTATATAAACTAAAAAAGAATTAGTGTTAATTTAATTAGCTAGTTCTTTTTTATTTTTTTGCAGAAAAATAATTATAAGTTCAATGTAACTCAATGGTAATTGTGTTACTTTCACATTGGCTATATTGCCCATTCCTCAAAAATTTCATTTTGAATGTAACATAACGTGTTGACTTATAACATTAAATGTATTATAAATAATGTCCTAAATTTCAAATGCTTGCAGCAGATCCGTATTAATTGCTCTCTTTATATTGATTAATTAATTTATAAAATGTAGTTTTCTTTAATTCTAATATTTTCATAACATCAATCGCTTTTATAGTGTTTTCCTTGTACATATTGTAATACTTATCCCATAACTTCGGCACTTTAATAGACTTACGTCCTTTATATTTTCCTTCTGTTACTGCAATTGATATGCCTTCCATCTGTCTATCTTTTAGGTAGTCACGTTCAAGTTGTGCAACTGCTCCAAATACTGTGAGCATGAATACTCCAGTAGGGGTTGTAGTATCTATGGCCTCCTTTAATGATATAAATATAATGCCCTTACTATTTAATTGTTCTACAAGTTCCAACAAATCTTTAGTGTTACGAGCGAACCTACTTATGCTATCTACAATAAGCTTATCGCCGTTTTTTAATGATGCCATTAGATTAGTTAACACCGGTCTTTCTGTTACGTTCTTACCGCTAACCTTCTCTATATAAACACATTCCATTGGTATGTTATATTCTTTCGCCTTTACCTCTTGTCTAATAGTCTTTTGTTCCTTTGAACTAACTCTGATATAAAAGTAAGTTTGCATGTAATCACCTCGTTATATTTATTATATTAAATCGTTCGTTTAAAGTCCATCTATTACATGAACGTTTTATATGTATATTACCCACCATACAATGCCACTTTGGAGGCTATTAGTTTACGTTCGTCTGCGGTATACTCTAAGTGAACTATATGATTAATATCAAGATAAATGAGAGTAAGTCGTAAATCTTCCTTTTGTAAGCTATTAACAAAAAATCATTTTTTTATATTACTACAAATTTTACAATTGCTATGATATAATTTATATTGTAATTTTTAGGAGGTTTTTATGTGTAACAAAATATTAACAAATTTAAGAGATTTTGCTTATATACCATGGGCATGGCCTGGAATGTTGGATTATCTAGAAGGATTTGCATTAAAAGAAAAATGGAAGTTTGAAAATGTAGAAGCAAATAAAAATATAAAAAATCCTATTTTGGAGAATTATATAATGCACACATTCGGTCGTTTAGCTACTGAAAGAAATATGACCAATGAAGATACAGTAAAAAATTCTCAAATATATATAGATGACAATATGGCTTGCTTTAATACAGGGTTGTTCACCAAAAACTATAAATACATATATGCATATTTTGAAAAAAACAAAGAAGCAACTAGTGCTTTAGACTGGGTATTAAAAGGGTTCTTTGATGATGGTAAGCCAGAATTGATGAAAATATGTGAATTACCTACAAGGGCAGAGTATTTCTCTGATATTAGTGACTTGATTTATGATACAAAACTTATTTTAAGAGTAAACAGCGCACATATTTTAGATAATCCGACTAATAAAGAACGTATTCCAGAATCATTGAGATCAATGGAGACTTTGCCAATGCTTTTTGATGGAGAGGAACTTGGTTTTACTAAGTATAAAAAGCAGTTATCTTACTTTGTAGAATACTGTGAGAGTGAGGATAAAAACTTTATAATAGATGATAAATACGTTGATTTAGAGCCAAATACATGGGTTGTAATAGGTGCATTTTGATTTCAAATACAATATTTTGCAATTAATAAGAAAGAAAATTTGCAAGGGGGGCAACTTTATGTTTGATGAAATTATTAAATATTCTGGGTTCTTTCAAAATGCAATAAAACAAAAATATGCATATAAGTTTAAGGTACTTGTTTTTTCAATATCACCGTTAATATTTATGTTAATTCAATATTATTTGTGGAAAGCCATTTTTGAAAGTAACAATGGAATTTTATTTAATGTTTCTATGGTTCAATATCTTTCATATGTAGGAATAGGGTTAATAGTAGAAAATGTTACATTATGTCAGCAAGATTTGTTAGTTGGGGAAGAAGTTAAAAGTGGCAACGTGGCAATGAGCCTTTTAAAGCCTCTTAATTATGGTGCAATGGTATTTGCGAGGCATTTAGGAGATAAGATTGGAGAATTAATAAGCATAGTGCCTGTATTTTTATTTGTTATCCTTAGAATAAGTATAAATACGGTTAGTATTGTGGTGCTTTTAGAATTTCTAATTAGTTTAATTTTGGCTTTTGTTATAATGTTTTTTTTATGCTATATAACAGGGCTACTTGCCTTTTGGGCCACTAATTGTTGGGGATTGCACTTTTTGAGAAAGAGTCTCTCTTTTGTTTTTTCTGGACAGGCAATAGCTATAGAAATGTATTTTATGGTTGGGAAAAGTAATATTACTTATCTTCCATTCTCTTTTCTAAGCGCTGAATTTATTAAACAATTGTTCCAAGCACTTGGATATATCTCTTACTGTTTACCTTTCCAGGCTATGTATTATACCCCATCAGGTATATACACAGGTATAATTAGTGGTCAACAAAATATTTTAATTCATATGTTTTTGCAATTAATATGGATTATATTTATGATGTTTATCATAAAACTTATATGGAAAAAAGCTGAGAAAAGAATTTCAATATTAGGAGGCTAAAATGGTTAAGTTTTTGCAATTGTATTCAGCATTTTTAAAACAGCAGATTAAAGCATTAATTGAATATAGATTGGATTTTGCTATGGGCATGATAGGATTAGCCATATTTCAAATTGGGAGTTTTTTGGTAATATTCAGTGTATTTACTCAAATTAAATCAATTGGAGGATATACGTTTAATGAAATCTTATTATTTTATGGATACTCTCAAATATTAAGAGGTATTGACCACATATATAATGATAATTTATGGTCGATTGCTTTTGGAGCTATAAAGGATGGTAAGTTTTCTCAATATTTATTGCGCCCCATAAATCCAATTCTCCATATCATTATGGAGAAAATTCAATTTGATGGCTTTGGAGAGTTATTGATTGGTATTATCATGTTCATTTATGCTAAATCAGCATTGAAACTTAATCTTGGAATTGAAGGATCGATTATATTATTAGTCTTTTCAATAGCAGGATTAATGATATATTTTGCAACAAAACTTATTTGCGCGGCAATATCATTTTGGACTATGACAAGTGGAGAATTTATGGTGATAACTTATGAAGTTAATAGTTTTACAAAATATCCTCTGGATATATATAAAAATAGGATGCTTAAATTTTTACTGACATATATACTCCCATTTGCAATGGTTAGTTATTTGCCTTTAGTATATTTTATTAGAGAAAAAAAATATATTGGGAATGTATTAGGAGTACATTACACTTGGCAATATTATCCTGTAGTCTTTGTAGTATGCATAGCAATTAGTTTTCTATCAATTAGCCTATTTGTATGGAATAGAGGATTAAAGAGATATCAACCTCCAGGAAACTAAATAGTAATTAGAACTAGAGAAATTTTATTTAAGGTGGTGGATTAAGTGATTCATGTTGAAAATTTGTGTAAGGATTTTTATTCAAATAAAAAATATGAAGGTTTTGGAGGTGCTATAAAATCTTTATTTTCAAATGAAAAAATAGTTAAGAGAGCAATAGATGATGTTAATTTCCATATTCTCGAAGGCGAAATAGCAGGATATATTGGTCTAAATGGGGCGGGAAAGTCTACTACTATAAAAATAATGACTGGATTAATGACGCCTACGTCTGGGAAGTGTATTGTAAATGGGTTAGAGCCTTACAAAAACAGAAAAATGCATACGAAAAATATTGGAGTTGTTTTTGGACAACGTACACAATTATGGTGGGACTTACCTGTATCGGAATCTTTTAGTATACTTAAAAGAATTTACGATATACCTGATGAGAGATTTAAACAAACATTTTCTGAGCTAAAAGAAGTACTTGATTTAGAGGAGTTTTATTTAACTCCAGTTAGAAATTTGAGTTTGGGACAAAGAATGAGAGCTGATTTAGCAGCTGCGCTATTGCATAATCCTAAAATTATTTTTTTAGATGAACCTACAATTGGCCTTGATATCATTGTAAAAAGCAAAATTAGAGAATCCATAAAACGGATTAACGAACTCAAAAAGACTACTGTTTTGTTAACTACTCATGATTTAGATGATATTGAGCAGTTATGTAATAAGATTATTATAATTGATAAAGGCAAAATCATATATAATGGAACACTTAATGAAATAAAAGACAAGTATGCAATATATAGGAAGGTTATATTTCAAATAAAAGAACAGAAAAATTTAAACTTTAATGAAATTTTTAAAATAGACTTTAAGGATTTAACCTTTGTAGAAACAACTAATAATTTAGAAATTAAGTTTAATAGAGCAACCATTCAAGTACAAGAATTGGTCAATTTCGTAATGCAGAATTATAATGTAAAAGATATTACTATTCAAGAGCCTCAAATGGAGGATATTATTAAAGAGATATATTCTAATTAGAAGGTTTATGTAATATATTATTCAATACATAATGAAAGGAATTAAAGGGGTCTCGCCAACATTTCCGACAAAACCCACGTTAAGAAATTATATGGATAAAAGATACCAAAAACGTTAGATGATAGTCTATTTTGATACTTTGTTTTTGGTAATTATTTTGGTACTACATTTTCCCAAAATAAGAACTAAAATAGTACCTAACTCTATCAGCACCATAAACGACCGTTTATGGTGCTTTTGCAAAAGCATTTATTTACACTCTCTGTTTTCATGAGTATCTGTCATTTTAAAACCTTTGCTACCATATAACGCCTTGCAACCTTTTGTTCACTAATAGTCCAAAGAAAAACTTGTTTATATTCCTTTTGGACAGAAATCAATTGCCATATCAATGAATTTGTAACATAGTTTCTTAAAAGAATTTGAAACCTTTTTAATATATTAGACTATAAAAATAGCCACTCTCTTTAGGAGAATGGCTATTAACTATCGCATACTTTATTCGTACGCTATACCATATACTATTCAATACGATTCTGAAAAATTCCATATTTTAATTATATATTTATATTACTATTATTTAACTTCCTATTAAGCTTATTGCAGCTACTACAATAGAGCATAAAATTAAAAAGGGTCATTGGTAAAAAAATAATATTTTCACATGCGCACGTATGTTCTATTTATGTTACAATTAATGCCATGAACAATAATATTATTGTTCATTCAATACACAATGTCAACAGGATAATAACGATAATAAACCAAAGGATATTGAGATACCTAAAACTAATTATGTGTAGTAAATGCTAGTGGTTAATTTTAAAATTGATATAACAAGTTCCCAGCAGTATACTACTTAAACGTCCTATTGTTTTATATCATTTATTCATGATATTTTATAAAATAAAAGAGGTGGTATTATGACAAAAGGGAAAAAGAAAAATCTTTCAAAAGCTAAAAATCATTTTTCACAAGTTGGCCGACTTGTAAAAAATGGTTTTGACGAAGCTCTGAAAGATTTCTCGAAAAATATTTTTAGTTTTTGTTTTAAAACGTTTCTATTGCTTATTATTAATTTTCTAGTAGATTTATTTAAATAAGGGCATTTAAAATGTTCTTATTTTTTTGTTAATAAGCATACACACTATTCACGCTTATAACTTTCCACAAATTATTGTTATTGCTTTATTACTAAGTATATCATAAAACCTAATATACCACATGATACACTAAATAAATAAAGCCTGTATTTCTACAGGACTCTTAAGTTTATAGAAATTTTCAGGGTTGTTAAGGGTTTAGTTAAATTTAACTAAACCCTTAACAACCCTACTCTACAATACCCATAAATTACAGCTTTTTACCTCACCGTTAAATTTAACATTTGACTATAAGTTTTGACACCTTCGTATACGTTGGCTTTAGGTTGTAATTTTACCGTTGTCAGTACTTTTGAGTTATGACACTGATGTGTGAATATAAAATTTCTTCAAAATATAATTTTGTATTTATTTGTTTGTTCAGATAAAACATACTAAAGAATTATAAATCACTTTTATAGTACACGCCTATAAACCATAGGTACACTGTTTTTATCCTCATCATACTCATAATTAAATTCAACTAAAATCTAACTACCGCATTCCCTAATGGGACTTTCCCTACGGGCTACCCTTCCATTCCTCCACTTGGTCTGATCTAAGTCTATTAACCTATTTTTACAGTATCAACAACGATTAATTAGTTAAAATCCAATTATGAATTTTAACTGAAAACTAATTAAATAATTTAATTTATAAAACAATGAATATTTCTAAAAAAGTGGACAAGATGTAAAAGACATGAAAATTTAATATCTCTTTTTAAAAGAGGCTAATTGATACTAGTCTCTTTTGTTGTGAAAACCAAGGTATAGATTAACTTAAGTTATTGCTATTTTGTTAAACTTAAGTTAACATACTATTACCATTTCTTTTTGGGTATGGTTTTTAAATGCAAAGGTAATTAGGTTAGGGGCCCCCTTATCCCTAATACCTTTGCATTTTTTATTTACAGGCATTATTACACACTAACATCAAAAATGCCTAGCAATTACGCTAGGCTAAAAGAAATAATAATAACTGTAGTATCCGATATAATAAATAAATATTTATCCACTGGACATTTAATACTCTCGCGATATATATATTCATAACACTTCTAAAAGGTTCCAGGTATACCGTTGGAAACAGTAGGGTTTTAGACCATAACATGAATCTTACAAAAACATATATTTCACAGTTCGTATATAAAAAATAAAATATGTTTTGTTAATATCGAAATAAAAAATCATTTTATATAATAAGGATGGGAAAAGACAAATATCGTGAAAAGATCGTCTAACGACAGAAAGACATAAGAAAGCCTAGCGTACACCAGGCTTTCTTATGTCTTTCTTATTACGTATTATAAATTCTTTTCGTAAGCCTCAACCATTTTTTTAACCATTTGTCCGCCTACAGAACCATTCTCTCTTGAAGTTAAATCTCCATTGTAACCATCTTTAAGATTTACTCCTACTTCCCTAGCAGCTTCCATTTTAAATTTATTTAATCCAGCCTTAGCCTTTGGAACTAATACTCTATTTTTTGACATATAAATTACCTCCTCTATATTTTATAATTATTTTTTTTGTACTACTATCTTGTGTATTATTATAAACAGTATTCATAGTAGTTTATGGCTATTTTAATATAATAAAATAAAAAAGGAGTATTATGTTAAAAGTATATAATCAGTTTTTTTAGCGTAAACATAAGGCCTATATCTTATTCCGATTAATAATTAAAAATAGCCACTCTCTTAAAGAGAATGGCTATTAACTATCGCGTACTTCATTCGTACGCTATACTATATGGTATGCAATACGTATTTTAAAATTACATACTCTAACTATGTATTTATATTTATATTATTTAAGTCCTTATTAAGCTTCTTTAATACGCTCTTTTCAATTCTAGAAACATAGGACCTAGAGATTCCTAGAATCAATGCAATTTCTCTTTGAGTTCGAGGATTACCATCAAGTAATCCATAGCGCATTTGAGTTACTGCTTTTTCTCTATTATTCAAACCTATGTTTATCTTATTATAAATCTGTTTAAGTTGTATTTTACGTTCTACTATATCAATAATAGAATCTTCATCACTACTTAATACATCAATAAGAGATATCTCATTTCCACCTTTATCAGTTCCAATAGGGTTATTATAAAAAATAACCCCATGGAGCTAGTAATAAATCTTATACTATTCTCTGCTTCTTTGTAATTTTCTTGCTTTTCTGCAATCAGGACATCTTTTAGGTTCATTTTCGAATCCTTTTTCTTTGTAGAATCCTTGTTCACCTTCGGTAAATATGAATTCTTTACCACAATTAATACAAACTAAAGTCTTATCTGTCATTATAAAATTGCCTCCAATTTAATTATGTTAACACTCTTATATACTATGTCTTACGGCAACACTTCGTACGTACCATAAGCGACCATCAGTGTACTTTTGTCCGCCTTATATTGAATATAATAAAGAAGCATCAAACTTTTTACCTGCCTTATTTTTAAACCCTTTTATTTTATTCGTCTTACCTTTTTCAATAAGCTGTATTGCTTGCTTTTCTGTTAGCTTTTTACCTGCTATTGTCTTCCAAATTGTAAATTTACAACATTATAACATTTATGATATAAATGAAAACAAAAAAAAAATTGTAAAAGAATATGAATAACCTATTTAGTATATATTTAATATCTAAATGTTTTAAAGATACTGGGCATATAAGGAAAGCTCGAAATAAGATACGTAAAGGCATACGAAAACACCTATAAATTGTAAAAAAATCCACTGAAAAGATACGTAAGGGTATACGGAAACATACTAAATTGTGATATCACTGTTTTGCTAGGCTTTGCCTAGTTTATCACCCCAAGTGATATCAAAAACTCCTTATGCTCATACAGAGAACTAGGGGGTACCCATTATCTTAAAGGTTGTATCAAAATTTACGCTACTAAAAAACCAAGAAAAAAGGAGAAGTTATGGATATTATAATTAGAAATCTTGATGTAAAGTCGGTGCAAAAGTTGGATGAAATTGCTAAAGAAAAAGGATTACTCGCCAACAATTTTTTAAAAATTATATTGAAACTTTAAGTGTATTAGGTGTTCTTAAGGAAAGTGAAACTAAGTATATAGATTTAGTAAATCAATTATCTTTTTTAATTAAAGAAAATACTAATGTTTTAACGCAAATTCGAACTGATTTTATATTGGATGAGGAGGAGTAAATTATGAGCATTAAAGTAGAAAGTTGATAAAAAAGAAACACAGAAACTTAAAAAGGTAACGGAAGCTGATTTAAATAGCTTTTTGAAACATCCTTTTAAAAAGCCAGAGATTAACGAACTTGAAAACACTAATGATGATGATGAGTATAAAGACATATTATCTGGCGTAGAAATTGGAACAGTTGCTACAAGAGCCAACATCATTGAAAATGCTAAGAGGTACAATTA
>NZ_JAIZZK010000046.1 GCF_020443705.1 Clostridium algoriphilum
ATGCTTATTCGCAACAATAAGAAAACAAAAGGGGAAATGTCCCTTCAGGACCCTGTTGGCACTGATAAAGATGGAAAAGAGATATCCCTTATTGATGTATTAATAAGCGACAAAGACTCTATTAGTGATATAGTCGAACGTAAAATACAAACTAAACAACTATATAATAAGATAAATATAGTTTTAAAAGCTAGAGAAAAAACAGTAATTCAAATGCGCTATGGATTACTTGATGGCAATCCTCGAACTCAAAGAGAAATTGCATTGATTTTAGGTATTTCTAGGTCCTATGTTTCTAGAATCGAACAGAGGGTATTAAAGAAGCTTAATAAGGAGTTAAATAAGGGCAATATAAATATATAGTTAAAGTATGGAATTTTTTAGATGAGTATTGCATAGTATAGAGTATAGCGTACGAATGAAGTAAGCGATAGTTAATAGCCATTCTCCTCAAGAGAGTGGCTATTTTTATAGTCTTAAATAATGCTCTATGACTATATAGTCCGTAGTAGTTGCAAAAACGTTTCTCCGTAGCAAAGCCTAAATAAGCAAAAGCCAGTACCCCTAATCTTAAAACATGACCAAAGTATTATATAGAGTATATGGGAAAATACAAAGACTATACAGCTTAATTCTGTATAGTCTTTTGTATTTTATATTAACTTAATGAATCTGTTTCTTTATCACGATTATCCATTGAATTGATTATTTTATTATTAAGAATTCAACTTCTTAATTACTGTATTAACTGCATTACCGAAGAACTTTCTGATATATAAGGTAATTGTTTTATAATATTGTAAATATATTTTGGTATTAATTTTTCATTGCCTAAACTCTGTTCTAAAGATAATTTTTTATAGTACAACAACTTGCACCAAAAATTCGAGAAATCATCTTTTGTAATAAAAGTTATATTATCGCTATCTTCAACAGCAAATCCGTAATTAGATTTTTCTAAAATATTTATATCTACATATTCTTCATTTGATAACAGTAATAGTACATCATCCCACATTTTTTTAAATGTAATCATTAAATTAAATCTCCTCCTAAATAAATAGTTTATTTAAATATACAAATTATATTTCGAATGTTAAAACAATCAATAATTAAAATAATTAAATATCATGCCCTTTAGTTATTTAACTAATCTAAAAATATATTGTCTTTCCCAAAACCCTCTATCAACATTTTTTCTGCTAATTGTAGTTTAATGAGATCTTGTTTTGATATCATTTTAGTTTTTTTTTTGTCTTCTATTATAAAGTCATCTGATTTTTCCATTGTTAGTCATCCTCCTTAATTTTAAGTATATTTTTTTAAAAATATAAATTATTATAGTCATCGCCTAATATTATAGTTCTACTTAACAGCCTTAACAAAAGTTGTTATAATCTTATTAGCTTGATCACCTAGTAATAAAAATACTGCACTCAACAAAGTGCAGTATTTTTATTATTAGGTGATTTTTTAATAAAAACTTATGTTATTTGATTTTATTATAGACTACTTTACACATTTATTCTATGTATTTGGTAAAAAAAGCAGTTTTTTACAATTAAGATTTTTAATAACTATAATCTCTACCACCTTAGTTTTATAAAACCATTCAACATAATAAATCTATATTTTGCTAAATAATGATTTGACCCTTGCCTAATAGTATGGAATAAAAAAATAATTAAAAGCAATTTGGCTATTCAAGTTGCTTTTAATTATTTTTTTCAATGCTTCTTTTGTTAAATCAAAATATTGGTTTTTATTTATATTAAGAATTTTTTAATATTAGGTGAATTTCTCTAGAAAAAAGCTAACTAACCTTATTTTGCAATCTTAACTTGTCAGCCACCATTGCTATAAATTCTGAATTAGTAGGCTTTCCTTTTTCAATACGAATAGTATAACCAAAAATCTTATTAATAGTTTCTACTTGTCCCCTACTCCATGCAACCTCTATTGCATGCCTCATTGCTCTTTCTACCCTACTAGCAGTAGTATTGAATTTTTCACCTATTAATGGATACAATTCTTTTGTAACCGATGATAATAGATTCATATCATTCACTAACATATTTATTGCTTCCCTTAAATACAAATAACCTTTTATATGAGCAGGTATTCCAATATCATGAATAATATTAGTTATTTGAGCGATCATATCACCATCACCTGGTTGATTTTTATTGATTTTATCAGTATTACCAACATAAGCAGGTGTTTTTTTTACATCATCACTACCTATAGTGTTATTTAACATCTGTCTTATTCTTTTAATAAATACCTCCATGTCAAAAGGTTTTACAACGTAATAATCTGCTCCTAGTGATATGGCTCTTTGGGTTATTTTATCATGAGTAACTGCTGATAGTATTATTATACGTGGCATTGGATCTAAATCCATTGTATTTAACTTCTCTAGAACTCCCAAACCATCAAGAATAGGCATAATCATATCAAGTACAACCAAATCAGGTTTTTTTTCTTTAATTAATTTTAATGCTTCTACTCCATTCTCCGCGATACCAGTAACAACAATATCCTTTTCCATTGATAGATAATCATTAAGAATATTACGAAATTCTTTGTTGTCATCAGCAATGATTATGTTTATTTTCGACTCTTCCATATTTGTAATCTCCTTCACATTTCAGTTCTTTATTCCCAATAATTATTAATTCTACAAAAGATTGGTAATTCCTTTTATTTTAGATCTATATTAAAAAACATTGTCGAAATATCTAATATAAAAGATGCTTCTTGCTATTTTCTATATTATTTCTAAATTCCAGCTAATATCCCTAATAGATTATGCAGTTGAAAAACTTATGGGCGTTGATGCATCACCTTTTGGTAAGGGATTAAAAGGATTTGTAATAGCAGCTATAATATTATTTACAGCACAATATATAGTTCCTGGAATGGGAGTATCCGTAATAGGCGAAATACTAGCTTTAATTGTTATTGGAATGCTAGATGCTATACTACCTGGTAGGCAATGTAATTTTAAAAAAAAGGCCACTAATATTTGCTTATAAATATTAGTGGCCTTTTTTTTTATAATACGAAGAAAAATAAGATGATGCATGATGGTAAGATAAATGGTGTTGATGTTATGAAAATATTAGATTTTAAATAGGCTATTTTCAAATATATTATTTCTCTGTTGGTACTGCATAAAATATACATACTAAAATTCCTATAACAATTAATAAACCTAAAATTGCGGGTAACCCCATAATTTCCACCCCTTTTTCTTTTAATTTAATATATATATCAATTAGTACCATATTTTAAAATGAAATGTAAATGTTATCATAATTTATTAATTAATTATAAATGGATTAAACATTATGAACATTCGAAGTTGATCTTTATCTGATGTCTTATTTCTCGTCCCCACAGTTGGCTCATAATAACCTTAAAGAAGTCCCTAGTTTCATATACCAAGCTTAGTTGAGAATGGAAGGGTAGCTCGTAGGGAAAGTTCCATTAGGGAATGCGGTAGTAGCAAACGGAAGTGCGGTAGTTAGATTTCAGTTAAATTTGATAAAAACAGTGTACCTATGGGTTGTAGGCGTGTAAATCATATATAATATTTATATTTATTGTTATAATCATTAGCAGCTTCAACCAATTGTTTATAACTATTTATTTCCTTGATTTTAATTATTTTCTTAAAATCATAGTATCTAATAGTTTTACTTTTTCTTATATTTTGTTGATATGGTTTACGGTTTAGTAAATAACGCCAAAACACATCGGCATCGATCTCTAAATACTCACCTTTTTTATCGTAATGAGCTTGTACATCTTTCAACATTTGTAGAGCATCATTATCGTTCTTTATACCAGTAAAAAACTTAATTATTAAATTTGCTTCTTTTGAAGTTGCTAGAGTCTGATTAAAATTTATGACTGAGTATGAATCATTCATTAATATTTCCTCCTTGTAGGGATGCCTTATCATTCGTTTATTTCGATATTCTTGTAGTAGTTATATTAAACTAATCTAATTATACTATTATTACCATAAAATTGGAAATTATGGATAAATGAATAAAGAAACAACTTTAAATCAAGTAATATAAATGCTTCTACAACTCTGATAAATAATATTTTTAATCTTAAAACAAATAACCCTACGTAAAGAGATACCTTTACGTAAGGTTAAAAAAGCTTATAAAATGTATTCATAAAGCATAACAAAAAATTATGAACATCTACGTAAAATGTATTTACCTTTACGTAGATGTTATAAGACTCTTAATGGTGTGATTCAGAATTATGTTGGCGAGACCTCTCCTATAAATAAAAGTTTTCTAGGGATTCATCCATGGCATCCTGATTTATCCCTATGTACCTTAATGTTACACTAGGAGCAGAATGATTAAATAGTTCTTGTAGAAGTGCAATATCTTTATGCTGTCTATAGTGCCAATAACCAAAGGTCTTCCGGAGTGTATGTGTACCTATTTCCTCAAGCCCTACTTTTTTAGCTACATCAGTTAATAATTGATATGCTCTAACTCTACTAATTGGTTTATTTTCTCCTTCTCGACTTCTAAACAAGAAATCGTCATCATTCATATCAAAAATGTATTTATCAAGTTCTTCTTTTAGAGAAGAATTTATATATGCTTTTTTTAATTTATCTGTCTTTTTCTCGTTAATAGCAATATGAGTTTTATTTCTAACATCACCCACTTTAATCTCTAGAATATCTGAAATTCTAAATCCTGTATTTATTCCAAGAGTAAACAAAATGAAATCTCTGTAATTATTTTTTAATAACAAAGCTTTTATTTCTTTGATTTTATTTTTATCTCTAATTGGTTGTACAAAATTCATTATTTTTTTACCTCCGAATTATATTTGCTTATAATCCATTATAGTAAATTAAGTTATACAAGACAATACGTTATGTTAAACTATTTTCAATTATTATAATTTAAATCATTGGTTTATTCAAAGAAACATAGTATTTTCAATGGTCTTAAGGTTTTAGGTGAGTTTAACACAATAGGTATTGTGTTAAACTCATGCCCTAATATACTAAATTACAAAATAATTAATAACTAATTTAATTAATAGATAATATAAAAGCATACAATATACGAAAAATTATATTTTATGCTTTTTATTATATATAAATTTCATGATTTAAACAAATTGCAAGGAAGTGATTGTTTTATGGATACAGATCAAGTTAGTAAATTTAAAATATTAATCAGATGAAATTACATATTGATGATTTAAAGGGTAATCAAAAAATAACAATTTCAGATTATGAATATAAAATTTTAAGAGATATAAAAGAAATGGAAGGTAGAAAAGAGCTTAGTTATATTTTTGTAAATCCAGTAAATCTAAAAGAATTAAATGATGTTTTTACTAATATATTAAATTCACCTGGAACTTTTTTGGGTAAATATTTGGAAAAATCAATATTTTTAAATGAAGTAAAAATTTGCAATCCCAATAGTCCTAATATATTATCATTTTTTACTTTCTTTAGTTGCGTTTTCGAGTCAATTATTACCTTTGGGAATATTGATAACTTAAAAGATAAGTGTGAATTCTTAGACTGTACATTTAATACCCAATAAGTATTCTTTTATTAATTACGTTTTGTTCAGTAGTTTATTTTATTGATTTTAAAGGTATATCAATAAACGCTACAGAAAATACTGAAGTGAACTTTTATAATAGTAATTCGGAAATCCATATAGATTATGCAGATAGACAAATCAATAAAATCCCTATTATAAACAAAGCTGGTGATTCTGTATACTTTTCAATTATTAATTTTACTACAGTAGGATTTGGAGATGTACAACCTATAGATGGTTGGTGTAGATGTATGACTTGTATAGAATGCCTTTTAGGAGTATTCTTCACTGCATCTTTTATAACGGTTTTAGCAAGAAAATATTAATTTGTATAAGAAGTAACAAAGTGAAGTATATGTAAAATAAAATGAGGAATACAGCAGTGTTACTGGAAGTAACTATAAAGATGATAAAACGACATATGACGAAGTGATAAATGGGGTTATTCCAGACTCATTAAAACTAATTAGTGGTGCAGAGGCAATTACACCAAAGACTGAAGAAGTTAGGGCAGTGCATGAAATTTATATAAGTGCGGTTAATGCTCAACATTCAGCAATATCAAATGAGGTTTTAGACTATTTTATTTAGATTTGCTCAATCTGCCAAAGAAAATTTCATTAATATTATACACTAGGTGTGGAAATACACTAGTAGGATGGAGCATTGTTAATCTTATAAGACAATTCTGTGATGAGTTTGAGGTTATAGTGCCATCTAAAGCGTTGAGTACAGGTACTTTGATTTGTTTAGGCTCAAATTCAATTAAAAAACTAATGGTGGCAATGCCACCGTATTGCCACCGTTCCATAAAATATAATTAAATAAAAATAGATAATATTTAATTGTAAAAAATATTTTATACCTATAAATGCCTTAATATCAATGATTATATGATATTATAAAATATATATAGATAAGCTAAAATATGAGGTATAAACAAATAACGCAAGTGGAGTAGTTAATAAAAAAAGGAGTACTATAATTTATATAGTACTCCTTTATATTACTGCATTTTGGCAGTGAATATTATCTATGGATTTTTCAACTGTTTCTGATTGATATTCCTTACAGAGCAGTGCTCTAATATATCCTCGCTCATTATTGGTTGATTCTATATAGAAGCATCTTCCATAATAAAACCTAATGAGTGAAAACATTCTAGATGCAGTATGAAGATATAAGCAGGTAACACCCAATTCTATCATTGAGATATCAACTGCATTCATTAGTATTTTACCAATGCCATTATTTTGATGTAACGATGAAACACCGAATCTGCTGAGATAAGCAGTATGATCTGGTTCGATTTTGATTCGTACACTACCAATAACTTCTTCGTTTGATAGCGCTACAAAAACGTTAGTAGTTTCTATAGCTTTATATACATCATCATAGGTTTCATCAAAAGGTGTAACCAAATCTGTAATTCCTGCATTTTCGGCATACAACTTAAAAGATTTTTTTGCAAGTATTCGTATTTCTTCAATGTCACTAGTGACAGCTCTTCTAACTTCAAAGAACATTTTGTCCATGTATCTACCCCCAATATCACATTGTTTATGTGAGTTATTATATAAAATGCTTAATTAATTACAACTTTTGTTTTAGGGAGCCATAGATATAATATCAAGTCCTGTAGTTTCTTTAATTCCGAACATAATATTCATGTTTTGAACAGCCTGACCTGCGGCACCTTTTATTAAATTATCAATAGCAGAGATTACTATTACCCTATTTGTACGTGCATCTACTTTTATTCCAATATGACATAAATTCGAGCCTCTTACCCATCTGGTTTCAGGTAATCCATCAAGAATCTTTACAAAACAATCATCTTTGTAGAATTCTCTATATAAAGCTATAAGTTCCTTTGCAGTTACCGCTTTTGTGAGAGAACCATAACAGGTTGATAATATTCCACGATTCATAGGAACTAAATGAGGAGTAAAGCATATTTTTATATCGTTACCTATTGAAGCCTTACTAAGTTCTTGTTCAATTTCTGGAGTATGTCTGTGACTGGCAACTGCATAAGCTTTAATGGATTCATTGCATTCTGTAAAAAGTGAAGCAATACTCGCAGATCTACCAGCTCCAGATACCCCGGATTTAGCGTCAACTATTATAGAACTTGGTTGTATTAAATTATTTTTTACTAGTGGAGTAAGACCTAAGATTGTAGCTGTAGGATAACAACCTGGGTTAGCTAATAGGTTGCACCCCTTTATAGATTCTCTATTTAATTCAGTTAGACCATAAACAGCACTTGCTAGAAGGTCTACACTTTCATGTTTAACTTTATACCACTCTTCATATTCATCTTTAGATTTTAACCTGAAATCAGCGCCTAAATCTATTACTTTTACACCAAGTGATAATGCTTTTTCAGCTATTTTAAAAGTCTTTCCATGGGGCATAGCAGTAAAAAGAACATTTATACTTGATAATTTGCTTATAGCCGTTTCCATGTTTACACAAACATCTTCTATATAACCATTGAAGTTATTATAAATTTCATTATACGTCATTCCTGCATAATTATGTGAAGCATAAAATTCAACACTAACGTCTGGATGCTTGTATAAAAACCATGCCAATTGTTCTCCGGCATAGCCAGTAGCACCTATTATACCTGCTTTAATCATATCGTATCACCTTGCCTTCAAAATTTGTTAATAAAAATCATTATACAATAAAATTTAAAAAAAATCAATATTATATTGAATATTTATTCATGTTGATGTATAATTATTCAAACGGTTGTACATTTTATAAAAGAGTTGTACAATTAATAAAATCAATGAAAATTAATTATTTGGTTTGGAGGCTACAATGAATATATTAAATATTAATTCAAATAAAAAAGATTTTTTGCAAATGAGTAAATATGAGGGTAAGACCTTTGTTATAAAATATGGTGGAAGCATAATGAGTAATGATGCAGCTAAGGAGGCCTTTGTGGAAGACATAGCTCTCATGACAAGTGCTGGTATTAAAGTAGTTATAGTACACGGTGGAGGCCCTTTAATTAGCAAATGGGTTAAAAAAACCGGTGGCGAAAATAAGTTTATAAGTGGATTAAGGGTTACGAATCAAGAGACTATGGAAATCGTAGAGATGGTATTGTCTGGTAATGTTAACAAAAGATTATCTTCAATATTAAGTCTTAGAGGATTAAATGCCATAGGAATTAGTGGTAAAGATAGTAATTTAATTCAAGCTAAAAAAAAGTTTGTATTTGAGGATAGCAAAAAAACTGATATAGGTTTTGTTGGAGAGGTAACGAGTATTAATACAAAAGTATTAATTACTTTGCTTAAAAGTAATTATATACCAGTTATTTCACCTGTAGGAGCTGATAAGGAAGGAAATAGTTACAATATAAATGCTGATTATGCAGCAGCTGCTATAAGCGGTGTGTTAAAAGCTGAAAAGTTATTGATTATGACAGATATAGATGGCGTATACACAGATATAACTGACCCATCGACGCTTTTATCATCAATAACTGTAGAGGAAACTAAAGAATATATAAATAAAGGTATGATTTATGGTGGCATGATTCCAAAGCTAGAATGTTGTGTTGCTGCAATTAATAAGGGTACTAAGAATGTTCATTTAGTAGATGGAAGAAAAAAACACAGCTTATTATTAAATATAATTAAAAATAATGGAACTAAAATTATAACAGCAAAAGGAGCGAATTAATGGAAGAAAATTGTGTAATGAACACCTACGGAAGATATGACGTTACTTTTGAAAAGGGACTTGGATGTAAAATTTATGATTCAAATGGACTTGAATATGTGGATTTTGTATCAGGAGTTGCAGTTAATTGCCTTGGACATAGCCATCCTGCTATAATAAATGCAATAACTACACAAAGTAGTAAGCTTATGCATAGCTCAAATTACTATTGGAATACTCCCCACAAATTGCTAGCAAAAAAGTTAGTTGATAACTGTGATCACGATAAGGTATTCTTTTGCAATAGTGGTACTGAATCTGTGGAAACTGCACTTAAGATTGCGAGAAAATATGGAACATTAAAAGATGTGAAAGATAAAAATGTATTCATATATATGGATAATTCTTTTCATGGTAGAACTATAGGGGCGCTTTCAGTTACTGGTCAGGAAAAATATCAAAAAGATTTCCGTCCTTTAATAGATGGCACTAGAAAAGTAGAATTTAACAATATTAACGATTTAATAAAAAACTTTGACGATAAGGTATGTGGAATTATAATAGAACCAATACAAGGAGAAGGTGGAATAAATATAGCAAGCATAGAGTTCTTAAAAGAGGCAAGAAAGCTATGTGATAAATTTGATGCTTTATTAATATTTGATGAAGTGCAATGTGGTATGGGACGTATTGGAAGTCTTTTTGCATATAAAAAATTCTCAGTTATTCCTGATGTAATATGCTTAGCTAAGGGGCTCGGTGGTGGATTTCCAATAGGCGCTACAATTACTAATGTAAAAGCTTCAACTGCTTTTGTACCTGGCGATCATGGAAGTACATTTGGAGGGAATCCACTTGGATGCGCAGTTGGTGTTGCAGTTTTAACAGAACTTGTAGATGGTGGAGTTATAGATAAAGTTGATGATAAAAGTATGTACATAAAAGAAAGATTACTTAAAATAAAAGAAAAGTATGGCATAATAGATGAAATAAAAGGTATGGGATTATTAATTGGAATAAGCCTGAAAACTGACACAAAGAAATTCTGTAAATCATGTTTTGATAAGAGATTGCTTGTAATTGCAGCTGGAAATAATGTGGTAAGATTACTTCCTCCTCTTAATGTAACAAAACCTGAGATTGATGAAGCTTTAGACATACTTGAAGCAGTAATATCAGAAATTTAGAGTTAGATTTATCTTTTGTATATAGGTGGTGATAATATGGATATTAAAGAACTTATAGAAAAAAATATTGATGTTATAAAAAAATTGAGGTTAAAATTAAATTCTAACGCTGAGTTAGCATTTAAAGAGTATAAAACTCAAGATATCATTATTGAGTTTCTAAAAGACATAAACATAGAGGCAGAGAAAATTGCAAAAACCGGAGTAGTTGCTACAATAAATTCTGGGGATAATTGCATTGCTCTAAGGGCGGACATGGATGCCTTACCTGTTAATGGAGTTTCTCATGTTTGTGGGCATGATTATCATATGGCAATTGCTTTAGGAACCGCACTTATACTTAAAAAATTAGGTTCAAATAAAGTTGTTAAATTTATATTTGAGCCAGGTGAAGAAACTACAGGTGGAGCTGTCCCGATGATAAAGGCAGGTGCGCTAATAAAACCAAAAGTTGATTATATGATTGGATTTCATGTATGGCCTAATGTACCAGTTGGAACGATAGAAGTTGCAAGTGGTGCATCTATGGCCTCAGTAGATGATTTTCATGTAAAATTTGTAGGTAAGGGTGGGCACGCTGCTGCGCCACATTTATGTAATAATCCAATGTATCCAGCCATGGAATTTATTCAGAGTATGAACATACAATCTAGGATAGAAAATAATCCACTAGATTCACATGTAATTACGTTCGCATCCATTCAATGTGGTAATGCCAACAATGTAATAGCAGAAGAGTGTGAGGTTTTAGGGACTGTTAGAACTTTTAATAATGAACTTCGTAATAAGTTATATGAGGATATATTAAAAAATTCCAGGATATGTGCAGAAAAATATGGTTGCAAGGTGGAATTAAATTATGATTTCCAATATCCTCCTTTAATAAGTGACGAAGCAATCACTAATAAATTTATTGATATTACAAAAAAACTTATAGGACAGAAGAATGTTTCTTCGCTAGAAAAAACATTTGCTGCAGATGATTTCGCATTTTTTTCAGAAGAGGTACCATCAGTACATTTTAGGCTTGGTATTGAAGAGAAGAAAAAAGGTGTCAACTTCCTTCATTCATCTAATTTTGATGCATCAGAGGAAACAATCTTAAATGGAATTTATATAATAACAAATTTTATACTTTCTTTAGATTATTAAGATATACTAAATAAGACTTAGAAATAATACATAATTATATACAGTAGAATCATAAATAAAACCTCATACTAAGATTTAGTATGAGGTTTTGTCGCGTTTAGTATATGAAGTAATTTTTAGTTACATGTTAGATAGAAATTCAAAAACTTCATTTAAATCTGGTAATTGAGCCTTAGGATACACTTTAACCCACACTACAATACCATTTTCATCTATTATTATATTAGCGCGCTCCGATATACCTTTATCCTCAATAAAAATTCCATAATCCTGTGCTACTTTTCCATGAGGCCAAAAATCGGAAGGTAGCATTAAATTTTGAAGAAGTAGTGCAGATGCCCAAGCTTTCTTAGTTGGACATGGATCTACACTAAAACCAAGTGGCACTGTGTTTAGTGTTTGGAATTTTCCCCAATTATTATCCAGAGCTCTCATTTGATCTGTACATACAGGTGTCCAGGCAAGAGGATGCCAGGATAGCAATACTCGTTTACCTTTAAAATCTGATAAACACACATTTGAATAATCATTACCTTTTATTGAAAAATTGGGCGCAGTTTCTCCTACCTCAATTAATTTCATAACTTAGCCTCCTTTATTTTTATAATTTACTTTTATAGTTCTATATAGACATAATTTATTATGTGCAACATATCATTTTTTATTAAAAATCAAATACAAATTAAAAAAACTTAGAGACTGTAAAGCATAAATTTTTATATTAACGCATATATCCTACTAGATTGTAAAATTTACATATAGGCATATGCCTTTTAATTTTTTGATAAATTTCACAAGAAGAGGAGATAAAATATGATCGGGGTATCTAAGTTATTGTGTGGGACTGAAAATTTTGGAGACAAATTAAGGTACGTGAATGGTGCAAGTCAACAGAAAAATGGTGTTAGTGATGGTCGTGGACCTGTTGTTGTTTGGAATTGTACTAAAACTTGTAATTTAAAATGTATGCATTGTTATGCAAATTCAGATAGTAAAAAATACCAAGGTGAATTAAACACTAAAGAAGCTATGGCTTTAATTAATGATTTTCATGATTTTAAAGTTCCAGTAATATTATTTTCAGGAGGCGAACCTTTACTACGTGAAGATCTATTTGAACTTATCGAGCATGCGGGAAGTCACAACATACGTAGCACTATTTCTACTAATGGTACGCTTATTGACAAGGATATTGCAAGAAGAATTAAACAAAGTGAAGTAGGATATGTAGGAATTAGTTTGGATGGAATTGGGGATAAACATGATGAATTTAGACGCACTAAGGGCTGCTTTAATAAAGCTTTAAGTGGAATTGAAAATTGTAAAAAAGTAAACCAAAAAGTTGGGGTAAGATTTACTATTAACAGTCACAACTATGATCAAATAGAGGATATATTTCACCTCATTAAAGAAGAAAAAATTAATCGTGTTTGCTTTTATCATTTGGTTTATTCAGGGAGAGGAAGCGAAATGATTAAAGAGGATATATCCCACGCGGAGTCTAGAGCTGCAATGGATTTAATTATGGAAAAAACTTTAGAGCTGGGGGATAAAGCAGAAATACTCACTGTAGATAATCATGCTGATACAGTTTACATTTATTTGAAATCATTAAAAAAATATCCTAACTTGTCCCAAAATATACTTAAGTTAATGGAAATGAATGGTGGAAATAGATCGGGCATTGCTATTGCAAATGTTGATTATCTTGGAAATGTACATGCTGATCAGTTTACATCGCAATATACTTTTGGAAACGTTAAAGATAGATCATTTAGAGATATCTGGGAAGACACTACAAGCCCAATTATGAAGGGGTTAAAGGATAGAAAAGACCTACTTAAGGGCAGATGCAGCAAATGCAAATGGTTAAGTGTATGTAATGGTAATTTTAGAACGAGAGCTGAATCAGTAACTGGAGATTTTTGGGCATCTGATCCTGCTTGTTATTTGAGTAATAAAGAAATCGGTGTACAAGACGAAGTCGTTAATATTGCAGCTTCGAAGAAGATGATTAAGGAGGGCATAAAATATGATCATGTCATGGAACACGACTAATAAATGTAACATGTACTGTAAACATTGTTATAGAGATGCAGGAGTTGAAGATACGAACGAATTAAATACCACAGAAGGAAAATCATTAATAGATGAAATAGCTAAGGCAGGATTTAAGATAATGGTATTTTCAGGTGGAGAGCCTTTAGTGAGGCCCGATATCTATGAATTAATAGAACATGCAGTAAAAGTTGGACTAAGACCAGTCCTTGGAAGTAATGGTACTTTAATAACTTCGAAAGTTGCGCAAAAATTAAAAAGTGCAGGGACTATGGGTATTGGAATTAGTTTAGATAGTCTACATTCTAAAAAAAATGATAAATTTAGATGTTACGAAGGGGGATGGAGGGAAGCCATTACAGGAATGAAAAACTGCAGAGAGGTCAAATTACCTTTTCAGATACATACAACAGTAATGAATTGGAACAAAGATGAAATACTTGATATAACCGATTTTGCAGTGGGAATGGGAGCAGTAGCACATCATACTTTTTTCTTAGTGCCTACCGGAAGAGGTGCAGATATTGAAGATGAGTCATTGCCACAAGAGCAATATGAGAAATTACTTACTGATATAATGTTAAAACAAAAGGATGTAAGTATAGAATTAAAACCTACCTGTGCACCTGAATTTATGATGATTGCAAAGGAAATGGGCATGAACCCTAGGTTTAGTAGAGGATGTTTAGCAGGTACCAGTTATTGTATTATTAGCCCAAGTGGAGATGTACAACCTTGTGCATATTTAGATCTTCCAATTGGTAATGTACGTGAGACACCTTTTAGTGAAATTTGGAAGAGTAATCCTATATTTAAAGAATTAAGAACTATGAATTATAAAGGTAAATGTGGTGTTTGCAAGTATAAAAAAGCCTGTGGTGGCTGCCGTGCCCGCGTAGCATATTATAATGATGGAGACTATATGGAGGGTGAAGACTGGTGTTCATATTCAAATGAAGAAAAGGAGAATGTAAAGTAATGGATAAAACAAGTAAAGATTTGCTTAATTTAATACAGTCCAATTTTCCTATAGAATCTAAGCCATATTTAAAGATTGCGAATGAACTAGATATCACAGAGAAGCAGGTTATTGACATTATTAAGGACCTTAAGGATAAAAGATATATTAAACGAATAGGTGGAATATTTGATTTAAGAAAATTAGGATACTATAGTACGCTTTGTGCTATAAAAGTTCCAATAGACAGAATTACTGAAGTAGCAAAGCTTATAAACTGTAATAATGGAGTCACTCATAATTATATCAGAAATCATTTATACAATATGTGGTTTACAGTAATCGCACCTTCTGTTGAAGACATTAGAGCGTTTTTAAATGAAATTAAAATTAAAACAGGTATAAAAGATATAATTGAACTACCAGTAGTAAAGCTATTCAAAATTAATGTTGTTTTCAATATTAAGGAGTGATTATATGTTAAGCTGCTTAGATAAGAGTATTATTCGCAGAATTCAAGAAGATTTACCTTTGGTGCCAGAGCCTTATAAGGAAATAGCGCAGGAGCTCGAAATTACAGAAAATGAATTAATGCATAAAATCAAAGAATTTAGTAGCAGTGGGATTATGCGAAGATTCGGGACTATTGTAAACCACAGGAATGTTGGGTTTATTGCAAATGCAATGGTTGTGTGGAATATTCCGGAGGATCTAATTAGTGATGTGAGTAAAATTATGATATCATTTTCTAAGGTTTCCCACTGCTATCAGCGGCCTACATTTTCAGATTGGCCATATAATGTTTTTACAATGGTTCATGCAGAAAGTAGGCAAGGATGTGAAAAAGTAGTTAAGGAAATTGCAGAGGCTGTACATATTAATGACTATGAAATGCTATATACCACTGATGAACTTAAAAAAATAAGCATGAAGTATTTTATAGAAGAATAAATCTATAGATTATTTAAAGATCGTTGCTACAATATATGTAACAACGATTTTTATTGATTTTATTTTTGATTTGCCATTGAATTTAGTTCATCAGATAAGGTTGTAACTTCCATAAGATTAGAAGTAACCTCTTGAATAGCAGCTGACTGTTGCTCTGTAGTTTCAAGTGTAGCATGTGAAGTTTCAATAGTCTTATCAACAGACTCTTGTATTTTTTTTGTAAGGGCTAATATTTTTACAGCTGTTTCCTTTGAATTTTGTGATAAAGACCTTATTTCAGTGGCAACTACACCAAAACCTCTACCAGCGTCTCCTGCTCTCGCAGCTTCAATAGCCGCATTTAATCCGAGCATTTTTGTCTGATCTGCTATACTTTTTATAGAATCTAATATTGTATTTATTTCTATTGATATATTCTTTACGTTAACGATTTCATCACTTAGATTATGTTGGTTATTTGTTACAGTTATTGAAGAGGCACTGAGTTCTTCCATAGTTGCAGATATTTGACTAAAGTTATCTGCAAGAGTTTGGGACATGACGCTTAGTTTAAGCTTTTCATAGCCAGCTTGTGAGAGGGAATTTGCTACGATATATAATACTTCTGCGGCAGCTGCTATATTTTTTTCAGTACTTAAAGAAACCTTCTTAACTGCATCCACATAACCTTCTTCATTAACACCAATTTCATTTGCTGTTTTTCTATATTTTGATTCTTCTGGATGGGAGGTTAAGACTTGTCCTCCTAAAATGGTTCCTATTAGATAATCACCTACTAATATAGGTGCAGCAAAATCTATTAATCCCGCATGACAAGTATATATATATGGTTTTCGAATTCTTGCAGCTTCTTCGCCGCCTTTTTTGTGTGACACTGCACACCTGTCATCTCCCACTTTTGTAGAATGTGTAAAATCCATACAAAAGCTTGTATAGGAACTCGATTTAGTTACAGGAGTTCCATCCTTGTCCACTGTAACACTCGCAATTGCCATTGCAGTGGCAAAATTATCTTGAAAGGTTTGAAGTAATTTAATATCAACAACATCCTTAATCTCAAGTGCGGTTACATCTAAATCACCATTTAATAATTTTTTTATCATATAACATTCCTCCAATATCTTATTTGTGGTTTTTTTATTGTTTATAGGTTTATTCAGTAAATTTATCCGTTTTCATTACAATATAATTATATATTCGATAAAAAAATATAAAACTTAAGCATATTATTTTAGTCTTATCGGTTCTTTATTTTTAATAACTACTAAATTTACATTATTACACCTTATAAAAATAGAATAATTAAGACTTTGTATATAATTTAACACACTGTCAAACTATAATTATTATGTTATAGTATATATAATATATGGATCTTGAATCTTAGAAGGAGGAAATATAATGAATAAAATTAAAAGTGCTACATTTAACCTGTTGGTGATATATCCAGGGCAGCGAAATGTTTAGTCCAATAAAAAATACAAAAGTTTATGAACAAGTAATAGAACAAATAAGAGATATGATTGATAAAGGTACTCTTACAAAGGGGGATAAACTCCCTTCAGAGAGAAATTTAGTGCAGCAATTACAGGTAAGTAGAGCATCTATTCGAGAGGCACTTAGGGCATTAGAAGTTATTGGTTTAATAGAGTGCAGACAAGGGGAAGGTAGTTATATAAAAGCAAGTTTCCAAGATAATTTATTTGAACCATTATCAATTATGTTTATGCTTGAGGGAAGTAATCCCGAAGCAATATGGGAGCTTAGAAAAATACTTGAGGTAGAGGCTTCAGGACTTGCTGCGAAGAGAATAACGAGTGGACAACTAAATGAATTATGCGAGATTACTGAAAGATTCATGAATTCTGAGGGGGAGGAGGAGGCTATTACTGCTGAAATTGACAAAGAGTTCCATTATAAGATTGCAGAATGTTCGGGTAATATTTTGATATTTAACATACTTAGAACAGTTTCAATACTTGTAGATCATTTTATTGTGGATGCAAGAAAATTAATAATAATTCACGAAGGAAATAAGGAAATACTTTATTCTCAACACAATGATATATATTTAGCTATAGAAAAACACAATTCAGCAGATGCAAGGCAAGCTATGAGAGAACATCTGGATTTTGCAAATAAGTATAAGAGTCAAATAAAATGATGAAAAGTATCTAATGATCTATAAAAATTAAGGTGAGAGTAATAACAAAAAATTACGCTTACCTTAATTTTGTAAAATAAAGATTGTTAAATGCTTAACAATAGTAGAAATATTCTAAATAGTGTGTTACTATAAGAGTAAAGGTGGTCAGACCATCTAACCATAAAATCAATGTTTATAATTTCTATACAAAATATAGGAGGAAAGTATATATGGATATATTAGTTTGTATAAAGCAAGTTCCAGGAACTTCAAAAGTTGAGGTTGATCCAGTTACAGGTGTTTTGAAAAGAGACGGTGTAGATTCAAAGATGAATCCATTTGATTTGTACGCATTAGAATCCGCTCTTAAAATTAAAGAACAACAAGGTGGAATAATAAAGGTTATAACTATGGGACCACCACAAGCAAAGGATGTTATTCGCGAGGCATTTATGATGGGTGCAGACGAGGGTGCATTAATTTCTGATAGAAAGTTTGCAGGAGCAGATGTGCTTGCTACATCTTATACAATTTCGCAAGGTGTACGAAAAATGGGTGAATTTGATCTTATA
>NZ_JAIZZK010000047.1 GCF_020443705.1 Clostridium algoriphilum
ACCATTCCACATTGGAACTTGATTAAAATTATTAGGTTGTGCTATAAACATAAAATATCCTCCTTAAAAATTATAATAAATTATCATATAAAGGTGTGATTAGTAATGATTTTTAATTAAGTTTTAGCATAGAGTGCTGTGGGATTATAATAGCAGTGCTTCCCTACGTTAACTTGAAAAGAACCACTACCATTAAAAGGAAAAAGATATGGACAACCTGGTGCAAAGGGATTAAAGTACCACAATGCTTCACCTGTTGTATTTAATCTATTGCCAGCTAAAGCCCAATCTGCAATATCATAATGTATCTGTTCTGGTGGACTTGCCCAAATAGTTTGAGGGTTAGCCGCGCCACCAAGTACAGAAGATGCACAATCAAATTGTCCCGTCTGGAATATAACCTTTCTTACATCACCTTGACATATCGTAAGATACTCACCATTAGGTACATTAACTCTGTTCATAACTACAGAGGCGACGGCTTTCATTCCGTTTTCTCCTTCTCCACCAGCTTCACACTTTATTATTCTAGCCAGTAACTCTCTAACACTGTAAGCCATTAATAGTCATCTCCTCAAATTCGCTATACGTTATTATTATATTGAGGATGCTGATAATAGTACTTAAAAAAGTAAAACAAGGCAGCTAATATACCTATATAGTTAAAACATAGAGCTTTTTAAATGTGTTATGAATATAATATCGTATATTGTGAATATAAGTGTTATATGATAAAAGCCATTTATAAATAGGACAAAAAGCACACAACATAATTAAAATTATCTTGAATGCTTTTCATATATTGCAAATAAGAATGCCTCTGGTAGCTCCAGAGGTTTTTATTATTTAACTAATTTTAATTTTGGGTGTTTTTGACTATCCCCCCGAAAAGGTGGATTAAGCGAATAGTTATTTGGACCTAGCTATGGCGCCAGCTGGAATTGAGTTGATTTAAGACATTTAAATAGTTTTTAACTTTTAAAACATATAAAAACCCATTAAAATATGTCAAAAATAAATAAGTAGTAGTTATGACACATAAAAACACCGATAAACTACCTTTTTAAAACGTATATTTTTTCAAATAGTGCCTAATCCCCCTTTCCGGGGGGACGGGCAAAAATACCCTACTTGCAGATGGATAGTATTTAAGATTCAGATATTAGATTGTCGATAAAAATAACAATACTGCATCTAGGGGTACCAGTGCAGTATTGTTCTCATAAGTTATCATATTAAAAGGATAGTATTTTAAATTATTAAAATTTTGTTCACTGCATCATATAAAGTTAAGGAATAAGAATTGAGTTAAATTTAATTAAACTTAATTAAATTTGTATAGAGGAACATAATATCTATTTTAACTCACTACTAAATATTAATGCTATTTCTATTCTAAAAAGGTATAGGTAATTATATTATCTATACTAACTTGTTTAATGCATTCGTTAATTTAACATTTTCACTGTAATCTACGGGACAATCTATAATAGCAGGAACGTTTTGAGCAATCGCTTCTTGTAATGTTGGTATTAAGTCCTCTGCTTTTGTTATTCTGTATCCTTTTGCCCCCATAGCCTCTGCATACATAACAAAGTCTGGATTCGTAAATCGTACATTCATGTCCTCACCATACCTATCCTGTTGCTTCCATTTTATAAGTCCATAGCAGGCATCATTGAATATCAATGTCACAAAAGGTGTTTTTATTCTTAGTGCAGTTTCTATTTCCTGACTATTCATCATAAATCCACCATCACCAGTGACTGCTACAACTTTTCTTTGAGGATTGACAAGTTTTGCTGCCACTGCTCCAGGTACTGCAATTCCCATTGAGGCAAATCCATTCGATATTAGGCAAGTATTGGGCTTTACAGATCTATAATGACGTGCAATCCACATCTTATGAGCACCTACATCAGAAATAACAATATCATCATCACCCATTACCTTCCTTAAATCATACAATATTTTTTGTGGTTTCATTGGATAGCTAAAATCTTTTGCATAAGATTCATAATTAGCTTCCATTTTCGTTTTTATATGTAGAGCAAAAACTGGTTCTACTACCCTATTAGCAAGTGCACTTATTTCATTAATAGAATAAGATATATCACCAATTACCTCTACCTCAGGTATGTAACATTTATTAACTTCAGCATTTTCCTCTGCAATATGAATAATTTTAATATTCTCATTCTTGTTCCATTTTTTAGGATCATATTCAACTATATCATATCCTACAGCAATTACTAAATCTACTTTTTCAAACAAACGATTTACATAGTCGCGTTGTGCAAGTCCGATACTCCACAAAGACAACGGATTTTTATATGAAACAACTCCTTTTGCCATAAAAGTGTTAGCTACAGGAATTCTTAGCTTTTCCACCATTTCTGTTAGTGCTTTACTAGCTTTTGAACGTATTATCCCATTACCAGCAAGAATAACTGGGTTTTCAGCATTACTTATAGCGTCTGCGGCTCTTTTAATACTACTATATGTGGCATAACTTTTTTCAATATCTCCATGGCCAAGTGGTCTTCCTAGTGCTGCCATTGAGGCTATATTTTCTGGTAAATCTATATGGACAGCTCCTGGCTTTTCACCTATCGCCAATTTAAAAGCTTTCCTTATAATTTCCGGTGCTGTATCTGGTCTTACAATCTGTTTGTTCCATTTAGTAATTGGTGCAAACATTGAAATTAGATCTAGGTGTTGATGAGATACAAGATGCATTCTATCAGTTCCAGCTTGTCCTGTAATAGCTACCAAAGGGGCACCATCCATATTAGCATCAGCAACTCCAGTCATTAGATTTGTTGCTCCTGGGCCAAGAGTTGAGAGACATACGCCAGGAGTACCCGTTAAACGGCCATAAACATCTGCCATAAAAGCTGCTCCTTGTTCATGACGAGTTGTAATAAACTTGATTTTGGAATCCTTGAGTGCATGTAAAAATGTAAGATTCTCTTCTCCTGGTATCCCAAATATATACTTAACTCCTTCATTTTCAAGACATTGTACCATTAGTTCTGAAGTATTTAGTTTTTTAACATTCTTCTTTACATCTAATTTTTGCACTTTAATTTCATGTACATCCATTATTTTTTCTTCCTCCCATATAGTTATGTTTTAACCTACCATTTATAATTTTAAACACATTTTGCATTATGTTTAGATAAGATAAAATTTATGCATTATATTTGTTATGTTGAATATTATTATTCAATTGTGTTTTCTTAATCCGCAGTAATTAATATAAATTAATTTATCCACATTTTTGCTGTTTATTTTTTAAAAAAACCACTATAACAGCTTAAATACCTTCATTTCTTATTTTATATTAAATTAATTATGTTTACAATACTATCCTGGTATAAATGTTAAAATATTCAATAATTATACAATATTAAAATTTATTCCAAAATATTATTTCTTATCAACATTATAAATATTATTTTTTATTGTGTAAGTTTAACAAAATTATTTTAAGCATATTAATTTCCAACCATATTTACATTAGAAATTAGTACCTATAGACATCGTAAATTACAGAATTATAATTTAAATGGATATAGGTACCAATTAGCTACTAATTTAATAAATAATCCACCTTTTGAGCTACATTTTTAAGAATCTTCTCTTATCTCATAATATTTAAATATTATACTAATGAATCATTCTTAATATTGCTATAGCTATAGTAACCATAGCTGCACCACCAAGTCTTGTAGCCACTTGAGCAAAAGGCATAAGCCCCAATCTACCACCAGCTGTTAGAATAGCTACATCGCCTGTTCCACCTTGCCCACTATGGCAAGCTGTTACCATTGCAGCTTCAACTGGATTCATGTTCATTCGCTTACCAACAAACCAACCAACAACAACAACCGTTAGTACTGTAGATACTATTACTATTAGATATCTAGGATTAATAAGAACAGCAACAAGGTCTTCCCATGGTGTTTTAGCAACTCCTATACCTAGTAGCAATGGTACAGTAACAGCTGTTACTATAAATTTAAAAAGTGCATATCCACCTTTTTCAATGCTATCAGGAATAGCTCCTGCTGCTTTCGCTATTACAACAGCTAAGAGCATAACAATAGGTGCCGGCAATCCAATTACAGAGTTTACAAATACACCACCTAAATAAAGAGTAAACGCTAAAATACCTGCTACTGCCATTTTAGCTAAATCAATCTTTATATCAGCATTAGCTTTATTTCCATCTTTTGCAAGCTTTAATATTTCATCATCGCCACCTGATTTTAATAATGCACCATTACCTGAATATTGAGGGTATTTTTCACCTATATGTTTTAACATACCTGCAAGAACAATAGCTGTTAAACTTCCTAGCATTATACAAGGAAGAACTTGTGCAAATAATGTATCTACATCTTTTCCTAGAATAGCTGCATACCCCATAGCTAAAGGAAGAGCTCCTTCGCCAACACCACCAGCCATAATTGGTGCAACTATATAGAAAAACGTTTTATACGGACCCACACCTAGTAATGTGCCTACCCCTATTCCTACTGCTGTTGCCGAAATTGTAGCTACTATAAGAGGAACCATCATTCTTAGAAAAGCCTTAATAAGAACTTGTCTGTTCATACTACAGATACTTCCAACTACAATACAAGCGATAAACACATACAAGAAATTAGTTTGATCCATAAAAGTAGTTACAGCATCAACTGCTTGTTTAGGTATAAGCTTGGCGTATACCATATAAGAAGGTAAAAACGTTGCCATTATAACAGTACCACCAACATTTTTAATAATAGGTAATCTCTTTCCGATTTCTGCACAAGTAAATCCATATAGCACCATAATTGCTGAAGCACCTAGCATATCATTAGGCATTATGCCTCTAGCTAGTAAAGCAAAAACTACAATCAAAAGTGCTAGATATACACCTAGTGGTATAATTCCAATTTTGAAACTAAAAATTTTTTTAATGATATCGCTCTTACCAATTCCTTTCTTTTCTAGCTCTTTAATTGTTCCTATATTATTCACTAGTAATCCCCCTACTTTTTATTTTTATAATTTACCCTTTAACTACTCAAAAATAAACAATAATTATTTAATCTACCATATTATTCTAATATTTTTCTCTTGTATAAACATAACCATCCATTATCCTTCTTGCTGTTCTTACAACTTTTACATATTCAATTTTTCCATTGTTAACATTAGCAATCGTTTCCATAATTCCGCCTGGATGTGCTATTTTCAACATATTACTATTATTACTTTTAACTATTTTGTTAACTAAAGTTCCTTCAATATTAGCCGCTACTGTTATACATACCGCACCAGTTATTGCAATCTCTTTATGTGGTTTTTGCATTGACATCATTCTAACAACTACATCCATTTTTTCTTTATTCCTTTTGTTTCCACTTAAATCTACATATTCTGAAGGTGTCGATATAATGGTAGCTTTTGGTACTGCTGGAGACATCTTTGTAGCCTCTTCTTTATTTGCGAAGCCACACATCGCTGCGGCTATTGAACGTATTTCTTCTATTATCTTTAAATCGTTTTCAGTAAACTCATCTGGTAACTCAGTTCCATTTAGACCAATATCATTAGCATTTATAAATACTAATGGATTTGCAGCATCAACAATTGATATATTTATTTCTCCTATAGATGTTTTTATTGAATCCATTACACTACCTGTAGGTAAAAGTTTCCCTGTAACTGAACCTTCTGAATTATAAAATGAAAGATATACTGGCGATCCTGAATTAGGTACTCCAGATATACAAGTATCTCCCTGAACCTTAGCCTGTTCATTTTCAATTTCTACTTCTGATACAATTAATTTATTTGTATTTATATTCAATATTCTGACTTTTGTTTTGGAATTTGTTATTGCTACAAGACCTTCATTAACAGCAAATGGAGCAACTGCTGATAAAATATTACCACAGTTTCCTTTAAAATCAACCATTTGGTCTGTTAAGCTAACTTGAGCAAATATATATTCAATGTCATAATTATTTTTATCAGATTTTTTTATTATTGCTACTTTACTAGTTAATGAATTTGCACCACCTAATCCATCAATCTGTCTAGCATCTGGACTACCCATAACATCTAAAAGGAAATTACTCCATTTATTTTTATCTTTAGGCATATCATTATACTTGAAAAATACACCTTTACTTGTACCTCCTCTCATTATAGTACATGCCACTTTAGTCATTCTTATGACCTCCTTTTACAAGTTGTTTAATCACTATTATACCAAACAAATTTTGTATTAATAGTATTATTTTACAACATACGAAGTCGAAACACTCTACTCTCTACTTATAGGCATTAATTACCTGATAAATTTTATTTAATAAATCATCCATTGAATGTTTTCTACTTCGCCCACATACCTTTGCATTTTCATTGCATAGAAGGCACTTTCTTTGAGCTAAATTTAGCTGCCTTCTACTAATTTGTTCTCCATTTGTATTAATTACATCAAAATCAAATATTCTTCCCAAATCGTTTTTTTCCTCAATAGATACTGTAATCTTTTTTAATTGTATAGGATCCATGTCTATATTGAGGAATGCTTCTGTTCCCGCAGCTGTAACATTAACTGCTTTATGAACTACATTTACATTTTGTATACCTAATTCTTTTTCCAATAGCTTAATACCTAATTCATGAGCTTTTTTAAAAATGATATTGTTTTTTACTTGCCCTGGTATATTCAATGTAAAAGAAACTAATGTAGTTTTAAACATACTAATTAATTTTATTTGTGTTCTTGCTCGTTTTTCCCTTGCTTCAAGTATTTGTTTAAGAATAATGCTCTCACTATACATTAATTATTATCCTTTCTACTTTACTTGTCTAATAACATCAATTATTGAACCATCTCTATATTCTACTACACCAACAATTTTATCTAAATATTCAATTGCCTTAGGTTTTCCAGTAATTTTTTCTGCTTTTTCCTTAAGTTCTTCTATAGAGAATACAGGTAGTTTTGCATTAGTAAGTTTTTCAATTAAATCCTGTCTTAAAGGATTTACGGCTATTCCTCTATCTGTTACAACTACATCTATACTTTCACCTGGAGTTATTACGGTATTTACTCTATCAACAATAGTGGGTATTCTCCCTCTAATTAATGGTGCTACTATCATTGTAAGCTTTGCACCTGCAGCAGTATCACAATGTCCGCCTGAAGCACCTCTCAACACTCCATCTGATCCTGTTATTACGTTAACATTAAAGTCAGTGTCTATTTCTAAAGCACTTAAAATAACTATATCTAACTTATTAACAACGCAACCTTTATTATGAGGGTTTGCATAAAAAGATGCACTAATTTCGCAATGATCTGCGTTCTCACCTATTGATTTTGCCGCTATTAAATCAAAACTTTGAGTATCATATAATTTAGATATTAATCCTTCCTTTTGCATTTGTACAAATTGTCCTGTTATTCCACCTAATGCAAAACTAGCTTTAATGTCTTTTGCAATCATTTTTTCTCTTATGAATCTTGCAACTGCTAACGATGCACCACCTGTACCACATTGAATAGAGAACCCTGAAACAAAATATCCTGAAAATTCAATTGTTGCTGCTGCATATTTAGCAATTAATAATTCCCTTGGATCCTTAGTATACCTTGTAGCTCCTGATACTATTCCACTTGGATCTGCAATTGAATCTATTTTCACTATATAATCTACGTCAGTTTGTAAAATACTTGCAGGTACATTTGGGTACTTTACTAAGTTATCTGTAATAAGAACAACCTTATCTGCATATTCTGCATCTACTTTAGCATATCCTAGTGAACCACAAAATGATTTTCCACTGTATCCATTTGCATTACCATATTCGTCACAGCAAGGTGCCCCTAAAAAAGCAACATCAATTTGCAATTCTCCAGCTTCAATGGCTCTGGCCCTACCACCGTGTGAACGGATTATTATAGGAATTTCTAAAATGCCATTCGATATAGTTTCTGCTAAAGGTCCTCTAACACCACTAGTAATTATTTTTGTTATAACGCCATCTTTTATGTGTTTAATTACTGGTTCATGTACACAATTTAATGAACTTGATGCTAATGTTAAATTTTTAATTCCTAGCTTAGCTATGGAATCTAGCACCATATTTAAAATATAATCTCCCTCTCTAAAGTGATGATGAAATGATATTGTCATACCATCTTTAAGCTGGGTCTCAATTATTGCCTTTTCAATGCTATCTAATAACTTGCTCTCTCCAGGTAGAATCTGAGATATTTTACGTCCATATCTACGTTTTACAGGTTGAAAACTAAATGGTCCATTATAAGGTATTAGTTCACCAATTCCTTCTATATATTCTGGTATATCTCTTCCTATTTTATTTTTAGGCAATTTGATCCCCTCCTTCATTTATAATTATTCCTGCTGCTTCTGCTAACATAAGTGCTCTTTGCGCTCTCTCTAATATTGGCTTATCTACCATTTTTCCATCTAGAGACACTACTCCTGAACCTTTCTTTTTAGCATCTGCGGCTGCCTTTATAATTCTTATAGATTTATCTATTTCCTTTTTTGATGGTGTATATATTTCATGAACTGGTCCTATTTGTCTTGGATTAATTACAGATTTTCCATCAAATCCTAACTGTTTAATTAATTTAACTTCATCTTTAAAACCCTCTTCATTATTTACATCTGAGTATACTGTATCCAAAGCATATATCCCAGCTGCTCTTGCTGCAAGTAATATTTGACTTCTTGCCACTAAAAGCTCAATTCCTCCTGGCGAACGTGTTGTTTTTAGATTTGTTACATAGTCTTCTGCACCAATTGCTATACCCATAAGTCTTTTGCTAGCAGTCGCTATTGTCTGTGCATTTAGTACGCCTAATGCTCCTTCAATTGCAGCCATCATTTTTGTCTTTCCTAATGGTATTCCTGCTTCCTTTTCTATCCTTTCAATTTCAACTTCTACATCTATAACGTCCTGTGCACTTTCTGTTTTCGGAAGTCTTATAACATCTGGTTGAGCTCTTACTATAGCTTCCAAATCTTCTATTCCATATGGTGTATCTAGTCCATTTATTCTTACTACTGTTTCTACACCTTCGTAGTCAATACTTTTTAATGCATTATAAACTAAAAATCTAGCAGCATCTTTCTCATTAATAGATACTGAATCTTCTAAATCAAACATTATTGAATCTGCACCATATATATGCGCATCTTTAACCATTCCAGGATTGTTTCCAGGTACATACATCATTGTTCTTCTTAACTTATACATTATTTTTCCACCCCCCAGTTGAAATGAGTTTTATCTGCCGCCCTAAGAACTGCTGTTTCTACTCTCGCCTTTATAACACAATCTAATGCTCCTTGGTCATTAACGCGAACTAGAGCACTTACTATACCTAAAGATGATAATGTATCCGTTATAACTTTCTTTATTTGATCTCCAAATTGTTTCCCAACAGAACTCTTTAGTTCTATAATCACCTCATTATCTGGATTTGGCTCTACCACTACTGTAATATCACTGGATTCTAAAGTTCCCGCTATAGCTGTATTTAATATTTTCATAAGTAACCCTCCCTATATAAAATTTAGTTATATTAAATTTTATTAATTTTATATTATTCCAATTATTGACATACCTTCTCTTGACATTAAGAAATTGTAAGTCGTATCAGGTACTAAGCTCCTCACCTCCAGGAATTTATTTTCCTTAATTAATTTTCTAACTGTAGATGCACTTGTTATATTCCCTCCAATTTCGATTCTTGGGACTTCAATAACCTCTACATTACCTTTAGGCAACATTTCTTTCATTGTGTCATTATAATTTTTAGTAACTAGACATAACGGTTCTTCACCTACATAACGCTTATTAATTCCTAAAGCTGGCACTATATATTTCATGAAAATTTGTATGTCTAATAAACAATGTGTTTTTACAGCTTCATTTTGTTTTTTCATAAAATACGACGGGAATGTAGCACTTGAAATTATATAATTTTGACTTTTGTGAAGGATTACATTCTTTAAATGACTTAGGCCTTCTTTAACTAATTTATATCTTATATAAGATGGAAAAACTGACTTATCCTCTGATACAACAAAAACATGAACTACATCACTTTCCCTTGAAGCTTTTTCAATCAAGTATTTATGCCCTAATGTAAATGGATTACAGTTTACAACAACACTTGAAATTACATCACCACTAATTTTTTCTTTTTTTAAATTATTTATATATTTTTTTATTCCACAAGGATCATTTTCAAGTAAAAGAACTTTATTAGGAACTTCAGCAATTTTATAAAAACCTAACTCTTGAAAAACTCTATGATTTTTAGGTTTTGTATAAACAAATAAATGAGTATTTCCTCTTCTATATTGTTCACTAATTAAATCAGATATTATTGTATTAGATATACCCATTTGCTTGTAATTATCATCTACTGCAATACACTTTAGAATTTTACCTTCAGATGATCCAGTTGCAATTATTTTATTGTCATCATACAATGCAACTGTATACTCTATATTTTCTTCGAATTTAAGACCTTGTTTCAGTAATAATTTTTTTATATCATATAACTTACTAGAATGCTTATCTTCAATAATAATCTCATCTAAGTTTAAATACCCCATATATATTACTCCTTTCCCAATATATTAATTAACATCAGAATATTTATCTTATTGTTCAATAAAACTATGCTCTAGCTGTACCAAGTTTTTTGGCTACACTTGTAACCGCATATGCAGCAGCTTCACAAACGCCTTTGTTAAACACACTTGGTACTATATATTCTACATTTAGTTCACTGTCATCTATTAAATCTGCAATTCCCTTTGCTGCTGCAAGTTTCATTTCATCACATATGTCTTTTACCCTTACTTCTAAAGCACCCTTAAATATACCTGGAAAGACCAATACATTGTTTATTTGATTTGGGAAATCCGATCTTCCTGTAGCCACGACTTTAGCTCCACCGGCTCTTGCCTCATCTGGCGATATTTCTGGAACAGGGTTAGCAAGTGCAAAAACTACACTATCTTTATTCATTGTTTTTACCATTTTTTTATTTAGTACGTTTGCCACTGAGAGACCAATAAAAACATCCTTGTCTTTAATTACTTCTTCTAATCTGCCTTTTTCAAAGCTTCTGTTTGTTACTTTTGCTATTTTTACCTGTGCTATATTTAATGTGGAATCACTCTCAACAAGAGCACCATTTATATCACACAATACTATATTTTTTACTCCCGCAGAGTTTAGTAGCTTAGCTACTGCAATACCTGAAGCACCTGCGCCATTTATAACAACCTTTATATTACCTATACTCTTTTTTACTATTTTTAGTGCATTATACAACCCTGCTAAAACTGCAATGGCAGTGCCATGTTGATCATCATGATATACAGGTATGTCCAAAATTTCTTTTAATCTATCCTCAATATAAAAGCACTCAGGAGATTTAATATCTTCAAGATGTATTCCACCAAAACCAGGTGAGATATTTTTTATTGTATTCACTATATCATCTGAATTTGTAGAGTCTATACTTATTGGAATTGCATCAACATCTGCAAATTTTTTAAGTAATAGTGCTTTACTCTCCACTACTGGAAGACCTGCTTCCGGTCCAATGTTCCCCAATCCCAAAACTGCTGTTCCATTTGTAATTACAGCCACGGTCCTTCCTTTCATTGTGTACATATATGCCTTGTCTTTATTTTTAGCTATTTCCATGCAAGGACCAGCTATGCCTGGTGTATATACTGCAGCTAAATCCTTGCCATTATTTACTTCCATCATTCCGACAACTTCTAATTTACCTCTTTTTTCTTTGTGTAAGGTTAATACTGCTTCTTTTATACTCATATTCATCTTTTTACATTGAACTGTGATATAGTCGCAGTTCAACTACCCCCTCTCTACTTCTTAAATTTAATTTTAAAACTAAATTAGATTGCGAAAACGTATACTTGCATTTAAGTTTACTAAATTACTATTGTATACCTGTATACAATAGTAATTTTAAAATATACAGGTATAAATTTACATCGTATACCTGTATACAGTCTTAACTAACTTCTTTATAAAACCATTATATTCCTTAAGATAATATTTTGCAACCATTTTACAGAATATACATTTAATGTTTTTCCTTGAACTTTATGTAAGCATTGCTACTATAATTTAAGGTGATGAATATTTATACAACACTAAAACAAATGGATTTTATTTGCAAGAAACTCTTTTGCGTGTACGGTGTGTTTTCTACCTATCTTTTCTGCAAAAACCTCATCTTTTTTTTCAAAAGCCTCTACTATTTCTTTATGTTCTACCAATGCCTCTTTTACTCTTTTGTTCATAACTAATGTAAAATTTCTTAACCTTATTAAATATTCATAAATTTGCTTCATTTGATTTATTAGTCTACTATTTCCACAAGAAAAAAGTATAGTTTCATGGAATTCTTTGTGTAGACCCCAATACCCTGACATATCATCATTAATGATACACTTTTCCATTTTAGATATAACTTCTTTTAATACCGTAATCTGTAATGTAGATAATTTAAGACATGCTAGCCTAAATTCTAAACCCTCAAGTACTTCTCTCATTTCATAAATCTCTATAATATCTTTTTTGGATATTCCCTTAACAATAGTCCCTTTCCTTGGAATGTTTTCAGCTAAACCTTCAACTTCCAATTTTCTTAAAGCTTCTCTAACAGGAGTTCTACTAACCCCCATATTCTCTGCTAAAGAAGTTTCAACTAGTCTCTCTCCTTGCTCTAAGTCTCCACCAATTATTGCCATTCTAAGTTTTTCAAAAACTATGTCTCTAATAGGTCTTAAATCTGTAGTTTCAATTTTCTCAAATAATGGATTCATATAATCAATTCCTCAATTTCTTTCAAATTTTTACGATTACTTATAATTTAAGTATACAATATGGTTTTTTGAATTACAATTATATTTGTATAATTATTAATTTTTATAAATATGTATCACTTTTATCTAAGTATTGGTCTACAAGATATAAAAATATTGTTAAACCAAGCAAATCAGCACTTCCACCAGGGCTTATATTTTTCTCTATAAACTCTTCACATAAACTATTAATGCCTTTCCTGCCAATATCAGTTTTCATACCTCCAAATTTAATTATTTGTATAGCCTTTTCTCTTACCTCATTTAGAACCTGTGGGTTATGTCTATAAATGATTGTAGAGTCATCACAAATCTGCATTATCCCAATTAGTGTATGAACTAACCTATCATTAACATTTAGCTCACAATTTTGTTTGTAAAAATCAAGAGCAAAATTAAAAACTGTTGGAATGCCTCTTTCCACTTCACCTCGTACGCCTTCAGTTTTATACTTAAAAAATAGCTTTTCACCGTGACTTAATTCCACATTATCTTTTAAAACTAAAAGTTCCTTCTCTACTAGTCCTTTAGTCATTTTCTTTATAATATCCTGAATATATTTAAATCCCTTTTTTTCATAAATTGCTTTTCCTGTTGCTGCACAAGCTATACCAATTAAGAAAAGCATACCCTTATGGGTATTAATGCCCTTTGTTTTAGCAAACATATCTTTCTCAGCTTCAACACCGATGAGTCTAACTCCATCAAAAATCTCCTTACATGTTTTATGTGAAAAACCTTCCTGAACAAATAAAGGTAAATATTTACTCAAAGTCGATGTACTATCAATAAATGTATAGAAATTCATATCTTTATGGGCGCCATAAGACACAGGTGATACTAATCCTGGTGATGGATAACAAGATACTTCATATATCATTGCTTGGATTGCAAAGCTACTAATTATCATTGAAATACTATTTATTGTAAATGCTTTTTCATTTTTCATTTATCTCTCCAATTATTCTTTGAAATTATTTTATAGTCATAAAGTATACTCAAGGTATTTAAATAAAGTTGTCTAATATTATTATTTACTCCAACATATGTATTTTAAAGTAATTATAGTATAATCCTTAATTTTTTATAATCCTATTAAAATTTCCAAATTTACTGATTTACATTCTTATATCAAGCTAAATTAACAATAAGTTGTAAATAAGTTATACATTGTTGTTGAAACAACATAATAAGTTCATATTAAATAGAACCTTTTTAAATGTGTAATGAATATTTTGTAGTGAGCTTAACCCTTTAAAATTTATATTAATTAATAAATGTTCAAAAAAGAAAATTAATGTAATTCAAGCCATTATGTACCGTTTATAGTGTCACTACATGGCTTATTTTTTAAGTTTAAATAGTTCATATTTAACAGTATTACATACTTTATAGACATATCAATTCGTGTACTGGAGTTTCTAAAGCTTCTGATATTTTAATTAATACATTTAAACTAGGATTACTTTTAGCTTCACCCTCTAAATAAGATATATACTGACCAGTTTTTCCAATTCTTCTGCCTAACTCTCTTTGGCTTATATCTAACCTTTCTCTGTTTTTTTTTATGTTTTCACTTAACATTATTTCACCACCTAAATATATTTAATATTATTATGGTATACAAAATAATATTTGTCAAATATTACCATAAATATGATTGAGGTATACTATAGTTTATTGATACAAATTGCATCATTAACAGCTCTTTGTATCAGCTATATATAAATTACTACCTAACTGAGACTTTAACGACATTTTTAGATATTAACATCGTTGCAATCGCAATAATTATTGTTACTAGTACATCCTTAATATACTAAACCCCACATCTAATGATATGGGGTTACTTGAGACGACATAAAAGAAGATTATGACCTAACTTTAATACTGCATACCAAGCCTTGTGCCCATAATCTTCAGAAATCCTTTCGCAAATAAATCATATCAACAAGTTGGACACCATTTTCAAAAATAGGTTTATCGTAATTGTCGATGAAAAATTTTTTTACTTTATGAGTAACCTTAAATTTGCAATGCTCGTAAAAAGGAATTGTCAAAGGGCTATCTCCAGTACCTACAATCATCGTTTTGCACTTGCCTTTATAGTATTCAAAAATATACTTTACTAGGCTACTTCCATATCCTCGTCCTTGAAACTTTTCGTATGTGGCTAAATTTTTTAGTTCATATTCACCGCCGTTTTCTTTTGTTACGACACAAATACTTTTCAAATCTCCATCATATAATGCAAAAAATTCTCCTTTATATAAATACTTATCAATCATATTCTCTTGTTCATCGGCTAAAAGCAATAAATCTAAAAAATCTTTTTTATTATTCTCTATGATTTTGACTTCCATATGACCCTCCTGTTATATAAAATAATCTTCAAGTCGTAATTAACTACTTTAATATTGACATCATTTGAGACGGCATATATGAAAAAATCCATTTAACATAATAAGTCTGTATATAACAAATGTCGTGAAAAATTAGTTCCATGACATTTGTCTTTTTTAAAAATAAAAATCACTTGATTTCATACAACATAATAAAAGGTTATAGTGAATGGCTTTTATCGTTGGTTAAGATAATAACATCAAAATTATTTTGAAAATATACTCTGTCTGTTTGCTTGCAATTTCTTTGATGTCAGCTGAATGACCAATTCCTCAATTGCTGATATGCTTGCTACAATACAAATTATATACATCAACACAGTTGTATGAATATAAGGAAGCCATAATGGAAATATGAATAAAACTATACCCGTTATTTTATTTCCGTAAGTGTGAAGCATTGCAAAGGTTTTATATTTTTTCATGGCTACAACCATCGATGCTAATCTGATAATAGCAATTGAAACAATCCAAATGACGATTTCAGTTGCAAAATTTACGATTGGGTAAAGTACAAGTAATAATATACCTATCATTATCATATCAGCCAAGGAATCAAGCTTTTCACCAAGTCTGCTTGTTGTCCCTGTCTTTCTGGCAATAACCCCATCCAGAACATCACTGAATCCACAAATAATATATATTGCGTAAAAGGCTATGCTTAATGGCTTAATAAAAATCAAAATCAAAGAAAAAATTATTCTACTAAGAGATATAAAATTTGGTATTGCTTTCATCTCATCACATCCCAAATAGTATTATACTATTAATAATGTATATTCCAAATTCTAAAAAGAAAGCCATTCAATATAATGTTGGTTATCATGAACATCTGTTGTAACTGTAATAATAGTTAATGTCGTGAAAATTATATTTCACGTACTTTTTTGCTCTTAATAAGTTCCAGTTATTAGGTATAATCATATATTAAGAATTGAGAAGAATTTAAATGGAGGAATTATTAATGGCAAAAGTTGAGAAAAATATTTGGTCTTTTAAATATCCTGAATTTCAATTTGAAAAATGTGTGACTGGGTGGACCTGGTTTCCTTGTCCAACTTTGAGAGAGCCAGGTAGAATGTGCAAAAAAAACATTCAAGGGTTATGTAAAAAAACAAAAACTAGTCAGTTTAGAGTATTTGTTAAAATAACATATCCAGATAATGTAGGAGATGTTGTAAAGCGTGAAATTAATAGATGTAGTGATATTGCACTTGGAGTAGCCACTGGTATTATTATAAAAGCTGCAACAGCTTCTTCAGTTGTTGGTCCACAAGCGACAATTGCGGCTGCTATCGGTGCTATAGGGCCTGCTGCAAAAGCATATGGAGCATCATTTTATGCGTGTTTAGCTAGAACTTCTGTTTCTCAAGTAATACGTGATCAAATAAAAGCCTCTCTTTCTCATGAAGATAAAGCTATTACTGGTTGGAGAGGGTATTATGATGAGCCTATGTATGATGGATATAGTTATGAGCCTATGTATGAGAGAGATAGTTATGAGCCTATGTATGAGAGAGATAGTTATGAACCTATGTATAGCGAATATAATGTTGAAACTGTGAATAACGAATATAACCTATATAACCATAGTGATATTATCGAAATACCATAAATTGTATTCTAATCTCTATTAAAACTAGAATTTTTTTATTAATTAAGTATCAAAAAGTTACATTTAAATCATTTATAGTCTGTATTTTTAGGGGATACAGGCTTTTTTATTTTATAAGTAATCATATAAATAAACTAATACAAATTATTATTATTCAAATACTTCGCAAAAATTACAAATTTGACCTAACTCTATAGAAAGTATAGAATACTTTGATTATTGGCATATCACTATATATCCATAATAGTAAATATTCTCATTTTTACTACCCCTACTATGTAAGTACTTTGTAAATAAATATGTTTTTTACAAATACATATTTAAAAAAAGCCTAGCAATAATGGAGGCTGTAAATAATTTTGTGTAAACAGAATAAAATGTACTCTTTCTTGGCAATAATTGAGATAAGTGATTATCAAAGATTGTAAGGAGGAGTATTTTCATGTCAAACATTTCAAAAGAAATTTTAAGGGATTATATTAATGAGCAGAAGTTTACAAGTCCAGATGAGGTTTTAATAGCTATGAAGAGTATGTTTAGAGACGTTCTTCAG
>NZ_JAIZZK010000048.1 GCF_020443705.1 Clostridium algoriphilum
TACCTGTGCTAAATAATGCTCAATATCTTCTTTTTTACATAAATCCTTTGAAAATGCTGTAGCACTTCCAGATGTAGCTCCCCATCTAAATGCTTCAATTAGATCCTTTGACTGTGAATACTTAGCTAAAAATCCTGCAATAACTGAATCTCCTGCACCAACTGAATTCTGTACTTTTCCCTTTGCTGGGGTGGCGTGATAAACTCCACTTTCACAAATTAGAAGAGCTCCTCTTTCAGCCATAGATATAATTACATTCTGTGCCCCCATAACAATAAGTTTCTTTGCATATTCAATAATTTCATCTGTATCTGTAAGTTCCTTATTAAATATTTCACCTAGCTCATGATTATTAGGTTTTATTAAAAATGGCTTATTCGTAAGTGTCGCGACCAAAGCATCACCTGTGGTATCAACTACAACTTTTACCTTATTAGAAGCACACTTTTTCTGAAGCCTGGCATATATGTCCCTTGGAACAGACTTCTGAACATTTCCTGATAATACTAAATAGTCATTTGAAGTTAAACCTTCTACTATTTTAAATAGCTTATTCATATCCTCATCTTTTATAACTGGACCTGCTCCATTGATTTCCGTCTCTTCTTTCGATTTGAGTTTAACGTTTATTCTTGTATCACCACTTACCTCAATAAAGTCAGTTTCAACACCTTGAGACTCCAATGAATCAATAATAAATTTTCCAGTAAACCCTCCAACAAAACCTAAAGCCTTACTTTTTATTCCAACATTATTTAAAACTCTTGATACATTTATACCTTTTCCGCCGGCAAATTTTTCTTCACTGGCAACTCTATTAATTAATCCTGCTTTAAAATCATCTACGGCTATAACATAATCTATAGCCGGATTAAAAGTTACTGTATATATCATCTTTTGGTCACTACCTTTTATATTTATTTTTAACGTCCATGCAGACATAATAATATAAAATCAGCCATTAAACAACATCTTTTTTCCATACTATTTCTACTAGCTCATCATTATCAGTTTCAGCTATGGAAATATCTCCATTAAAAGCTTCATATGAATTTCTGAATTTCATAAGATTTAATAATCTTTTCATATTTATATTAATATAATGCAACTAGTATTCAATCTTTGTTTTGTTACTTATTTAAACTATTTTAACATTTGTATTTCTTCAAGCGTTGGTAGAGATGCTATAGCGCCTAACTTAGTACATGTAATAGCCCCCACTTTATTACTAAAAAGTATGATATCTTTAATAGTATCAGGATTATTCATGAATGATTTTGGATTCTTTAACTGTGAAAGTTTATAAAGAAAAGCACCTGCAAATGCATCACCAGCTCCTGTTGAATCAATGCATTTAATTTTGATACTATTGATTATGCAACTTCCTTCATTGGTAGAAATTAATGTACCTACATTTCCAAGAGTAACGGCTACAACTTTTGCACCTAAGCTATGAAAAAACTTAACACCTTCATCTATATTTTCTTTACCTGAAATTATTTTTATTTCTTCATCACTTACTTTAACAAAATCTGAATATTTAAGACATTGTTTTGATATTTCTACAAAGTCACTCAATCTATTTTTCCACAAATCTATTCTATAATTAGGATCAAAAGAAATAAAAGCTTTATTTTCAAAAGCAAGTTCCATAGCTTTTAAATAACTTTCCTTTGAAGGTCCACCTAAAAGTGCTGTTGCAGAACCAAAATGCATTATTTTAAAAGCTTTTAATTTATCAATGCCTAGCTCATTGAAAGTTAATAATTCATCTGCACCTCTATTAAAAATAAAATCTCTCTCTCCATCTTCATTTAACGAAACAAACGCTAAGGTAGTTTTAGATTTGTCATCAAGTATAAGCATAGAAGTATCTACACCGGCTTCCTCTAATGTTTCCTTCAAGAACATACCAAAGTTATCATTACCAACTTTTCCTGCAAAATATGCTTGTCCTCCTAACTTTGATATAGCTGCTGATACGTTAGCGGGTGCACCTCCTGCTTTTTTTACAAAATTCTCGCCTTTAGTTAAACCACTATTAATATCTGAACAAATAAAATCAATTAACAATTCCCCAATACATAGTATTTTATTCAAGAATACACCTCCTACTTCTAATTATTATCCATTTATTGCAACACAAATTAGCCTTGATTTTTCATTTAAATTATATATTACTCCCAAATTGAATTCATTTTCCAAACATCAAATGATTTAACATTCAAATTGTCACCTTGTAATACTGATATCATAATATTTTTACTATCCTCCTTAATTGGATATATCCTTGTTGATATACTTTCTCTGTAATTAGCGAATACCTCCAATATTGAATGATCAATGAAAATGTGTAACTTTAGTGTTTCTCCCTTTTCTAACTTTATTTTACCCGTCAGCTTAGAATTATGACATAATGTAGACAAACTAGATTTATTCCTCTCAACTGAAAAGCTTTCATTATTAGAATTATATTCTATTGAAGTTCTTTCTTTATGGTCTTCTGAACATAATACATCTATTGAAAATTCGGTTAAATTATCTGTAATTTCTATTTCTGCAATTATCTCTAAAGCTCTTCCTTTTATTTCAGGTATCCAACTTTTTGACACACATATATTTTCATACTTTTTATGATTTTCCCTTAACATCTCAAGTTCTTTTACAGGTTGCATATATAATTTATGATTTTTAATGCTTATTACTCTTGGAATTGATTGTGCTCCCGACCACTCACCACAGTCTTTAAAATCACCCCTTGATCCTTCTGTAAGCCATCCCCAAATTATCCGTCTACCTGATTTATCAATAAGTGAATTTGGAGCATAGAACCCTTCCCATCCACTGTAATCTAATGTTCCTTCAGATTCTGTAACAAATTTGTAATCGTTATTTATCGTTCCAATACAATATTTCACTTTATCATTAGGAGAGTACACTAAAACATATTTATCTCCTAGTTTAAAACAGTTTGGACACTCCCAAATTTCTTCATCGCCTTCATATAAAACATTTAAAAATTTCCACTGTTTTAAATCTTTAGATCTATAAATTAATACACATCCTTTTTTATTGTGACTACCACCAACTACCATAAACCAATAGCCATCTTCTTTCCAAACAAAAGGATCTCTCCATTCCTTAATTTCTATATCTCCATGTATATCTAGTGAAAGTACAGGATTATTTTTATATTTTTCCCAATTAGTCATATCATCGTGACTTACTGCCATCCACTGCTCAGCCCCATCATGAGCATTTCTCTCATTTTCGCCTATACTTGTATAAAAAATTGTTGGAATTCCGTCATCACTTATTACTGAACACCCAGAGAAACAATGTGTTTCTCCTAAATCATTTGACGGAAATAGTGCTATAGGAAGGTATTCCCAATGGACTAAATCTTCACTAACTGCATGTCCCCAATGCATAGTATTCCAATGATAATCATTAGGATTATACTGGTAAAACAAATGATATTTACCCTCATAATAAATAACACCATTAGGGTCATTCATCCAATTTTTCTCAGGCATAAAGTGATAAATAGGTCTGTATAAATTCATATGTCATTCCTCCAAATATTTTTACTTCCCGCCTTCTTGTTTATTAATTTTTAGAACCAGCGCCGGCTATTCCTTGAACATAATACCTTTGTAATAGTAAAAATATTACAACTACAGGAACCGTAACAGCACTTAATGCTGCCATAATATGACCATGATTTATTGGTTGTATACTAAACAATGTGCTTAATGCCATCTGTATAGTTTGTTTTGTAGGATCTGAGATTACCATTACAGGCCATAAAAAGTCATTCCAGAGTGCTATAAACGTCAAAATTGAAACTGTTGCGTATATTGGTTTTGCTAAAGGCATTATCAACTTGAAAAATATAGTATAACTACCTGCCCCATCAATTCTAGCAGCCTCTTCTATCTCCTTTGGTATTTTTAGAAAGGTTTGTCTAAATAAAAATATATAAAAAGGATTAGCTATAACTGGAAATATTAAACCTAAATAACTATTAACCCAGCCCAATTTGTATACCATTGAGAACAATGGTAACATTATTGTTTGACCAGGAATTATCATAAGTGATAATAATACTGCAAAAATAAAGTTTTTGAATGGAAATTTTAGTCTTGCAAAAGCATAACCAGCTAAAGAATTTACTAATAAGCTTAATACAATAATAATTAGAATATAAAAAAGCGAATTAAGTTCAGCTTTAATTATTGGTAATTGTTGAAATATTTCTATATAATTATTGAAAATATCTTTACCGATCTTTGGTAATATAAATGCTTTCATGCTAGTTACATCGCTCATAATAGCTGCTTCTGATTTAAATGATGAAACCACCATCCAAATCAGTGGGAACATAAACATTATTGCAGTTATTATTAATGCTATATAATATAATATTTTTTTTATTATACTTTTTTTCATTTTATACCTCCTAGAACGCATCATTGCTTGTGTATACACTGTCATTTATTACACTTTTAATTTATTTTGGTATACTAATACTATTTAATCTTCATCACTAACAAATTTCTTTTGAATTAATGCTATAGTTAGTACCATTAATGTGAAAATTACAGCCATTGCTGACCCATATCCCATACTTCTAAATTTATATCCGTATTGATAAATTTCGTATACAACTGTTAGTGTTGAATTTTGTGGACCACCTTGGGTCATCATCATTGGTTGTATCAATAGTTGAAATGCTGATATTGTTATTGTGAGACACAAAAATATTGATATATTTTTAAGACCCGGTATCGTAATAAATAAAAATTTGTGAAGTTTATTTGCCCCATCGATATCCGCAGCCTCATATAAATATTCTGGAATGTCTTGCAATCCAGCTAAAAAAATCATCATTTGAAAACCTGCACCTTGCCAAGCTGATAGAAATATTATACAAGGCATAGCCTGGGACGTACTAGTAAGAAATGGTTGCGGTGCTATGCCGAAAAATCCTATCATAGAATTAAGCAAACCACCATTAGGATTATAAATAAATGTCCATAAAATTGAAATAACTACAAGTGATAATACTGTTGGAGAAAAAAATGCTAATCTAAAAATACCTATTCCTTTTATTTTTTTATTAACTAGTAAAGCTAGTCCTAATGCCATAGCTAATTGTAACGGAACTACAATTATAGCAAATTTAAACGTATTAATAAGACTTGTTTTAAAAACACTATCAGATAATAATCTTTTAAAATTGTTTAAACCAACAAACTGCATATCAGTTGGCTTTAATATATTGTAATTTGTAAAACTATAGGATACCGATAATATAAACGGAATAAATAAGAAAATAGTCAGTAATACTAATGCTGGTAATACAAAAGATATTGCAACAATATTTTTCTTAAATGATTTTTTAATGAAACTTGTAGTAGGCTGAACCTTTTCCTTAACTATTAGATTCTTTTTAGTATTAGTCATAATACACACCTCTTTTTATTCAATATTATAAGGATAGGATATTTATTTCCTATCCTTATATTTAATAAATTATCTATTACCTAATTGAGTATCAATTTGCTTAGCTGCAGAATCTAATGATGCTTTAGGGTTCTGTCCACTGATTGCATTTGCTATTGCTTTTGAGAATCCATCAGATAATACTGGATAATCAGGTGTTAATGGTCTTGGAGTTGCTGTTTTTTGTAATTGCTCTGAAACTATTTTTAATGGCAACGATTGAAAGTCTTTAATTTTAGACAATGAAGTCTTTCTTGCTGGTGGCATTCCATTTGCCTTATACATATCAATACATGATTGAGTGTTTGTCATAAATTTAATTAAATCTACTGCTGCCTTTTGCTTATCACTTGCAGTATTTTTTGTCATATAGAATCCCCATGATCCGCAAGGAGATACTGCCTTAGCATTAGTGCTGCTAACTGGATATGGCATTATTCCATATTTCAGGTTTGGGTATTTAGCTAATGCTGCTTGTTCCCATGTACCAGTCAATGTCATTGCTGCTTTTCCCAATTCAAAACTATTATCTATTGGTGTTTTGCTTACTACTTTTTCATCAACTAATTTTTTTATATAGCTTACAGCTTGTACTGTCTTATTACTATTTATATAACCTGTTGATGATTTTCCATCATTTGATATAATTTGACCTCCATTTGACTGTACGAATGGTAGGAATGCATAAGTATTCCATTCTCCACCCGAGTTAAGAGACATATTGATTCCAAAGACTTTAGCTGTAGTTAATTTTTTTGCATTACTTTCAAGTTGATCCCATGTCCATGCTGATTTAAGGTCTGTTGGTGCTGTTATACCTGCTGCTGCAAACATAGCTTTATTGTAATATATAACTACAGATGAATCCATTGCACCTAGCCCATAAAGTTTTCCATTATATGTTCCTTGTTTTATAATATCGGGATTAAAGTCTTTTAAATCACTTTTGTTCACGTAAGAATCTATTGGTGCTAATATCCCTGCATCTGCCTCTGCTGCTACAGTAGGTCCATCGCAAGTTAAAACATCAGGTAATCCATTTGTTGTAACAGCTGCATTTACTTTATCATCATAACCTGATGCATCTCCTGTACGTGGTATAGCAGTTAGTTTTACATTTATCTTTCCTTTATTTACTTTATTAAAGTCTGCCACCCTTTGTTTGTACAGTTTACCTTCTGGTGAATCTGTTTCATGCACCCACATGGTTAGGTTTACTACACCTTTACTACTGCTAGTTGATACAGAACCTTTACTACCACACCCTACCAACGAAACCATTAATATTGATGCGAGTGTTAATGTTACAATTGATTTTCTGCTAAACTTCATACATATTACCCCCCTAATTTTTGTTTATTTTATAAAGTACATTATCTTCAAAATACTGTACCATTGTAAACTAATAAAATTATTCAATATTTCTATACATGAATGAGAATATATTTAGAATGCTGAATACGTTTGCTCAACTATGAAATAAATAAGTAACTTATATTATTAAGCTACTTATCACAGAATATTTTATTTAATAGGTAACTGATTTTAAGCTTGATTGTCTTACTACAAGTCTTGGCTCAATTATAATGTGTTTCTCTACTACATTCTTTTTTTTACATATATTATCAATTAATATTTCAACAGATTGCCTTCCTATTTCTTCAATCGGTTGGCATACACTACTTAATGTTGGGCTTACTTCTTTGCTAATAAACGTATTATCAAACCCAACCAATGCTACTCTTTTTGGTATTTCAACTTTCATTTCTTTTAATAAGTGTAATATAATTAATGCCTCAATATCGTTGTAAGCAAAAATACCAACGCCTTGGTTCTTTAATTTATTTTCTAATAAATCCTTTAGATCAGTATTAACTGCATTGTTACTTAAAATAAAGAAATCTTTATCTACATTGAAACCAGAAAACTGTATTTGGTCTTTAAATCCTATACATTTTTCATCTTCTTCTCCACCTATAAAAACAAACTTAGAGTATCCCATGTTTATTAAATGTTTTGCTACTTCTTTTGCGGATAAATAATGAGATATAGAAACACAACTGAAACCTTGAATATCTTGGGTAATAACAACAACTGGCATTTCCATTTTTCTAAGCCTTTGGAAATAACTATCCTTAGCATTGCTTGGAACTATTAAAATTCCATCAACATTATAACGTTTCATTATACTTATATACATTTTTTCTTTATCTAAATTACCATCTGTATTGCACAGTATAATACTATACCCATATTTTGCTGCTTCGCTTTCAACGGCCTTTATTACATCTGCAAAAAATGGATTTGAAATATTTGTTATTATTACTCCTATTAGCAAAGACTTATTACTAACAAGACTTTGAGCAACAATATTAGGTTGATAATCAAGCTTTCGAACCCATTCCATTACTTTTCTTTTTATTTCAGGATTAACTGATACACTTCCACTCACCACTCTTGAAACGGTGGATTGAGATACCCCTGACTTTATAGCAATCTCTTTCATTGTGACCAATTGGGCACCCCCTTTGAATTATAGAATACGTATTCACAATACGCATTTTATTCTAGCATAAATATTTATTTTTGTCAATATAAGACTTCCATTTTTAGTTCTCCCTATATGCTTTTCTTAATTCAGCATTTAATATAAACATCTATATCACTTAACTTTATTATAAAAAGGGTCATACTTAAAATGAGCTCTTTAGTCCAATAAAATTCCTAAAGTCAGTATTATTTATTACATTCATAAATAATACCAATAGGTGATTCATATCTCCAAGAATTGTTGGAGATAATTGGGGGCTTATTCCACTATTAATAACACTAAGAATTGTTTTAGGCAGATGGTTTTTGGACTTTTAGAAATTATTCTTGAAAATTCCACTTAACCTTAATAAAGACCTCGCTTGGACAATTTATGTAAGAAAAGCTAAAAATAGCCAATTTCTACATCAGCTGTAGAAATTGGCTATTTTATTCCAAATTCGCGCACATTGGAGTCAATTTGGGGAATATAGATCAGTTGCATTATTTGGTGCTAATATTACTCTGAGATATATTTATGTCATCAACATTTATATGAGAAGAACCACCTACATTGTAGTCCACAACCTGTATATACAGTACCTGTCCTTTATATTTAGAAGCATCCCATTCTACTTTTTTAAATGCTTCATTATTTGAACCCGTTGCCGTAAATAATTGCTTGTCGTCAGAACCTCTAACTAAAGCCACATATTCTCTATCAGATTGATTTCCTCCACTAACTTTAAAATTAATTTTTCCATCTCCACCAAGTTTAAAGTAGTTCGACTTTAATACTCCTCTATTATCATCTCCGTTTACACCACTTGAAAGAAAATATTTGCCCTGTTTATTATACAAGTGATTAGAATCCAAGTAAGTGGTTGCACTTGACACTGCAAATGTATTAGATGCACTTCCGCTTGCTGTCCAACCAGTAAGATTTCCTGTTTCAAAGTCACCATTTATAATATTGTTTGTCACCTTCTTAGGATCATAATGTAATGGCTTCTTTACATAAGGAGTAAACTTTGCAGCTTTTAAAGGAATTACTTTAAGATAATTCAAACTAGTCTTTCCTCCTGTGCTATATAACTCTAACCCTTTGCTTGAATCATTTGAAAAAATTTGATCCGTAATTGAAATCAAACCATTATTTCCAAAAACTTCTACTGAAGATTTATCCACAAAAATTTGAAGTTTTATCTTATTATTTATTGGCTTCATTACTACTTCCTGCTTTAGTGGCATATAATCAGGATAAGTAAAACCACCAGAGTTAGAACGATCTAAAAACAATGTTGAAGTTGCTGGATCATAACCAATAGTTGTTTCCTGATTACCCCCCACTTTTACTTTAATTCCAAATTCTTTAGCAGTAGTTGAACTGTCAACATTAAATTCCGTATTTATTTCAAGTGTATTTCCTGATACATTGGATAACAAATTGCTTTTTCCAGATTGCACCGTTGTTTTACCCAAAGCTTTAGTTGGCGATTTCTGAAGGCTTTTAAGTTCACGTACTGGCTGTTGATTGAGCTTATATCCATCAGTTGTATCTACTAATTTCATTTCTCTTGGAATAGAATTAGCACTTCTCCAAGGATCTGTAGGTGTAGTACCTGCATATTCCCAGTTGCTCATCCAACCTAAAAAAATACGTCTTCCATCAGGAATATACTTTCCATATTTTGAATTAGCTACATCACTTCGTTTTGTAGTATCATTCCAAGTAACTCCTGCATAAAAATCTGGTCCATAATCAATCCAATTTATTGGTGCTAAATCTGATATATTTTGATTGTGAACTGTACTATATACATGAAAATCATCAACATTAATATGTCCCCAACCACCAGTAGCATTATCTACTACTTTTATACGAAGTTTTTGGCCAATATAGGCTGATGCATCCCAAATTATCCTTCTATATGATTCTGAATTTGCACCTGATGATTTAAATTGACTTAATTCTTTACCATCAGCAGTTTCTAGAGTAACATATAAGTTTTTCTTGTCATCTCCACCGCCAACTAAAAAACTAATTTCTCCAATTCCGCCTAATGTAAATTCAGAAGATTGCAATGTACCTGTCCCAGAATCTCCTGCACCTCCTTGTGCCGGATCGCTAAAACCTGCAAGATGATATTTACCAGTCTGATTATATACTCCTCCCCACCATGTAGTAGCATCCGTTACATTTTTATCTGTAAATTCATTTCCTGTTTTTGTCCATCCTGATATATCACCAGTTTCAAATCCAGAATTACTAATATCCTCACCTATTGGTGCTTGCGTTAAAGCATTTGTTTTAACATCTGTTACAGCCTTTTGCGCATCATAATCTTTCTCTTGCCTATTTTGCTGTTTTCCATTTCTCACTACCGATATCCATACTTTTCCTTTTTCAACTCCTAAACTTTTAGTTAATTGAATACTAACAGAAGATTGATTCTGTGGTACCTTCCCTTCTCCTAACTCCTTTCCACAAGTTTTTGAATCATAAACTTTAACAATGTCTCCTGGCATTAAATCATATCCTTTGACAGATCCGTTATTTCCAGCAATATTAGTTACTTTAAATTGAGGATCGGCTACAAACTTGCTGCCATCAAAATCTCCAACAAAATACATCATTCCCGAACCAGCTGCTGGCGGAGAATCAACAGTTGCAGACGCTCCTATACTTAGCGATAAGACCCATTTTGACTTACCAGTTTTTCCATCTACAGGCATCTGATATAAATCCGGACATTCCCAAACACCTGCGTGAGATCCTTGTCCATGACTACCAAATTCTCCTGTTTTAGTCCAATTCTTTAAATTTGAAGAATTAAAAAATTCTACTTTATTACCTACAGCAAGAGTCATAACCCATTTTCTATGTGCATTATCCCAAGATACCTTTGGATCTCTAAAATCAGGTGTGCTTGGAGGATTAGCTATTACTGGATTTCCACTATATTCTGTCCATGTTTTTCCGCTATCTTTACTATAGGCAATACTCTGTTCTTGACCGTCAGCTCCACATGCATTGGTAAAAAAAGCAACCAACCCAGTTTTATCTGATGTATCATTAAAAAAACCACTGCTATTATTCCAGTCTACCACCACACTGCCTGAAAAAATGTCTCCATTTTTATCTGGATAAAGCGCAATAGGCTCCTGTGTCCAATTTACTAAATCTTTACTAATTGCATGCCCCCAATGCATAGGTCCCCAAGATGTAGAATTAGGATTATATTGATAGAATAAATGATATTCTCCTTTATAGTACACCATGCCATTAGGATCATTCATCCACCCACTGTCTGGTGTGAAATGATATTGAGGTCGGTATTCTTCACTTCTATATGTGGAAGGACTCGGTTTTGTAGGGCTTGCCATTGATGAACTGTAATTTCCAAGTACAAAAACAAGACCAATTCCAAGACCAAGACTAAGCAATACTGTTCCTACCTTATTAGATTTCATTAATTCCCCTTCTTTTTTCATATTTTGTTTTAATGTTAACGTTATCAATCAAGCTAAATTAATTGTCTAAAAGTTTTAATCGTAAAGCTTTTTACTTTCACTTATTTCGTCATAAACAATGTTACAAATGTAATCACTCTATGACTCTCGCCTTACATTTCTTTTATTTGTCTACTTTTCTGGGTATAGTTCGCTTGAATTGCAAAACTCTTGAAACTGTGGCTTGAAATATACCTGACTTTTTAGTCATCTCTTTTATTGTAACCAATTAGGAAACACCCTTTGAATTTGAGAATACGTATTCATAATTCATTTTTATTCTAGCATTAATATTTTTTTTTGTCAATATAAGGTTTGAATTCTAAGCTCCATATGGATTTTTCAATATTATTTTGCTTTTTTTAAGTCTAGTGGAAATCTTAAGATGAACGGTAACGTAACAATATATGGCTACCCAATTGGTGATGATTTTTGTGGTAAATTAGCTTACTTAATGCTAGTTGGAAATGCATTTAAGAAATAAAATATATTAGAGGAAAAAGAATAAAGATAGGTAGTGTTATATATAGATAATAACAGTATGTACCAAAAATGGCTATAATAATGTGGATCAATACTCAACAATAAGGTACCAATCTAAACCTTTATCATTCAATTTAAATATGAATTTTAATGTTTCAATGTCCTTTTGATATACATTTTTTCTCCATCATTATTTCGTTTAATATTTAAGCCCACAGTTTTTTCTATAAATCTTAAATTAAAATTTTCTATTTCAAGTAGCTCGCATACTTGATCCATTGAATACGTTTTATAATCAATTATTATAGTCATCGCCTAATACTTTACACATTTATTCTATATATTCGGTAAAAAGTATTTTTTTATAATTAAGGTTCTTCTAACTACCATCTCTTACACATTAGGTTTATAAAAGCATACAAGATAATATACTATGATCTTTTCATATATCGCCTCTTTGTACTTATTATACTAAAGTGTTCGTTTGAAGTACATATATTAAACGAACTGATTATATGTATATTAACCACGATATAATGCCACTTTGAAGGTTAGCAGCTCGCGTTCGTCTGCGGTATACTCTATCCGAACTATTTTATGTATTGTAAGCCTCTTGTATGTGTTAATTGAAAACTCCCCCACTTTACAGTTGAAATTTCCTCCACCCAAATTTGCAATTGAGAATTTTTATGTGGATTGGCGAAGCGTACCATTTATATGGAGGGTGCACATGGTAGACTATACTTATTACTAAGCCACTGTTTACAATGGGTTGCTTAATGGCTTATAACCATATGCACAGAGGCTCCATGTCAATGGCAACCCACATATGCTATCAATTGATACAAGGGTGGGGGGATTTTTCACTTATAATATGGGGGAGTTTTCAATTAGAAAATACACCTCTAAGACAAACATGAACCCTTAACCTTATATTGTTAATGTTACCTTTACAATATTCACATAATATGTAGAGCTATACTATGTGAAAAGAATTTGAAACCTTTTTAATATATTAGACTATAAAAATAGCCACTCTCTTTAGGAGAATGGCTATTAACTATCGCATACTTTATTCGTACGCTATACCATATACTATTCAATACTCTTCTGAAAAATTCCATTTTTAATTATATATTTATATTACTATTATTTAACTTCCTATTAAGCTTATTGCAGCTACTACAATAGAGCATGAAATTAAAAAGGGTCCAGTTTCTAAATTTTGTATATCTGTGTAAGTATATTTACTTTGCATGGTTTCGTGCATATTACCATTACCTGTAGATATTATTTTATTTCCAAATATGCTAGTTTTTTTTCTACACCATAAGAATAGTTAGTTCTTTTTTCTTAACCTATTACTTTTTCCCACTCTGCAGAACTATCATAAGAGTTTTGTCTTATGTAATTATTACAATTTTCTATGACTTGATTTCTAAGTGCAACCCCACCAGCTTTGTCTAAATCAGATAAACTTTGAAATGCTGGGATACATGTTATATTTGCACTCCTAGATTTATTTAATAATTCGATTGCAACATCACTGGCGTACACGTTAAATTCAACTTTTTTTATTACTACTTCTTCTTTATTTATTAATTCTTGTTTTTTATTTATTATTTCTTGCTTCTTACTTCTATTACTTGCAAGTCCCTTGCAAAGGGCTTAGAGATTGGTCCGCTACTAGGTTCCTGAATTTCCTTCGTTTTTACAAAATTATTATTAGTTTGAATTTCTTTGTTTTCTACTTTCATGTAAATTACATTAGGGTTATCCACTAATGAATAATCCGTTGAAAACTCATCCTCTTTTTCTAAAACGCAATCTACAGAAGCACTATTAATTTTAGAAGGATCACTATTAATTTTAGAAGGATCACTATAAATATCCTCTATAATAAAATTCTCAAATATTTTCTCAACATCTAATTCTGCTGCCTGATACTTATTGAATAGAATTTTTAAGAATTCTTTATTCTTTATTTTCTTCATTTCATATTGAACGCATTTTATTCCATTGACACTTTTAGGAATATTATATTTCATCCAATTTAAAACCATAATCTCTTTCGTTTCTTCGCAGTATAAAATTTTCTTATACTCACAAAATTTATTGATTAGTTTCTGGACTGTTTCATTGCTAAGTCCTATTTCTTTCTCTATAAACCTTGTAGATAGCTCGTATATGCCGCACTGGGTCATTTTAGTATTTGTTAAAAGATATAGATAAAAAAACTTTTCCTCGGTCGTAAGTTCAAGGACAAAACTATCACTCCAGAATTCTGTATAAAGTTGTCTATATTTAGCCATAATTTATTCCTCCTTAGATATTAATAATAATTTTCAGATTACGAGTATATGCATTTTGTATTATTATCAGTAATGTTGCTAACTTCTTATATTATGTTTATGTTTTGCTATTAACTATATTGAATGGGTTAGGCAAAAGAACATATTCTCTATAATCTATCTGATTATCTGTACACCACTTATTTATCCCATTAAAAAACTTAATTCCGGGAGTGTTATTCTTAACGAGAACTCGATACACATGTGCTACATCTACCCCAATAGCCTTAAAAAGTTTTGTATAACTAAAATTAAACCGTTCATCCATTAAAAGTTGCAATGCACATTTGTTTAAATCCATCTGGATCTTCACCCTCTATATAAGTATATTGTTTTTAGTTAATCACATTATCTGTAATTAATATATCATACTTGTTAGATACTAACAATACTTTTATAAACATATATATATTTATTTTCCATTTTATATTGACTATAAACAATATAAAATGTTATAATACTTATTAAAAGAGGTGATTGTATGGCCGACCATAGCGATTTTGATTTATACACATTTGCTATATTATTAGATAAAGCTAAAGGTAAACGTTCGATTAATCATTATGCAAATACAATTGAGGTGAGCGCAGCTCACATCTCAAGGTTACTTCGAATGCTAGTAAAATCACCTCCCGCGCCGGAAACGATAAAAAAAATGGCTAAGGGTGCCTACAACGGAGTTACATATAGTGAATTAATGTCAGCAGCAGGACATATAGATGATAAAACAGAAGAACTTTTTACAGAGAATAAAAGAACCCAAATCATAGAAAGTGAAAAGAAGTTTTTTCAAGTTATTTTATCTGATTTGTATACTCGTGACTTTGAATGGAGTTTAAATAAGACTACTAATGGGCCTGCTGACTTAATGCTTGAAATAACTAACTGGGAATATTCTAAGTGGTATATTGAAATTAAACCTTGTGTTACTTCAAGAACAATTTATAATGTTTATGGTCAAATAGCTTCTATTGAACTTACTTCAGATATAAAAGTAACTATAGCAATTGGGAGTAAAAACGAATTTGACCTTTTCATAAAAAATCCACCAAAGTCTTTAAAAGCCAATCTTTATTTAATGCTTGTAGATATAAATAGCGGTAAAATAAAGAAAGAGGAAAAGCTATGCCAGTATTAACTGGCATAGCTTTTCTTGTATTAAATTTCAGTTGCATTCATACTTGTTTTACTTAAATCCATTATTACAAAACCTCCAATCCTTTATACTTACACGACAAAAAAGAAGCCTATCACTAAGCTCCTTAATGTTATTTATATTCATTTCCTATCCTTTTTATTGTCTTATATCTATGAACCAAATCTACTATTAAAATACAATACCCTAAATCCTTTTAAGTGTTCAACCCATTCACATTTTTCTTTATGTTCACTTATTACTTCTGAAATTTCTTCATCCGACATAGCCTCATAGTCTTCAAATCCATACTCTGTCATCTCATTTCCACAACTTGAACATTTCATATTCTTACCTCACCTTCTAATTAATATTATAATATAAACATTATATAGTATATATTATATAAGTGGAAGCCTAATCCTTTGTAAATATAATCCATAGGTTAATATTTTAATTTTAGGAAATAAAAAAGCACCCAAATTAACAGATACTCTTAAATGATTATTTATTTTGTAATTTATTTAAATCCTCATGTATTTGATTTATTGCCTTACCATAAGTTTGTAAAGTAGTAGCAATTTCCCTATCTTTATTTTGTATTTCATTTTTTAATTGTTCAATTTCTTCTTTTTGATTGACTACACCGAAAACAGTATCACACATAGTACATTTTAATACTGGCACTAGATAATTGCCATAATTTTGTTCTTTCACTTCTATAAAATCACTTCCACATTTACTGCATTTGTTAAAAGCCATTTTAATCGCCTCCTATAAAATATACATTATCTTTTTTATAAATAATGAATTACTTATTTTTTGAATTAATTGTTTCACATTGTTCATAACCCATAGTTTCTACGTATTCACTCTGCACATTATTTAACTTATCTTTTCCAATATTACTTCTTTTATTATTACTTCCAAATTTTCTTTATTATGTTCGTAAATGGGAAAACCTTCTTCGTCTGTCACTTTAACAATTTGTCTTTCTACTATTTCTTCGTTTGTTAACGTAAAAGCTTTTAAACCTATGGTAATATCCCATACTAATTTATTTGCGTCTAATATTTTAAAAGTACAACGAGAGCCTGTTCTAATTACGTTTAATAAATTACAAAGTATAGTTTCGATATCACTTTTTCTTTCACTATGCTGAGTCATAACTTCTTTTACTTTTTGTGACCACTTATCCATTTAAATTCCCCTCCCACCTATAAAATTACTATACGCCTAAGTATTCTATACAAGAAATCCTCATCCTCTGTAAAATAGTTACAACTACTTGTTTTTCTCAAATACTCTGGTCTTTAAACTGGAATTTTTTTATTGATTAACCAAACATTATCTATTGCCCTTGTAATATTGCAATTATATCATATTTACAGAAATAAATTCAAATATAAGTTGCTGAAAACTAATATTATCTATTAAAATACCCATCCTTCAACAAGAAAATAAGCAGGATTGCTCCTGCTACATTATTATGATTAAACTCCGATAATATCCTATTCTTCATAAAATTAACATCTTGATCACAATTTGTTCACGACCCCCGGGGATTTTTATGAACGAAGTGAATTTTCTGAATTACTATCTGATACTCCCACGCCTAACGGCATGGGGTTCTTAGATAGATTAACTTCTCCTATACTCTCATTTATTAAGGATCTAATAAATTACAAGATACAAGAACTGATTAATTTTTCTAAAACTTCCACTATCAAT
>NZ_JAIZZK010000049.1 GCF_020443705.1 Clostridium algoriphilum
ACATACTAAACTTGCAATTATTGCAAAGGATACATTTGATTATGCAAAAAAAGGTGGAAAACTAATGATTATACATAAGTGGATGGAAGAGCCTCCTCAAATGGAAGACAGGAATCAGCTTACGAAATAAATGTAGCACTAGAATATGAAAGTTACTAAAATGATAAATGTCGTGAAAGGTGAGTTTCACGGCATTTATTGTATAGGCTAGAGAAAAATCTATCTTAACTTTATATTTCCTCATCTTCAATAATAATTAAAACAGAATATTGAGTTGGATGAAAAAAACTGCCTCCAGTTGAACTATATTGGATGTCATTAATTGTTACTTTATTATTCGTTATAAACTCATTTACCTCCCGTACTAAAGAACCCTCATAGTTATTCTTAAAAATTTTTATTTGCTTCAAATTTGCCATCCCCTTTCGTATTAATTTTAAACAGAATAATTTCCATTCATTACACCATACATTACGAGTATGACATAAATATTTAGTTTTGCCATGAATTACATATAAAAAATTGAAATATGTTTTGTTATATACAAGATAAAAAATACGTTATATATTAGGTATCAAAAAACACAAATGTCGTGAAAGATTACTTTAACGTCATTTTTAGATAGTAATATCATTACAATCGCGTATTAAATTTAAATTGACTTCATCGATATAGGTAATACCTTGTTTTTCAGTAAATTAAATATGTATAAAGAATTAACCTTATTGGGAAAACTAATACACAAATAAGTAGGTGATTTTATGATATTTAATATATTTATAGGTTTTATAATTCCTTGGATTTCAGGTATAATATTTTATTTTACAGATAGAAAAATTCTTTTTATTATTGCTCCATTCTCAAGTGCAGTAGCATTTGTAGTAAATTCATTTGGGTTCTATTATGGCTTTTGGACTATAGCACCTCATACATATGGCAAGTTTTCGACTATCCCCTTTGAATTAGGTCTATATCCAATACTCTCTGTATATTTAATCCATTATATTAACAAAACAAAAATCAACCGTTACTTGCTTATTATTATTGCAACACTCTTTACAGGGGTGCGGGCATCTTTTAGCGGAAAATATACTCTAAGGCTCTAGACTATTCCTATTAATACCAGCAAACCTGTATTAATGGAGCTATAATTTCTATAAAACTGGTAAAACAAACGACCGTATTATTTACTTTATTATTTTAACCTCTTGCAATACAGTTTCAAGCTATTTCATGAGTAAACTTATAAGGTAAATAATTCAAAGTAAATGTATTGAGTCTATATAACGTTTTTTTTACTGATAAATCAGCTTAGTGACATGTTTGGTACAAGCTAGTTACAATTGCCAAAAATACGTTAGAGTATATTTAAATTGTTGTTTTGATTAGTTTTAATCCTTAGCGTATAATTTCCGCGTTTTGCTGCCAGTACCCCTTACAACATTACTTGAATGGTTTGGCATATTAACTGGAAGAGTAGTATATTCAAATGATTGGAATTTGTCATTCACCTTTATTATTTACTTGATAGCATACCTGCTAGGCTATTGGTTTTATATACAGCTAAAAAAAATGAGGGTATTTAATTAACTTACATGCCTTTAAAACAATTATTGCAAAAGACAAATGTCGTGAAAATAAACTTTCACGACATATATGGAAATGGCGAATTAACTATGGACATTGAAAGTACGAATAATATTTCTATTAAAATAGAATAATAGCATTATATATATTTCTTTATTGGAAATGGAGGAATTTTATGAAATACGATAAATTTGTAATTGCAGGTGTAATAGGTGCTTTCTCTACTTTTGTTTTAAAAGTTTTAAATATACAACAAGTTTTATTGAAAGAAAAGCCCTAGGACAAAAAGTTATTAGAACAACATTTTCGGGATTTGAATGATAAAATAATTAATATCAAAATCCGTAATGTACCTCAGCAAAATGGATTTTTAAAAAAATGTTTAAGAGGCACTAAAAGTTATTTCATAAAAGAATCGTTTTTACGACATTTGTTGTATATTTAGTTTGTTATTTTCTTAATAGCTCTTTTTCCTTAGTAGAAAATTCTTCTTCTGTTATAATTTTTTCATCTAATAAATCTTTATATTTCATAATTTCATCTGTTACATTTTGTTGGCCACAGAGGTGCTGCCTACTTGCTACCGAAAAATAATAATTAAGAATTAGCTTGTCCAATTCACAACTTAAAGAAACAACTTCAGAATCAACAAGGTTTTCAGTGACCTCTATTAACTTTTCTAGCTTATTTCTAAGTAATTCTATTTTATCATCCATAATTACTCCTTGTTTACCCTATATTCTTACTATAATTATTTATGCCATTTCAATCTAAAATAATTAGGAGGCTTAAAAACTTAACCTCTACTTAGTCTACTTTGCCATTGATTACAACGTTTGCTACGAAGGAAGTACTTTCAATCAACTTAGTTAAATTTAACTTGTTTTCTTTTTTTTTTGCTTTTTTTATAGCATTTTCAATAACTTCATCAAGTTTATCTGAAATCTTTATCTGTTCAAAACCATATTGACATTTGGTATTCATCTACACACCCTCCTCGCCTAATTCTATTTTCAATACTCCTAAAGCTCTTCTCAAATAGACCTTTACAGTTCCTTCTGGCAAATCAAGAACTTCTGATATTTGACCAATAGTCATATCTTCAAGATACTTCAATATAACAATACTTTTAAACTTATTATTTAATTTGTCAATTGCATTATAAAGATCTATATTAATAGCTAATTTAAAATCTGTTTCTAAAATATCAAAGTTATCTTTTTTAGTTTTATCATATTCATCAATATAAATAACTTTATTGTCTTTTAATATGTTTTTACAAGAGTTTATAAGAATCTTAATAATCCATGTGTTAAAAAATTCTTGTTTTTTAAGTTTATCTATATTCTTATAAGCCTTATATATGGTTTCACTGACCGCATCTAAAGCATTTTGCTCATTTTTTAAATATGCAAAAGCAATCTTATACAAATTTTCTTTACAACTGCCAATTAAATTACTAAATAATTTATCATTTGAAAGTCGATTTTTTTCTGTTGTTGTAATCTCATTCATTTCAACACCTCCCTTTGTTTAATCATTAATAATTTGAAGCTTCAAATATTAATCAATAATTAGACTCTTAAAAAGTGATAAAAGTTACAAATTTGTAATTTTTTATTGAAAATTGGAGAAATAGGAAAATTCACTATCCTACTGTGCTATTTTTTAAAGAAAATAGTGTTATTTGTGTTCTATTAACCTAAAATCATCAATTATGGTATTACGAATCTAAAATATTAAATTGCAACTTTTGTGATTTATTAATTTGTATAACATTATATCTAAGTACATTAATGGTTATTAATTTATTTGATGATTTCATAGAACTACAACCAACAAATACTACAATAGATAAAATAGTTATAACTATAATGAATATTAAAGCTGATTTCGTTTTTCTCATTTTTCACACCTTAATATTATTTGTATCTTTTTATTATTAGGATAATTGAATGTAAATATTAAAATTTATTTTCAATTATAAATAAAGATAAATGCCGTGAAAATATTATTTCACGGCATTTATCTTTTGGGATGGTTATTTGGTTTATAATGCTCTTTATGGTGATATATATATTGGAGTATAATTACTTAAAATTGGATATAAAACAATTTTATCTGGAAAAAACAAATGTCGTGAAATATAAATTTCACGACATTTGTTGTATCCTTATAACTAGCCTATACCCTCATAGTTGGCTTAACATATGTAAGTATATACTATTTTCACTGCATAAAAGGTGTCTAATTGAGAATATGCACTCCATTTATGCACTTTTTTTCACTTTATACATGATATAAATATATGTTTAATAAAACTAAAAACCACAGTAACATATCAATAATAGGCGGCATTTTACTCCTCCTTATATTTACGTCCGACAATATTGTCGTGTAATATAACTAGTTTACTGCTTTTTTCAAAAAAGCTATAGCATTCAATTTAATTATACAAATTTAATATTCTTTTATATTTAATCATTCCACATAATAAAGGTTATCATTTTTAATGCTTTTTAATAAAAATAAAAAAACCTAGCAATTACGCTAGGCAAAAGGAGTAATTAAAAATATGATATATTATAGAATAGTTATTACATACTCAAAAGGTTCCACTTTACACATGATATAAATAATCCTTACTTCATGATCTAAACTCCTTAGTAACCTATTCAGTGGGTTTATAGATGTTAGTATCTCTCTTTTTTAACGTCTCATTTAGCTATAGTTTTATGTTACAATACTATTTTTATAAGATCCATAAAAAACTACATTTTCAGTATCCCCTGTATTTGCTCGTGGAAGAACAGCAATATTATAAATTTTGTCTATTGCAAGTGAAGTGCTGCTTGCGGAATTATCGTATTCATCAGTAACATAATAATTATCAGTATGACCAGTACTTTCTTAGAATTTTTTAATCGAATAGTAACATACAACATAACGGAAAGTATCTTGAATGTCTTTTTATTTTAGGAGGGTATCATCAAACTACTCCTCTTGAAAATAATCGCTCAAAGTATTAAAATATACTTAGATAAATAATACAAATATACCTATAGAAATTATGTATATATATAAGTTAGCTTGAATTTCATTCAAAATGGACTACGGTTTGATGTAACAAACGTAGCATCCTCAACAAATACCTATATTTCAGTTTCACTGGAAATATAGGTGGACAAAATGACACCAAACAGCAAAAAAAATCGCAAGCGACCGTAAATAAATTTACTTTTTTAATTGCTTGTGTCCTTTTGTCCACATTATAAATAACCTCTCTACTATAAACCCCAATGTTCAAGCAAAAGTGGCTACACAAAATTTTTAAGATACTTATTATTACATTCTTTTTCTAATGGAAAACAATAATTCTTCTTCCTTAACAGAAAACTCTTCTTTTGTTATAATTCCCTCATCTAATAATTCCTTATATTTCATAATCTCATCTGTTACTCTTTGTTGATTCCCTTCTAATTGCAATAACCTCACCCCCGCTATATTGTACTATATTATTATTAATTTTTCAAACATACGTTCGTATTTTTTATGTAGACTTAGAGCAATCAAATATTTTTTAAATAAAAAAAGCTCAGCAATTCCGCTAGGCTTTTTTATTTTTTCCTAAATCTTTGAAGCTTACTTAACGCTTGAAGGGCTTGTTTGCTTTTATCTATATTTTCTTTATCAGAAAAAACGTCCTTAACAAACTTATCATTAGGTGATAAATTAATATTTTTTATATATTTTTTAATAATATCTACTATACCAATCTCTTGCTCTTTAGTGAAAGTCACCAGCTTTTCTTTGCTACCATAGAAATCTGATTTTATCAGTTCCTTTATTTTGTTATTCCAGTTTTTATCAAAATATCCTGACTTATTTAATGAATTAAATAAGTCCTCATCCTGTTTTCCAAAAACTATGGATTTTACACGTTTAAAAGTAACGTTATTATCCATTCTTTATCACCTCACTTTAAACATTGAATGATAATTGGGCAACTTTGTGGAATGATTTTGCATTTGCAAATCGAGGATCTTCAACGAATACAACATCATTTTTGATATATTTTTTAATATATTCCTTAAATGAGATGGCACCTCCACCAATTATAAAAATTTTATCAGCTTGACCAATTTGTCTATATTCAGCTTTAAGGCTAGTAATTATATCGTAAATGTAATTATCTTTTAATGAATCTAATACAGACAAGTTATGTACCACTCCATCCATATCTTTTATGTAGCCCTTCTGGAGTATTCTCTCCATATCTTTTTCATTTATATTTATATCAAATTCTTCATTCAAACGTCTAGAAAGTTTGCCGAAAATGTCTTTTGTACCTGCAGGCATAGATGCATAGACGTCCTCAAGGTCCATAAAACTATAGAAACTTACGTCTATTGTGTAATGACCAAAATCTATCACAACACTGTTAGGTAAATCTTTAAACTCTTCCTCATACAAAAAAGGCATACCTGATGCTTGAGGAATAGTTGTTATATTGCTTATATTTATAAGCTTATCTTTTCCCCCATTGACACTAACTATTTGGTTATCACAAGCGGTTTTTATATATTGCTCAAAAGCCTCGCATTGCTGGTTATAGTATTGAATTGGTAACCCTACACATAGATTACATTCTACATCGTCTACATGTTCGAATGACGATTTATAGATGGATGCTAATGTTAATACTTTGATTATCTCTCTATCAATTTCACCTTTTACCTTGTTTATACCTGACAACTTTTTCCCTTGGTTAGTTATAGTATAGTATTTATCTCCAATCTTCACTTCAACAGTATCATCTGATGCTACAGCTAACTTTTTACCTTCTAGTACACTACTTATAAAGCAGTGGTTAGATGAATCCTTTAATGCTGAATATCCATGGTCTTGTCCTAAAAAAAGAACTTGATTAATCATAATATCCTCCCTCATTTCTATATATATTTTAGTATTACTTAGTAATACTTTTATTACTTGTAAGGTAATAACAATTATTACTTTTATTACCTTTTAAATATACTACAGGTTTGGATATATTACAATATTTACAAAAAATATTTTTACTAATTATTGTAAACATAATATAACTAAGATATACTAATAGTTATATTATGTTTACATTAAATGGAATTTTTAAATCCGCATGTAGGAGGAGCATATGAGGGGTAGAAAAAAAGAGGAGAATAGCAAAACAAAGGTATTCTCTATTAGGATTACAGAGCATCAGCATGAATTATTACGTAAAAATGATTGGATAAGAAAAGAGATTTCTAAACAAGTTAATGAATATTTAACAGCTTTTGTTAGTTAGAAGTATATTATATATTGAAAAATATTTTTTTTAAAAAATGAAAAAAACTATAACAGTAAAAATTTGTTGGAATTATATTTACATTGAGACTATAAGCCAAAATCAAAAACCATTCAAGATAACAAAGGTTATGTTGTATGGTTTCTTATTTTTATAATAAAATGTAATGAATTTAAGAGATATTATTAAAAATATCGGTATATCTAGAGTAACATAGATAGATTTTAAAATAGAATATGGTTAAAACGCTCAAAAAAATGCATACATTTAGAATGTTTTTAAGGATATATTGCACTTATATGAAATATATTCTATATTTAATTAGTGTTAATTTAATTTTAAAAACCTTTTACCGATCAATAGCAAACTTATCGAAAGGTAAGGACGCAAAGCTATAGGGCCTTTCATTTGAATGGTTTATATATTAAATACCATGATAAAAATAACACTACCGTCTTCAATAACGGACACCTTGTCAGCAAAATAACTGACCACTTCCATTTTTTCAGTTGGTTTTTCTACAAGTTAAGTGGTCTTTCACAAATAAAAATATAGTAATAAAAAATGGAGTGCAGCCATATTCAGATTGCAAAATTTAAAACTAAAATACGACTGTACACGCAATACCAATATAAATTAATTCGGTCGTTTAGCGACAATAATAGTTAAGTTATATACGATTTTGCTTTACGTATGTACATACGTAAAGGTCTCTATGACTATGTCATTACCCCCTCGGAGAGCACAAATTTTACGTAGTAAAGTTTAGGTCGCTTTGCTCCTTTTTTAAAATAAACCGACTAGTTAAATTCTAAAATAATTAAAGAGCTTTTAAATTAACAAAGTGTAAAACTGATATTAGTTTTACACTTTGTCTTTCTTATTTCATTGATAATTGTTGAAATTCTTCTCCTGTTTCCTTAACCGTTTCTTCCTTATCCCAACCTAATAATTTTCTTTCTAAATCATTAAAATCATAATCCCTTTGTTCATAATCATTAAAACTACCACCATTTTTTTTTCCTTTTGGTGCTTGATAATCTTTTCTTATTGCGTCAATCATAGTAGCAACAACACTACCAACTTTTTTCATTTGAGATACAATATCATATTTTTCTTTAATAATATTTATATCATCTTTGGCAGTATTCAATATAAATTTAGCTTCTTTTCCTGTTATGTTCTCTTTAAATATACTTTTAACCGTGTTTATAAGCTCTGTAGAAGACTTTTCTTCTTTGTTGGTAGATTTGTCCTCTAAAGTGGAACAGCCTTCCTCAATAGCCTTATTTTTAGTTTTATTAGCCTTTATGTAAAATTTAATACCAGTTACTTTTCTATTTGTTTTTATTTCTTCATACTCAAAATATATATCGGTATTTTCGTTTATTTCTTTTTTGATAATATTAATCACTTTTTGTTTTAAATTTGAGTATATCGCATATTTTTTCACACCAATATCTAACGCGGTTCTTAAATCATTGATTGTTATAATTCTATTCCCTATTTTTTCATACTGTTTTAATAATTCATAAAGTCTAAATGAATAAATATTTTTAAATTGCATTATATTTTTTAGCTGATATTTAGTGTATTGCTTTAATTGCAAATAAAACTCTTTCATTTTTACATCAATTTCCATAGTTAATATTCCGTTTTCAAATTCAGCAGTTTTAATTAAATGGAATTTTTTAAATTTTTGTTCTTTATCATTTCTAATTGTTATAACCCTGGACATTAGTTTATCTGTGATTTTATCTAATGACTTATAAATGTTTTTTTGTTGTATTCCTACTATCCTACTTAAATCCATTGCTTTAAATTTATATTGTTTAAATTCAATATCGTCTTTTTTGATCATACTTGCTAACAACCTAACTAATTTTTGTTCTAACACCGTAAACGAATGTGATGCTTCAATTAATTTATTGCTTTGATATATCCAATTATAATTTGCATTTTGTAAATCTGCGGCCATTTACAATCACCTCATAGCAAATATACCATATTTTTTATGATTTGCATGCAAATCATAAAAAAAATATTTGCATATATTCAAATGGTTTATACGCTTGGATTCGGGATACTTATACACAATGAATATAATGTCACCGTAAAAAGGTTGCACTTGACCGTAAATAAGTTGCACTTGACCGTAAATAAGTTGCATATAAACGGGTGTTTTACCGTAAATAAGTTGCATTTGACCGTAAATAAGTTGCATATAGCCCACTTAAAGCCACTAATACCAACACTTTGAAGGGTACATAAAACTCTTAAAACCTTGTTGTTCTTTTAAAACTCTTAAAACAACAACTGTAGTTGTCAGTTAAATTATAGTTAAAATTAACTTATCTTAAAAGCAAATCTAGACGGAAAATGGATGACCAAAGGTATAAATACAAAATTCCCAAATTTCCTGCACGGTCATTTATATTTTTTTTACTATTCTTTGATATATCCATTTTCCTTTTAGTTAACTTGAACTACGAATTGTTATTAAAAAATGAAAATAGTATTTTTTCTATTTTTAAAGGTAATTAAACACTTTTAAACGAATTAGTTAAATTGATTGATGTTGAAAAAATGAGGTGTTTAAATAATGAATTATACAGTCGAAGAGACTGCTACAAAACTAAATGTAAGTAAACAAGCCATCTATATGAAACTAAAATCACCTATGTTCAGAAATCAAATATCTAAGAAACATGGAAAAACATATATTGACGAGAATTTATTAAACTTAATTAAAGATAGCTTGAAAATCAATAACAATAGCTTTAAAAAAAAGGTAGAAATTCAAGATATAGAATTTGATAAAACGGTAGAAACACCAACTGTTACATCGAATTTAGTAAACATTAATGAAGTTGCAATAGATACCGACTATATAAATTATTTAAAAGCAGACATAGTCTACTTAAAAGACCAACTAAACGAACAATCAATTTCAAAAGACCTTCAAATAAGCAATTTAAATGAAAGATTGAAGCAAGAACAGGAACTAAACAAAAATAGCCAGATATTACAATTAAGACAACCGCAGGATATAAAACTATTAGAAGATCATGTTCAAGAATTTGGTACAAAACTTGAAGAAGTTAAAGAAAACATGATACATAGAGAAGAACATCAAAAGCATAAATCATTATTTAGTAAGATATTTAAAAGTAACGATTAGTTCGTATATTATTTAATTAGGTATTGAAAGCTAGAACCTATAGCGGACATATATGGTTATATATACTATTTTCACTACAAATAATATATAAAATAAAAAGATTTCTATAATTCTAAAAATTTATCAAAATACTCCTTAAATTTATTATGAAATTTTATTTTTATTCCATATGGCTTTTTAAAAATTTCAACGATTACTGGATATTGAATAAAAATTTCCTCACCTTTTTCAACCTCATATACCCCAAAAGACATGAATCTAATTATATTTAATTCCGAATAAAAATCGTCTCTCTCTTTAATAATTTCTTGAAAATCCACAATAGAACAATAAGTATTTTGGTCATATTTACACCATATTTCAGAAAAAAGTTTTTTTGTATTATCAGTCGGTAAAATAGCAAACTCAACTGTTACAAAAGGGTCTAGATCATATTTGCTTATAGAATATATTTTATTCGACTTTCTCATATCAGTCTGAAACGTTTTAAGTTTACCCATTTATTTCCACCCCAATATTTTTTTTCCAATTCATTAAAATCATATGATCTTTGTTCATAATCATTAAATTTATCTTTTTTTATTTCGCTTTTACTAGCTTTATAATCCTTTTCAATAGCTGTAATCATCCAACTCACTATATTACCCATTTTAGCTACGTTTTGAGCTTGTTTATATTTTTCTTTAATGATATTTATATCCTCTTTGGCAGTATCTAATATAACTTTAGCTTGCAGCTCTGTTATATTCTCTTTGAATATAGCTTTATCCACACTTACAAGCTCTGTAGAACACTTTTCTTCTGTATTGGTAGATTTGTCCTCCCTGGTTACACACACTTCCCCAATGGCCTTATTTTTAATTTTATTAGTCTTTATATGAAATGTTATGCTAGTAATCTTCCTACCTGTTTTTATTTCTTCAAAATCAAATCCTATATCAGTGGTTTCATTTAATTCCTTTTGGGCCTGTAGCAATACTTTATTTTTAAAATCTGCATAGACTTTCAAATACTTTGCGTTCGCACCCACCATTTTTTTAAGTTCTTCAAGTTCAATTTCAATACATTTCTTAAATAGATTACTTTTTAATATTTCATAGATTCTTATAGAATACTTACTTTTTAAACTTAAAATATTACTTAATTTATAACTTGTATACATTTCTTTAAGTTCTAGCATGTAGGGTTTTAACCCTTTGTCTAAACTTAAAATTAATATTCCTTCTTTACGTTTATATCTAACACCACCTAACCAACTAACTTGTATTAAATCAGTACCCTCTTCTATTTCAAATACCTTTTTCTTTAACTCTTTTGTTATTTTTGGTAACTCAGTATATTTGCTTTGATCTTTAATACCTAATAATTCTATAAAATCCTTTATTTTAAATTCATATTCTTTAAATTCTGTATCTTGTGGCTGTACCATAGATGCTAATGTTAAAATAATCTTTTGTTCCTGTAAACTTAAATCATAATTACAAACAATTAATTTATTACTTTTGGTTACTATGTAATCTTTATCCATATAATCACCTTCAGGAACATGTTACCTTTTACACATGTATATGTCAATGAACTGTACCATGACATAGTTCACTATGAAAAAGACATAATAGATTTTTGGAGCCGTTGATACTGCTTGCGTGGCAGTAGGCTCTAAACATCTTAAACAAAGAACTGTTAAACATCTTTAAACAACAACTGTAGTTGTTGTTGTTTTGGGTTTTAAATTAAGTTAGCAGTAGCAGACTTAAAAGAGGAATTAAATAACATAAATCAAAGGAGTTTTAGGACTCCTTTGATTTATGTTATTATGTAAGTGAAACAAGGGTGAAGCTATAGTTGTAAAAGAGGGAGAGTGTAAAAATGTCTAAAGCTAAGAAATTAGATTTATCAATGCTTGAACTTACTAAAATAGCAAAAGCGATAAATGAAAATACAAAAGCTAATAGAAATAAAAATAAAGACGATAAAATTTCAACTGATATATTTATTAGGCACTTTGGAATACAAAGAAAAGATTTTTCCGAAACCATAAAGGATACAAATATTAAGTATAACAAATCAACTTTTCAATATGTTAGTGATGATATAGAGAGCTCAAGCAACAAAAGTGATGCATCAGATACACTTATTAAAATAATACATAGCAACAAAGGTAATACTAAGGTTGCACCTGCTAAATACGACGAAAGTGAAACTACAGTTGTTAAAAGTGAAACCATAGGGATTAACAAGGCAATAATTGAGTTTGAAAATATGAAAAGTGGACTTGTAGAAATGTTAGGATGGTACAAGGGGCAAAGGGACAAAGAGAATATAATAGATATTGAAATCCCTATTATATCTATTAATAGGGACAAGTTAACAGAGCAAGCAATAACGAGAGGATTTAAAATATATCCTAGTGTAGTAGCAGAGTTTAAAGAGTTCTCCAAAAGGAATAGTCAGTATACTATGCAAGACTTAATGGCTATGGCCTTAATTGAATACATGAAAAAATATTCTAACAAATAATAAAGCTATTTTTAATATTTACATAGTATGAAATAATAGTTTAACGACAGAAGACATAAGAAAGCCCAGCGTACACTAGGCTTTCTTATGTCTTTCTTATTACTTATTATAAATTCTTTTCGTAAGCCTGAACCATTTTTTTAACCATTTGTCCGCCTACAGAACCATTCTCTCTTGAAGTTAAATCTCCATTGTACCCTTCTGTAAGATTTACTCCTACTTCCCTAGCAGCTTACATTTTAAATTTATTTAATCCAGCCTTAGCCTCTGGAACTAATACTCTATTTCTTGATATATAAATTACTTCCTCATTAATTGATAATCATTTTCAATTGTACTATTATAATGTGCATTATTATAAACAATACTCCTAGAAATTCATGGTTATTTTAATGATTAAATAAAAAGTTTTTCTGCTTCTACATATATATATAATAAAAAAAGCCTAGCGGAATTGCTAAGCTTTTTTCATTTTTCTACTTTATAAGTTATTTTAATTTGTCCTCACATGGATATATATAATTTGCTGCAACACGAATATCTAATTCCTCAGGGTCACATGTAATATCATCGGGAAGTACAAACAGTAATTTACGTTCAATAGTGCCACATTCACCACATCCATCATCTTTGCATACAATTGTAATAAACCCTCTAAAGGCAAGTATTCTATGGCAGTTGTCATATATAATAACTGCAACAGCTACTTTTTTATCAAAGCATACGTTCCTTACTTTTATTCTTACGGTTAATAATCTTAGACCATGTTTTTCTATATCTACTGGGTCGGCATTAATAACACTACATAAATCACATGAACATTTATTGCATTTAACACTATTATCATCTTTACCCATTTAATACAACTCCTTTATAAATTTAGATTGAGACAATACTTACTAATACTGATTTGTTAATTCAGAATTCTTATAGTTACATATATCATTAAAATATATTTTCAACATAAGGGTTATACATTGATATATGTTCTTCTAAATCAGATTAATATCTTATAATGTCTTTATTATAAATTTACAATGGTTGATTAATGGGCTTGTACAGAATATAGCTAATGTATATTCTATATTTCTAATATATTCTATGAAAAATATTTTTGTGAACAAAAACAACAACATATTTTTACATAATCAATTTAAATTATATTATGATCTTTATCATGAACATTGTTGTAACTGTAATAAAGTTGAATGTCGTAAAATAATAATTTAACGAACTTAACTTTATAATAAGTATGTAACATAGTGGATTATATACAAAGCATTAAAAGGTTCCAGTATTGTTTTGGTGCTAGTATAATATTGATATTTACTGATTAACCTATAATATTATCACACTCAAAAGTTTTTTGTAATTATTGAAAAAGCAGTAGCAATATAGCCTACTGTTTTTTTATTTTCCTTATATTTGTATTTCATTTGTTCACCAATTAGTATCTTGGGATTTTATATTTATTTAGATACTTCAAATATACTTATAGGATAAAATTTGATGCTATGAAAATTTTTAAAAACCACAAAAACATACAATTTTTATCAACGATATTTTATAACGAAACGGGTACACTATATAATGCACACTATGAATTAGTGTAGTTTTTATATTCGAAGGGAGAATACTTATGAATAAAAATGATTTAAAAAACGCGAAAAAATCAACTGATCAATCAGGATCTAATAGAGGTTCAATCTCTTCAAGTTCTGGTATGTCTAATGTGAATAGCAATGCTAATGATGTTACTTCTAAAAGAGGGCAAATAAGTAATGAATCAGACGCAAGCAATTTTTCTGATGATGCTTCAAATACTGGTATGTCTAATATGTCTGATATAAATAGCAGTGCTAATGATGCTACTTCAGAAGAAACAAAACAATTAAATGCACGTTCAGCAGCAAAGAAAGGTAACACTAAAAAAGAATTTTAAGGGTTATACATTCCATAAAATAATAAATGAATCTTTTTTTAATTAAAGTCCCCCTTTAATTAAATAGAATAAAAAGCATACAACATAATTTTTTAATTATGTTGTATGCTTTTTAATTTTAGAAAATAATAATTTCAGAATTTTGTCAAAATAAATCTGTATACAACAAATGTCGTGAAAAGAAGCTTTCACGGCATTTGCTTTGTTCCCTTATATAACTGACATTCAGTCAATCGTCTAAATTGTTGTAAGAACAATATTTATTTATATGTAATATAATACAGATATAATGTAATATATAGTTTACATTATGTAAAAAAAAGTATTACACTGTATTTAGAGGTGGTTTATGTGAGTAAAAATTTAAAGTTTAAGTCTGCAAGAGCCGCAAAAGACATGTCACAAAAGGAAGTCGCTGAGGTTGTTAATGTTACTAGACAAACCATTAATGCTATTGAAAGTGGAGACTATAACCCTTCTATACGATTATGTATTGCTATTTGTAAAGCACTCAATAAAACACTTGATCAAATTTTTTGGGAGGATGATATTAATGATAAATAAAGAAAGTATGAAAGAAGATCTTGATGAAATGCAAATTCAAACTCGAAATAAAATAGGGAATCAGTGCTATTTCATTCTCTTTCCTTCACTATTGATAGATATATTTCTCGGAAATTGTGGGGTTAAGTGGGCTGCTAGTTCAATAAGCATATCTGCAATAATATTAATTTGTGCGATATATTACGGTATCAGGGTCGTCGGGGCAGGAGCATATAGTACCTATAGCAAACGGAAATTTAGTTTTAGCGTTGGTTTTTGTATAATGTTGATTGCTATGGGACTAATTATTAAAAGCTTTTTTAAAGGAAGTTTCAGTATTTCTTATAGTGGAGCTTTAAGATTGTTTATATTTTTCGTCTTATTCATCCTGATTATCGTTATCTCAAGTATAATATCAAGGCATAAAAATAATGAAGGAAATGATTAAAAATATTTTGTTGTTCATTTTTAAAAGTCCAATTATTATCAAAGGCACTTAATATTGCGATAAAAACTATTTTGTATATTTGGGATTGAAAAGGCAAATGTCGTGAAACTATAATTCATTTCACGGCTATAATACCATCTATTTTATAGGTACTATGGTATTATTAGGCTAAACTTGAAGTTAAATATGAGATGAGGAGGTATTCCAATGGATAGATCAGTAATAGTAGCTATCATTCTAGGCTCATTAATAACAGTATGGACGGTGGGCAAGACTTGGGGTGGTAAAAACAATAAGAAATAATCTTTTCAATTAGATAAGATTATTTCTTATTGTTTAGTAGGGATGTTTCTTGAATTACGAAACATATTCTAGATATTCAAGATGATTTTCGTTATGTTGTATGTATTTTAAAATAATTATAAATGTCGTGAAATCAGACTTTAACGACATTTGTTATTAGTAAAATAAAAATCACTTAATTTCATACAACATAACAATAATTATCATAAATGGTTTTTGTCATATTTATTTAAGAGATATTAGTAAAAGAATAGAATATGGCCTCAAAAATACATCAAAAAGTATATAAGAATAGAATATTTATAAATGGGTTAAATTAATATATAGTGGTTGAAATATCGGAATAAAATTAAGACAACATAAGATTTCATATATATTCCTATTAATATCATATTACAAATTTTAATAGAAAGAAGGGTTTATATGACTACCGAAGCTAAAATACAATTAACTTCATCAGAATTAGGTACATTATGGATGACTTATATATCAAAGTCAGCAAGATTAATAATATTTGATTTGTTTAAAGATAAAACTATTGATAAAGAAGCTCAAAACATATTAAGTACCTATATTACTGAAGGCCAAAATATACTGAATGAAATTGTGAATGTATTTAATAATGAAAAAGCAGTTATTCCAATAGGATTTGATGAACATGACGTGGTAAGAGAAGCGCCTCCTCTAT
>NZ_JAIZZK010000050.1 GCF_020443705.1 Clostridium algoriphilum
AGACATGAATGTTGAATTAATAACTCAAGTAGCAATGGATGAGGGATTAAGATTTGCAATCAGAGAAGGTGGAAGAACAGTAGGATCAGGAGTTGTTACTTCAATAGTTAAGTAATATAAAGATTAATACAAAATGAATTAATATATACGTCTTTAAGTAGAAAGAGGGATTTTTAATGGGAACACCTTTAACTAATTCATTGACATATGTATTAAGTTGTGATAAATTATTTAAGTAAAACAAAAAATGCTATAGATAGCTTAGCGCTTAATAAGCATGAGCTTTCTTAAATAGATGAGAAACCGGGAGGTGTAGATTGTGAGAGTAAAAGTAACTTTAGCTTGTACTGATTGCAAACAGAGAAATTACAATACAATGAAAAACAAAAAAAATAACCCAGATAGAATTGAAATGAAGAAATACTGTAAGTTCTGCCACAAACATACACTTCATAAAGAAACAAAATAATACAGCATAAAACACGAAATGTAGGATGTGAATAAAATGGCTGTTACTGGGAATGTTACAAAAAAGAAAAAATCTAACCAAAAAGGTATAGTGAAATTTTTCAAGGAACTTAAGTCAGAAGCGAAAAGAATAACTTGGCCTTCAAAGCAAGATGTTAAAAAGGCAACTTACGCAGTGGCAAGTTTTTCTTTCCTTTTTGTAATTTTTGTAGGTTTGCTTGATTATGGTTTTCAGAACCTCTATAAACTAATCTTTTAATAAGGTAAAGGAAGGAGGTAGGGGGCGGAATATTCCAACCCCTGGGCTATGGCAGATAAAGCTAAATGGTACGTTGTACATACATATTCTGGTTATGAGAATAAAGTTAAAGTCAACCTAGAAAAGGCAATTGAAAATAGAAACCTTGAGGAATTCGTACATGATATTCAAGTTCCTATGGAAGAAGTAGTTGAAGTAAAGGATGGAAAACAGAAAATAACTTTAAAAAAAGTATTTCCAGGCTATGTAATGGTTAAAATGCTTATGACAGATGAATCTTGGTATATAGTTAGAAATACAAGAGGTGTTACAGGATTTGTAGGACCGGGTTCTAAACCGGTGGCTCTTACTGAAGACGAAGTTAGAACTATGGGTATTGCAGAAAAAGCTATATCTGTTGACTATGAAATAGGTGAGAACATACAAGTAACATTTGGACCATTAGAAGGATTTGTTGCTTTAATACAAGAAATTCATCCGGAAAAGCAAAAGATTAAGGCACTTATAAACATGTTTGGCAGGGAAACTCCTGTTGAATTAGAATTTAATCAAATTCAAAAATTAGACTAGTTACAAAAAACGTAAGTTTGTAAGTGGGAGGATTTTAAATCCGATTACCACAATATAGGAGGTATATAATCATGGCTAAGAAAATAACAGGAATGATAAAACTTCAACTTCCTGCAGGTAAAGCTACTCCGGCACCACCAGTTGGACCAGCACTTGGACAACACGGTGTTAATATCATGGGATTCTGTAAAGAGTTTAATGCAAAAACTGCTGATCAAGCAGGCATGATAATCCCAGTAGTAATAACAGTATATCAGGATAGATCTTTTAGTTTCATACTAAAAACTCCGCCAGCAGCTATATTATTGAAAAAAGCAGTTGGATTAGAAAGTGGTTCTGGAGTTCCAAATAAAACTAAGATTGCTACAGTATCTAAAGCTAAAGTAAGAGAAATTGCAGAACTTAAGATGCCTGATTTAAATGCAGGATCAATAGAATCTGCTATGAGTATGATAGCTGGTACAGCAAGAAGTATGGGAATAGTTGTAGAAGAATAATTTATAATTAATTACGTGGGAGGTAAAAACCGTTATTACCACGAAGGAGGATACTATTATGGGAAAAAATTATACAGAAAGCGCTAAGCTTATAGATAGAAACGCTTTATATACACCTGCAGAAGCTATGGACCTTGCGGTGAAAACATCTAAGGCTAAATTCGATGAAACTATAGAACTTGCTGTAAGCCTTGGTGTTGATCCAAGACATGCAGACCAACAAGTAAGAGGTGCAGTTGTGCTTCCTCATGGAACAGGTAAAGTAGTTAAAGTATTAGTTTTTGCTAAAGGTGACAAAGCTAAGGAAGCAGAACTAGCAGGAGCAGATTTTGTTGGAACTGATGAATTAGTTGATAAAATTCAAAAGGAAAACTGGTTTGGATTTGATATCGTTGTTGCTACTCCAGACATGATGGGTGTTGTTGGTAAATTAGGTAGAGTGCTTGGACCTAAGGGCTTAATGCCAAATCCAAAGTCAGGAACTGTTACATTTGATGTTACTAGAGCAATAAATGAAATTAAAGCCGGTAAAGTTGAGTATAGAGTTGATAAAACTTCTATAATTCATGTAGCAATTGGAAAAAAATCTTTCGGCGCTGAAAAACTAATCGAAAACTTTCATGCTTTAATGGAAGCGGTAGTTAAAGCTAAACCATCAGCAGCTAAAGGACAATATTTAAAATCAGTATCTGTTTCAGGTACTATGGGACCTGGAATAAAGGTAAACCAAGCTAAAGTGTTAGACTAGTATTGACAAAAAACTTTATGCATGGTATAATGCTTAAAGTAAATTAAATAATATTCCGTAGATAGTAGGTGCGAAAGCGTAAAAGACAACATGCCTACCGAGGATTCCGATAAATGTACTTATGTACAAATATTAGGTCTCTTCGTGTCTGCGGAGAGATTTTAATTTTTTATAAAGCAGTTAAAAACTGTTAGGAGGTGGATACACAGTGTTAAGCAATAATAGACAATTAAAAGAAGTTAAGGTAGCAGAAATTAAAGAAAAATTAGCAAAAGCTCAAGGTGTAGTACTTAGTCAATATCAAGGTCTAAATGTAGAAGAAGATACAGAACTAAGAAAAACCCTTAGAGAAGCTGGAGTAGAATATAAGGTTTATAAAAACACTCTAGTTATTCTAGCAGCTAAGGAGTTAGGAATTGAAGGTATAGTACCACACCTACAAGGATCTATTTCATTAGCTTTTGGATACGAAGACCCAACTGTTGCAGCTAGAGTTTTAAATGAATTTGCAAAAACTCATAAAAAACTAGAGCTTAAAGCAGCAATAATGCAAGGTGATATATTAGATAGTGCTCAAGTTAATGCTCTTGCAGCAATACCACCAAGAGATGTTCTTATTGCAAAATTACTTGGAAGCTTCAAAGCTCCATTATCAAATCTTGCATACTTATTGAACTCAATTAAAGAACAAAAGGAAACAGTAGAATAATATTTTAAATATTATTCTGAGATACATAGCAATTACTGTTAATTGATTCAAACTATGCTTTCAATGAAAGCAATTATACCTTTTGTAAAGGTAAGTAGAAAATATATACATGAAAAAAATTCGGAGGTGCATTTATAATGACAAGAGAAGAAATTATTCAAGCTATAAAAGATATGAGTGTTTTAGAATTAAATGAATTAGTAAAAACTTGCGAAGAGGAATTTGGCGTAAGTGCTTCTGCACCAGTTGCAGCTGCAGGAGCTGCTACAGCTGCTGTTGAAGAAAAAACTGAGTTCGACGTAGTTTTAACAAGCGTTGGCCCTAACAAAATTAAAGTTATTAAAGTTGTTAGAGAATTAACTGGATTAGGATTAAAAGAAGCTAAAGATATAGTTGATGGAGCTCCTAAAACAATAAAAGAAGCTGTAAATAAAGATGATGCTGAAGCAATGAAAGCTAAACTAGAAGAAGTTGGCGGAGTAGCAGAAGTAAAATAATATTATTATAAAACAAGGGGGTACTTTTATATAAGAGTGCCCTTTTTTAAAATGTTGTGTTGACATAGAATTATAACTGTGATAACATAGCGTAATGTAAGAAAATTAGTAATTTAACGTTAAATAATAATGTAATTACTGGTTAATGTGAATTAAATTTACAAAAATGGTTATAATAAAAAGATAAAAGTGTGAATCCAGAAGCATAAGGTCCTAGGGGAAAGTGTGTTTTTGGTTATTTTAGTTTATGCAAGGGGTGAAAGCTGATGGTACATCCTGTCCAATTAGGTAAAAGAACAAGAATGAGTTTTTCGAAAATTGAAGAAGTAACTGATATGCCAAATTTAATTGAGATACAGTTAGACTCTTATGATTGGTTTTTAAAAGAAGGACTTCAAGAGGTTTTTGACGACATAAATCCTATCCAGGATTATACTGGGAATCTTGTTCTAGAGTTTGTAGGATACAAACTTGATATAGAAAACATTAAGTATACTGAAGAACAATGTAAAGAAAGAGATACAACATATGCAGCACCTTTAAAAGTTAAGGTTAGATTGCGTAATAATGAAACTGGGGAAATCAAAGAGCAAGAAGTCTTTATGGGGGACTTCCCACTAATGACACCACAAGGTACATTTGTTATTAATGGAGCAGAAAGAGTTATAGTAAGTCAATTGGTTAGATCACCAGGTGTTTACTACAATTATTCAGTTGATAAGACAGGGAAAAAACTTTACTCGGCTACTGTAATTCCGAACAGAGGAGCATGGCTAGAGTATGAGACGGATTCTAATGATATTGTATATATTAGAATTGACAAGACTAGAAAACTTCCAATAAGTATCTTAGCTAGAGCTATGATGGATAATGGAAGCGATTTAGACCTACATCAATTATTAGGTGATGAGGAAAGATTAAAAGCGACAATTGAGAAAGACAATACAAAAACAAGAGAAGAAGCTTTAATAGAAATATATAAGAGACTAAGACCGGGTGAACCACCAACAGTGGACAGTGCGGTATCCCTTATTGATTCGCTATTCTTTGATGCAAAGAGATATGATTTGTCGAGAGTTGGTAGATACAAGTTTAACAAAAAACTTTCTATTAATCATAGAATTGCAAATCAGATTGCTGCTGAGAACATTGTTAACCCAGCAACTGGAGAAGTAATAGTTGAAAAAGATCAAAAAATTGACAGAGAAACTGCTTTAGAAATTCAAAATCTAGGGATTAATGTAGTAGATCTTCAAGTAGAGGATAAAGTGATAAGAGTTATTGGAAACAATTTCGTTAATATTAATGAGGTAGTTAACTTTGACATCTCAGATCTTAATATCAGAGAAATGGTTCATTATCCAACACTAAGAGAGATATTAGACAATTATACTGATGAAGAATCAATTAAAGAGCAGATAAAATTGAATAAAACTAGATTGATACCAAAACATATAATTAAAGATGATATGTATGCTACAGTGAGCTACGAGTTAGGACTAACTTACGATATCGGTTATATTGATGATATTGATCATTTAGGAAATAGAAGAATTAGATCTGTAGGGGAATTGTTACAGAACCAGTTTAGAATAGGCTTGTCTAGAATGGAAAGGGTTGTTAAAGAAAGAATGACAATTCAAGACCAGGAAGGAATAACACCACAAGCGCTTATAAACATAAGGCCAGTAGCAGCAGCAATAAAAGAGTTTTTTGGAAGTTCCCAACTATCTCAATTCATGGATCAAACAAATCCATTGTCAGAACTTACAAATAAAAGAAGATTATCAGCATTAGGACCAGGCGGACTATCTAGGGAGAGAGCTGGGTTTGAGGTTAGAGACGTTCATTACTCACATTATGGTAGAATGTGTCCGATAGAAACACCAGAAGGACCCAACATAGGACTTATTAATTCCCTTGCAAGTTACGCTAAAGTAAACGAATATGGGTTTATTGAAACACCATATAGAGTAATAGATAAGAAAACATCAGTAGTTTCAGATAAAATTTTTTATATGACTGCAGATGAAGAAGATGCATATTTAGTGGCTCAGGCAAGTGAACCAATTAGTGAAGATGGTACTTTTGTAGATAAAAAAATAACGGTAAGAGCTAAACAAGAAGTACTTGTTGTTCCAAAAGAAGATGTAGATCTTATGGATATATCACCAAGGCAGATAGTTTCTGTTGCGACAGCTATGATTCCGTTCCTTGAAAATGATGATGCAAGTAGAGCACTTATGGGTTCTAACATGCAACGTCAAGCAGTACCACTACTTAAATCACAATCCCCAATTGTAGCCACGGGAATAGAATACAGAGCTGCAGTAGATTCTGGTGTTCTTCCGAAAGCTAGAAATGCAGGTGTGGTTGAGTATGTAAGTGCTAACGAAATTAAGGTGAGAAGAGATTCAGATAGTGGATTAGATGTTTACAAAATACTTAAGTTTAAAAGATCCAATCAAGGTACTTGTATAAATCAGAGACCTATAGTTAACAAAGGCGAAAGAGTTGAAGTAAGTACTGTTTTAGCAGATGGTCCTTCAACAGATCTTGGAGAGATAGCTTTAGGTAAGAATATCCGTATTGGGTTTGTAACTTGGGAAGGTTATAACTATGAGGATGCAATGTTAATATCTGAAGAACTTGTTCGAGATGATATATTTACTTCTGTTCATATTGAAGAGTATGAATCTGAAGCAAGAGATACTAAGCTTGGACCTGAAGAAATAACTAGAGACATTCCTAACGTTGGAGAAGATGCACTTAAGGACATTGATGAAGGTGGAATAATAAGAATAGGTGCTGAGATAAGGTCTGGAGATATCCTAGTGGGAAAAGTAACCCCTAAGGGAGAAACAGAACTTACCGCAGAGGAAAGATTATTAAGAGCTATATTTGGAGAAAAAGCAAGAGAAGTTAGAGATACTTCACTTAGAGTGCCACATGGCGAAGCTGGAATAATAGTTGATGTTAAAGTCTTCACTAGGGAAAATGGTGACGAACTTCCACCAGGTGTAAATGAACTAGTTAGATGTTATATAGCTCAAAAGAGAAAGATATCTGTAGGCGATAAAATGGCAGGAAGACATGGTAATAAGGGAGTTATATCTAGAGTATTACCAGTAGAAGATATGCCATTTTTACCCGATGGAAGACCACTCCAAATTTGTTTGAATCCACTAGGAGTTCCTTCTCGTATGAACATAGGTCAGGTATTAGAGGTCCATTTAGGATGGGCAGCTAGTGAATTGGGTTGGCATATTGCAACACCAGTATTTGATGGTGCGCTTGAGGAAGAAATAGAAGCGTGTTTAATAAAAGCTGGTTATGATGCAGATGGTAAAACCGATTTATATGATGGAAGAACAGGAGAAGCATTAGACAGCAGAGTTACTGTTGGATATATGTACATCTTAAAGTTACATCATTTGGTAGACGATAAAATACATGCTAGATCCACAGGACCATATTCTCTAGTAACTCAGCAACCATTGGGTGGTAAAGCTCAATTTGGTGGCCAAAGATTCGGAGAAATGGAAGTTTGGGCACTAGAAGCTTATGGTTCAGCTCATACATTACAAGAAATTTTAACAGTTAAATCAGATGATGTTGTAGGTAGAGTTAAAACGTATGAAGCGATTGTAAAAGGTGAGAATATTCCAGAACCAGGTGTGCCTGAATCCTTCAAAGTTCTTATAAAGGAATTACAAGCGTTATGCCTTAATGTTAAGGTTCTTACTGATGAAATGGAAGAAATCAAAATAAAAGAATCAGTAGATGATGAAATGGAAGAATTGAACTTGAATGTTAATATAGAAGGTTCAGAAGATGTAGTTCCTGAATCACCTACTGAGGAGTATGTTGAACTTATCGATGAAGATGAAGAAGTAGATGTTGAAATAAATTATGATGAAGTACCGTTAGAAGACTTCGGTGAAGATTTAGAACTGAATGATTTTAATGATGAACATTAATATGAAGGGAGGCTGTACCCTTGTTTGAATTTAATAATTTTGATGCTATTCAAATAGGATTGGCATCACCGGAACAAATCAGAGAATGGTCAAAAGGTGAAGTAAAAAAACCTGAGACTATAAACTATAGAACTTTAAAACCTGAAAGAGATGGGTTGTTTTGTGAAAGAATATTTGGCCCAATCAAAGACTGGGAATGCCATTGTGGAAAATACAAGAGAGTACGATATAAGGGAATAGTTTGTGATAGATGTGGTGTTGAAGTTACCAAATCTAAAGTAAGACGTGAAAGAATGGGGCATATAGAACTTGCTGCCCCAGTATCTCACATTTGGTATTTTAAAGGAATACCATCTCGTATGGGACTTATTTTAGATATGTCACCTAGATCTCTAGAAAAAATTCTATATTTTGCTTCTTATGTAGTACTAGATCCAAAAGAAACATCATTACTAAGAAAACAAATTCTTAGTGAAAAAGAATATAGAGAAGCTATTGATAAATTTGGAAATGATAGTTTTGTAGCTGGCATGGGTGCAGAATCTGTGAAAGTACTTCTACAGGGTATAAACTTAGAAGAACTATCTAAAGAATTAAAAGAAGATTTAAAAACAAGTACAGGACAAAAAAGAATTAGAAGTATAAGAAGACTGGATGTATCAGAGTCATTTAGAAAATCTAAAAACAAACCAGAATGGATCATAATTGATGTAATACCAGTAATTCCACCTGATTTAAGACCAATGGTTCAATTAGATGGAGGAAGATTTGCTACTTCTGATTTGAATGATTTATATAGAAGAGTAATAAACAGAAACAATAGGTTGAAAAAGCTTCTAGATTTAGGAGCTCCAGATATAATTGTTAGAAATGAAAAAAGAATGCTTCAAGAAGCTGTAGATGCTTTAATTGATAACGGAAGACGTGGAAGGCCAGTTACAGGACCAGGGAATAGACCTTTGAAATCTTTATCTGACATGTTAAAAGGTAAACAAGGTAGATTTAGACAAAATTTACTTGGAAAACGTGTTGATTATTCAGGCCGTTCGGTTATAGTTGTTGGACCAGAACTTCAAATGTATCAATGTGGTCTTCCAAAGGAAATGGCTTTAGAATTATTTAAGCCTTTTGTGATGAAGAAACTAGTTGGTAGTGGAGTAGCTCATAATATTAAGAGTGCTAAGAGAATGGTCGAGAGGGTTATGCCTCAAGTATGGGATGTTCTTGAAGAAGTAATAGCCGATCATCCGGTATTACTAAATCGTGCACCTACACTTCATAGACTAGGAATTCAAGCTTTCCAACCTATACTTGTAGAAGGTAGAGCAATTAAACTTCATCCACTTGTATGTACAGCATATAATGCTGATTTTGATGGTGACCAAATGGCAGTTCATGTACCTTTATCGGTTGAAGCTCAAGCTGAAGCAAGGTTCTTAATGCTTGCGGCTCATAACATTATGAAACCATCAGATGGTAAGCCAGTTTGTGTGCCTACTCAAGATATGGTTTTAGGTGCTTACTATTTGACTATCGATAAAGATGGTGCTAAAGGTGAGGGAAGATCATTCTCATCACCAGATGAAGTTATAATGGCTTATGGAGTAAAAGACATTGATATTCATGCAAAGATTAAAGTTAAGTTGTTCGGAGTAGTTAATGGTGTTAGTATATCTGCAATTATAGAAACTACACCAGGAAAATTAATCTTTAATGAAACAATACCTCAGGATTTAGGATTTATTGACAGGAGTATTCCTGGAAATGAATTAAAGTTCGAAATAGACTTCTTAGTAAGCAAGAAAAATCTTGGTAGTATTATTGATAAATGCTACTTGAAATATGGTCCTTCAGAAACTTCTAAGATGTTAGATAAAATAAAGGCTAAAGGATATCATTATTCAACAATTGGAGCAATTACGGTTGCGACTTCTGACATGGTGGTTCCTGAAGCTAAAAAGGCATTGTTAAAAGATGCTGATGAGACTGTCAATAAGATAGAGAAGATGTATAGACGTGGATTTATATCTGAGGAAGAAAGATACCAAAGAGTAATAGAAAAATGGACTAAGACAACAGAAGATGTAGCAAATGCACTAATGGATAGTTTGGATAAATTTAATCCAATATTTATGATGGCGGATTCTGGTGCCAGAGGGTCTAGGAGTCAGATAAAACAACTAGCAGGAATGAGAGGCCTTATGGCTAATCCATCCGGTAAAATAATCGAGTTACCTATTAGATCATCTTTTAGAGATGGACTAGATGTACTAGAGTATTTTATATCAACACATGGTGCTAGAAAAGGTAATGCAGATACGGCCCTTAAAACAGCCGATTCTGGATACTTAACAAGAAGACTTGTTGATGTATGTCAAGATGTTATAGTACGTCATGAAGATTGTGGAACAAACGAAGGTTTTGAAGTTTCAGAAATTTGTGATGGAAGTGAAGTAATTGAGCAGTTAGTTGAAAGATTAACTGGGAGATATACAGCCGAAGATGTTATTCATCCAAAGACAGGCAAGGTAATAGTTCCTAAGGGTGAATATATAGATATACACTTAGCAGAAGAAGTTCAAAATTCTGGCGTAAAAAAAGTTATGATTAGATCGGTATTTACGTGTAAAGCTAAAATTGGAGTTTGCGCAAAATGTTACGGCATGAACATGGCAACATCTCAAAAAATTAATATTGGAGAAGCAGTTGGAATAATTGCAGCTCAATCTATAGGTGAACCAGGAACGCAACTTACAATGAGAACATTCCATACTGGTGGAGTAGCAGGATCAGATATAACTCAGGGTCTTCCAAGAGTCGAGGAGTTATTTGAAGCTAGAAAGCCAAAGGGACTCGCAATAGTAAGTGATGTATGTGGTACTGTTAAAATGGAAGATACTAAGAAAAAGAGAGTTGTTTTTGTAAACGGTGATGCAGGAGAAGAATTAAGTTATGATATACCATTCGGATCAAGATTAAAAGTTGCAAATGGTGATAGAATTGAAGCTGGAGATGAGATAATTGAGGGTTCAGTTAATCCACATGATATCTTAAGAATCAAAGGCGTTAATGGAGTTAAAAATTATTTATCATCAGAAGTACAAAAAGTTTACAGACTTCAAGGTGTTGATATCAATGATAAGCATCTAGAGGTTGTTGTAAGGCAGATGACAAGAAAAGTAAAAATTGAGGAATCTGGAGATACTGAGCTACTTCCAGGAAACTTAGTAGATATATTTGCTTTTGAAGATGCTAATGCAAAAATTGAATCTGAAGGTGGCGTACCTGCTGTTGGAAAGATTTCATTGCTAGGTATAACAAAAGCCGCACTTGCAACAGAGTCGTTCTTGTCAGCAGCATCTTTCCAAGAAACAACAAGAGTTCTTACTGATGCAGCTATTAAAGGGAAAATTGATCCATTGCTTGGATTAAAGGAAAATGTAATTATTGGTAAGCTAATACCTGCGGGTACTGGTATGACAAGATATAGAACTATAAAGATTAATACTGAAGATGATGAGAAGTTAGAAATTGAAAATGATTTAGAAGTATAAGTTGTAACTAGTTGACAGGGTGATACTAAAATGATAAAATACACCTTGTGTGTGATTTAAATCGAGTAGATGTATCTTAGCTTGGTATATCCTTTGATTGTAATTATGAAGGGAGTTAGAAATGGTAGGTAAAATTGTAGGTCAGAAGGTCGTTGGAATTAAACAAACCCTAAAAGCGTTAAAGAATAGTCAGGGTAAGGTTTTATATATAGCCAAAGATGCTGATAGTGGTATTACTGATCCTATTCTAAAACTAGCGAAAGTTAATTCCCTGCAAATAATATTTGTAGACACGATGAAAGAACTAGGTAATCTTTGTGATATAGATGTTGCGTCAGCAACAGCATTACTTCTTGAAGATTAAATTAATGCTAGCAACTAAATAATATAGATATATCCATGCGGTAACATAGCTATTTAGTTATGTTACGACGCATTGATATAAATAAAATCAGCTTATAGAAATGGGGAGGTGAAATCATGCCAACTATTAATCAATTAGTAAGAAAAGGCAGAAAGACATTAATTACAAAATCTGCTGCACCAGCATTAAAAGATTGTCCACAAAAAAGAGGTGTTTGTACAGTAGTTAAAACAACAACTCCTAAAAAGCCAAACTCAGCATTAAGAAAAGTAGCAAGAGTTAGACTTACAAACGGATATGAAGTTACTGCTTATATACCAGGTGTAGGCCACAATTTACAAGAACATAGTGTTGTTCTTATAAGAGGTGGAAAAGTTAAAGATTTACCAGGAGTTAGATATCACATCATCAGAGGAACATTAGATTCAGCTGGAGTTGCGGGCAGACTACAAAGTAGATCTAAATATGGTACTAAGAGACCAAAGCAAAAAAAATAATGCTTTGAATTAAGGTACAATGTCTTCAGCATTTATATATATGATAAGTTTATATTTACATACATTTGCAGGAGTACAGAGTGCTTTGCGATAGAAATATCGAGTACCTATGAGTTAATTAAAATTGTTAAGGAGGGAAGTAAAGTGCCGAGAAAAGGATATATTGCAAAAAGAGATGTATTACCAGATCCAATGTACAACAGCAAAGTCGTTACAAAGTTAATAAACAATGTAATGGAAGATGGGAAAAGAGGAGTAGCACAAAAAATATGCTATGAAGCTTTTGACATAATCAAAGAAAAGACAGGTAAAGAACCTTTAGAGGTTTTTGAAGAAGCATTAAATAATGTTATGCCATTACTTGAAGTAAAAGCTAGAAGAATAGGTGGAGCTAATTATCAAGTGCCTATCGAAGTTAGACCTGAGAGAAGACAAACATTAGGATTAAGATGGTTGCTTATTGCTGCAGATAAAAGAGGAGAGAAGTATGCAAGAGAAAAACTTGCTAACGAATTACTCGAAGCTGCAAACAATACTGGAGCAGCAGTAAAGAAAAGAGAAGATATTCATAAAATGGCTGAAGCTAACAAGGCTTTTGCACATTACAGGTATTAATATCAAAACTGTTTTGGCTTTGCCAAGACAGTTTTGTCAAATTTATAATCACTCGTGAGGGGAGGAACAAATAGTGGATAGACAATATTCTTTAGATAAATTCCGTAACATAGGTATAATGGCGCATATTGATGCTGGTAAAACAACAACAACTGAACGTATATTATTCTATACAGGAAAAACGCACAAGATTGGTGAGGTTCATGATGGTGGAGCTACCATGGACTGGATGGTACAAGAACAAGAAAGAGGTATTACAATAACATCTGCGGCTACAACATGCTTCTGGAAGGGTTATAATATAAATATTATTGATACACCAGGACACGTGGATTTCACAGTTGAAGTTGAAAGATCATTAAGAGTTCTTGATGGTGCAGTTTCTGTATTCTGTGCAAAAGGTGGGGTTGAACCACAATCTGAAACAGTGTGGAGACAAGCCACTAAGTATAATGTTCCAAGAATGGCGTATGTTAATAAAATGGATATAATGGGTGCTGATTTTTATAGAGTTGTTGATATGATGAGGGAAAGACTTCATGCTAATGCAGTTCCAATACAGCTACCAATAGGAAAAGAAGAAGGGTTCCTCGGAATTGTAGATTTAATTAGAAACATTGCAGAAGTCTACAAGGATGATTTAGGAACACAAATAGAAGAAATAGAAATTCCAGAAGATATGAAAGAGATATCAGAAGAATACAGAGCAGCTATGGTTGAAGCAATAGCTGAGCTAGATGAAGATCTTATGATGAAATATCTCGATGGTGAAGAAATAAGTGAAGAAGAATTAAAAGCAGCATTAAGAAAAGGTGTAATTGCTAATGAAATAGTACCTGTAATCTGTGGTTCTTCATATAAAAATAAAGGTGTTCAAATGATGATAGATGCGGTTATAGATTATATGCCGTCACCACTTGATATACCAGCTATCAAAGGACAAGATGTTGATTCTGGGGAACCAATGGAAAGATATCCAAGCGATGATCAACCAATGGCAGCCTTAGCATTCAAAATTGCTACAGATCCTTTTGTTGGTAGACTTTGTTTTGCAAGAGTGTACTCGGGCGTAATGAAAACTGGTACATATGTATTAAACGCTAACAAAGGTAAAAAAGAGAGAGTTGGTAGACTAGTTAAAATGCATGCGAATCACAGAGAAGAAGTTGATGAATTACGTGCAGGAGAATTAGGTGCAGTAATTGGACTTAAGAATACAACTACTGGAGAAACTTTATGTGATGAAGATCATCCAATATTGTTTGAGACAATGGTATTCCCAGATCCGGTTATTCATGTAGCTATTGAACCAAAAACAAAAGCTGGTCAAGAAAGAATGGGTATGTCACTTGCAAAGCTTTCAGAAGAGGATCCAACTTTCCAAACGCATACTGATCAAGAAACTGGTCAAACAATAATTGGTGGTATGGGTGAACTTCATTTAGAAATCATTGTTGATAGACTTCAAAGAGAATTTAAAGTTGAATGTAATGTAGGTAAGCCACAAGTTGCATACAAAGAAACAATAAGAAAGCAAGTTAAAGCAGAAGGTAAATACATTAAACAATCAGGTGGTCGTGGACAATACGGTCATTGTTGGATAGAGTTAATACCAACTACTGAACCTTATTCGTTTGAAAATTGTACTGTGGGTGGATCTATTCCAAAAGAATTTATAGGACCAATAGAAAACGGAATTAAAGAAGCATCAAAAAGTGGTATTCTTGGTGGATATCCAGTTCTTAACTTTAAGGTTAAAGTTGTTGATGGATCGTACCATGATGTTGACTCAAACGAAATGGCATTTAAGGTTGCTGGTTCTATGGCTTTCAAGAATGGTATGGCAAAAGCAGAACCAGTATTGCTTGAACCAATAATGAAAGTTGAAGTAACAGTTCCAGAAGAGTACATGGGAGACGTTATGGGAGACATTAATTCAAGAAGAGGTAGAATTGAAGGAATGGAAGCTCAATCAGGTGCTCAAATAATTAGAGCAATGGTTCCATTATCAGAGATGTTTGGTTATTCTACAACACTTAGATCAAGAACTCAAGGTAGAGGAGTATACAGTATGGAATTCGCTGCATATGAACCAGTACCTAAGAGTATTCAAGAACAAGTTATAGGAGCTAAATAATAGTTAATATATAAGATAATATGTAAATATAAGGAGGAATACAAAATGGCAAAGGCAAAGTTTGAAAGAACTAAACCACATGTAAACATAGGAACAATAGGGCACGTAGATCACGGCAAGACTACATTAACAGCTGCAATAACAGCAGTGCTTGCAACTAAAGGCTTAGCACAAGCATCTAGGTTTGACCAAATTGATAAAGCACCAGAGGAAAGAGAAAGAGGAATCACAATTAACACTGCACATGTTGAGTATGAAACAGAAAACAGACATTATGCACATGTTGATTGCCCAGGACATGCGGATTATGTAAAGAACATGATCACAGGAGCAGCACAAATGGATGGAGCAATCCTAGTAGTTAGTGCAGCAGATGGTCCAATGCCTCAAACAAGAGAGCATATACTATTAGCAAGCAGAGTTGGAGTAGGTTATATTGTAGTATTCTTAAACAAAGCAGATATGGTAGATGATCCAGAGTTATTAGAACTTGTTGAAATGGAAGTAAG
>NZ_JAIZZK010000051.1 GCF_020443705.1 Clostridium algoriphilum
AAGTTAGTAAGACTCCTGGAAGACCACCAGGTTGATAGGTTAGAGGTGTAAGCATGGTAACATGTTCAGCTGACTAATACTAATAAGTCGAGGGCTTGACCAAATTATAAATAAAATAATGCGATATACTTCTTTTGAAAGAAAGAAGCAAGGCTTTGAGCGTAAGCGAAAAGATAAGCTTCTGACAAAAGAAGAAGATAAGTTCACTGTGCAATTTTGAGAGAATATCTCATAAAGTGTATTGACAAGTTAGCTATTGATTGGTATACTTTTAATGTAAGGATAATACTTTACAAATCTGGTGGTTATGGCATGAAGGTAACACCCGTTCCCATACCGAACACGAAGGTTAAGCTTCAATGCGCCGATGGTACTGCAGGGGTAACCTTGTGGAAGAGTAGGTCGTCGCCAGATAAACATATGGATCTTTAGCTCAGTTGGTTAGAGCTACCGGCTCATAACCGGTCGGTCTGGGGTTCGAGTCCCTGAAGGTCCACCATATGGGGATATAGCTCAGCTGGGAGAGCACCTGCCTTGCACGCAGGGGGTCAAGGGTTCGATTCCCTTTATCTCCACCAGAAAACAGTCCGATATGGACTGTTTTTTATTTCGTTAAAATATAATTTTTTTCTACTTAGAAGATAGAATAAATAATATAATGTGAATATGAAAGGAAATTTACAATGTCACTATATAGAGTAAAGCAGTTTTATCTAGCTATTGTTTCTAAGATTAATAATGAAGACATAAATTTTCTTGAAACATATTTAGAAGGTTTTGAATTGGAGTTATTTAATCAATTACCTATTTATGAACAAAAACACTGTATAAATGTAGCTAGGGATGTGAAATTAACATGTAACCAAAGAAAGTTACTATCCGAGGAACTAGTAAAAGTTGCGCTGTTACATGATATAGGAAAAATATATAGTAGAATGAATCCAATAGATAAATCTATAATGGTAATATTACATAATATAACTAAGGGAAAGATTAGAGCATGTAAAAAAATTAAAAACGTTAATATGTATTATAATCATGGAGTTATAGGATATAAATTATTAAAAAAATATGAATACACAGACAGATTTTTATTTTTAGTAAGAAATCATCATAGTAACAATATAATTGGGGACATAGAATTAGATTTACTAAAAGAGTGCGATGATAAAAATTAAGAAGCTAGTAGATAGTTTCTTTTTTTATTTTTAACTTATTAATATATTGGAAATAATTCATTAAATATAAAAAGAGTGATAGAATATAATTAAATACAAATAATAGGAGGATAAAATGAATTCAAAGGAAAGAAGAGAATTTATTAAAAATCTATTGACTGAAAATAACATTACATATAAGGGGCAGTTATTAGCAGAACAATTAGGTGTTACAAGACAAGTTATAGTAAAAGATATTGCAATTATAAGAGCAGAAGGAATAAATATAATTGCAACACCAGAAGGCTATTTAATACCTAATGAAGAAAGTAATTATGTAAGGAGAGTAATAGCAGTATCACATAGAAGAGAGGACATATACAATGAGCTTGAATGCATTGTAAAATTCGGAGGAATAGTAGAGGATGTAACAGTAGAACACTCTTTATATGGTGAAATAAGAGCAATGCTTATGATAAAAACTATTATGGATATTGAAGAATTCACAAAAAAATTCAAAGAATCCAGTGCAGAGCCATTATCATCTTTAACTAAAGGTATACATCTACATACTGTAAGAGCAGATAATGAGCAGATAATAGAATGTATTATAAAAGAATTAAAAGATAAAAATTACTTAATATCTGATTAATCAATTCTTACAGTACAATTATTACAATTAATTTTAAGGAGTAGTTATTATGGAAGATATTGCACTTATAAAATGTATTAAGTATGATGTTGATTTACTAGAAAAAAAATTGCGAGAGGGTTTTGATTTACTAGGCGGAGATGAGTTTTTAAAAAAGTTAATACCAAAAGATAGCAAAGTTCTTTTAAAACCTAACATGTTAAGTGTTGAAAATAAAGAATCTCCAGTAGTAACTCATTATGCTGTTTTTGAAGCTGTAATTAGAATTATTAAAGAATATTCTAATAATATTAGTTTTGGCGATTCTCCTGGCTTTGGGGATTCAAGAAAAGCAGCAGAAAAATCTGGCCTTATGGAGGTTGCTGATAAATATGGAGTTAGTTTTGAGGACTTTAAGGAATCAGTACATGTAAGACTAGATAACTCTATTTTATGTAAATCTTGGAACATATCTAAAGCTGCTTACGAAGCAGATGTTGTTATTTCTTTACCAAAACTTAAAACACATGCTATGGCATATTATACAGGTGCTATAAAAAATCAATTTGGTTGCGTACCAGGAACACAAAAAGCGACCTGGCATACAAGGATGCCTAATGCAAATAATTTTTGTAAAATGCTTTTAGATCTTAATACTGCAGTTGGGACTAATTTTGCAATTTTAGACGGTATAATTGCAATGGAAGGGAATGGGCCTAAAAGTGGACAATCATATAAATTAAATACTTTAATTATGGGGCGAAGTTTAACAGCTGTTGATTCTACTGCCGTGAGGATTATAGGTTATGATAACCCTCTAGACACCCCTGTATTAAAAGAAGCATATGAAAGTAAATGGGGAGTTGTACTACCACGAGATATAAACATACTTGGTGAAGACATAGAAACTATGAAAGTAAGGGATTTTAAGTTATGTAGAAAGGGAGGTAATTTCTATTTTATCAGCCCAGGAGTAACTAATTTTCTAAGAGGGATGATAGCACCAAGCCCAGCACTTATAAAAGAAAAATGTATAGGGTGTGGTAGATGTGGGGAGGTTTGCCCGGAAAAGCCAGCAGCTATTGAGATGGTACCTAATGGGAATATATTAAACCCTAAATGGAATATGCATGAATGTATTAGGTGTTTTTGTTGTCAGGAATTATGCCCAGTTGGTGCAATCGAAACAAAATATTCTAATTTAGGTAAATTATTAAAATTAGATAAGAGGTGAGTTTTTTGAGAAGAAAAAAGACAATAGCTTTTATTGTACTATTAATAATTATAGTTATTATAGTTTTCTTAGGTAACATAGTTAATCTAGCTATAAATATACAATGGTTTAAGGAAGTAGGGTATTTGTCAGTATATTTTACTAAACTAGCAGCAATTTTAAAGTTGATGATGCTAGTATTTATAGTGAGTTATATAGCATTATGGACATACTATAAAACATTTAAAAGCAGCATTCTAAGATGGAAAAAGATTATTGAAGTTAACAAAAATAAAGAAAATTTAGAACGTAAAGTTGGTATTTTAATAAATATTATAATATCTTTTATAATTTCATTTAGATTTGCGACTAAATATTGGTATACAATACTCCAGTTTACAAATGCTACTAGTTTTAATTCTGTAGACCCATTATTTAAAAAAGATATTTCATTTTTTATATTTAAACTTCCACTAATAGACTCTTTATATAAAACAGTTATAACTCTCCTAGTTGGGTTAGTAATTATTAGCATAATCATATATATAATACTAACTATAAGGGATTATATATTGTATCCCAATAAAGGAAGCAATTTTTCTATATTTAAAAATATTAAAAATTTTAGTAGTGGCATAACTAAATTTGCGGGAAGACAGCTTGCTGTTTTACTATCATTAACATTACTTTTAGTATCTTTGGGATACTTAATAAAATCTTGGAATTTAGTATACTCACCAAGAGGACTAGTCTTTGGAGCTAGCTATACAGATGTACATGTAACCTTAAAGTTTTATCAAGTAATAGCAGTAGCATCACTAATTGCATCTATAATTACATTTATAAGTCTTTTAACATATAAAAAGAAGCTTATGATTATATCAATAACTGTAATTACTGTATTAATATTCGGAGAACACATAACTTCAACTTCAGTACAAAAATTTAAAGTTCAATCAAACGAAAAAACCCTAGAAAAACCGTATATTCAATACAATATAGATAGCACAAGAAAAGCTTTTAATGTTGATAGTATAGAGGAAGTACCATTTGAAATAAAAAATGACTTAACTAAAGAGGACATTAGTTCAAACAAAGATACTATTGATAATATAAAAATTAACTCTTATAAACCAGCATTAGAATTCTATAATCAATTTCAGTATTTGAGATTTTATTATGGATTTAATGATATAGATGTTGATAGATACAATATTAACGGAAAATATAGTCAAGTATTTATTGCTCCAAGGGAAATTGATTTAGATTCATTAAAAGATAACTCAAATACTTGGCAAAATAGACATTTAGTGTATACTCATGGATATGGCGTGGTTATGAGTAAAGTAAATTCAGTAACAAGTGAAGGTCAACCTGATTTTGTTATTAACAATATACCTCTCGAAAACAAAACAAGTATAAAATTAAATAATCCTAGAATATATTTTGGTGAAAGCACTAATGACTATAGTATAGTTAATACAAAGATTGGAGAGTTAGATTATCCTAAGGGTGGAGAAAATCAAATGAATAGCTACGAGGGAAAAGCTGGTATAAAAATGAATTTAGCAAACAGACTTTTATTTGCCATAAATAAACGAAGCGATAAGTTTTTATTATCAAATGATATAACATCTAACAGCAAGATACTAATTAATAGAAATGTAGTCGAAAGAGTAAAAAAAATCGCACCATTTTTAACCTATGACAATGATCCATACATTGTCATAAATGGGGGAAAGCTATATTGGATTTTAGATGCGTATACAACTTCAAATAAATATCCTTTCTCACAACCACATAATGATGTAAATTATATTAGAAATTCAATTAAAGTTGTTATAGATGCAGTGGATGGAACCCCTCAATTTTATATAGTTGATAAAATTGATCCTATAGCAAATAGTTATTCAAAGATATTTCCAAAGCTGTTTAAAAATTTAGAGCCGATACCAAGCGGCATAAAAGAACATTTCAGGTATCCAGAAGGATTATTTAGCTTGCAATCTAAGATACTTGGTAAATACCACATAATAGATCCTGGAGTGTTTTATAGCGGAGATGATGTATGGTCTATAGCGACTAATCAAGAAAAGGTTGATGTTAAAAATGAGAAAAGTGAAGTTTCTTATTTAATGATGAAATTGCCAAAAGAAAACAAAGAAGAAATGGTATTACTTGAATACTTCAACACTAAGGGGCGAGATAATATGGTTTCTTTGTTTGGTGCAAGAATGGATGAAGATAATTATGGAAAAATGGTTTTATATAAATTACCCCCAAAGCAAACGGTGTATAGTCCAGTATTGTTTAAACAAAAAATAAATCAGGATTCTATAATATCAAAGGAGTTATCGCTTTGGAATACGCAAGGTTCACAAGTCCAATTTGGAGAAACACTAATTATACCAATTAAAAATTCGCTGCTTTATGTAGTACCTATGTATCTTAGGGCTAAAGGTGAAAAAAGTATACCAGAGATGAAAAAAGTTATAGTGTCTTATGGAGATAAAATAATATTAGATGATGATATAGAATCGGCGCTAAATCAAATATTTAATTATACTGATAAAAAGGCTATATCTATCCCTGCAAATAATGACGTTATAGATTCAAAATCACTTAGTAACATAAAAATTGCTAAAGATTTATATAAAAAAGCATTATCTGCTCAAAAAAATGGACAATGGGATGAATACGGAGTATTCATAAAACAATTAGGTGATATATTAAATAAAATAAGTGAGTAAAATATATCTATGAAAAGAGGAATAGATTAGTATTCTTCTTTTTATTAAAATTATCAAAATAAATTCAATATATTGCGTCGCATGTTAAAAAAAAGGATATAATAATAATATTAAGTTAAAATAGTTTAATTTATGGTGGAGGTTTAAAATGGATTATGATGTACTTATTTTGGGTGGAGGTTTAATAGGATGTGCAGTGGCTTATGAAATCTCAAAATATAACCTTAATATAGCTGTTATTGAAAAAGACTATGATATAGCCGACGATGTAGCATTAATAAACACTGCTATGGTTTATGATGGTGTTGAAAGTGAAGATACCTTAAATGCTAAGCTTGAACGTATGGGAAATAAAATGATGGATATCATAAGTGCTAAATTTAACGTTCCCTTTAAAAGGTGTGGTTCACTAATAATTGCTCAAAATGATGAAGAGGTTGAGGTAATTACAAATATATATAATAGAGCAATAGAGAGAGGAATTAAGGACGTTTCTATATTAGAACCTGAATACATATACGAAATGGAGCCAAATTTAAAGGTAGAAGTAAAAAAAGCATTGTATTCTAAAAATACAGGTGTAATTTGTCCCTTTGACCTAGCCTTATCTTATGGAGAAGTGGCTTTTGATAACGGTGTAAAATTCAAATTAGAAGAAGAAGTAATAGATATTCAAGAAATATCCAAAGGTTTTACAGTTATAACAAATAAAAATAAATTTACAAGCAAGTTGGTAATTAATACAATTCCTTCAGAAAATTATAGTATAGTAAATGAAAAAAAAATCGGAGTAAATAATAATGAAGGAATATTAAAATATTTACTTTTAGATAATAATGAAAAAACAAAATTTTCACATGCATTATTTATAATGAATTCTAAAGGCGAAAGAATTTACACTCTTCCAACAATGGAAGGCGACATTGTAGCCGCTATTAGTATTAAAGAGAATGTCAGTTATAAAGAACTAGTAAATAGGGTATCTAAAATCACAAGTGGTGTAGATGATATAGATGTTAAAATGTTTTTAGATTGGCCTTTTTTTGAAGAGTCTATGGTAATTGATGATAGTGGAATAGATGACGGGCTTATTCAAATTAAAGGGAAACACTATGGGCAGGTAACTATGACACCAGCCATAGCAAATATTGTATGTGAAAGTGTAGTGAGCAAGATGAAATGTAAGCTCAAAAAAGATTTTAATGATAAAAGGCGAGAGTACTATAAGTTTAGAGAATTGTGCGATGAAGAAAGAAAAAGAATTATTAAGTTAGACAATAAATATGGTAAAATAATATGTGGATGTGAAAAAGTAACTGAAGGAGAAATAGTGGATGCTATAAGGAGACCTTTAGGTGCAAGAACAGTAGAAGGAGTTAAAAGAAGAACAGGTGCGGCATTTGGAAACTGTCAAGGTGCTCATTGTTTAAATAAAGTTGTTTCTATTTTAGCAAGAGAAACCAATAAAGATATGAAAGAGATAGCAAAGGACTCAAAAAATTCTAATATTGTATTATATAGAATAAAAGAATTTGATAGTATGTAGGGGATGAATTATTTGGTAGAAGAAATTACTTGTAATCATAATGAACAGGAAGCAGTATTAACCACTTTAGTTAGAATAAAAGGTTCTGACTTATGTAAGGTCGTTCCAGTAAAAAGTAGTAAACCTCTTGACAAGAAAATATGGATTGAATGCTCAAAAGCATTAAGTAGAATACACGTAGGTCCACCTATTAAAATAGGAGACGTAGTATGTAAAAATGTACTTAATACTGGAGTTGATATTATATGTACAAAAAATATTGAAGTAAATAATCAATAAATATATTTATATAATAAAATAACTTAATTGATGTAGTATAGTTAAAATACTTAAGGAGGAATAGTTATGTTAGATTTAAAAAGAATAAGAAATAATCCAGAAGAGATAAAAAGATTAATGAAAAATAGAGGGGAAAACTTTAAGTTATCATTGATTGATGAGGTTGTAACTTTTGATAAGAGAAGAAGAGATATATTAGTGGAGGTTGAAGAATTAAAAAATAGAAGAAATACTCAATCTGCGCTCATTCCAAAGCTTAAAAAAAGTGGAGAAAATGTAGAAGAAATTATGGTGCAAATGAAAAAGCTTTCAGATCAGATTAAAAACTTTGATATTGAATTGTCTGATGTGGGTGAAAAAATTAAGAATATTATGCTAAGCATTCCCAATATACCTAATGAAAATGTTCCAGAAGGAGATACAGATGAAGATAATGTTGAAGTAAGAAAATGGGGAGAGCCTAAAAAATTTAATTTTGCAACTAAAGCTCATTGGGATCTAGGAATAGATAATGATATTTTAGATTTTGAAAGAGGCGGAAAGATTACAGGTTCAAGATTTACAGTGTATAAGGGCCTTGGAGCAAGACTTGAAAGAGCATTAATAAGCTATTTTTTGGATCTTCATGTGGATAACAATGGATATACTGAAATATTGCCTCCATATATGGTTAATAGGCAAAGTATGATTGGCACGGGTCAATTACCTAAGTTTGAGGAAGATGCTTTTAAAGTGGCAAATACAGACTATTTCTTAATACCTACAGCAGAGGTACCAGTTACAAATATTTATAGAGATGAGATATTAAATGGAAAAGATCTTCCAATAAAGCATGTAGCTTATAGTGCTTGTTTTAGACAAGAAGCGGGTTCAGCAGGAAGAGATACAAGAGGACTTATAAGGCAACACCAGTTTAATAAAGTAGAATTACTTAAATTTACAAAGCCTGAAGATTCTTATGCAGAACTTGAAAAATTAGTTGTAGATGCAGAATCTGTATTACAGGGACTTGGTCTACCTTATAGACTAGTTAAGATATGTAAAGGTGATCTAGGATTTACAGCATCATTTAAATATGATATTGAGGTTTGGATGCCAAGTTATAATAAGTATGTTGAAATATCAAGCTGTAGTAATTTTGAGGATTTCCAAGCAAGGCGTGCAAATATTAGGTATAAAGATGATAAAAAGGATAAAGCTAAGTATATTCATACACTAAATGGATCAGGAGTAGCTGTGGGAAGAGCTTTAGCTGCAGTACTTGAAAACTACCAAAATGAAGATGGATCAGTAACTATACCTACGGTTTTATTAAAGTATATGGGAGGACATAAATCAATTTAAAATAAGTTAGTCAATTATTAAATTTACATTATAATAAGTATAAATGAACGACTCTAATATTAAATATTAAGTTGTTCATTTATTATAAATTATGAAAGAATAATAATAATGTAATAATAAATTATAAATATGTTGACAGAGTATATTTATGCTGATATAATAAATTTTGTTGTTGTATATGGAGGGATGGTCGAGTTGGTTTAAGGCACCGGTCTTGAAAACCGACGTACGTGAAAGCGTACCGTGGGTTCGAATCCCACTTCCTCCACCATTTTTATATAAGGACATAAAATTAAGTCATGGAGAAATACTCAAGTGGCTAAAGAGGTGCCCCTGCTAAGGGTATAGACTGGGCAACTGGTGCGAGGGTTCAAATCCCTCTTTCTCCACCAAGAACATCTAACAATTGTTAGGTGTTTTTTATTTTGATAAATCAAATTAAAGTGAGAAAATTCAAGAAATATGTTGACATGATATAAATATGCTGATATAATGAACCTTGTCGTTAAGACATGGAGGGATGGTCGAGTTGGTTTAAGGCACCGGTCTTGAAAACCGACGTACGTGAAAGCGTACCGTGGGTTCGAATCCCACTTCCTCCACCATTTTTATATAAAGACATAAAATTAAGCCATGGAGAAATACTCAAGTGGCTAAAGAGGTGCCCCTGCTAAGGGTATAGACTGGGCAACTGGTGCGAGGGTTCAAATCCCTCTTTCTCCACCAAAAACATCTAACAATAGTTAGGTGTTTTTTATTTTATCATGCAAATAGTTAATTTATTACTTTATTTTATTAAAGCCAAATATGTAATAGATAATTTTTTATATAAATATTTATTCATGAGTATAGATGCATATAGAATAGAGATACAAGTATTTGATTTTAATTTGAGAGCAATTTAGTGTTATAAACAATATCTTTTTATTTTGCTTTACTATTAACATATAATATGCTATTATAGTAATGATGTTTATGCGTTGGTAGCTCAGTTGGATAGAGTAGCTGGCTACGAACCAGTTGGTCGCAGGTTCGACTCCTGTCCGACGCACCACTAAAGCCTTACAAGCACTAAGTTTGTAAGGCTTTAGCTTTGCCCTAAAATAAAGTTTTGCCCTCTTTTTTGCCCCTTATTGGTTTTTATAAATAAAAAAATGAGGGTTATTTTACCCCCATTGATTGATATAAATCATTTAATTTTTGTGCAGCTTTTCTCTTCATACTATCCAATACATGGGTATAAGTGTCTAGAGTAATAGAGATATTGCTATGTCCTAGTAGTTCCTGTACTGTCTTTGCTTCTTCGCCTAACTCAAACAACCTAGTAGCAAAGGTATGCCTTAAATCGTGGAATTTCATGTCTTGTAAATCCATTTCATTTAGCACTTTCTTAAATCTTTTTAATACATTTCCGCTATCTAAATACTTTCCAAACATATTGCAAAATACTAGCCTGTTATCTTTATATAAATTGCCCATTTTTAGTTTTAAAGCCATTTGAGATAGCCTATATTGTTTTAGCTTATTTACTAAAGGTTCTGGTATAGGAACTGTTCTAATACTCTTATTTGTCTTTGGGGTTTGTACTATACCTTCATATATTCCAGTTTCTATATTCCTAACGGTTTTATATGATTTATTAATATTGATATAAGCATTATCTAGATCTATGTCTTTCCAAGTAAGGGCAAATAATTCGCCCTGTCTTAAACCAGTATCGAGAGCAGTAATAAATAACACTTCAAGATCATGTCCTTTGATAGCTTCAAAAAACTTTATTTGTTGATCTAAACTAAAAGGTTTTACCTCACTAACTTTGCTTAGTTTTTTATATTCGTCATCGTTAGGGATTATGATTGCCCGGGAAAAGTCTTTTATAATTCTATTATTATCATAAGCATATCTAATACATGGAGCTACGAGCTTATGAAGCATTTTTATCGCGGCGTTACTTTTGCCACTAGATATTAACTCATTATAATAGATTTGTATATCAGAGGGGCATAAATCCTTTAATTTTATGGTATAAATAGAGCTGTTTTCTATATAGGTTCTATAAATACTATCATATCTTTGTTTAGTAGAAGGCTTTTTGTTTAATAAATGGGCATTGTATAACCAATCCTTAAAAAATACTCCAAGAAATTCTTTATTTTTAGATATGCCGTTATCCAGATCTTTTACTAGAGCATTTATTTTAGCATCAAGTTCTTTAACAGTTGCAGCATATATATCTTTAGGATTTTTTAAATTCTTGTGTCTTAGTCTATAAAAATAATATTCTTTATCATTTTTTACTTTTTTCTTGTATACTGTTTTAGCCACTTGATCACCTCTTTAACTGCTAGGTTTAAATTTGAGTAAATATTTTTTGTTTCCTTAAATTAGTTTTAACAAACCTTACTAGGTATACAGTGATAACGTACTCCGATTTTCAAAATATGCACTTCATAAAATCATTTCAATGTTATATTGAGGTGTTCTTTTACTATAGTCCGTTCATTTTTTAATTCCTCGACTTTAAGTTTTAGTGTAATACATACAGCATTCTTAATAGCAATCAGATCATTCGTATCTCGGGAAAAATTACATTTGGCGTAATCAAGTAATTCTTCTACACAAATTAAAGCTCGTTCATCGCTAATCTCACGGGGAGTTTGATGTACTTTAATTTGAGGTTGAAGAATATCAATTAAATGTTCTTTATTTGTTTCTGATATTAATTTATTTCTATTTATTTGTGATGTTATTTCTTCTAAAGTTTCACCTTCAAAACTGATCTTTTCAATTAAATCATTAATTGACACTCCAAGAGCGGTTGCTATTTTAGTTAGGGTTTCTATATTCGGTTCCCTATGATTATTTTCATAATTTGCTAAAGTTGACACGGGCATATTATTTAAAATTCTAGCAAATTCTTTTTGAGAAATACCTTTTTCAATTCTTAGTTGTTTTATATTTTTACCAATATTCATAATGACACCTCCCAATATAATAATAACAATTTAATTTGCAATATGCAAATTAAATTTACAAAAGCTATTGACAGTTTGCAATATGAATTGTAATATGAAGCTAAAGTTTGCGATATGAAAATAAACTAATTCAAGTATCAAGTATTCTAGTGATTAAAAAAATATCAGAAGTTTTAGAAATACCAGTACAGGAAATATTCTAATAGGAGGTTAAAAATATGGGAGAGTTAAAGACAATATTAATAGATCCAACAGAGGGAATGAGGTTTTTGGGAGTAGGCAGAAACAGAATGTATGAAGACTTATTAAAAAGAGAAGATTTTCCAGCCTTTAAAATGGGGAATAAATATTTTTTGAATCGTGAATTATTAGGGGAATGGGCAAAGAATCAATGCTCAAAAAAATAGTTTGGAGGTGATCAATTTTGGCTAAATCAAAAAAAATCATAGTGAAAATTACAAAGTTACAGGACGAATTTATAAAAATACCTTAAAATGTGTGGTTAAGAGTTTATATAATTAATACAAATTGCATTGAGTTGTACTAAAAAAGTAGGTGATTAAGTGGCGGGGTATACAATAATAGATAATGATTTATTAGAAAATGAAGAGTTAAATCATATGGAAATATTATCATTAATTTATTTAATTAGATTTGACAATAAATTAAAAGGATATGCTTATCCAAGCCTTGAAGTATTAAAAAAGCTTTTAGGATATTCACATATCAAGTATGTTATAAAAATAATTAATTCGTTAGTTGCAAAAGGGTATATAAAAAAAGAAACGGTTAAGCAAAAAAACCATTACTATATATTAAAAGGTAAGGTACCTAAAGTACCTAATGTACCTAAAGTACCTAATGTACAAAATGAACCCAAAGGTAAGGTACAAATTGTACCTAAAGATTATGTACAAAATGTACCTACGACAAGTACTAATACAAATACTAATACAAATACTATATATATAAGTCTAAAATTTATTGATGATGTTATTGATAAAGTAAAAATTACTAAAGAGCAGTATGAGAAGTTAATTAATAGATTTAGTAAAGACGTTGTCCATAAAAATATCGATGGATTAGATAATTATATAATAAATGGTAAAGGGAAAAAATATAAAAATCATTATCGTGTTTTAAATACATGGTGCAAAGAAAATAGTATCAATACTTGTATTCTTAAAGAAGGACAAGTTGCAGACAGTTGGTCAAGAATGAAACAATTTAACTAAAGGAGTGATTTTATTGATAAATCATTACCAATATTAAGGAAGTTGAAATCGCTTAAATAGCAAATATATTTTTAAACAATGATGTTTGATATTAAAGGTGATTAACAAACTTCAACATATTCAAATAATCACTAAAATTATTAAATATACCTATAAAAATTATACAATTACACTAATCATGGTGTATTGTAGTCAAAATGTATGGCATTTTTACATAACGAACATAGTATCCTCAACATAAGTACAACTTTGAAGTTGTACTTAGAAAATAGGCGGACAAAAGAACACCAAATAGCAACAAAAAATCGTAAGCGAACGCAAAGAATTTGCTTTTTTAATTGGTTTGTGTACTTTTGTCCGCATATAACTATAAAAATATTTCTAAATTAAGGTGACAATATGAAAGATTTAAGGATATGCCCTCAATGCTCTTCTAAAAGTAGAAGTGACTACACGAGATTTTTTATAAATAAATTTATATATGATATAAATCTAAATAATAAAATAATAGACTTAGGTTGTGGCAAAGGAAGAAATATTTATTATCTTGATAAACTTGGATTTGAAAACATTACAGCTGTAGACATAAATAAATTTAATGAAATAGATATAAATAAATTCAATTTTGTACAAGCTGATTTAATCAAGGGGATCCCATTAAGAAATAAATATAATATAATAATGTGCAATTATCTATTAATGTTTATTTTTAATAAAGAACAAATTATAAGTGAAATTACTAGAATAGCAGATGAGAATGCTTTCTGTATTAGTTGCAAAGAATAGAGATGGTTTCACAAAGAGTGGCTTGAGCTTAACTTTAATGTGAATATTGAAAATGATTTTTATAAGTTAGAGAATCAATTATTTGTGAAAAAATATATTAAACAAAATTTATTTTCTCCAAAGATCTAAAGATAATAAATAATTATTTTAATATGTATAGTGAAAACGGTAGAGACTTGCTATATAATATACAATTATTAATTGAAGATATTGATGAGATCTTCTTTCCACTGATTACAACCATATGCCTTAGCATTTTCTACTATATCTCCACCACAAATTAGACATTTGCATATAATATTTTTTGTGTTAATTTTTTCTATAACTACATCTGAACTTTTATTTATCACTTCAAAAAGCTCATTTTTAACCTTACATACAACATCTTCAATTTTCAATTTATTTATATATATTTGTTTAAGCTCTTTACCAACTTCAACAGTTTTCTCTTTACTCATGTTTATATTGAGCTTATCCAATATCTC
>NZ_JAIZZK010000052.1 GCF_020443705.1 Clostridium algoriphilum
TCATAATTATAAAAATATATATAGTCATCAATAAATTGGCGGGCTTCATCAAATGTCGTTGGTTTTTTTCTGTATATGCATTCACACTTTAAAATTCCGAAGAAATTCTCACTCATCAGCTATCCAATTTTAGTAAATTTCGCATTTACTTATGATATGGTTCTACGTAACTAATCCTAAATATATAGTTACATTATCATATCTTTATAGTTGGCAAAGATGTATTTGAGTTTGGAACTCCTAAAACTAAAAGCTAATATAATTGCCACCATGAAATAGTTTACGGTGGCAAATAGACAATTCGAGTTAAATATTCACTTGTTAAACCCCGTTAAACCCTGTTATAGCTTCACTATGTCTACGATAGTTTCTATGTGAGGGGTGTGTCTATACTTTGTATTTTATCTTATCTGTATATATTTTATAATACTCTGTGAGCATTGATATAATACCATATATGAGGTATATAATAATTTTTAAGCACTAAAATTATTTAATTATATTTTATGTACCGGTGGAAAATGGTCGGAATTTCCACCACATCATTGAATTTTATGTATCTTTTAATCAATTAACTTTCTTAATCATTCATCTTCTAAACTCTTTCATTTTTGCAGTTACCCAGGTCCTAACTTTAATACCTTTTTTTACTATGTACTTTCTTAAAATTGGGTACTATTTTGTATTTGTAATACCCAAATAGTACCCAATAATAGAATTTGTACTAAAAACGAACCCAGTGCAAACCCCCGACCTACAGATTCGAAAGAAATGATTTCTAGTAAGTTTAAAAAGCTGTCAATTCCTTATAAATAGCCATTTTACTTTTTAACTAAGTTTAGGTAATACCTACTTAATTTAAACTATAAGGGGCAAAAAAAGGGGCAAAAATAAATTTACTCCTTTTGTTTATTTTGACAACTCATTTAAATGCATTTTAAGACTATGCGTTAAACATAGTCTTATCCATGGTGTGAGTAAGTCTGTAAGCCGAGTCCTGTATTTGATTTTATCATTATTTCTATGAATTATATTATATTTTAATATATCTATTTAATGTTGATTTTACTGTATCTAATAGGTTTTCTATATTAAATTATATTTAGTTCTATTTATTTATATTTTATAGAGCGGTGGCAAACGATAAATTTGCCACCGCTTTGCCACCGCTCCTTTAAATGTATTTTAAAGTACCAATTCTCTGTCATCTATAGGTTAATAGAAGCATCTGTGCCATTTATTGAAAATCAAAATATAATCATAGGTAAATCAATGATTCAGATACATATACATTAAAAATATTACTATTAATAATAGTTTAAAAATATATTTTCAAATGGCGTTAATAAGATGACTGAACTAAGGACTCCAAATAATATTGGGCAAAGTGAATCATTGAGTTCACTTGATGAAATTAAAAAGTTGAAAGAGTTATTAGATATGGGGTCCATTACTCAAGAAGAGTATGATGCAAAAAAGAGAAAGCTTCTAGGTTAAAATTAGACTTTTTATATTAAAACGTCACAATTACTAAAACCGAATAATCCATTAAAACACCGTATTATTCATAACTGAATTTACGGTGTTTTTAAGTCGTACTTCAAATATATTTCGACGTAACTTATAAATAAATTATACCATCATATCTTAAAATACCCTCTCTTTAAAATATTGATTTTATCCATTGTATTTACACTATAAACTTCCAAGTTTTTCAAAATCTGTTTTAGAGTTAATAACAGTGCATTAATTAATTGTTATACCATAAAATATAATAAATATGATGTGCTATATTTGGGAAGCTCATCGATCTTATATACTAACAACTCACCTAATAAAATGTAAACTATTTTGAATGTAAAACATATAATAATTATAAAAGTTTTAAGATGAGGGGGAATAAGTATTGCTACTAGAAGGTAATATTCAAACTATACTGTTTACAATATTATGTATATGTTTTATCTTTTACTTATTTTTAGGTATCTATAGTTATAAGAAAGATAAAAAGTCTAAAGTCAACGTAGTATTTTTTGCTTTATGTATCTGCACTAGCTTTTGGGCAATAGGGTATGCATTTATGCTGATTTCTCCAAATATAAAAGTTGCAAATTTATGGAGATTGGTTTCTTCATTAGGGTGGTGTTCTTTTAGTGCAATATGGATATTCTTCACATTTTCTCTTAATAATGAAAAACTAAAAAATGACTTTAATAAAATAAAGTTTTCATTATATATTTCTTCAATAATATTTTTTGTGAGTAATTTAATGTATCAACCTTCTAAAGTATTAATTAAAAAATTTTATGGTTGGGTATCATACGTTCCTACCTCAATTATGGGCACTGCTTTTATAATGTATTGTTTAGTTACCTCCATTGCGGGCCTTAAAATTATATTTTCATGGGGGAAAAACTCTAAAAAAAATAGAATTAAAAAACAGAATAAAATTATTTTAATGACCAGTTCAATAAGCTTCTGTTTAGCAGTAACAATAGATATGATTTTACCTAAAAGTGGTATAATGATTTTCCCGTTAGCGATTATAACAAACCTTATAGCAATGGGTGGAATGTGGTACGCAATTAATAAACATAAAATGATGTCAATTTCTTATGAACTTGTATCAGAATATCTTTTTGAAGCTGTAAATGAACCGATTTTCATATTAGGGGAGGATTTTCTTGTAAAAAATTGTAATGGAGCTGTGCTAAATGTAACGGGCTATAATTATAAGGAATTAAAGGAAAATTCACTTGATTCAATAATAAATTTTAGAGATTTTAATATTAATACTATAATACAAGCAGGAAATACTATTAGTATTGAAGTTGATTTATACAGGGAAAATAAAGAAGCACTTGTCTGTGAACTATCAGCAACAGTTATATATGATGAATATAAAGATATTTTAGGAATTATTACTCTATTACATGATGTTTCTGTACTTGTAAATTATGACACTCTTACAGGTCTTACTAATAGAAAAAAATTGCTAAAAAACATTAGTGATTTACTAGAAAATACAAAGGAAAATTTAGCTTTTTTATTCATAGCTTTAGATAAATTTAAAGCTATAAATGACAGTTTTGGTCATGAAACAGGAGATGTAGTTCTTACAAAAGTAGCAGAGAGATTGAAAAGTAATATAAGATCCGCAGATATAGTCAGTAGAATCGGAGGGGATGAATTCATTGTAATTATCAGAGATTTAAAGTCTTCATCAAGTGCAACAGAAATCGGAAAAACCCTTGTGAAAGTACTAAGTGATGCCTTCATTTATAATAATAATCTTTTATATATTGGCGCCAGTGTAGGCATCAGTTTATTCCCTGAACATGGAACTGATGTAGATACTTTAATAAGAAATGCAGATTTAGCTATGTATGAAATTAAAAATAGCGGGGGCTATGGATGCACTCTTTATAACAACATCATGAATGATAACAATATTCATAAGTTAGAAACGGAAAAAAACTTAAAGAATGCTTTGAATAAAAAGGAATTTATAACGTACTATCAACCTATAATAGATTTGAAGTCAATGAAAGTCTTAAGTGCTGAATCTCTTATAAGATGGAAACGAGAGGAAAGAATTATTCAGCCTATAGAATTTATTTCAATTGCAAAGAAGATGGGTAGAATGGTAGAAATCGATAATTGGATGCTATATAATGCTTGCTCACAGTGTAAAAAATGGCAGAAGCTCGGTGCAAAGGATTTTAGTATATCCGTAAATACATCCTATAAACAACTAATTCAATTGAATTTTGTCCAATTAGTAATGAATATTTTACATGGGCAGTCACTAGATCCGAGGTATTTAAGTCTTGAAATTACTGAGGATGAGGCCATGGAGGACATTGATTTAATAATAAAAGTACTTTTAGAGTTAAAATTACAGGGGGTTAAAATTTCAATGGATGATTTTGGTACAGGATATTCTTCCCTTAGTTATTTAAGCAAACTTCCTATTAATACAATCAAAATAGATAGATCACTTATAATAAATTTAGATAACAACTCTAAAAACCTAGTTATAATTAAATCTATACTAGCAGTTGCTACTAATTTAAATATTAAAGTTATTGCAGAGGGAATTGAAACAGAAAAAGAATTTGCTACATTAAAGGAACTTAGGTGTGATTATATTCAAGGATATTTAATTGGAAAACCAATGCCTGCATCTGATTTTCAACATACTTTTATCAAGTAAATATAATTGGTTTCTTATTTATATAAGTATATTTTAATACTTTGTGTGATTATTTTCAAGAAGATCAGTTTGATGCTCCCCCCCAAGCATTCAAGATAACATCTTATTATGTTGTATGATTTCTAACATACACTGCACTATTAGATACAGTCTTACCATATAATAAAATACCCCTAAATTTTATTAGTTATATAATGATATTATTAAAGTATAATTATATTGTGAAACTGATTCAAGGCATTTGTAAATTTATATAATAGGGTGGTGGGGTACTTTTGCTGAGAGATTTATTTATAAATATGGCAATTGGGATTAGTTTTATAAGCATAATAAGTCAATTAATAAAAAAATATGAGATAGGAAGTTCATCATCTATTAGAATTAAAATCATGACTGGGGTTGTAACAGGACTATTAGGAATAATTATAATGATATTCAGTGTAAATGTTGCTGGAAATACTATACTTGATTTTAGAAATGTTATTATAGCCCTCTCAGCTATATATGGTGGAACAATATCTGTTATAATATGCGGATTAATGATTGGATTGTTTAGAATAGTTTATTTCGGTATTAATATGTCTTCTATCATTGCAGTTATTGTTGTTGGCTGTGGATTAATAGCACGGTTAAATATAAGAACTACTTTAAAATGGATATATGCAACGTTATATAACTTAACTTTTTCAAGTATAACTTTAGACTTGTTTAGTAGCATTAATAAATCTGAGTGCATTATATGTAGTCAAGAACGGGAATTACTTTTGCTAAGAACCCACTCATATTGCTTAAGATATTTTTGAACATTCTTTGATCCAGTTGTAAGTACAGGATTAAAAGCTCCAATTGCTCAAGCAATAACAATTATAGGGCTTTTCTCAGGATTACTTGGAGAGTAATAAGTGAAATTATATTTTACCTCTATTACTTATTTAGTTTTTAATTGCAATTCCGGTAAAAATCACTACCCATATAAACAACCAAGCTATAACTCCTAACCCAATATAATCTTCAATATTCATCTGTACTCCTTTCTTTAGTAGTATCTTATTTTTATCTTCTTACAGTGAATTGATACATTACTTACATAATTTCAACTTAATATTCTCACTTACAAAAAATATTAAAAGTCAGTAAAATCTAATCATAAAATTATTAATTTAATTCAATACCTTCTCAATAAATACACTTACCAATTCAGGATCAAATTGAATGCCTGCATATTTTTGTAATTCCTCTATTCCAACTTCCTTTGGTAGTGCACTTCGATAAATACTCTCACTAGTCATAGTATCATAGGCACCCGTTATAGCTATAATTCTTGACTTGATGGGTATCTCATCCCCTTTTAAGCCTTTGGGATACCCAGTACCATCCCATCTTTCATGGTGATACAATACGTAGATCGCCATGTCAGACATATCATTTGCCGTATTAAGCATCCTATAGCCTATTTCTGGATGACGTTTGATTTCCTTCCATTCATCGCCTGTAAGTTTACCAGGTTTATTAAGTATATTTTCATCTATAGCTGTTTTTCCTATATCATGAATTAATCCAGCAGACACAAGCTCCTTAATGTCATTTTCAGGTAGTTCTAGTGCCTCTCCCATGCTTTTGCATAATTCTGATACCCTATGAGAATGCTGTTCCTCCCATTTATTTTTATCATGAAATGTATTTAATATGTCCTTAATTATTTTCGTCCTCATAGTTTGGCCCTCTAAGAGTTTTTTCTTGTACATATGATCTTCAGCATTTTTTAATATATCCTCTATACTTTCTTTTTTATCATTCTTAGTTCCATACCCAAATGAAATAGAAATATCAAGGGAGCCTAATTTTTCGCTTAGTGATAAATCAGATATACGTTTAATGATTTGTTCCGCTACCAAAGCATCGGTTTTAGGTAAAATAATAACAAATTCATCTCCGCCTAATCTTGCTATAATATCATCATCGCGACATCCTCGAGTTATAACTTCCGCTACTTTCTTAAGTAAATCGTCACCCATAACATGTCCAAATGAATCATTAATAAGTTTTAACCCGTTTACATCACCCATAACAATGCTCACTGGAAGATTTCTTTCTGTATCAAGTCTTTTTAACTCTTCTTCGTAGAATCTACGATTATATAAACCTGTTAGTTGATCATGATAGCTTAAATAATAAATTTCTTCTTCCTTTTTTTTACGCTCAGTTATATCAAGCCCTAAACCTACAAAATATTGTTTACCATCCAAATATAAAGCACTACCGGTAAAATACATAGGAACTATTGTGCCATCCTTTTTCTGCAGCTTCGCTTCAGCATCAGCAAACCCATATTCTCTTGCCCTAGTCATACCCTCCATAAAAACCTTGCAACTTTCTTCATCTCCCTTAAACCAATCAAAATAAGTCATTTGAGATAATTCTTCTGGGGAATAACCAATTATTTCCTCATGCTTTTTATTCCATCTCACTAGTTTGCCTTGATTATCATAGAGATAGATCAATCCAGGTACACTGTTAAATATTGCATCTATCAGCTTTTTTTCAATCACTAACTCGTCTTGTGCCCATTTGCGTATTATAAGTAGCCCCAGTTGTCTGGCATATATTTCACATAAGGTGTCTTTATTGAAAGTTTCACCTTTATTCATAAATAAAGTAAAGTCACCAATCATAATATTGCTTTTTCTAATTTTTATTAATATAACTTCTCCTATATTAAAAATTTTCTCAAGTAGAGCAACTAACGTTGTTGGCATAACGTTTCCTACTAATTCCCTTAAAGAATGAAAGCGTGTAATTGTTCCTGATTTTATTTTTTCAGTACGTACTGGGTCATATTCCCATTGCCTCCCCACAATTTTGGATCCCATGATATTTGAAGCTTTTTTAAGTATTACATTATCTGCAGATATAGCAACGGTAGTAAAACTTTTTCCGCCTTTATTATATAAATTAAACGCAGCATATTTAGCTCTACTTATCTTTAAAAAATCATCTGTAATTTTTTGATAATTAAGTTCTTGATCATTCATCTGTAAAAACTCTTCAGAGATTTGTAGTAGTCTTTCCATTTCTGGTAGTTGAGTCATTTGTTTAGTTATATCAGTAAAAAGCGTTGTAAAATAATATTTTTCAGGAGAATATATACTTACCTTATACCAACACTTCAACGCTTCTGAAAACTGCTCCAATTCTTTTTCCCCACCATTAACTGCAATATCTCCATAAATATGGATTAACTTTAATTCACTTTCTTTCAAATTTGGTAAGACTTTGGTGGTTCTTCTACCTACTATATCTGAACCCTTTAACCCTGTAAGCTTTTCAAAGGCGCCATTAACTTCAATATATTCAAAATCACAAGGAATACCGTCTTTATCGCATATTATTTTATGATATGCATATCCCGTTGGTGAGTTTTCAATTAAGTGCTTGTAAAAATTTTCATTCATATTGAATTGCCCTCCATTTTATTTTTCTAAGATTATAGGTGATCCAAATCATTAGATATAAATCTTATTTTTTTTATCTTTTAACTCACTCTATTGGAGCATAATATAATACCTTGTACATATTTTGGGTTACATCATGTAAATAGTAGTTATTTTAAAGTATTAAATGCTCTATGTATTAAATTACAATATGAAGCTGTGGACGCATCCGTGTCACTTTGAAAAAATATTCATTATACGGTATTTACCTTCCTAAAGGGATGTAACTGAAAAAGGCTTGTGCCTTAAGTGTTTTAAGTGTGCGGACGCCTGTCCAACTGGTGCCTAAATCTAATTTATTACTTGTTATTTCTTAAGCACTCCGTACTGTTCCCGTACTCATTCCCGTACTAATTATATTATTGCTACATAAAATCTAAAGTTCTTGGCGTCCTGATTAAGATTCAGGTAGATAGCTTGTTTTATCTTTTAGTATTTCTTACTAACTCCTTGTATATCAACATTTGCAACTCATTATCTTGTAGTATCTTTCATTAAAATCGAGTACTATTCTTTATCTATAGTACCCAATAATAAAATTTCAAATAATATCAAATGCGCCAACTGGTTCGTAATTAGTTTTATCATTTAACAACACTTAACAAATGTTAACTTACATACTATAATACCTTTGTATTATCAATGACTACAGGCTTTTAACTTAATTTACATTAACAATGACTAATATGTATTCTCTCTCATCTTGTTAGCAAAATGTTAGCATTTTATTTACTAATAATTTGAAGTTATCGAAATCTCTCATCTTAGGCTCGTGGAAACTCAGTGTAACATCCTCTTTATAAAGGTTATCAAATCAAATCCGTAAGCTGAGTTCTGTATTTGATTTTTTTAGTATCTTTATGAATTTTATCATATTTAAATATATCTAGTAAGTATTCATTATTCTGTGTTTAACAGGTTTTTTATATTAAATTATAACTATTTTTATTCATTGATATATAGAGAGCGGTGACAAACAATAAATCTGCCACCGCTTAATTTAGTTTATACTCTATTGTTTTGTTTGCATGTACTAACCTTGGACAACAGTGGCGAAGTTCCACCAGGTATATTAAGCGCAGTGGCTCATGAGCTTGGGCTTAGAGTTTGTAGTATTTCTTGACATTTAATAAAATGTAAAGTTACCACAACGGATTACTCAAGCTTTCTATGTGGCAATTTATGTTATTAATGTATCCATCTTATATTAACAATAAAAAAATATATTGAGTTACAATTATTTAAAAGTGCTAATTACTAAAGAAATTTCCAATTAAAAAAATATAGCTCAATAATATATTTAGGATAAAACGAAGTAAAATGCTTAAAATATAACTAGACAAAGCAATAAAGTAAAATCATAAAGATCATTGGTATTACAAATTTCGATTTCACCTTATTCCAATTTATTAAAGCTAAGCGTCAAATCAAATTAACAGGAGGTATATTATGAAAAATAAATTATTATCATTACTGTTAACTTTATTTATGCTATTAACTCTTTCTGTCAATGTTTTTGCTGTATCAAGTAAGGTTAATAATCCAAATAAAAAATTAGAAGAAGAAAAATTAACAATGAAAGAAAATAAAGACGTACCAATAAAAATCCGACAAAAATATGAACAATTAAAAGTTTTAGAAAATAAAATTGATATAATTAGATTATCTAATAAAACAAAGGCATATGATCTTTCTATAAAAATAGAAGCTATGAATAAGAACCCTGAAAATTATGACATTGCAAAAAAACAAGCTATTTATATTCAATATAATATTGCTATAAATGAACTTAAAAAGCTTGTTTCGTTTAACGAAATTTTACAAAATGAGATAGATAAATCAAATAATACTAAATTAACAATTGATGAAACAATATTTTTTTTAGATAAAGAAATTGAAAATACTTCACATAGAGTTAAATCTCTACTAAATATTGAAAAAGAATTAGATAAATTATTAAACTTATTTTAATTCATAAAAAGTCATGGTAGTTCATGGCTTTTTATTATTTCATCTTATAGAGTAACTTATATCCTCACGGAATATATTAGCTTCTACTCCTATGTTTTTTATATTGCATAAAAATTTTCTTTTTAATTTCTTGATATTCAAATATTCTAAGAAGCAAAACAAATATTAAATAAACTGCAACACCTATCATTATGGATATTAAGCAAGACAATCCTCTACTCATTGTATAATTATAAACAATAGCATTGCTAAATTTAACTGCAACTATCATTATATTAGCTGCAATTGCTGGTTTTATAAATGCATCAACAATGTTAAATTGTATATTTAAACTTTTCTTTAGTTCGTGCATATTTAATAAGCAACTTGTGATATATCCTAAAATAGTTCCAATAACTGCCCCATATATATTTACAGATGAAAACGAAACCAATACATAAGTTATAACAACTTTTACTGTGCAACCTAATGCCATATTATATACGGGCTTCATATAATTACCTATACTCTGAAGAATGGCAGTGCTTGTTTGTGTTAATATAATAAAAGGTATACAAATTGATATATATTTAAGAATTTGGTACCCTGATGCGTCTTTCATAAAGACTAAATTCATTATAGGATAAGCCATAAAAAACATGCCTAAAGCAGATGGAAATGCAATAACATTAGATAATTTTACAGCCATACCTACCCTTTTAATGAGTTCCATGCGTTTGCCTAAATAAAATGCTTCTGCAATTATTGGTACTAGAGATGTGCACAATGCCATTGAAAGTGCTAAAGGTACAGTCATCAAGGTGGACACCTTTCCAGTCAATTGGCCATACATTACTACTGATTGCAATTGTGAAAATCCTGCCTTTAGAAGCTGTTGTGGCACTAAAATAGAATCTATTAAAGACATAATAGTCCCTACTGCGGCAACCATAGATATTGGAAATGCTGCTTTACCTAAGTCTCCTAAAATATTTTTATGCTTAAATTTTTTTCTTACTGGTTGCTCTTTTCTTACCTTAAAATAAGTTGAAACTAAATATATACTTCCCATCATAGCACCAACAAGTGTTCCAAGAGCTGCTCCTCCTGCAGCATACTCAATGCCCTTTGGAAATAATAAATATGCAAACAAAACTCCAGCCACAACTCTTCCCACCTGTTCTATTAATTGTGATATAGCAGTTGGCTTAACATTCTGAAGTCCTTGAAAGAAGCCCCTAAAGGTACACATAATAGAAACAAAGATTGGAGCTATAAAAATAGCCAAAAAAGAGTAATATGCTTTAGGATTCCATTTTAATATAATTATAATGGGTCTTGCAAACATTAACATAAATATAGTAAATGCTGCGCCTAATATAAGCATAACAAAAAGTGTTTGTCTTAAAACCTGATGAACCCCCTCCCTATCATTTTTAGCATTCATTTCAGCAATAAGTTTCGACATAGCTATCATTACGCCTGACGCTATTGCTACAAAAAGCATATAAAGGGGATAAGACATCTGATAGTATCCCATCCCCTCATCCTTTATAAGTGCCTGTATTGGTATTCTAAAAAATAGCCCTAAAAATTTATCAAATAATCCTGCTAGTCCAAGTATAAGGGTCCCTTTTATTAATGAATCTTTCTTCATAATACACTCCTTTTAATCGTTTGGTTCGGTATATGTAATAATTACAATCTCTAATTATAGTTATTTGATTTAGGAAGTTATTATTACTTATATTACAAAAAAGTATATATTAATGGGGAAAGTATATTGTCTAAAGAAGAGATCTATAGCATAATCGTTACAATGAAACCTTTCAACATAATAAAAGATTATATTGAACCAAAAGAAAGAACCATCTGGAGCTCAGATGGTTCTTAAGTATTCTTTAACTGATTTTAATTTTATAATATATTTCCAATTACTTATTGCTTATTCGTTTAAGAATTCATGTACTGATACTTTCCGACGAGCTTGAGTAACTGTCGGAAAAATTCATAATCTGATTAAGTTTTAAACATCTAAACCCTTGAACCTATTGGTTTACCTTGACTATATCTACGATAGTTTCAATGTGAGGGGTTTGTATATATCTAGTATTTTAGCTTATCTATATATATTATATACTATCCTGAAAGCATTGATTGGAAAGCATCTATCAGGTAGATAATAATTTTATGGGTCTAAACTTAACTAATTGTATCTCATAATATTTTATGTAACGGTGGCAAATGGGTGGCATTGCCACCGTAATAATTCTGACTAATAGTTATACTTCACAATTTAGTAATCATGAATTTATTTAAATATGTTCCTATTTTAGCAGTAATAGAGTAATTATTTCATGTTTCCCTCTCATACTTAGTTTACGGCACTTTAATTTTAAAGGTGCAATTGTATTATCCTATGTAAAACATTCGCTCTCTGCTTCAATGAGATCCTTTATTTACTAAATTAAGTGAATAATATTTGCAAAGTAGCCTATAATTAAGATATCTCCATCCTTTATTATTAAAAATAACGAGCTAATTAGAAAAATACTGCACGAGATTTTCACTTAGTGCAGTATTTTTTATTTTTAATTTTTAATTTTTATCAATTTCAACCCATTTGTAGCTCTATACATTTATATTTTGAAGTGTCTATTATTTATATTTCAACTTTACATGAATAATATTGAATAATAAGCTTGTCCAATTTCTGACTTAAATAAATGACTTCACTATCAATAAGGCTATCAGAATTTTCTAATTTATTTCTAAGTAATTCTATTTGGTCACTCACAATTTCAATAATAATAATAATAATAAATCCATTTACAACATATAATGCTTTTAATCGAATTCTAAATGAGCAACTAAAACCTTGTATTTCCCCAAGTCCTAAATTTTAAATAATATCCACTTACAAGTATTGAGTTCATATTTAAGCTCATATCTTTTCTCAATATTCCCAATTATGCTTTGGCAGGTAAATACAAACATTGTATATATTATACATCATTTTACTGAAATTGGAAGAGGTAAAGTATTCCTTTATTTTTACAAGAGGTGCAAAATTCCACTCAGAGCTTTTAACTATTATTAATAATTCCAACTTGTAGTTATAAGAATAATGGGAGGTTAACAGTATTTATACAACGAATATTCCTTAAGAGAATGCAAGTATGATAATACATTTTCAGGTTTATCTTAGACAATCATCTTGTCTTTTCTGTTCTGCAACTCTTTCAACTTCTTGTTTTTCGGCTGTGGCCTTGTCTGTGGCTATTTTCTCCATACTGTAATGACTTCTAAGTTGATCTTGTCTTTTCTGTTCTTCAGCTCTTTTAACTTCTTGTTTTTCGGCTGAGGCCTTGTCTGTGGCTATTTTCTCCATACTGTAATGACTTCTAAGTTGATCTTGTCTTTTCTGTTCTGCAACTCTTTCAACTTCTTGTTTTTCGGCTGTGGCCTTGTCTATAGCTATTTTCTCCATACTGTAATGATTTCTAAGTTGATCTTGTCTTTTCTGTTCTTCAGCTCTTTTAACTTCTTGTTTTTCGACTGTAGCCTTGTCTGTGGCTTTTCTCTTCATACTGTAATGACTTCTAAGTTGATCTTGTCTTTTCTGTTCTTCAGCTCTTTTAACTTCTTGTTTTTCGGACGTTTTCTTCATTGATAATTCGATAAGTAAATTGTCTATTATTTCTGTTGCACTATAAATAAAGTTGTCCATTTCATCCTCTCTTAAATAAATAAAGTTTTCTTTAGTTTTATTATTTTCTCCAAAATAAAATTCATTAATGTATTTTACTTGTTTTTCAAAGGCGGCGTGTGGAAAATAATCCAGGTAATCTGGTACTTTATTAATATTTTTAAATAGTGTATTAAATATACAGTGAGGATGCTTCTCTAAATATTTATAATCAAGCCCATACCAATCTTTTTTTATAGTCCAAATAAAATTTTGATCCTTTTCTAATCCTTCTTTATATAAAACTTCATTCTTCTTCTTTTCAAGCAGTTTCGACCATTCAATATCAGTCAATAAATGCACAAAATATCCTATTTTAAAGGAGAATAACTCATTACTTTCTCCTATTCCTTTATTATTTAAATATTTGTTCCAAAAACTTTGAGCATTAATCTTATTGTCTTGTCCAACCCAATGTGTAATTGTTTTTGGCGGACTAAAACTACTCCAATTTTCATTAGGTACGCCAGAGTCAGGTCCAATATTTCCTATTAGGAAAGGTGTTGGCTCAAAATTATATCCTTTTTTTAATATTTTTTCTGCTATTCTTAGATGTGAAATCCAAGTTGCCATTTAAATCACCTCATTTTAAGATTAAGTGTTTATAACGTGACATAAATCAAGTGTTCACTCTTCAACTTCCCATTATAGACATAACCTGTCCAGTTTATCTTATTTCCTGAGTAATTGTTACAATTGTTTATGATGAACTTAAAGAAAATCGTACAGTAGGGTTTTTATGAAAAATATATCTTTATTACTTCTATAAGATATTACTTTGTCTTATATTCATTGACTACACTGTTATTATTTTTCTATACTTAAAAACAAAAATGCTATTAACTATCTCAAAATTCAATTCCAAATAAGAACCGAACGAAAAAAGTTTGGAATGACTAGAAAATGTTTTTCGGAAATTTATAACATCAAGCAATTGGAGCAATAAACCGCCATATAGATTC
>NZ_JAIZZK010000053.1 GCF_020443705.1 Clostridium algoriphilum
GCCTTTAGTTGCAAGCACTGCTGTTATTGCAGCTGTTAATGTAGTCTTGCCGTGATCTACGTGCCCTATTGTTCCTATGTTTACATGTGGTTTAGTTCTTTCAAACTTTGCTTTTGCCATTTTGTATTCCTCCTTATATAAATAATTACACTTTCGCGTTAGTAAACTCATCCTAGTGTATTATACACCTTTAATAGTTATGGAGCCCATAACCGGGATTGAACCGGTGACCTCCACCTTACCAAGGTGACGCTCTGCCGACTGAGCTATATGGGCATTTGATTTTGGAGCGGGAAACGGGTCTCGAACCCGCGACACCCAGCTTGGGAAGCTGGTGCTCTACCACTGAGCTACTCCCGCGGACATACAACTTAAAGCTATACACCAGTTATTAATTCTACTATTGTTTGTTTTTTTTGTCAACACATTTTTATCTTTTTCTTAAACATTTTTCTAACTTTCTTTTTACTCTTTGAAGCGCATTATCTATGGACTTTGCATGCCTATCTAAATCACAAGCAATCTCTTGGTAAGATTTACCATCTAGATATGACATAAGTACTTCCATCTCCAGTTCTGATAGGACTTCCCCAATATCATTTTGAATACTTATTACTTCTTCTCGGCTTATGACTAGCTCTTCAGGGTCTGTAATTTTAGCACCTGAGAGTACATCCAATAGTGTTCTGTCTGATTCCTCGTCATATATTGGTTTATTTAAAGATATATATGTATTAAGGGGAATGTGTTTTTGCCGAGTGGCTGTTTTTATTGCTGTAATTATTTGCCTTGTAACACATATTTCAGCAAAAGCCCTAAAAGAAGATAATCTATCTGCCTTAAAATCTCTGATAGCCTTATAAAGACCTATCATTCCCTCTTGGTAAATATCTTCTTTATCTGCACCAATTAAAAAATACGATTTAGCTTTGGCTTTAACAAAATTTTTGTATTTGTTAATTAAATATTCTTGTGCTCTAACATTATTATTTTGTGCTTCAATAATTACTTCTTCATCCAATCTTTCTTCAAAGCATGAAGTATTCACACTAGCTCTACCGATTTTTTCCAACAAATATCCCCTCCACACCAAACATGTGACATATAGATGATTATACCTTAGAGCAATTTATATAGTCAAGAAAATTCAATGACTCCGTCGCATTTTTTCAAGTTCTTTCAATGTATTTTCATCTATTCTTTCTTCTAACCAATTTCTTTTTTCCAAATATCTTTTTTCAATACTTGCCTTAATTTTTTTCTGAGTACTTATTACCTCATTATAAAATTCCATAGAAGACATTCGAGTGGCGCCCCTTTGAAATGCAAGCTGCTGCTCTAAGGAATCTGATGTAACAACACAAACCTCAAATTTTCGCCCTACGTTGTTGACCATTTTCTCAATATAATCATCTGCTGTTTCGCCTTCCTTGGTAAACACCACAATTAAATTACCTTGTCTTTCCTTGTTTTGAACGCTACCTTTAACAAATTGTGCATCAAAAATTATAACCATCTTATAGCCATTAAATCCAGTGTAGTTTTGAAGAATGCCTATAAGTTGCTGGCGTGAAGATTCGTAACTATAATCCTTAATCTTTTTAAGATTTGGCCAGCTATTTATAACATTATACCCATCAACAAAAATAGTTTTCACTTTTTACCTCATCTAATTTTTTGTTTCATGATTTCATACATTATTATTCCGCCGGCAACTGATGCATTCAAAGATGTTATTTTTCCAACCATAGGTATTTTAACTAGCACATCACACTTTTCTTTTGTAAGTTTAGATATACCTCTACCTTCACTACCAATAACAAGAGCTACTGCACCAGTTAAATCTGCATTAAAAATATAATCTTTTGCTTCCATATCTGCACCATAAACCCATACTCCACGTTCTTTTATTTCTTCTATGGCTACATTTATGTTAGTTACTTTTGCTATTTTCATATGCTCAATTGCACCAGCAGATGTTTTATAAACCGTTGGTGTAGCCCCAACGTTTTTCCTCTTAGGTATTATTATGCCGTGAGCTCCACAAACTTCTGCAGTTCTTATAATCGAACCAAAATTATGCGGGTCTTCAATTTCATCTAGTATGATTATAAAAGGCTTCTCTCCTCTATCTAATGCCTCTTTAAAAATGTCATCTATTTCAAAATATTTGTAAGGCGTAACTACCGCAATTACTCCCTGGTGTGATGATGTTTGTGACATTTGATCTAGTTTTCTTCTGTCTACTTCTTTTGTAACAATTCCTTTTTCTTTAGCTAAAGCTATTACAATGCTTATAGATCCCACCATATCACCTTTGGCAATAAGTATATATTCCACAGTTCTATCAGATTTTAGAGCTTCTATAACTGCATTTCTTCCTTCAATTAAATCTTCTCTCATAATTTTAGGTTCAAGTTCTTCATTAACATTACTTTTCCTAGGATTTATATCAGTTCTTTCCCTAGTAAATTTCTTATTTTCTGCTACACTCTCTCCACCTTGCTTAGCTTTTTTAGTACTTTCTCTATATTTGACTTCTTTATTACTTGAGAATTCTCTATTTTCCTTAGCGCCATGTTCGCTATTTCTATTTTTCCTAGGCGCTGCCGCTGTATATTTATCTTCTTTACTACTATTAGGTGCATTTTTCCCTTTATATCTTTTATTATCACTCATTTTAAATATCTCTCCCATTTTCTCTATTTCATTTCGTATTCTTTTCTTATTTCTAGTGTTCTACCACAACACATACTACCTTCAGGACATGGTCCACTAACACAACTTGGTCCTGCATGTTTAAAAAGTACAGGTGCCACAATTCTCGCTTGCATTAACATCGTTTTTGCCATTTGGCGTATTTCCCACTGGGCTCTATTACAACATCTCTGATTAAAAAAATGAATTAATTCTCTTGCATTCATAGTTACTATTATTTTAGTTTCACAAGCATTTGGAAATACATATCGCGCATCTTCAATAGCCTTTTTTTCTGCTTTACCTTTTAAGACTTTATATTGTTTTTCTTCAATTTCTTTAGAATTTGTTAAGTTCTTATCGATTATATATTCTTTTATAAGTTTAGCTTCCTCATTTTTACATAATATGTCCACTAATTGATTATATGATTCTTGAATACTATTCATTGATTGTAAGAAAATTGTTTTTGCTTCTTCATTTTGTTCAATGTTAGGTGGAATTATGTATTCAAATTGTTTAAGCTTTACATACCTTTGACTCTGTTGAGAATATGACGCTACCCTATGTCTCACTAATTGATGTGTAAGACTTCTAGATACACCCTCAATAGCAAAAGTAAAGCTAACATGTTCTATTGGAGAATGGTGTCCATAAGTCATTAGCATATCTAAAAATTTCTCAGTCTTTTGTTCTTCCAAATTTTCTAGTATTTCATCTACCCCTACTTGGCTATAACAAAGTTTAGCTGCTGCAGCTATTACCTTTTCAGGACTCGGAGTATGTTCTATCAATTTAACCTTAAGCATAATTACTCATCCCCCAAATTAAGATTTATAATTTCTTCAAAAATATAATTCAACCTTTTATTCTCTTCACTTAAATATAAAAAACCTACTAAAGCTTCAAATCCAGTTGCCCATTTATATTCATTTAAATCCGCATTTTTGGGTATACTACCGCTTTTAGAATTTCTAGCCCTTTTAAATATTCTAAGTTCTTCTTCATCTAGATTTTCTATTATAGACTTCATATATTCACTTTGTGCATGTGCTTTTACGTATCCAACTGCCTTAACATGAATTTTATGTACATTCATATCCCTATTCTTTTCCACAAGATATGTTCTGATAAACACCTCATAAATTGCATCACCAACTAATGCAAGGACAAGTGGGTTTAACTGTTTTACTTGCTCTATTGTAAATTTACCCTTTAGCAAATCAAATTCCATTCTTATTCTCCTTTTTAAATATTATCAAAAAATATAAAACTCGCCCTTTTTTAGGGCGAGTTTTATCGCGGTAGCGCCTAAATTTGTCTTCATTTTTAATGATATATACTACCGATAGTTTTGCTACAACACTAACTCAGGTTGAAAACCCCTAAAATCTTTCATATTAGTATTTTCTCCCTTTAAAGCATTCCCCACTCACCATCATCATCATTACGTAATATTAAATTTACATGTAATATTCTTTATAGTTACTAATAAATATACACATTAAATGAGATACTGTCAACACCAATTCTTATCGAGTATTTGTCTTCCCGTTGCTAAATCCTCAGGTGTTGTTACCTTTATGTTATCGTAGCTACCTTCATAAAGATATACCTTGTTACCGTATTGCTCAACCACCATTGTATCGTCTGTTACCTTAATACCCTCATTGTTAATCTTTTTATGACAGCCTAATATAAGGTCATATTTAAAAGCTTGAGGTGTTTGTACACAAAATAGCATTTCTCTCCTAGGTGTTTCCAAAGAAAATCCTAAAGAGTCTTTGATCTTAATTGTATCCTTAGGTCTTACACCACAAGCAGTAGCTCCATATAGATTAGCATAAAAGACTGCATTTCTAATAATAGATTCACTTACAAAAGGTCTTGCCCCATCATGAATAAGTACTATTTCACAATTCGATATAGCCTTTAGGCCCGCTAACACGGAATATTGTCTTTCTTTTCCCCCAGTAATTACATTTATTACTTTCGAAAAATTATATTTCTTAACTATTTCTTCTCTGCAATAATCAACTTCACCTTCTGCTGCAACTACTATAATTTCATCTATACAATTACTTTGTGAAAAAGCCTTTATAGTATAGTACAAAATAGGATATTCATTAATATTTAAATACTGCTTATTAATAGATTTTCCCATCCGTCTTCCCTTTCCGGCCGCCAAAATTATGGCACAGTTTTTACTCATATATTACCTCACTTACATAATCTGGTTAACTTTTCACTAAAGAATCTTTGTTTTTAGCAAAAATCATCCTACCTGCGGCAGTTTGAAGTACTGATGTTACAATAACAACTATGTTCTCACCAATATATCGTCTTCCACCTTCAACAACAATCATTGTACCATCATCTAAATAAGCTATTCCTTGACCCGATTCTTTTCCATCTTTCATAACTTGAATTTTCATTTCTTCCCCTGGCAACACTACTGGTTTTACAGCATTTGCAAGTTCATTGATATTTAAAACTGGGACCCCTTGAAATTCAGCTACCTTATTAAGATTAAAATCATTTGTAATTACTTTCCCATTCAAAACCTGAGCTAATTTAAGAAGCTTACTATCCACTTCTGCAATATTCGGAAAATCTTTCTCCCAAATTTCAACTTCAATATTCAGCTCTTTTTGAATTTTGTTTAGTATGTCGAGTCCTCTTCTCCCCCTATTCCTCTTAAGTCCATCTGAGGAATCAGCAATATGTCTAAGCTCCTCTAAAACAAAAGTAGGTATAACTAATGGTCCTTCAACAAAACCCGTTTGACAAATATCAAATATTCTACCGTCAATTATTACTGATGTATCTAGTACCTTTGGGTTTTCATTAGTAAATCCTTTGACTTTTTTGTCTTTGAATCCATTGCTCCTTTTAATACTTGTAAAAAAAGTCAATATTTCATCTCTTTTTCTACCGCAAATATCTGCTCCTAAAGCTGCCATTATAACAGTGAAAATAACAGCAATAATATTCCATATAGGAGATTGATATTTAAATAATCCTGCAAATAAAGCTGCAATTACAAGCCCTATTATTGCTCCACCTGTACCAAAAATAATTTGAGAAGTTGGCATCTTTTGTGTACTTATTTCAATATAATCCATAAATTTCATTATAAAAGATACCATTAAAGGTGATAACAGAAATAAAATAACCCCAAAAATCAAAGTAGAAAATATAATGAATATTATTCCCTGAATTGTACCATTTTTTAAATAATCAAGTCCACCTAAATAACTTGTGCTTAGAAGCATGCCCCCTATTAAATACCCTAGAATTAGTCCTATGATTGTAAACAGTCCTCTTAATAATTTTTTTAACAAAAAACTTCACCTCCTTTTAAATTATTAACACTTATTTGAATTTATATCCTGTTATTATCTAATATATACTATAAACTTGTGTATTTCAATAAAATATGTCATACAATTAACAAATTGTTAAACTAAATTCCTTATTTTACATAGTGCTTCCTCCATATTAAGCCCCAGAACTAACATTATCTCACTGGCAACCATTCCTTCAACTCTTTCTAAAATTTTTACTTCTCCTGGTGGAAGCATATCTATCTTCTGCAAGTAATATAAATCCCTAATTACCTCACACATTTTTAGAGTATCTCCACTTTGGATTTTCTTCTTGTTACTTCTATACCTATTATTCCAATTACTTTCTATAGGATCAGAGCCATCTGATATCGTATTTAAAGTTGCCTCTAATTCTTTTTTATTTAAAATGTTTCTTATTTTATGATTCTCGATTTTATCTATCGGAATCATAAAATTCATATTATCTAGTAAGAGATATATATTTACGTATTTATAACTTATACTAGAGCATTCTTTAATACTTATATCCTGTACATACCCAGCACCATAATCTGCTATAAATATATTTTCGCCAATATTTAACATAACATTCCCCCTATTAATAAAACTCCTGTTGATTTATTATATATTCATAAGGTGAAATGCGTACTTAATTTATTGACAAAAACATAATGTTAATCCTATAATTTAGATAGTATAGCTACTTAAATATTTATAAGGAGTTGAACCTAATGAAAGATTGTATATTTGATAATTTTCAAAATTCTGTGGATGAATCCCTGTTACGGCATAGAAGTATTTTAGATATAATTACTAAACTTCAAGAATCTGAATCTAGAGTTAATAGAGCTGTTGCGAAATCCATTACTAATTGTGGTTGTATTAAATTAGGAGCAAAAAATCAGTATACACCCGATAATATAGATGATTTAAATCTAGATGCCATTAAATCTTCACATGATCCTCACGTTCAAGGTAATCTTTGTGAAAACTGTAGAGAAGTCATAGAAAGAGAACTCGGAAACAATCTTTTTTATATAACCTCTTTATGTAATCTTTTAGACCTTAACTTATATGACATTCTTTTAAAAGAGTATGACAAAATTAGTACCTTAGGTAAATATACCATGAGATAAAAACGTAGCACAAAATAAGTTACAACTTATTTTGTGCTATATTTGCTTGTCTAACATAAATTGCTCTTTTAACCTTCTTAATCCACTCTTAATAGCTTTAGCTCTTGCTTCTCCAATACCCTCTACACTATCAAGTTGTTCATATGAGGCTTCCATTGTAGCTTTTAATTCTCTAAAATGCTTAACAAGATTCTCTATAACATTTACAGGTATTCTAGGTATCTTATTTAGCATCCTATATCCCCTTGGAGAGATTAGCGTATCGACTAAAGGAACACCTATATATCCAATAATTTTAGATATATAATCTAAATCCATTAGTTCCTCTGAACTCATACTTTCTATTTGTCTATACATTTCAGTATAACTCATGCCACTTTGACAATAATCTCTTATCAAGAGTATCCCATCTTCTTCTACGCTTCTAATTAACTCATGTAGTTGCATTGAAATTAGTCGCCCTTCATTACCTAGTTCGCATATGTGCCTTTCAATTTCGCCAACTATTCTCATAACCATTTCAGTCCTTTGTATTGCTGATATTACATCAAACAATGTAGCTAAATCTTGAAACTCTAAGAGATTCAAATTACTTACTACTCTCTCAAGCACTGAAACATATTTTTCTAAGGTCTGGATAGCTTGATTTGCTTTTGCTAAAATAATACTACTATCTCTTAAAACATATTTTATGTCATCTTTATATACAGTTATAATAGTTCTTCTTTGTGATATTGCAACAACAACATACCCCGTTTGCTTAGCTATCCTCTGGGCTGTTCTGTGCCTTGTTCCAGTTTCATAAGTTGGTATTGTAGAGCTTGGCATAAGTTGAGTATTAGCATATAATATTTTTTTCAAATCGCTACTTATGACTATCGCTCCGTCCATCTTTGCAAGTTCATATACATATGCAGGACTATAGATCGCATTTATTCCAAAACCACCATCTACAATATCTAATACTTCCTTACCATCTCCTAAAACAATAAGCCCACCAGTTTTAGCTCTTAAAATGTTTTCAAGTCCTTCTCTGAGTGAGGTACCAGGTGCCATTATTTTCAATATACTCATAAGTTCCTTGCTTTTCTCTAATCTCATCTTTTTCTCCCTACTTATTTAATAATGGTGCTTCATATGCACATTCTTGACATACAAATACATTCTTAATCTTTGCCATAGATTAGCACCCCCTTATAATATCATTAAGTTTATTAATTATCTTTATATTAACATAAAACTTATATTTATTACAAATTAAAAAACCACTCAAGAGTGGCTTTTAAAATGATTTTTCACTTATAATTATATACTTTTTACTATACATAAACAACATTAATCATGCAAAGTTTTAAAAATCAATTTATTGTTTTCCATAGTGGCATTTACGCTATCTCCTTTGCCAATACTACCCTTAAGAATTTCTTCTGAAAGCCTATCTTCTATGACCTTAGTGATTTCTCGTCTTAATGGCCTAGCTCCATAAGCAGTATCAAGCCCAGCATTAGCTAGATGCTTTTTAACTCCATCATTAAAACTAATATCAACTCCAAGTTCTTTAAGACGATTTTTCACAACCTTAAGCATTATTTCTACTATTTTATATAAATCATCTTGTTCTAATGAATGAAATACTATAATATCATCTATTCTATTCAAAAATTCTGGTTTAAAAGAATGTTTTAATTCTTCCATTATATTATCTTTCATCTTTTCATATTCTGAGTTTATATCCTTACCCTTTATATTAAAACCTAAAGCCTTCTGCTTCTTTAAAGTAGATGCTCCTACATTAGATGTCATTATAATTACTGTATTTTTAAAATCTATCGTTTTACCTTTCCCATCTGTTAATCTTCCGTCTTCTAATATCTGTAGCAAGATGTTAACTACGTCCGGATGAGCTTTTTCAATTTCATCAAAAAGTATAACTGAATATGGATTTCTTCTTACCTTTTCTGTTAATTGTCCACCCTCCTCAAATCCTACATACCCAGGTGGTGAACCCATAAGTCTTGACACAGTATGTTTATCCATATATTCTGACATATCTATTCTTATCATGTTATTTTCATCACCAAACATTGCATCGGCTAAAGCTTTAGACAATTCCGTTTTTCCTACACCAGTGGGACCTAAAAATATGAATGATCCTATAGGTCTTTTGGGGTCCTTTAGCCCAACTCTTGCACGTCTTATAGCTTTTGAAATAGATTTAACTGCTTCATTTTGTCCTACTACTCTTGTGTGAAGCACATCCTCTAGTTTTAATAATCGTTCTGATTCTTTTTCAGTCAATTTTTCTATAGGTATATTAATCCATCTAGATACCACATTAGCTATTTCAAGTTCTGAAACGATTAGTTTCTCAGCATGATTTTGTGTTTTCCAATTATTTTTGGAATTATATAACTCATCTTTTAATTGTTTTTCAGTATCTCTTATTTTAGCTGCTTTCTCAAAATCCTGTACTGATATAGCATCAGCTTTCTCTTTAGAAATTTTATCTATTTTATCTTCCAAACTTTTTAAATTTGGTGGAGCAGTTAAATTTTGGATCCTTACTTTTGCTCCAGCCTCATCTATAAGGTCTATTGCTTTATCAGGTAAAAATCTATCAGAAATATATCTATGTGATAATGTAACCGCAGCTTCTAGAGCATCGTCAGTAATTTTGACTCTGTGATGTGCTTCATACTTATCTCTTAACCCTTTTAATATCTCAATAGCTTCCTGTTTACTTGGTTCTCCTACAATTATAGGCTGAAACCTTCTCTCAAGCGCTGAGTCCTTCTCAATATGTTTTCTGTATTCATCTATAGTTGTTGCACCTATGCATTGAAGTTCTCCACGAGCTAGGGCCGGTTTTAATATGTTAGATGCATCAATAGCCCCTTCAGCTCCTCCAGCCCCAATGATAGTATGAATTTCATCTATGAATATAATAACATTTCCTGCGACAACTATCTCCTTCATAACCTTTTTAAGCCTTTCTTCAAACTCGCCTCTATATTTTGAACCTGCAACCATTGATGATATATCTAAAGTTATAACTCTTTTATCCTTTAAAATTTCAGGTATACTACCGGAAGCTATCCTTTGTGCAAGCCCCTCTGCTATAGCCGTCTTACCTACGCCTGGTTCTCCTATAAGGCACGGATTATTCTTCATTCTTCTGCACAAGATTTCTAGAAGCCTCTGAGTTTCATTATCTCTTCCTATAACAGGATCAAGTTTTCCCTCTCTTGCCATTTCAGTTAAGTCTTTACCAAAATGATCTAGAGTTGGCGTCCCATGTTTTTCTTTTTCTTTTGATGAACTTCCCTTGGGAGTATCTTCGGAACACCAATTATTCAATATATCGTTTCTTAGTTTATTAAAATCCACTCCCAAATTAGCTAAGACTGTATACGCAACACCTTCTGCTTCTCTAATTAATGCGAGCAAAATATGTTCTGGACTAATGTAATTATGATTTAGATTTCTGGCTTCTAATAGACTTAATTCTAGTAGCCGTTTTGTCCTAGGAGTAAGAGGTATTTCATTTCTACGCATCTCTACGTCTCCTTCTCCCTCATACTCAATTATTAATTTTTTTACCCCTTCAGATGAAATTTTCATATCATTTAAAGATTTTTTGCATAACCCATCTTGTTCCTTTAGAATTCCTAATAGTATATGCTCTGTTCCGACATAACCATGTTTTAATTGTTGAGCTTCTTCTTGAGCATATATTAATACCTTTTGTGCTCTTTCTGTAAATTTATTAAACATCATTTTCAAACACCTCACTTGCAATGGATTTACTTATACCTTTAATTGTACCCACTTTTATCCTAATTATTGCACGGTGTAATATATTATGTAATTATTTAATAAAAAGACATGCTTAAATATCTTATATTAAAACATTTAAGCATGTCCATATTAAATTTGTATTTTTATATAACTACCTCACTATTAAATATCTTCATATTTATATATTTTCTGTCTTTGTATAGCATAGAAATACCTTTATCATAATTAAAAAAATTAATTACTATACATTTATCGTCGTAACATCTAATGTTAATACTTTCAGTTTCCTTTAATACTACATCTATCTCTGAATTATTCTTAAAATACGAGAATCTTTTAATCTTGTTTAATAGTTCTATAATGTTATTCTTGTTTTTAATCATTTTTCTTTCCCCCTGTTATAATTTTATTTTAAAAAAACTCCAGTTATTAACTCGCAATAACTAATATGTAATCGTATTTCACTCCCATATATTTACTATTATATGGGACTAATTTTTCGCCTTGTTTTTCTCACAAGTTTCGCAACGTTTTTTTTATATATTTATACATAATACTCATAATTCTTTGTGCATCCTTTCATAATTAAAAGCCTACCTTCTTAAAATAAGAAAATTTGTTAACTCTAAAAAATAAGTAGTAATTATATAATTACTACTTAAGCGTACGTATAATTTGTATAAATATACTAACCCATAAATCCTTCAATTTCTTCTACCGTTTTAATAATTTGTTTTGAAAGATTTTCACATCCATATTGTGTGATTAGTAGGTCATCCTCTATTCTAATTCCAATACTCTCTTCTTCTATATATAGCCCTGGCTCATTAGTAAGTACCATTCCAACTGTTAGTTCTATGTTACGATTTCCTACGTCATGGGTATCTAACCCTAAATAATGACTTACCCCATGAAAATAATACTTAGATAATTCGCTAACTTCTTTAATAAGACCTAACTCTATGCATCCTTCTCCAAGTACTTTTTTAGCAGTTTCATTTAAAACTGAAAACATTATACCAGGCCTCGCAATCTTTATTACTGCTTCTTGCGCTCTTAATACAACATTGTAAATTTGCTTTTGTCTTTCTGTAAACCTTCCATTAACAGGGAAAGTACGACTTATATCTGCATTGTAGTATTTATATTGAGCCCCTAAGTCAAATAAAATTAAACTACCATCCTGTAGTTCACTTTTATTTTTATCGTAATGGAGTATAGTTGCATTCTTGCCTGAAGCTACGATAGTTGGGAAAGCATAATCTGTTACTCCTGCACTTTTTAATGTAAAATCAAAGTAAGCCTCTAGTTCATACTCTTTCATACCTGCTTTTGAATTTTTCATTAATGCTTTTATACCTTTATCAGTTATATCTATAGCTTCTCTTATCAATGTAATTTCTTCTTCTGATTTTATAAGTCTAAGATTAGATATTTCATGGTAGATATTTTTTATTTTTAAATAAGGATACCTCTCCATAACACTCTTGGCAAACCTCTGTGATGTATCCATTGATGTATGGAACTCTTGTCTTTCAAGATCTAAACATAAATTTTCTATTTTTGATTTATCCAAAATTGAACCAAAAGTTTCCTCGAGTTCTTCTACAAACTTAATGTTATCTATACCAGAAATTTGTTTTGCTTCCTCTTCAGGCATTTTTTCTCCTATCCACCTGGCCATAAAAGGATCATTTTTCTGTATGAATAAAGTTTCTTCAACTTTTCCATTTGTTTTAATTAACATCAATATCATTTTTTCCCTGTCAATACCAGTCAAATAGTAAAAATTTCTATTTGGAGTGAATATATATGTTTCATCTGCTGATTTATATGGTGCCTGACCTGCAAATATTAATGTTACAGAATTTTCATCCAATTTACCCCATAGATTTTTTCTGTTATTAGTAAATACCATTTTCATTTTAATTCCCCCATAACTATTTATAACTACAAAAATATAACACCAACGCTTCCTAAAATTAATTAATTCTATTAATAACATATCATTGAATTGAATTTTTTTGTTTTTTTATAAATAGATAATTACTCATATCTACTACAGTCTAAACTAATTTACAGTTTTCACTATAAAATTAATATAAAATCAAAATATATGAAAACATCCAATTTTATAATATTATATTACCTCTCTCTTTTAGAAGTAATATAATATTCTCCATTCTCTTTATCGCCTTGTGTTACAACTGTGAAGTAATTATCTTCTAACATTTTACATAATAACTTCATTTCCTGAGGATCTTTAATTTTTGAAGTAATTGTAAACTTATCATTCCGCTCAATTATACCCATATAATCATGAATGCTACTATAATCACTTAAGTTAATATCACCAGGAATGTCTAATTTATATTCAGACATTTATTTCTCCCTTCTTTGCTATATTTAACATTAGGGTTCGTAATTATAGGCAAACTATACGTAATTATTATAATATATTTGTATTCTCTTTCTAATTGCTGAAATCTAAACATAAACAAATAGATAATATAAATAAAAGCATCAATAATTTAAAATTATTAATGCTTATCCATATGTTTTATAAAAAATAAATAATAAATAATATATACAATATTATTTATACTATCTTAAATTTATAATTTTCTATAAAACAAAAAAAGCCATTAAATAGCTTTAATATATTTATACTTATATATTTTAAAAAAATGGCTCCGCGAAAAGGATTTGAACCTTCAACCTATCGGTTAACAGCCGAGCGCTCCACCGTTGAGCTATCGCGGAACATTATTTGGCGACGACCTACTCTTCCACAAGGTTACCCCTGCAGTACCATCGGCGCATTGAAGCTTAACCTTCGTGTTCGGTATGGGAACGGGTGTTACCTTCATGCCATAATCACCAAATTGAGAATATAAATATTCTCTCAAAATTGCACAGTGAGTTTTGTTTATCGCATTATCTTTATAATTTGGTCAAGCCCTCGACTTATTAGTATTAGTCAGCTGAACATGTTACCATGCTTACACCTCTAACCTATCAACCTGGTGGTCTTCCAGG
>NZ_JAIZZK010000054.1 GCF_020443705.1 Clostridium algoriphilum
TTTAGTCTTACGACTAAAATATTACTTTTACTAAAGTAATTAACTGGTTAAAACAAAATATTATTTCGTTTCTTTACCTATTTCTCTGTTTAATTTTCAAAGACCAATTTGCTTTGTCATCAACTGACGACTTCTACTATATTACTAGATTTTTCTTGTTTTGTCAACTAATTTTTCTTATTTATTTTGATTAAAAACTTATAAAAACATAATCAACATTTTACTTAATTCGTCGTACGTATGTGACGACAAGGAGTATTCTATCACATTAATAATAGCATGATTTCACCACATATATGTTCTAACTAGATTACCTTCATATTTCTACATATATATCTAAATAATTCAACATATCGCATTGAGATACACATGGATAAGTAATTTAAATATTATAAACATTGATAATATTATAAATATTACATCAGTCTTTCTTTCTTAGTATGTAAAAAATAAAACCCCAAGGTATTCCTCAGGGCTTCTAACTATCATCATATTTTTAACTATGATGTAACTTCTTTTTACTTATTTATAAGTTATACTTTTCTAATATGCCTTCAATAAACCTTCCATTTTCATAGAATAATTCACCATCTGCATATATCTTTCCACCACTTCTCATATCGCAAAGCATATCCCAATGAATAATAGATCTGTTTAATCCACCAGCTTCAGGCATTGAATCACCAATAGCCATATGAACCGTTCCACCAATTTTTTCATCAAACAACATATTCTTTGTAAAATTCTTAATCCCATAGTTAGTGCCTATAGCTACCTCACCAAACCTGCATGCGCCTTCATCAATTACAAGAAGAGTTTTAAGTAGGTCCTCTCCTTTCGTAGCTGTTGCTTTAACTACCTTTCCTTTTTCAACCTCGAGTACTATCCCCTCAATTTCTTTGCCCATATATATTCCTGGGAAACTAAAGGTAATTACTCCATCAACGCTATCTTCAACAGGTGAGGTAAATACTTCTCCATCTGGAAAGTTTACTTGTCCATCACAATTTATCCATTTTCTTCCTGCTACATTGACTTTAATATCCGTTCCCGCTGAAATAAACTGTAATCCTTTTTTAGTATCAAGGTATCTAACCCATCTTTCTTGCTCTGCACTTATCTTTTTCCATTCTGCTACAGGGTCTTTAGCATCAAGTAATCCAGCACGATAAACGAAGTCCTCATAATCGCTAAAGCTCATTGAAGCTTCCTGAGCGTCGGCATATGTAGGAAATTGTGTACCACACCACCTTAAGGACCCATTGCCCATTCTCTGCGAATATATTTTTCTCCAACTTTTTGCACCTTTAGAAGACATTTTAAATTTATCTGCATCAATTTTTGATAATGCCTTTGTGTTTCTATTTGCCCAAGCGGAAATCCACACATCTGCCTTCCCTAGCATAGTTTTAAAAATCGTATCTTCTTGAAGAAGCTGCTCTTCACTTCCATATTTAAGTTTTATTTCTGATACCTCTTGCGACGAAAGTGATGTTTCAACATATCCGCCTGCCTTCACGACTTCCTTTACCACCTCTACCATCCAAGGTGTTGCAACCTCATCACAAGATACAAATACAGAATCACCCTTTTTAACCTTGGTGGAATAATTCACAAGTAGCTTTGCGAGTTTGTTAAGTCTTTGATCAGCCATTTATAATCTCTCCTTTCAATATATCGTGTACAAGGTGATAATCTCCTTTTCATTGCTATGTTTGCACTTAAATTACATGTATCTTAGCGATATTAAATCCACTATCTTTTATCTCTTTGTCTGTTATCTGTTTATCAAGATGCATACAATAAACCTTTTTTCTTAATTCCTGTGGAATTAAATCACATAGTTTTCTTAGTGATAAATGATTATTTCCTTGATAATCCAACTCGCATGTATCTTGATAAATCCTGTAAATTTCTCCACTCATCATCTTATCAATTATTTTAGCGCTTATGTTATTCGCATCACCACTATAATAAAATTTCTTTTCGTTTAATTTCATTATAAATGAATATGCTGGTATTGTATCTACATGATTAGCAGGCAAAAATTCTAAACTAAAATCTCCAAATTGTGTATCATTCACATCTACCATATAAGAGCTATTAAGATGATACATCTCATCACTTACACCTATACTAGTTAAAAATTTTTGTATTAGCTCTTTATTAGGAAAGAAAATAGTTGGTCGATTTTTTAAAATGTAATACGAATAAAATATAACATCTCCAAGACTTCCAACATGATCCGGATGTGTATGAGTTATAACAATATATAAGTTTTCAAGTCCCTCAAAGATGTTTGATTGCTGTAATCTATGAAAAACGGTTCCTCCACAATCGATAAGGATTGTACTGTTATTCTTCCTTATAACAGCACTTGTATTGCCAAGTTCTGTATTGAAAGCACTTCCTGTACCAATAAAATCAAGCATTTTCTCCTCCTTATTTAAACAATATTAATTTAATGAAAGTATATCCTAATTTTAGCCCGTAGAATATTAATATTGCTCCACAAATTATATTTCTATATCCTTCCAGTTTACCTTGAAGCTACTTTTCCAAAAAATTACATTAGCTATTAAAAGCACGACTGCATAAATTCCAACAAATATCATATTGTTTCTAATAAGTATATGAATTCCGGCAAATGAAGCAAGTAGCACACTAGTTATTAAAGATGGTCTTATAAGTTTACCACTATCTGCTGTAGCAAATTTTACGCTAAATGGCATTGCCTTATTTGATAGCTTAAAATAAACTAATGATAATATTAGAAGAACTAAAAACATTACTATTAAATCTATAATTATTAATGGCCCTTTAAATATTAAAAATACTATCGCTTCTAAGATATAAAGCGGTATTATTAACTTAAGTAAAGTTCCTTTTACAGCCCCTTTTAATATTACTCCTGGATTTTCTATTGGTAATACCTTGTATATATAGGCACCCTTAAAACTATCACTGTTATTTATGAACGCTGTACAAAAGCACAATAGAAATATACTTATATACATTAACAAATGAATTTTTCCACCAAAGCCTGTCTGAATATTGTCCATGAAAGATACATCACTGCTACTATCCATAAACATAAATAACATCGGCATAAACATTGCCATTGCAAGTGTCGGATACACCTTTAGTTTCAAATTTCTTTCTGTAGCTATCATGTTTTGAGTGAATTTAAACATACTCTTTTCAATCTTGTCCTTGCAAACTAAGCCAGCTATAAATTCTTTTCTATTTTCACTTCTTTTACTTACCGTTCCTCCTTTTTCATTTAACTTTTGAAGATTCTTTTCAAAATAAGGTACAACTTTTTTAATATAAAGTGTGATTAACATAATTGGTCCTACTATTGCAAGTATGGATAAAATTATTAGAAAAGGTTCTTTATTTCCATCAATGTATATACCAAATGGGGCTGCAAACCACATGGAAGGGAGTAGTACATGCCAAAATTTAGGTATATATTCACTACTCATACTTGAAGCATTAAAAACTCTAGCAACTAGTTGATATCCAAACGCAAATACAAAAGCTAATAATATTTGGAAATAGTTTATAATATCCTTTAATTTTTCTCCATCAAAGAACTTTAAAACTAAAGTATATAATAGAGATGTCAAAGTTATAACTATTAATACTGCAAGTATATTCTCTATGAAAAATATTATGAAAAATAAAGCCCCATAGTTTATTGTACCAATAACTAATGGAATTAAACTTAACGACAAGGATAAACCTATCAAATAGATACATATATGAGTAGTTTTTGCTGCATTAAAAGTAACACTATCTATAGGTTTCGGTAATAATATATTTTTCTCGGTTACATCTAGTAAAACTGCAGAAAAATCAGATATCATAAGTGATATCATCATAAATAGATTTACACCTATTACGATATTTGTAGCTTTCATAGCTGGCATATTACCAGTCATTATCAATCCAATAAAAATACTTATAAATGCATTAAACATTAATAAACTCAGATAATTATTCTTGTCCTTGCTCTCTTCTGCGTTTCTCTTATTTCCCATGACAGAACTTACACGACGACCATCCATGGTTAATTTTATCTGCAGTATTATTCTCATAATATTATAATTAACGCCTAACTTTTCATATAATGATTTAAATTTATCTAATATCTTGAGTACTGTGAAATTCTTCATAATTACACCTCTTCAACCAAAGAAACAAATTCTTTAGCCACCTCTGCATGCTCATTAAAGCCCGTTAGCTGATTGAATATTTCCTCAAGTGAACCTTCCTTCTGATTATTATTAAGTTCTTCAAAGCTTCCATCTGCAACTATTCGTCCCTCATTTAAAAGTAAAATTCTATCACTTACCTTCTCTACAACATCCATTATGTGAGACGAATAAAATATGGTTTTCCCTCCATTTGCAAGAGTTTTCATAACCTCTTTAAACACCATAACACTATTAGCATCTAGTCCACTTAGAGGCTCATCAAAAAATAATATATCTGGATTATGAATTAGACTGCATATTATAAGTAGCTTTTGCTTCATACCTTTTGAGTACGAGGATATTCTAGAATCTATAACGTCCTCCATTCCAAATAAGTCCATCAGCTTCTTTGTTCTCTCAATAAGTTTTTTCTCTTCTAATCCATATATTCCACCTAAAAAGCTTATATACTCATAAGCAGTTAAGTTTTCATAGATATCTGCAAGTTCTGGTACATACCCTATCTTCTTTTTATACTCTACACTTCCATTACTTATATCTTGTCCGAGTATTTCTACCTTTCCCGTGAATCCTTCTAATATACCAAGCATTATTTTTATAGTAGTACTTTTACCAGCACCATTTGTCCCAATATAACCTATTATCTGTCCGCGTGGAATCTCCAAATTTATTCCATTAAGCACCTGCTTACTTCCATAGCTCATTTGTAAATTCTTAATTGATATTATACTTTCCGAGTTTTCCATGATACCATCTCCTTGAATGTATTTTTTCTGTCTACATAAATACTATATCGCGTAATTTTGTTAATTTAATTGTAACATGAATGGATAACAGTGGAAATAAAAGATCACGTTTTTTAAAGGCATAAAAAATAGATATTATTAATAACTAAGTTGGAATAAAATATATTATATGGATACCATGGGTAAGTATGATTATACTGATGTTTAAAATTACAGGAGGCTTTAAGCAAATTGATTTCTTTTATCAGACTGATTACGGAGTTTCAGTTACATCACCACAATCCTATATAATATTTTACGCAGTAATCCTCTTGATAGTTGTACTGGCATTTACAGCAGGAAAACGGTCCTTTTGTCATTATGTTTGTTAGATGGCGCCTTTCATGATAATAGGTACTAAGTTGAAAAATGTCCCATGAGCCTTGATGTCACGGATATGGTTCACAAGAAAACTATGATAAATTCTGAATGTGTTGATGTGTGCCCAAAATCAGTAATTAAATATAGTGTCACAAAGTAATATTAAAACGAAGGCCAAAGACCTTCGTTTTAATTTAAGCATACCAACCTAACTTAAACTATTTACAGTTGTGGGATAAGTTTTAATCTGTTGTAGATAAAGTCACAGGATTAATCAGATATTTTTTTATGGCAAAAAGTAAAAGTATAGAAACAACAACTAATAAATCCTTTGTAATGTAATATATATATTTGTAAAGTTCTATTTATCGAGAATAAATAGTCCTATAATCCCTAATTATAATTTGGAAGCAAATGTGGAATAATGTACTAACTAACAAATGCGAAAGATCGGGTTTACTAGTAACTCGGTCTAATTTTCTACCACATCATACTTTTTCAGTTGCTCCATATAGAAGTTCTTGCTGGGATATTATCATAAATATATTTAGCATTACTTAAAGCTAACCTTACACATCCATGAGAGGCTGCAGCTCCAAGTGTGTTATCTATAACATAGTTTCCTTTTCTATCATATAGAACACTATGGAACAAATAGTTCCCTCTTATTTGGGTATAGTATTTACACCTAGCACCCCCTGAAGATATAAAATAGCTTCCTTTAATTCCTACAGAAAAATTACCTTTTATGGTAGGAGTACTTGTTTTTCCAGAAGAGCAGACCATTGATTTAACAAGATGCCATTTTTTATTATAACCTTGGAATATATTCACCCTTTGGTGAGCTAAATCAACCCATATAAAATAACCAGTTAAGCTAGAATTGTTTTTACTATTTATATATGTTTCTAACGCACTCTTTGAAGAGGCAACATTTATTGTAGATCTTTGTATTACAGGTGCTTTATACATAGTCTGTAAAGTTGGTGCCATATCAAGTTTTTTCAAGGTCAAATTGCCTGCTATACCATCTTTGCGTATCTTATTTCTCATTTGAAAGTCAATAACCGCATTGTGAGTTGATGGGCCAAAATTTCCATCTACGTAAAGCTTGTAACCGAACTTGGTAAGCTTCTGCTGTATTGCTTTTACTTTGCTACCCTTGTCTCCTTGCTTAAAGATTGTTTGAACAGTTTGCAGTTGTTTTTTTGGCACTATAAGTTTACCATTTTTATTTTGCTTGATGTTATTGTTGTTATTTTGTACGTTTACCTTTGGTATATTGTTTTGAATTGATTTTACATTAGTAGAAGGCACCTTCGCAGATTCCCCAGCTTTATCTGCTGAAGAACAGCCACTTAAAATAATCATAAGTAAAAAGAGAATACATAATAAATATCTTTTAATCATACTTAATACTCCTTTTTTCAGATGCATGGATCCGTTCCCTACCAATATATTCTCTTAGGATTAAAGTGCTACTACAATCTTCTTCTAATATGAACTATCTTCTAGTCATAAAAAAATCCTCGACTCTACTTTATTGTAGTACTGTCGAGGATAATCCAAATATTTATTTATTATTCTATATAGTATTTTTTAATGAGGAAATTTCTTTTAATCCAACTGATATAACCCCAAATACTAAAATCCATGATATTAGTGTAAGAATAACCATGTGTATTGGTATTCCCATAATTGAGGTTATAAAATCCATATCCCACAAACCATGCATAATCATAACAATAATAAAGATTCTTAAAAACCGTATATCCAGCAACATATCCCACCGAAATTTTTGTTCACCTTTTACCATAAAAAGAGCAGCTCCAGATAAACTGGCCCAAACCACATGACCGCCCGCTGCAAGAATTCCACGTATAAGTATAATACTATACATTTTTTCAGCTCCGAACTGTAACCCAATTCTTAATGCGTACCCAGCAGATTCAAAGACAGCAAAACCAGCACCTATTGCAGCACCAATTAAAAGTCCATTAAGTATATATTTGTACTTTCGATTCTTTACAATCCATATTATTGGTAATAGTTTAGCTGACTCCTCAACTATACCTATTATAATAACCGAACTACTTTGTTCACCTAAAAAGGCATCTAATAGCGTTGTAATTATTAATGATATAACTCCACCAATAAACAAGATTTTAATTATCTCATATATTGATATATTTTGAGGAGTATTCATCTCCCAGAAAAAAATAAGCAAAGAGATAGGAACCATAAATGAACCCATTATTATTAAACCCGGTAAAAAATTTTCATTTTCAAACGCGTCATAGCCTAAATATAAACCAAAATAGCAAATTATTATTATAAAAAATATACGTGCAAACAACCAAGGTTTGGGCCAGATGTCCAGAGCATTTTGAACATTGGGTGTAGTTTGAGCTGTGCCTGCTATAAAAAGCCTCTCCGCCTCTTCATGTGTATGTTTTTTAAAGACGTCAGAAAATACATTACTCAATTTTAGCTCTGATGGTGTGTCAATTCCTGCAACATTTACAACTTTGTGGACAATATTAGAGAATATCTTTTTAACATCACCTTCATCATTTTTGTTGTCATTAACAGACTTCCCACAAATTCCACAAAATAATGCACCCTCATCCATTTGTTTACCACAAAATTTACAATACATTTATAAATCCCCCTTGTATAGAGAATTCCGCTAAACAAAGTTTTTACTTCTATACTTACTACTATTATACTTAAGTATTATCACTTAGAACTTTAGTTATATAATTAATTGCATACTAACTTGTTTAATCTATTAATCTATACACTTCATTCTTTACTTTTATGTCATATAACGGTAATGTTGAAATATCACGAGTGGAAAAATGTATCGACAATGGACCAATGGAAGGCTTTTGGGAAATTCTCAAGTGTGAAAAGTATTACTTGCACAAATATAATACATATGAAGATCTTTCTAATGCAATTGATGAATATATCACCTTCTACAATACCAAGCGATTGCAAAAAAGATTAAACGGCCTTAGCCCCATGGAATTTAGGGCTTTAGCCGCTTAAGTAAATTTTATTATTTGCCATGTCTACTTAACAGGGGGCAGTTCACAATAGATAAGCCAATTTTTTGATTGAATTACAATTACAATTTACTTGTAATATGCAAACACATCTTCTATTGAATTTATCCCAAAATTTTGTGGAAGCGGAAGACCTTTTAAATCTTTTCCTACAAATCTACCATCTACATAATATTCAACCCCACCAAATTTCTCAAACCACATAAGGATCTTATCAATAAATGGAGTTTTAACTTCCACCATTTCGCAAAAACTTTTAATAATGCATAGTCCATATGGAAAATCCTCTAGAAAGTATCTTGAATTAAAATTTGGTATATAACCCTTCTCTGTTTTTACCAATGGAGACTGAATATTCATAAGCGCAGGCTTACCACTAATTTGCGCAGTCATCTGCTGTGGCGAATCCGCTCCAAAATACTCTTTTACAAAACCAACCTTCTGCAAGTCAATAGTCCCTAACTTACGACACAAATTCTGTACCTCTTCATCAGTAGCAATTAACATTTCTGAACATTCATCCGTCCACTCGTTATAAAATTGAACCATCTCTTCCCAATATACTCCTTCTTTATAATTGTGAAAGATTCCATAAAGTCTAGCAGTATGAAGAATTGGATTTGCTGGTGTAAGCGAAACTTGTAGAAAATTTTCTAGTGGATTGCACTTCATGTTAAGTATGTACTCCAATACCTTGCATACTTCTGATGTATTACGAGCGGGAATAGCTCCTATAAAAAGTTCTTCTTTCTTACCCAAGTCATACACAGATTTTCCGTACTCCTTTAATCTAGAAATACCATGAACCCTCTGAAATCCGAATATTGTACAGCCACTTTCTATAAGTTCGTTGCAATAGAATTCTCCACCACCATTACCTGGCATCATGCCAATCCAAACTCCTTTTTTAAGAAAAGGCTTTATTCTTTGAATCGTTTTGCTAAACATATAAGATGGAAGTGTGGATATAATGATGTCAGCATCTCTTATTACTTCCTCTGGGTTACTAGATATCACGTCCACCCTTCCTGTGTATTTAATTGTGCCATCATTATCACAAACCTCAATAATATGGTTCCACTCATCTGGTCTGGAAGTCAATAATCGAACAGAAATATCCTCTTTCCTTCCGATGTCTCCCATTAAAAGCGTACCTATATTTCCACCACCTAAAACACATACATTCATTCTTTATCCTCCTAAATCATATTTATTTTTTTATTCCGTATTACCTCAATATATTGTAAAAAGCTAAATCCTGTATTATCACAAATACCATTTATAGCTATAAAATTAAGGTAATTTTTTGAGCCGTGCTTCTATTATACCATATAAGTTCATATAACCCCAGTATAAATATTCATACTAAACAAGCTTCGTTTTTCTCTGTTTTACTTAGCATTACACCCTCTAAGGAATATTACTAAACTTATTTTCATTGCATAAATTATATCAGGTTATATATTAACGTCAAAAAACTTTTATCACATGCTTTAGGCAAATTTTGTTTCGTTCGTCTTTTAGCAACTATCCAAAATGATATACCTTGCAAAATTTGAAAGTGAACATACAAGAAATGTACTAATTTATATTACTTTAGTCTTTAACTATTTAAAATCTTTTATACTCTTATTTTACAAATCACATCTTTGCTATGTTACCTTTACCCTAATAAATTATAATTAAATACTTCTTATAGTAATGAATGTATTCACTGAGTTAACTGCTCAATTTTCACTGCATTTAAGCCACTCTTACCATCCCACTTAAACCAAGTTACAATCTTATCGGAATCAGCATTACTTGAATTCATATCATTAGGATCTGTCTCTAAGGACGAGAGTTCTACTCTTTTATCTCCATCAACATCTTTAATATCTGACGGATAAAGTGATTTAATGTCTTCCTCTAAAGCTGACACAAGTTTTCCATCTTTAATTATATATAGGGATTGAATACCTGAGTGCGCACCGATACCACCTGATACAAATACTCCATCTATATTATCTTTAGCTTTTGAAATTTTTATATTTATACAATACTCGGCTTCGCTTTTAAGAGAACCGATAAGACTATATTTACTATTAACACACTTAAACAATTTAATATTATTTGATGTATAGATACCTGAAGAGAATGAAAGTTTTTTTTCAAATACTACAATCTCGAGCAACCCATCGTTATCTAAATCACCCACAGTGTAATAGTGAGAAGTATCTTCTGCGTTTAAATTTGTTGTATCAACTAATGACTTTGCATATTTACTAAGAGCATTAATATATTCAGTATTGTTATTGTTTACAATACTAATACCGTATTTACTGCATGTGGCATAAGCTTCTGCAGCTTCTTTATATTTATGATTAATTATCAAAGAATTTGCTTTACCACTTTGAACATCAAAATATGAATTCTTAAAAACATCATCATTTAGTAAGTTTCTATTTGAAATCAATACATTTTCTGCTTTAACAGAATTTATTTTTGACTCACTTAATATAAGACTTGCAAATGCTTTGGAATTAGCTTTGCTTACCTTATAATTTATTGACCTTTGGAATAGTATTGTCTTTTTATCAAAGTTTCCTGGTCTGTTTGCTTGACTAAAGTAATACGCTGAAAAAATCGACTCATAGTTAATTAATCCAATTCCTATAGCTAATACAATAGTTATTAGCATCCCAATTACTATATTTTTTTAGTACTCTTTTTTATATTGCCTTTTGTATTATTTTCTTTTAAATCATCTTCGTTTATATCATTAGCTTGTACACTATACTGCTTTAATTCAGATCCGCACTTAGTACAAAATTTGTGTTTTCCTTTTACCTTATTACCACACTCTGGGCAGAAAGAATAGTTGTCTTCCATCCGTTACCTCCTTTAATAATTTATATTATATGTACCCTTGAACTATTGTATTAAACTTAATAAAAGCCTTATCCTCCCTCTAGGACTTGTACCATTATATATATTCAATTTTTTTCACTTAATGTCTAGTGAATTATTTTACATGAGCTTTACTATCAATATTCAAATAAAAAAGTTTTGAACATAAATATTTGTTGTAACAGATAGTTTCAAGATAAAATTGTCGTTTTAGTGCTTAGTAGCTACAACTTTGTCGATTATGAATTGTACATCTACATATTTAATGGTAATATTGTATTTATAATGAAGGAGATGATTAATACATGAAGACAACTAACTCGTTTGAAGATGGTACACAAACACAAGTACAACGTCCTGAAAGTAAAATGTTCACGATTATAGCAATTATACTTTTTATCGTAGGCGTAATAATATCATTATTACAACTATTATTAAATGATGATATATCATTAAGAACAACTGATTTACCTAATCATTCAGAAATTGTTATTGGAATTATGATTGGGAAGTTAGTGCTAGTTGCTATTCTCTTGTTAGCAGCTCAATTTATGTTTAAAAAGAAAAAAGGCCGTATTTCAATGATATTATCAATTATATTTTTAATTGTAGCAAGCATAACAACAACTAGTGCTTTTGTTGCAAGAAGTAAGGAAAATAGGTTAAATAAGGTTGCTATGCAAAAACTAATAAGTATAGCTAGTCATTTTGCAGATAACAAGGATTTAGACGCTGATAAATTAGAGGAATCTAGGTATGGTAGCATTGCACCGTTTCTAAATCTATCAAACCAATATTTTATTTCCTATAAAAAATTGAGTACAGCTATGAATGCAGATATAAAAAAATTAAATGTTAGAACTATTGTAGGAGCTAGTACATTTACCACATCAGCTAAAATTAATAGTTCTCAGCAAAAAATACAAGTTCTAATGAGTGAACTTGATAAATATGCATCAGATACTGATAAAATTACAAATAATATGAAATCAGATGTAAGTAAGCTAGATATTCCAATACGTTATAAAGAAAATATAGTTACTGGTTTTGCAGATGGACAACTTAAAGCAGGTGATTCTTTAAAAAATTATGTTATATTTGAAAAAAGCTTTCTTAAAGTAATAGATACAAATATGAGCTTTATGTTAAAGGAAAAAGCAAATTATATGGTAAAATACAACCTAATCTATTTTACCAAGCCCGCTGACTTAGCTACTTATAATATATATTTAACTGATTTACGAAAGAAAGCAGCTGAAGAGGTTACCATGCTCAATAAAATAAAAAGTGATAATAATAAACAACTTGATAATTTGGAAGATTTAAATAGGTAATTATTTAATGAAAAGTAATGATTATTATATTTTCACTTTTAAGCACATAGCTAAAAAATGGTGTAGACTAAATTGAGGAGGTGTTATTAATGAATTATTTAGAACTTATTAAGAAAAGACACAGCGTACGTACTTACACAAATAGAATTGTAGAAAAAGAAAAACTTGATAAAATATTAGAAGCAGCAATACTTGCTCCTACTGCAGCTAACAAACAATCATTTAAGGTATATGTTATAAGCACAAAAGATAAGATGGAAGTTCTTAAAAAAGTATATCCTAAGGAGTGGTTTGGTACAGCACCTTATGTTTTATGCGTTTGTACCATTCCAAGTAAATGCTGGGTAAGAAACAATGGTAAAAATTATAGCGATGTAGATGCTGCCATAGTTATGGATCATATGATACTTGAAGCTACCGAACTTGGACTTGGTACATGTTGGATAGGTGCATTTAACTTAAATGCTGCAAGAGAATTACTTGGAGTTGATGAAACCTATGAGCCAGTCGTATTTTCACCAATTGGTTATACTGATGATAATGAATTTAAAAAGCTTAGAAAACCTATAAAAGATATTGTTATTTATAAATAAAACTACATTAAAGAGTGCCGCTTGACATGATAAAGGAGGGTGTAAATTATTTTGTGTATTCTCTTTCTATAGGCAAAATAATTGAGTTATGTAATTTTAATAAGATATTATTTTAGTTTGATAAATGATGTTACCTTATCATTGCA
>NZ_JAIZZK010000055.1 GCF_020443705.1 Clostridium algoriphilum
ACAAAAAACCTAACTCATAAACCAATGGCCTCATTCTATCCTCAAATTTCTTATATAAAATGTTGAATTCCTTTAACCCTTCTGGCAGATACGCTTTTAATAGTCCTTTGAGTTGATACCAACCAGCATCCCATGTGTTAATATGATATTATATATAATGGTTACTATTTGAGGGGTGATTGTATGAAAAAATGCATTGTAATAATGGAATAGGCATTAAAGTATCATAATACAAAGGAGAGATTCAAATATGACTATTCCAAATTTAAATAAAATATATCCAAGAAGTAATGATTACCAAACAGTGTATCTTAAAAATGTAATTACAATAGCTAATATAAAAGTTGGAGATTATACAATATATAATGATTTTTACGATGATTCAAGAAATTTTGAGAAGAATAATGTATTGTATCATTATCCTATTAATAATGATAAATTGATAATTGGAAAGTTTTGTTCAATTGCATGCAGAGCAAAATTTCTCATGACTAGTGGAAACCATACAATGAAATCACTATCTACTTATACATTCCCTATTTTTGGTGAAGAGTGGAACGAGACTTTAGATCCAAAAGAAGCATGGGATAATAAAGGTGACATTGAAATTGGAAATGATGTGTGGATAGGATATGAAGCTATAATCATGTCAGGTGTGAAAATTGGAGATGGTGCAATTATTGGAACTAGAGCAGTAGTTACCAAGGATGTTTCGCCATATACTATTGTTGGAGGAGTACCCGCAAAAGGCATAAAGAAAAGATATGATGATGACACAATTGCTAAATTGCTTAAAATTAAGTGGTGGAATTGGCCATATGAAAAAATCCAAGCAAATATTAAATATATTCAATCAGGAAACATTGATAAGTTAAAGTGATAGTTTAAAAATATCAAATCATGTAAATTTGTATATAAAAAACAAAAATACTGCATTTAGGGGGGACCCAATGCAGTATTTTTATAAATTCAATTATGAGGTTGGTATATTTAAATTATTGACTATTACGCAAATTTTATTCACTTCATTAAGAAAATAAAGTGATTATAAAACATTTGGAGAATATAACTCATAAGATAGTAAAGTTGTAGCAAATTCACTTCGTTCATAAAAATCCCCGGGGGTCGTGAACTGCTTCTTACAATATAATAATGCAAAATAATAATGCAAAAAATTTAATTAAGGTTATCATAAATAAAATTAGTTTACATATATAGTAATTTAAATTATAATACAATTGATTAGATAAGCTTTTGAGAGGTGTAAAATGAACAAATTAATGTTACTGATTGCTATTTTATTTCTACTCTTTTATGGGGGAATAAATTATTATATAGGGCTTAGAGGATGGCAAAGCATAGGGATTCATATTCCATTTTTAAATAATAAAGTATATTGGTTACTGATTATACTAGTAGCTATAGCATACATCATAAGCATGCTGTTGTCTTCATATATACCATCTATGGTTTTAAATACATTGAACATTATAGGATCATACTGGATGGGAATGATATTTTATCTTCTTTTAATATTGCCTACAATAGATTTGTTAAAAATTTTAAATGAAAAATTTTCATTTATTCCAAGGAGTTTATCTGACAACTCTAATTATCCATCAATAATATCAATAGTAGTAGTTACACTCTTAATTGGTGTAATGGTATATGGTACTTGGAGTGGACGCAGTGCTAAGGTAACAAAATATGATTTAAAAATAAATAAGACTACTGGTAATTTAAAGACGCTTAAGGTTGTTATGGTTTCAGACATTCATCTTGGCTCAGTAGTAAATAATCAAAGACTTACTGAGATGGTAAATCAAATAAATAATCTAAATCCTGACATTGTGCTAATACCTGGAGATATAATTGATAGTAGTCTTGAACCTTTTGTAAAAGAAAAGATGAGCGATAACTTCAAAAGACTTAAAAGTGTGTATGGAGTATATGCTTGTCTTGGAAACCATGATGGAATGAGAAGTAAAGTAGAGGATGGTGTTAAGGTTTTTAATGCTGCAGGTATAAATATAGTGAGAGATAAAGCAATATTAATTAATAATAGTTTTTATGTCATAGGAAGGGATGATATATCTCTAGAGTCGTCAACGAATGTTAAAAGAAAAGAGCTATCATATATAACAAAAGACTTAGATAAGTCTAAGCCGCTTTTATTAATGGATCATCAGCCTATAAAGTTAGGTGATGCCGAGATGCAGGGTATTAATTTACAAGTATCAGGACATACACATAGAGGACAGCTATTTCCTGCAAATATTGTAACGAGCCTAATATTTGAACTAGATTACGGTTATCTAGAAAAGAATAATTCTAAATATATTGTATCTTCAGGTTACGGAACTTGGGGACCGCCAATTAGATTAGGAAGCCGTTCTGAAATAGTTGAAATTAATATTAAATTTAAAAAATAAAAGATTTAAGGAATTTAGTAGTAAGGATTTAAACAATGAGTTTTATATGAATAATGGGGAAACACAAAGCATGAGAAGAACAATGTTTGTATTATTAAGTGGTTTTATCTCATTAAAAAGAAGATGATTAGTCCTAATAGTTGGCATACCCATTAACAAGTTTTTAATCTTTTATTATAAACATTTGACTGCAAAGTTTTCGTCCTGATTCAGTTTTGAAAATTTTGTTATAAGTATTTTGTATAGTCTCTTTGTCATTTTGATTTTCATATAAATTCACAAGGAAATCAGCCTCTACTAAAATCTGATAATCAATCCCATCAATATTTGAATAAGTATGATGGTGAGCTACCAAGTAACTTACCCTCTCAATTACCTCCTTCTTAAATTCAAGTCTATTTAATAATTCTTCTGCACATATAGGTCCTTCCTGTTGCTGAAGCTTACCATTACATTTTCCATATTTTTTCATAGAAACTTTAATCCCTATATCATGAACAATGGTTGCCACCTCTAAAATTTCCATGTTATCAGATGAAATGTTTTCCATGTTGCCAATCAGCTTTGCAAACTCGTGTACCTTTATAAAATGTTGAATTAACTCTGGCTCACCTGCATCAAAATTAAACATTTCTAAAATTAAATTGTTTATCTCATTCATATTAATCCTCCTTAAAAATATAAAACCTTATTTCTCATTATTTTACAATATTATTCAGTTGTTAAAGAATTTTATTCGTATTTTCATTTTCAAAAGTCACGTCGCAATATGAATACAATTATGAATTAACTTTATAAATTAATTATACTATAAATTCCCTGATATATAATTTTTTATTTAAAGGCTTTAGTTGAAAATCTACTATTAGCCTTTTTTTATTGTATAATTGAGGTAAAATAGAGAGTCTAAATATATAGGTTGGTCTATTGTAACAAAATGGTTATAAATAAAAATCACAAAAATAAAGGATTACATGGAGTTGATATTATGAATTATACAGAAGTCCACAATAAATTGAATGAGAATGAATTTAATCAGAAATGTATCTTAGTTAAAGGGAATTCAGCAAGTGGCAAGACAACTCTTGCAGTTTCTAAATACAAGGATCTAATAGAAAATGAAAACATTAAAAGCTCAAATATATTATGCTTATTTATGAATAAATATCAAAATATAACATGGACCAAAGATATGATTTTTAATACTACTGGTGAGATTAGAAAAAGTTCCTACTATGGATTTATTAGGAGAGAACTATCTCTCTATTGGCCCTATGTGGTAGAGGATTGCAAGGAAATAAAAATTAATATATTAAAGCCTGAGTTCGCATCTTTTGATGCTACAAATTATGCTATGAAAGCCTTAGTAGAGCATTTTAGAAAAGCTAAAGGATACTTTCAAGATATAACATCAACTTCTTCAAAAATAGCATCAGATTTAATTTCTAACATTAATAATGCTGCACTATCATTAGTGCCTTTTGATGAGATAGGAACTAGGCTTTATAATTCATTAGAGGTAAAGGATTTCTTAATTAAAGAAACATATAATCAATTGGACGAAGTAACTAGTTATTATATCTCAAAATTATTGTGTAATGGTGTTGTAGATTATGGACTATCTTTTTATTTATATAATAATTATTTACTTCATGATTCAAGATATAATAGTATAAATAATATAAAATATCTTATAGTAGACGATATAGATGAGGCACCACCTGCAGAGCAAGAATTAGTATTTAAGATTATTAATAATGTGGATAAGGCATATTTGTTTTATAATCCTAAAGGCGGCTTGTGTAGTTATTATGGAGCCAATACTGATTATTTGAAGAGTAAATTAAACATTGAATATCAAGAGATTACTTTAGATAATCATTTTTGCTGCAATGATGATTTTATTAACCTTGCTAGTGTAATAGATAACAGGGCGCACACTCCCTATATGGAAGACAAAATAAATGAAGATGTCCCAGCCTTTATAGATATGTCATCACAACTAAGATCGGAAATGGTTCAGAAAATAATTCTAAAAGTTGAAGAGCTCTTAAATCAGGGACTTAAGCCAAAGGACATAGCAATAATATGTCCATTTAATGATTTCATTATTTCCTATGAGCTTCAGAAAAAAGCAAAGGAATTAAGAATATCAGTTATGGAGACTTCAAAAAAGGATAGATTTATAGACAATGAATATTTACACCCATTAATAGTACTCGCAGTATTGTGTAATGATTATAAAAGTATAAGGTTAACTAAGGAAGATTATAAGAACTTTTTTTCTTTTATGCTAAGGCTAGATGCTATTAGAAGTTCCTTGCTTTATCCTTTAGCACAAGAGAATGGGTTACAAGATCTTAGTATCGAAATTGAAGATAGAGTAGGGGACGAGGCAGCAGGTAAATATAATGAGTTAAAACAATGGATAGAAAATTATAAAGTTAATTTAATGGATCACAAGGGCTCACTAGGCGAATTTTTCAGAAATGCATTTTCACAAGTGCTTATAATCCTACCAAAAGTTAAAGAACATATAGAGGAATATATAAGTTTATATGAAAGCTGCGAAAGTTTCGTAAATACTTTAGATAAATTAGAATTTAAAGGAAGATCCTCAGAGGAGAGGTTTATAGAATTTATTCGAGGCGAAGGAAGTGGATTTTATTCGATGAATGAGATTCAGGAAATGTTACTACAAGATAATAGTATAGTTTTAACATCGCCTTATACTTATGTAACCTCTAATTTAAGTAGTAAGGTTCAGATATGGACAGATATTAACAGTAATATGTGGCGTCCTAGAAATGCAGGGGAATTGTCAAATTCTTATGTATTAAAAAGTAATTGGAATATTGATGATATATATACTGAAAAGAAAGAAAATAATAATGTATATGGAATTCTGATGTCAGTTGTTAATTGCCTTTTAAGAAAATGCAGAGGTGAATTATACATATATGGTAGTGAATATTCTTTGAGTGGATTCCAGCAAGAAAGCATATTTGCAGATATACTTATAGAAATATTAAGTGAAAGAGGTGAAACTATTGATAAAGGAGATGAATGAAGATATAAGTAATGAAGTTAAAGAAATAATTTATAGAGATGATCAATTGCCTATAATGGAATATCGAGGAGGAACTATGGCAGTGCCAGCAGTTCCAGGAGCAGGAAAGACTTTCATAATATGTAATCTAGTATGTGAAATTATAAAAGATAAAGTACATAAACCTGGTAAAATACTTATAGTAACTTTTATGAATAGTGCAGTTAACAACTTTAAACATAGAATATCTAAGGTGTTACAAAATAAGGGGATAAATGCAAGTAACGATTATGAAGTCATGACTATTCATAGTTTAGCACTAAAAATCTTAAAAGATAGACCAGATGTAATGGGAGTTAATGAGGAATTTAAAATATTGGATGATGTTAATAAAAGTTTATATTTAAATAATTGCATATCACATTGGCGAAGGAAGGGAGGAGAGAATGCATTTAAGGAGATGATATCGGATAAAGCCTTAAATAAATATGCAGGGAAACAAGATAAGTGGTGGAATGATTTTTTTATAACTGTGGATACAATTATTGGTGAATTAAAGATAAATGACATTTCTCCTGAAAAATTAAAAGAAGATATAAAATTATTAGATCAAAATAGCATCTTAGTACATATATCTGAAATTTATGATACTTACACTAAAATTTTAAAAAGTGAGGGGTATTTAGATTACAATGATTTGCTAATTCTTGCGTATAAACTTTTAAAAACAGATGACACAGTTAGAGAAAAGTTACAAAAAAAATATACCTTTGTCTTTGAAGATGAATGCCAGGACTCTAATTTAATTCAAGGAAAAATACTAAGTTTAATTTCTGATAAAAGTGGTAATTTAGTAAGAGTTGGGGATGTTAATCAAAGTATAACAGGAACATTTACAGCGTCTGACCCTAAATTTTTTAGGGAGTTTTGTGGGAATGCAGATAATGCGTTCAAAATGTTCATGGCGGGGCGTAGTACAAATCATATTATTGATTTAGCAAATGAACTAGTTAAGTATACAAATAGTCAACATGGAGAAGAAAAGTGTAGAGTTGCATTAGTAGATCAAAAAATTAAAAGTTTGAATGATAAAGTTGAAACAAGCCAAGATAACTATGGTATAAGCACTATGGTGTGTAACTCAAAAGAGGAGGAAATTAAAAAAGCTGTTCGCGTGGCTGTGAAATTTAAAGAAAAATTCCCTAGTAAAACCTGCGCAATATTAGTTCCTTTTAATAATCAAGTTAGGGAAATAGCTGATAAACTTAGAGCTTATAATATTGAATGTGATGAGTTATCAAATAAATCAGATAAAAAAATTAAAGTTACGAGTACATTGGGATATATACTGCAATTTATTTCAAGGCCACAAGATAGTGCTATATTTAAAGATTTAATTAAGAATGTGTTTATAGAAGAACATAATGAAGAAAGTGAAAAATTGTTCGATTTTATTTGCAGTTATGATGTTGAAAAGCTTCTGTACCCAAGTGGAGGTAACATAAATGAGCTAGATATTCCAGGAGAAATATTAAACTCCAAGGTGTATAAAGAATTTATAAATTCCATGGATTTAATTAAAACAATATTTGAATATCCTCAGACACATTTTGATAGACTGATTTTATATATTAGCGATGTTCTAAATTTTAGTCTTGAAAATAGAGCAATGGCAGAGGCTGTTGCATCATATGTTAGATTTAGTTCTAAAGATAATAGTGAATTTTCCTTAGCTTATGTAGCAGAGCAATTGCTAGATGGAAAGAATAGTGTACTGGATTATATTTCAGGTATAATATACGACCTAGAAGGATATGAGCCATCCCCTGATAGAGTAACAGTATCTACTTGTCATAAAGCTAAAGGGCTAGAATGGGATTGTGTATTAATATTAAATATTACATCCTATCAATACCCATATATGACAACCGAAAAATTTAAAGACTATTATTATTTGAAAGATGAATTTAAAAACCCAACAATTCTTTGTAAATCTGAAATTGCTAAAATTCTAGGTAATAATATTTGTGAGGATCCATTAAAAGAAGCTAAAATACAAATAATAAATGAAAAAATAAGGCTTTTATATGTAGGGATAACAAGGGCCAAAGAATATTTAATTTTAATGGCAACACAGTCTAATGAAGGAAAATGGAATGAAAATAAACCATCAAAGTATTTTTATGTTCTTCAAGATTACATAAATAGGCAAAGGGGCGATGGTAAATGTTAGACATTAGAAAATTAAATCATGTCTACTATAGTCAAAATCTTTTAAATACTTTTGATAAATGTCCTTTTAAATTTAAAATAAAATATTTGGATAATATCAGATGGAAAAAAGATTCAATAAATGATGAGGATTATTATGAGAATATGAATATGGGACTAGATTTTCATCTTATCGCTCAAAGATATTTTTCAAATATTCCTGTGGTCATAAATGATAGTAATACTGAATTGCTCGATTGGACAAATTCATTGAAAGAGAAATTTACTATTTTAGATGAAAATATATATTTGCCGGAATATGAAATTAAAATGAGAAAAGATAATATTAGGATTCAAGCAAAGTATGATTTAATAATTATTAAGCCAAATAATAAAATAGAAATATGGGACTGGAAGACAGAAAATAGGAAACTAGATTATAAGGAAGTAAGTAAGAGAATGCAAGCTATTGTTTATATGTATATATTAGGAGAAAGGTCTTTAGAAATATTTGATAGAGATATATGTCTTGAAAATATAAGTATGAGATTTTGGCAACCACAGTTTAAAGAGGATATCATCACTATTAATTATTCTGAGAGTATTCATAGAATTTATGAAGAAAAAATTATGGAGTTAACACGCCGATTGGATAATTATGATTTTAGTTTAGATTTTAATATTGAATTGTATAGTAAGCAGTGCAAGTATTGTGAATTCGCTGGTGATACCCAGGTATGTGATGCTTTTGTGTAGCGGTGAAATAATAAAACAAGAACAGAAGAGCATGAAGAATATTGAATGAAAAAATACTTCAATTCGCAGCTATATCTAATTTAGTATTATTAAAATAATGTATCAATAAAATAGTTACATGATACATGGAGAAGGAAACTTTAATATAAAAAGTTTTAAACATAAATAAAAAAACACCTCTTGGGTAAAATATAATTTGGAGGTGATTTTATGAAAATATGTGACGTGATGACTAAGGAAGTTTCAAGTTTGAATATTGATGACACTGTTGAAAAAGCAGTACAGCTTATGAAGGAAAACAATGTAGGCTCAATTCCGGTATGCAAAGATGGTAAAATTGCTGGGATAGTTACAGACCGTGATATAGCACTTAAGTCTATAGCGCAAGGTGAAAATATTTCAAGTATTAAAGTTAGTAGTATTATGTCCTCAAACCCTATAACAGGTAATTTGAATATGGATGTACACGAAGCAGCAAACTTGATGGCAGAAAATCAAATTCGAAGATTACCAGTAGTTGATAACAACACCGTTGTCGGAATACTTTCTCTTGGTGATTTGGCGGTTGATCCTAAGTTCGGAAATGAAGCAGGTGAAGCACTTTCCGAAATATCCGAAAATACTACATCAACAATCTAATACAATAATTATAAACAAACCCACAAGATATTTTCAAAAATCTTGTGGGTTGTATATGATGGTAGTTATATAATATTTTTCTTATTTTCATTCAAACTATAAATTTTTTAGCACTCTTCCAATGTTTTGAAGCTAGATTATACTTTTTAAAATCGGGAATAGTTCCATTGGTTTTAACTAAAGCTTTTGCTACTATTTTTAAATCAATTCTTGTTTCGCATTTAAAAGAATTTGATTCTTCTATTGATTCCATTACATCTTCAACTTTTTTTTGAAATTTATTCATTGTAAATCCTCCTTATATTTAGCTGTGATAGATAATAACCTTGAATTGTTATCTTCTTTCAGCTATATTTTCTTGTTAATTAAGAGTGATTTAATAAATCTAATAGTATAGCTTTTTCAGAAATTAGTATCTCTATTAGCGCCCTTCTTTTTTTATTTAAAATCGTAATTAATGGGGTGTATTTAGAGTTTACCCATGTATTAATCCTTTTATGTAGAGTGTCAAAGTAATAAAAATTGCAGAAAGTATTACGCTTGTTATGGATACTCCCATTTCAGGGACTATATACTGCGCTATAAATAATACTTTAGTTGATATAGAGCTTTATTAATTATTTATCCACACTTATTTTTTTCATTCTTATCCTTCACTTACCTATCATAGTTAAATTAAATTTGCACATAATAACTTTATAGAAGTTAATAAGGAGGAATGAAAGATGGCAAATAGAAATAGAACTCTTGTACCTGAAGCAAAACAAGGATTAAATAGATTTAAACTTGAAATTGCTAGTGATTTAGGAATTGATAATTATGATCAAATTGACAAAGGTAATTTAACTTCAAGACAAAATGGATCCGTAGGTGGCGAAATGGTTAAACGTATGGTTGAAGATTATGAAAGAAAACTAGGAGATTATGATATATAAATAAAAATATGGTATTGCTCGTTTTATTATAAATAAGTAAGTATTAATATTAGGCTATGTTAGACAATATTGAGGTGAAAGAATATAAAATTGGCTTGTCGTAAAAATAGACAAGCCAATAAACTTTTACCTAATAATTTATGATTGATGAACTATATACGAAGATTGTGAACTAAATATCTAATCAATTAACTTTTATTTCCTAATTTCAACAAACTATATAAACCAATGGAAAGACCTGTAGTTGTGCCGAAGGACGTTACAATGAATAATAAATTCTGGTCAAAGCTAATCCAAGCTATATCAATTGGAATACTTAACAATAGTCCAAATGGGATGGAAACTATTCCACATACTAAAGCAAAAAAACAAATTGACTTACGACCATAGAATAAATCTGCCAGGGAAGCTCCAAAAATTGCATTCGCAACAATAAGTACAACTATATTCGGCATTATTTGTAATTTTATTTGTGTCATGTCACTTAAAGAAGGAAAGAAGAAAGCAACAACCCCACCTAATAACTCACCTATCATAAATCCCATAAAAAAACCTATGAACCCTCCAAGTTCACTCCGAATAACTACTGCTAAAAGATTGCTTTTGTCTAACTTATGCAGTACAAACAACATAAGCAAACTGCCAATAGGAACCCCAAGTATTAATATTAGTCCCTCACTTGTTATTAAACTTATTAAACCTATAATAATTCCACTTATCAAGAATGAAATTAGCCCAATTAACATTGCCCAAAGTGGATATAATTTTTTACTGTTGTCAAGTTTAAACATGATGATTTTCTCCCTCCTCAATCTATAATTATCATAATTTTTAGATATATCATATTATAGTTTATTTATATACTAATTATAATATAAAGTTCAAGTATAAGGGATTAAATTATTTGAAAATTGGTTCTCTACCTTTGTAAGTAGCAATTCTGGTATCTACAAAGGTAGTTGTACTATGAATAGTTGAGTACAAGGAAGGACTATTTGTAGGGTATAGGTATTATGACAAAAAGGAACAATCAATACTATTTCCTTTTGGACATGGGCTTAGCTATACAAGTTTTGAGTATTCTGATATTACTGTGGATAAAAAAGAAATGGATGACAATGAAACTTTAAAGGTATATAAGAACATTTCTGATACCATTTCTTTAACTTCATTTATAATTACATGTTCAAACTGTCTTTTGTGCTTTTTACCAGACATAATAATTCCCCCAATCATAGTTTTATAATCCTACAATTGGGGGAATTATTATGTCCGTATTTAGTGTAGTTCAATACAGGGTTAGGAGTTGTTGTTCTTATTGGTGCATATAAAGGAACCCTGCCTATTGATACTTGGCTCAATCGAGTTCAAACGAATTGACAGAATAAGAGCGAGTAACAAAAAACTTAAGATCATGCTAATAACGCCACCCCAGCCAAAGGTAGACCAAAAAATGCCACCAACGGTTCCACCAATGCTCGAACCTGCATAAAAAAAGAAAAGATAGAGAGATGAGGCCTGCGCTTTGTCATGAATTGCCCGCTTGCCAACCCAACTGCTGGCAATCGAATGACTGCCAAAATAACCAAAGGTAAAAATCGCAATGCCCAAGATTTTGAGTGTTAATGGTTTTCCAAAGGTAATTCCTGCACCTGAGGCCATAATGAGTAAAGCTACCCATAACATTTGGCCACGTCCACGTTTGTCTGCCAAGCGGCCCATCCAAGTCGAGCTAAATGTCCCGACGATATAAATTACGAAAATCCAGCCAACTATTGTTTGACTGAGCGAATAAGGTGGCGCCATCAATTGATAGCTAATGTAATTAAAGAGTGTGACAAAACTGCCCATTAAAAAAAAAGCAATTCCATATAAGCAAAGTAATCCGGGGTCCTTAAGATGATTAGTCATCGATTTCAGCAATTTTCTAATCTCAAAGGAGCGAGGTTGAAAGTGTTTCGATTCTGGCAGTAGGTAACAAAATATCAAGCTCGCAAAGATACTCAGAACACCCATGCTACCCAATGCCACCCGCCAATTAGTGTAATCACTGAGCATCCCGATAATAATTCTACCACTCATACCACCGATTGAATTCCCACTAATGTAGAGTCCCATCGCTATACCTAAGCTAGCAGGTTCAATTTCTTCACTGAGGTAAGCCATTGCTACAGCGGGTAAGCCTGCAAGGACTATCCCTTCAAGGGCACGGATAATTAGTAAGATATGATAGTTGGGCACGAAAGCGATAAGAATTGCCAGGAGGGATGCAGCAAAGAGAGAGAATATCATGAGAGGCTTTCGTCCTTTGACTTCGGATAGGGAACCAACAAATAACATGCTAACAGCTAAGGCAACCGTCGTTAGTGAAAGGGACAGGCTGGCCACGGCTGGGGGGATGTGAAATACCCGAGAAAACACCGGTAACAAAGGTTGTGTACTGTACATGATAGCAAACGTGCTGAAACCGGCAAAAAATAATGCCACGCAAGTTTTTCGGAAAGCTACGGTTCCTTTTTGTATATAACTCATAGTATGATCACTCCAGTTTTGATTATTATTCTATTCTCTGGAATGCTAGCTCCACGAGTATTTGAACGTCTTATAATCAAGTTAAATTTTTTCTAGTACATTATTTATGGATAACATAATATCATTATCCTCCAACCACAAATAATTTACAACAGCAACAAGGCAAGTGATCATTAAAGCTTACTTTGACATTTTGACAGATTTACGTACACCAAGACAGAATGTTCAACAATTTAATAACAGTGTTAACATATAGTTAGTAGGGAGTATGTTGCATAATGTGTTTTAAACATAGGATCACATTCTAGCGGCTTAACCAATAACATATAGATAACTAAATGAGTCTATGTTAACAGTATTAATATAGATGATGTAAACAAGGTTACTTTTATATAATTATTATTAGTTAGGAGTTGATATTTTGAAAAAATCAATCAAGTATATGGTTCTATTTTTAGTTTTTGGAGTAACATATTATTTCATCGAAGTAGTCTTTAATGGGCATAGCAATTGGTCAAGTATTATAATGGGGGGTATTGGTGGAATATTAATAAGCTTAATAAATATTTATTATTCTTACAATACTCCAAAGTGGAAACAAATAACTCTCACAACCCTTGTAATGATTTTCATAGAATTGACCTCTGGATTATTGCTGATAGTGTTAACACTATCTTTGTTTTATTTATTTGAATCCTTGCATTAGCAAGGGTTTAAGCTACTTTTATAATAAAAAAAACAATGACCCCCTCTATTTGTTATAATTG
>NZ_JAIZZK010000056.1 GCF_020443705.1 Clostridium algoriphilum
CTTCCTTTTGTAGCTGCATATTTTCTTTAATCTTTACCAATAATACAACCCTATGTAAGTAATTATCAACGATTCTATTCTCAAAATCTGATAATACCTCTTTAATATAAATTTTTTTTATATGTTTATATTCACGGGGATTCAATTGCTTCTCCACAAGAACTACATTTATTATCTAAGATAATATCAAATACAGAAAACTCATGTGATCTCCACACATTTACAAATATTTTTCGTCCACAAGTTGGACATTTAAGCAAATAAATTTTAAATCCTTTACTACTAATCTCAATTTCATCCGGAGAGACTAAATTTTCTGCATCCCAATATTTACATATCTCAGGAAATTTACTTGCTAAAGAGCGATTCTTTCTATAATATCTCTTATATTCCCTACACTCATCAATTAAATATCCATTTTTCCAACTTCCCATTATAGACATAACCTGTCCAGTTTTATGGAAAATTGGATATAATTAATCTACTATATTTAGTTTTTTAATTACAATATTAGTGATTTCAGCTTGTATTTTTCGCGAGAAAAAAAGAGGTACATATATTGAAAAATAGTTATTGCTTCCTAAACCTATACTTGAATAAGTTTGTTTCCATGTCAAGTTTTCCTTAACTAAACTATCTCCTATAATAAGTATTGGTATTTGAACAACATTATCTCTCTTAACATAATGAGGAAACTGATTCACTGAAGGCAACAACGTTTGTTTCCCATACAACTTAAATATTTTGCAATGAGTGTCCACAAAATCAATTGATTTTGCAATATCAATTGATTTAAAGTTCATATCGACTGAATTTTTGTCAATAGATTCAGCAATATCAATTAAAACATAGCCCTTGTTTTTATTATATTCTTCTTGTCCCAAAATACTAAATATGCTGTAATTGGCCTCAAATGTATCAATTATTATTTTCTCTTCACAATATTTTTCAACCATTTTAAATAGTGAGTTTATGTTCTCATTGTATGAGTACAAGAACTTGATAATATCAAATGTTGTTTTACTATTGGATTTTAATTCTTTCGCAAAGTTTTTTTGAATACCAGAATGACTATTCATATATTGTTGTTTATTCAGTAAAACATGATATCCGTGTTTATCTTTATTTAGTAATAATCCTTCTGATCCAACATGTTGCAAACAGTTCCTTAAATTATAACAAAGCCTATACGAAAAATTATCATCATATATGGATTTTACAAATTCTTTGAACTTCCAAATACCTTCAGCAAATGTTTCATTTTTCTTCTTCCCATTATTTTTAAGTTTTGTAATTTCTTCTGGATACAATTTCCCCATGAGTTTTTCACATGTATCAATAAATTCTAAACCTGAATATAGAAATACTTTAATGTTATAAACTATAATATCTTTCTCTAATATTGCGTTTTTCTTTAACATATCAATAAAATATCTGTCATAAAATTTATATGCCGTATCAAAATTATTTTTTATAAAGTACAATTCTTTTATTTTTTCAATACTTGAATTTGCATGCAATAATTCTTTAATCTGTTTCTCTCCGAATTTGTCTAACACGACAATTGAAGGTTCTTCTTTATTAGTACGAACTTCCGCTATTTTCCACAACACCCTCACCCAACTTTCTTAATTAAATATTTGTTTCAAAATAGTTTTTTATAATTAAATAAACTTTTTCAACTTCCCATTATAGACATAATTAACCTTATTAAATTTTCATTAATTACTTAGTAGAACCTACTGTTTTTAACATTTATCATGTATTAATTCAACATACCTCTTGTCTTTTCCTGCAATATTTGTAAAAATAGGTAAACATAAAGCTCTGAGATTACCCAGAGCTTCATAAACTGTTTTTTAACTTTCTAACTATTACTTCATTACTTCCTATGCAGCTATGACCTATCTATATCCGTATTCTTTAACTCTACGATAGAATATAGCTTTTGTCATGTTTACCATCTGCATAGCTTCAACACCTTTAATTTCTCCATCAAGATATTCAAACACGTCTCGGACTAGTAAAATTGCCACCATAAGATAATTTACGGTGGCAATTAGACAATTTAAAAATTATAAATCAGGCTATTCTGTTGGTATCACTTGGTTAGTTGAACTACCGTCTCAATGTGAGGGGTTTGTATATATCTAGTATTTTAGCTTATCTATATATATTATATACTATCCTGAAAGCATTGATTTGAAAGCATCTATCAGGTAGATAATAATTTTATGGGTCTAAACTTAACTAATTGTATCTCATAATATTTTATGCAACGGTGGCAAATGGGTGGCATTGCCACCGTAATAATTCTGACTAATAGTTATACTTCACAATTTAGTAACCATGAATTTATTTAAATATGTTCCTATTTTAGCAGTAATAGAGTAATTATTTCATGTTTCCCTCTCATACTTAGTTTACGGCACTTTAATTTTAAAGGTGCAATTGTATTCTCCTATGTAAAACATTCGCTCTCTGCTTCAATGAGATCCTATTCTATTAAAAAATCATACCAAAATTGCTAGAGCCTTTGATTTTGGCGGAGAAAGGGGGATTTGAACCCCCGGAACGGAATAACCCGTTAGTTATTTAACCCAAATCCCATCTATAACCGACGGTGCAATTGATGATGGGATATCAGTACCATGGATACCATAGATACCCCAGGGAATATTTAGTTGCATAAAATGTCCGCCAAATTGTGCTCTCCATAAACTTTTTTTATAATTATCCAATGACCTAACCTCAATATATAACAATCAGTAACAATAAAATTAGTTCAAGTAAAGGGATTATAGATAAAAGTGGTATCTATTCAACTTCTAATACTAATCATCACAACACGATAGATAGTATTTGTATTAATAATCAAAACATGGAAACAATTTAAATAGGTAATTGCATACCAGGAATTAAAAAAACAGAGTTGATGTTTATGAACAACTCTGTTTTTTTAATTGGTTCTATTTTAACGTAAAAATAATATTAGTATTAATCCTAATTATGTAGATATAATGAATATAGAGTTTTCGGATATATATGACTAGGGTTACCAATAAAATTATTTGAATTAACAGTTTTAGAAATGTGAGTAAATATGCCAGAAATTATTGGTGCTACCCCTTAAATATATAGTTAAAATAGAATATGGAACCTTTTAAATGTGTTATGAATATCTTACAGTAATAAACTTTTGACATTGAATATCATTAAATAACCATTATCTTGATCCTCCAAGAAAATGGTTATTTAAGCCTAGCAATTACGCTAGGCTTTTTTTATTTTTTTCTAGAACTATGCGTGTAAATAAAAACCATTCCACATAACATCTTATTATGTTGAATTTTTACTTTAAATTTTATATATATCAATTTCTAAAATACATGGTAGTAAAAAGATTGCGAGGCATATATATCATGATCACAGGCCTGCTATAGTTTAAGGCAGGGTCCATGACCAGTGGCTACAAAACTAGGATTTAATTGTAATAAGGTCTGCTGTAGCTGTGCCCGCCTTTCGGGAGCTGGCACCTGTTCTGAGCGGATATTATTTACCTCAGTTTGCCAACTAGATTCTTTCAATGTACCTATTTCCGCTCCGAAGCCCATCATTAAATCGCTACTGAAGAATATACCACGCCTGTTTTCTATAACTAATAGCCCCTCCCAGAGATGCATTTCCGAAGGATAACTAATGAATTCCAACTCATAGCCATCAGTATTTAGTTTTTCCCCGGGCTTTTTAATAATAACCTCATTTATAAATCCAAAGCCGCTTAACTGCTGTGCCGTAGTTTGGGAACAAATTGGCTTAGCTTTAGGGAAGTGTTTTAGTATTAGGGGCAAACCGCCACATTCATCTGATTCAAAGTGAGAAATAAAAATATACCTCAAGTCCTTGCCATTAAGTGCTGCTTTCAGCTGAGGCAGCATGGCTTCTGTTTGCTTAACATTACCAGTATGAACTAGCAGTGGTTCATCCGTAAGTAGTAGATATTGATGGAATGAAAGATTAATCTGCGAAATGTAAGTACTAAATTGATGTAAGTCTTGACCATTAATTAGCATATAATCAGCCCCTTTTATTTTTAAGTGTACATAATATAATATGGGAAATCAAGAAGTTAAAAGCACCTTTGTACTTAGTCTTAGACGTAAGCCAATGCAAATACCAAGATGAGCTTTCAACAGATCCTATACGTAGCGATGCAGTAAAACTATTAAGAAGGATGGCAGAAGAAGGGGACATAACTTTGCTATATGGATCAAAGGATACTGTGTACAATAATGCTTCAATATTGTTTAATTGGCTTAAAGATGAATAAAAATCTATTTTATAAAGAGTTACAATAAAATCAAGGAGATCTAATCACTTTATGATTAAAAATCCTTGAATTTAAATATGATTTTCTTGTTGACAACTCAAGTCTATTTTTTATCTATACTATTACTATTCTACAGAAATTGCATCAACTGGGCATTGTCCTTCTGCTTCCTTTGCACTACTTACGAGATTTTCTGCCACTTCATCTGGCGATGCCACAGCTTTTCCATCCTCTTCCATTTGAAAAATCTCTGGACATACCGCTGGGCATAATCCACATCCGATGCATGTATCTTTATCAACGTGAGCCTTCATTAAGATCACTCCTTTAATATATTTTTTTATTTTCTAATTATATTTTTTCGAAGTCTGATTTTGGAACTCCACATAATGGACAGACCCAATCTTCTGGTATATCCCCAAATTTGGTACCTGGCTTTATTCCGCCATCTGAATCTCCTTCTTCTGGATCATAAATGTACCCGCACACTAAACAAACATACTTATCCATATAAAACATCTCCTCTTGATTTATTTAATATAATATTATTAACTAATTGTTAGTCTCTCCTATAGTCTTACCAAAATCTTTGCACCTATTTATTGCATCATCATCCGGGTTCCACATTTCTTTTATACCATCATTTATTGTTTCAAACCCTGCTTTAATTAATTCTTCTGTTATTAACTTAACTGAGTCTCCACTCCAACCATAACTTCCAAATGCTGCAGCTTTTTTACCCTTAAAACCAAGACCTTTTATCATTTCGAGTATTGCCGCCGTAGACGACAAAACTCCTTTATTTATTGTTGAAGAACCAATAAGCACCATTTTTGATTTAAATACTTCTGTGACAATATCATTTTTATCATTTTTTGAAGAATTAAATATTTTAATTGTAATATCGTTATTAACTTCCTTTATTCCCTCAGATATTGCTTCTGCCATTGTTCTAGTAGCATTCCACATGGTATCATAAATTATTGTAACTTGATTTTCTTTATAATCTTTTGCCCATTCCATATATTTATTTGGAATTTGAAGTGGGTTATCTCTCCAAATAATACCGTGACTTGGACAGATCATATCTAATGGTAGATTTAAACTCAGCACTTCTTCGATTTTCTTTATTACCAAAGGATTAAAAGGAGTTAAAATATTTGCATAATACTTTATTGCTTCTTGAAATAATTCTGCATTATCAACCTTGTCATTATACATTAGTTCAGATGCATAATGTTGCCCAAAAGCATCGTTACTAAATAATATGTTCTCTCCTGTTAGGTAAGTAAACATACTATCTGGCCAATGAAGCATTCTTGCTTCCACAAATACTAATTTGTTTTTTCCTAGGTCCAATGTATCCCCAGTTTTAACTTCAACAAAGTTCCAATCTTGATGATAATGAGCTTTTAAAAACTTTGCTCCATTCTTAGTGCAGTATATAGGGGTATTAGGTATTTCCCTCATAAGATCTGGTAATGCTCCACTGTGATCTACTTCTGAATGATTTGCAATAATATAATCTATTTTATTTAAATCTATTTCCTTTTTTAAATTAGAAACGAACTCTTTCCCAAATGGCTGTCATACTGTGTCTATGAGCGCTATTTTTTCATCTCTAACTAAATATGAATTATAAGAGGTTCCTTTATGTGTAGAATACTCTTTACCATGGTAATCTCTTATTTCCCAATCTATTTTCCCAACCCAATCAACTTTATCATTAATCTTAAACGACATAAAAACCATCCTTTCTATTATGTATTATTACGAGCTATATTACATAATGAATATTTTGGAATATAGCTCGTTTGTTTCTTACATCATACTTTTTATTTTCTCAAATAATTCATCTGCAATATCCGCCTGTATTAGTTCATCATCGACTAGTGCATAAGGTCCTACTGCACAATCTCCACAATATCCTAGGCAGTCCTCAGCAGTTATATCTATACCCGGATAGTTCTCTTTTAATTTTTTCATAGTTTCATCTGTTCCAAAAGTAAAGTTATTCTCACAAAACTTTATTTCTTTCATATGTATACCTCCATCATTATTTATTCTTCTTTAATCTCTCCAACAACTCATCCACAGATATATCAGCATCACCTAAGGGTATTCCCTTTTCTATGGCTGATTTAAGAAGTGGTGATCTTTTCATATCTCCTATAACAATTGCACCAATTACCTTATTATTTTTTATAAATATTTTCTTATAAATTTTGGAATTAACATCCTCAACCATTAATACTTTCGTAGACTCTACTTCATCTATGCATCCCATAGAAAACAGTGAGATTCCAAAAGCATTTAGTGTTGTTACTGGAGTTATTTTTTCATATATAGTTTCCTTCCCAGCAATGTTATAACCTGCAACTTTCCCTTGTTCTATAGCAATATTCCATAGTCCAATAATTTGATTATCAAATTCGGCAATATCCCCTGCTGCATAAATATTTTTTATGTTTGTTTGCATTTCATCATTTACTACTATTCCTCTTCGCGAATCAACTTTAGTATTTGCAACTAGTTCCTTATTAGGCCTGATTCCTGTCGAGTGAATAACCATATCGCACTTTAGTTCTACTTTATCGTCAACAAGAATTCCTTCTACTTTATGATTACCTGTTATAGCCTTTACTCCTGTATTAGTTAATATTTCTACGCCGTAGCCTTCTATTATACTCTTTAATATTTGTGATGCTTCATCGTCTAATTGACGAGGCATCAGTCTTGATAGTAATTCAACAATTATAACTTTGATGCCATGTTGATGTAATATCCAAGCCATTTCTAATCCCTGAATTCCTCCTCCTATAACAATCACTGTTTTGCTTTCATTAATTCCATTTTTAATATTCAGAGCATCATTAAGGCCTCTTAATGTGTAGACACCATCCTTATCTATACCGTCTATTGATGGTGTATTATTACTAGAACCAGTTGCTATAAGCAATTTATCATATTTTACTTTAATACCATCACCTAATAATAATTCAAGGTTATCCGTATCTATATTTACTACTTTTGTATTAATAAATATTTCTACTTTATTTTCCTCATACCACTCTTTCTTTTTAAGAAGTATCTTATTTTCTTCAAGTTCATCAAATATACCCTTAGACAATCTTATTCGATTATATGGATAAAATTTTTCTTGTCCAATTAAATATATTTCTGAACTTAAATCTATTTCCCTAATGAATTTAATTGCCGTTATTGCAGCAATACCACTTCCTACAATTACAATTCTTTTAGTCATATATATCACTCTTTTCATATTCATATTTTCTAATAGTATTATTCTATATTGAAGTTAAGACAACTTCATCATGCGCTATCCGCTCTTGTGTTATGAAATCAGTATACTGTTTACTAGTTATAATGTCCGTAACATATGTTACTTATGATAATTCTTATAATAGTATATTTTTAATTACCTTAAGGTTTTAATTATCTTATTGCTTTATTATAATTGGGATTAAATAAGAAAGAAGTGATTTGAATCAATTATATAAAATAATAAAGCTTAAAACTGATTTTACAATTCTAAGCTTTATTATTTTTTAATTTAGTATATTATTTTATCCTAATATTTTTACTAAGTCATCTTCTGGTGTACTTATTGGTCTAAGGTCAAAAGTGTCAATTAAGAATTGTAATACATTAGGGCTTAAGAAAGCTGGAAGTGTTGGTCCTAGGTGAATTCCTTTTACTCCGAGTGACAATAATGCCAATAGATCAGCAACAGCTTTCTGTTCATACCAGCTTACAATAAATGAAAGTGGTAGATCATTAATAGTGCATTTAAATACATCGGCTAATGCTTGAGCAATTCTAACAGCAGAATATGCATCGTTACATTGACCTACATCGAGTAGTCTTGGAAGCCCTGCAACTTCACCAAACTCTAATTTATTAAAACGGTATTTTCCGCAAGCTAAAGTAAGGATAATACAATCTTTTGGAACTTGCTTTGCAAACTCAGTGTAATAATTTCTTCCTGGTCTTGCACCATCACATCCTCCAATTAAGAAAAAGTGTCTGATTTTTCCTTCTTTAACTGCATTCACTATCGTTTCAGCATGAGCTAAAGTTGCTTTATGTCCAAAGCCTACTAGAATTTCTTTAACTTCTTCATCTTTTTCAAATCCCTTTAATTCTAGTGCTTTATTTATGATTTCTGAAAAATCCTTATATCCATTCTCATCATTAGATATATGTTTTAATCCTTCCCAACCAACAACACTTGTTGAATAAATTCTATCTTTATAAGAATCTCTTGGTTTCATTAAGCAGTTTGTTGTCATCAAAATACAGCCTGGTATACCATCAAATTCTTTTTGTTGATCTTGCCATGCTCCTCCAAAGTTACCTACCAAATGTTTAAATTTATTAAGCTTTGGATAGCCATGAGAAGGTAACATTTCACCATGAGTATAAATATTTATTCCCTTTCCTTCTGTTTGCTCAAGTAACATTTCAAGGTCTCTTAAGTCATGGCCGGAAACTACTATAAATGGTCCTTTTTTAATATTCACATTAACTTTTGTAGGGGTTGGAGAATTATATTTCTCATTATTAGCTTTATCTAATACCCCCATAACCTCAACGCTCATCTCCCCAGTTTTAACTAAGTACTTGATAAGTTCTTGAAGATCCAAACTATCATCAGTTAATACGGCTAGAGCTATAAAATAAAAATCATCTACCTCATCACTGTGATATTTAATAAATCTAGCTTGATGTGCATATGCTGCAATTCCTTTTAATCCATATTTTATAGTTTCACGAACGGACCTAATATCTGCATCTAAATCTTGATCATACATAACTCCTGCTTTTTTAGCATCTTCAAGAATTTGTTCTTTTGTATCACTTAAATTATATAAAGCTTCCTTGGTATTTACCTTTTCACCTGCTGCTTTTTTTCTAATCTCTTCCTTATTCACTTGAGATCTTCTGAGCATATCCATATGAGACTCCGGATCAAAGTTTACATTAGTCAATGTCATAAATAATGAATTTTCAACAAATGAGACCAATGACTTATCAATTTTTTCACCTTTAGCTAAAAGTTTGCTAGCATAACAGCTTATTCCTTTTATCTGATATATAAGCAGATCCTGCATTGCTGCAATCTCTGGTGTTTTACCACAGACCCCTACTTTTGTACAACCTTTCCCACCGAAAGTTTGTTCACATTGAAAACAAAACATTTTCCCTTGCATATGTAATCCTCCTAATTTTATGATATATTCTATATATTAGTTTGCGCTTTTATTACTTAAATATACAATAGGATCATAACTATAATAAAACTAAGTAGGAGTAATAATGTGTAATCTTATTATACAAATAGTTAAAAATCAATTATCATTCAAAACTAGCATAAATGCAGAGGAGGATCTAAAATGTTTACAGGTAACACTATATATTTATGACTATTAGAATTAAGAGAATTTATGATATGCCATCTGAAGATGATGAAAAAAGAGTATTAATAGATCGCTTATGGCCAAGAGGGATATCTAAGGCAAATGCTCAATTAGATATGTGGTTAAAAGAAGTAGCGCCTAGTACGGAACTCCGCACATGGTATGGTCATTCACCAGAAAAACAAGAAGCATTTCATAATCTATATGAGCAGGAGCTTTCATTAGACTCTTTACGCAGTGATGCAGTAGAACTATTAAGAAGGATGGCAGAAGAAGGTGACATAACCTTGCTATATAGTGCTAAGGATACAGTGTACAACAATGCTTCAATATTGTTTAATTGGCTTAAAGATAATTAATATATGACAAATATTAAAGAAAGTGATTGTCTTTTAATAGAGTAGTAGAAAGCCATATTGCTTTTACCATGAACGAACATTAAGGGGCCGTCTCACCTTAGAAAGTGAGACGGCCCCTTTTCGTATTATTATAATGTTTTAAAACTTCCACAGTCCGTACATTCTAGTGTTTTTTCAACACAATCATGTTTTATAACTTCAATTTTGTTCAGAGTGCAAAAATTATCATCTTTACAATGATGTTTACATTCATTTACTGTACAACCTATGCTTTCATTATGGTTCATAAGAAAAACACCTCAAATTATTGATTACAAATTATTATTAGCATCGTTTGAGTTAATTATACATGATAAATGTTCTGTTTTTAAAGAAAGGATTTTGAAAGATTCATTGTACCTTTTTGAACATATCTATATGCACGTTTTGAATTATCTCCAACATATAATACAGGGTCTAATTCATCATAAATTAAACGGTTTTCTTCATCTAAAAGATCTTTAGAAATACATCTCCCTTTTATTTTTGCTAATATGGGGGTAATTATCTGTTTCTATTACATCTGTTAGTGTACATTCAATTGATATAGGACATTCATCGATAATAGGTGCATTTACAACTTCTGATTTTATAGGTGTCAAATTTACCATATCAAACTTTTGGATGTCATGCCCTGATTCAAACCCACAAAAATCTATTTCTTTCATAATACTTCTATCAGGCATGTTAATAACAAAATCTTTACCCTTCTTTATTTGGTTTATTGCATATCCTTTTCTTCCAAAACCAAGTGATATCATATCCATTAGGGAATAAGAAGATGATAGTGTAGTTACATTTGGTACGCCATTCTCATCATAGAAACTTACAAGAATAACAGGAAATCCATAATACATCTTTTTATAATCCGCTCTTAATTTTTTCATAGGTAGTCCTCCTCATTTAATAAAAATATTATAATAAATATATTACAAAAAATATTGAACCATTTTAATTTATTTTTAGCATTATATCTTTAATAATCCAGTCTGGTGTTGAAGCCCCTGCTGTAACCCCTATACTTTTAATGTTTTTATCTTTTATAAATGTATCAGGAATACCTAATACATTTTCTACGTGTACAGTGTTTTCACAATTTTTCTTACATATTTCATAAAGTTTTGTAGTGTTAGAACTATTAAGCCCACCAATAACAACCATTGCATCCACTTTAGTTGAGAGTTCTTCTGCAGATTTTTGACGCACTTCTGTTGCACTACAAATAGTATTAAATGCAACTATTTCCTTACTTGTTTTTATAACTTTAGTTAATACATCTTCCCAAGTAGTCTGTCTTTCTGTTGTCTGAGATACCACGCACACCTTATCTGATATATCACCTATATCCACACCACTATTTACTATTATCGAAGAATCATTACACCATCCATTAATTCCAATAACCTCAGGATGTTTTTTTGAGACCATCTTAGATAAATACTCTAATGAAGGATATGATTCCATAACTAAAGATGATATGGATCGATTTAAATGGGCAGGTGTTTATCAGCAACGCTCTAGAGATGGTCACTTCATGCTTCGAGTACGAAATACTGGAATATTAAACTCCGAGCAAATAAGAACATTGGCAAAAATTTCGAAAGATTATGGACGAGGTCTAATTAACATAACAACAAGAGGTGCAATACAATTTCATTGGATTTGCGTTGAAAACTTACCTGATATTTTTAACAGATTAAAGGTAGTTAACCTAAGTTCTATCGAAGCTTGTGGTGACTGTACAATAACTATTGTAGGTAATCCACTTGCCGGAATTGATAAAGATGAACTTATGGACACAACCAAACTCATTAATAGTTTAAATGAATTTTTCCTATTCAATCGTGATTTTTCAAATTTTCCACGAAAATTTAAAATATCAATATCCTCAAATATATTTAACGCAGCTCATGCAGAGATAAATGATCTATCATTTACCCCAGCCGTTAAAAACATAAACGGGGTCGAAAAAATCGGCTTCCATTTATGGGTAGGTGGAGGGCTCTCAACAACTCCACATTTAGCTAAAAAACTAAGTATTTTTGCGTTACCTGAGGATGTTCTTAAAGTTGCTATAGGCGTTGCTACTATCTTTAGAGATTATGGGTATAGAGAAAAGCGTAACCGTGCTAGATTAAAATTTTTAATAGAAGACTGGGGTGTAGCTAAATTTCAGGAAAAACTACTAGAAATAATTGGTGACATGCAAAGCTTAGGGGAAGACAGACTCGCAAACTGGAAGGCAGCTTATTTTTATGGAGTTCATAAGCAAAAGCAATTAGATAAAAACTATATTGGCATTAATATTCCTTTTGGAGAACTTAATGCAACTCATTTTTTTGAACTTGCTAGAATTTGTGAAAAATACGGTGACAGTAACATTAGAACAACATTGTCTCAGAATCTTATCATTTCAGGAGTTACAAATGAGCATATTCCATCTATATTAAATAGCCAATACTTAAATTTTTTTCACCTACACCAAGCTCATTTATTGGGCATTCAGTGGCATGTACAGGTAAAGAATTCTGTAATTTTGCAATTGTTGAAACAAAAAAAATAGCTAGAGATGTTTGTCATTATTTAGATAAGACAATAGAATTAGAATCGCCAATTCGAATTCATTATACAGGTTGCCCTAACGCATGTGGACAAAAACAAATCGGTGATATTAATTTACAAGGTGCACTTATTAAAACCGAGGCTGGCCTTGTTGAAGCCTTTGATATTTTTCTAGGTGGAACTTTAGGACCAAATGCCAAGTTTAGTGAGGATCTTAAGTGTAGAGTGAAGTCAGCTGATATAGCTCAAATGATTAAAACATTAATATTATTTTACAAGAAGAACAGAAATATTGAGGAAACTTTCAATCAGTTCGTAAATCGAGTTGGAGTAAAGATGTTCAAAGAAAATATGTAAATAGAAAATTTAAAAATCCCATCATGAATTTGCTCATGATGGGATTTTTAGTTCAATAATCATAAAAATTAGTATAAGAAAGTTTCTAAATATTAATTTATAGAGCACCCCTTTTGTGAACTGAACCCACAAAAACGGACATTGAATAAAAAGGACCTTCTGTTGTAGAATAAATATATACAATAGGAGGTTTTTTCTATGAAGACAAAAGGACGTAAACAATT
>NZ_JAIZZK010000057.1 GCF_020443705.1 Clostridium algoriphilum
CAACTAAAAACAAAACTGACACCATATGAAAAACGGTGTCAGCTTACGTAAATTCAAGATATTCTATGGTAGGGGTTTATTTTTAGTGTCCATTAACCATGGTTCAGTTCACTATTTCAGGGGCCTTTTTTATTTGATTAATTTTGTGATTGTCTATTTCTTTTTTTGAAAAATCATAATATCTGGGGTGAAAGTGTTGTTTTAATTTTTTTCAAGCCAGTCATATCAATGTATGTGGTATTTAAATACATTTAAGACAAAAGGTTGTAAAATAATTTTAAACAACAACTGTGGTTGTTCTTTATTTTCTAAATGTTTTGTCAAAATATAATATTAGAATTATAAATATAAGGGCACACTATGGTGACATTGTTTGACAATGCCATTTGTTTGTTTTATGGTTTATATAAGATGGGAGGTTGAAAATGTCGAACGAAGATGGAAAAAACGAAAGAATTGCATTAAGAATAACACAAGAAACTAAAGAAATAATTAAAGAATTGGCTAAGATTGAAAATAGATCATTATCTAATTGGTGTGAAAGTGCAATATTAGATAAAATAAAGGCATTAAAAAAGAATAAGGAATAATTAGGCAACATTGTTTGACAAGTGACGCGCAATGTCATACAATAGGCTTAATACATAAAACAAACAAATAATAAAACCAAGGGGGAAACAAATGAAAAAGAAATTATCTAGATTTGGAGTTTTTGGAGCTAGTACGAGTTTAATTGTGGCATCAATATCACAAAATGTTTTTGCTGACCCTAACAGTGCCTTGCTAAATGCAAAAAGCCAACTTGAGGGACAAGCTACGCCTATTGTAAATAATGTTATTGTACCAATCTGTGCGGTAATACTTGTTATTATTACATTGGTTGCAATAGTCAAATCGGTTGTTGAATATAGGCGTGGTTCTGGAGTAGATTTAGGACATATTGTAGTACTTATAGTTGGAATAATCCTAGTTATAACATTCCCAAATTGGGGTTGGGCACTAATTAACTAATTAGAGGGTGAAAAAAATGGATGTGATATTTAATTATTTAAAAGATAAGATACTCGGTGGTGCGGGTATAGTTTTAAAATACATGTCAGATGTTTCAATTGATTTGTTTAATAACGAGATTGTAGATAATATTCTACAACTTATGGAATACATAGGCTGGATTCTTTTAGCAGTAGGGATATTATTTGCAATTGTAAATGTATATATATCTTATTTAGAAAATGAATCAATAAATTTCCATTTGCTTATATTAAATATATTCAAAGGAATAATTGCTATATTATTTCTAAAGGTTGGAGCAATCCGCATTTTTGAATTATCAATAACAATAAATAAATTAATTGCTAATATAACTACTAGACCAAATTATCAACAATCATTAGATAATTTAGCAAGCACGCTTGATAAAGCAGCTTTTGGAATTATATGGTTTTTGGTAATCCTTTTAATAGTAATAGTTTCAACATTGGTTTGTTTGGTGCAAATATTAAAACGTGGTGGTATGTATATCGCTCACATTATGGTTGGATACCTATACATATTTAGTATACCTTCAGGTAATACTGATGGATTTATGAGCTGGTGTAGACAAACGGTGGCCATAGCATTAACTAATGTCTTACAAACTGCATTGCTTTTTATGGGCTTGGCACTAATGGCAAGCGACATAACAAAAATATTTTTAGGGATTGGTATAATTATGGCTGCATCCAAAGTTGAAGAAATTGCAGGTAAATATGGAATGTCAACAGGTGCAACTGGGAGTATGGGAGGATCAGCAAGTAAAGCATTTAAAAATTTTGGTAATACAGGCGGTGGACATGGAGCTGGTGGAGGAAGTCCAATGGGCAATGTTGGACAAACCACAAATTTAATTCCATAAAAAACTAGCCTTTAAAGGCTAGTTTTTATTTTAGCCATTACAAGGGGCTTAGTGCCTTGTACACTAGATATTACAAGGAGGTTATACAATGTTTATTTATCCTGGAAATCTGAAAGAGAAAAAAACCTTTATGTGTTTGTCAGTTTTAGAATTGGCTATTGTTGGTGGATTAACTGTAATATTTATTTTATATTCAGCTGAAAATTTAACTTTAATACCACTAGTCGTGCCAATAACATATTTAATTATAAGTATAAGGATACTTGATAATGGTTCGAATTTGTTGGAACAACTATTAAAAGTTTTTAATTATTTACTCAATATACAACAAGTATATAAGTGGGGTGAAAGAAGAAAATGACCTTTTTAAAAATACAAAAAAAAGATGGCAATATAAAAATGCAAAATAGTAAATCAAAAGAACAAGCAAGCAGAACAGTTCAAGAGCTTTTAGATATTCGTGGAATAGAAAATAATATTATAACTAATACAAATTACTGTAAATATTACATAAGGATTGCACCAAAAAATATAAATATTTTGACTAATGAATTCCTTTTAAATGAAATACTGAATCTGAAAGCTGTTTGTAATGTGATTGATAGTATAGAATTTTTAGTGGTTGATAAAGTAGAAAGATTGGAAGATAACAAAAATTATATAATTAGCTTGATAAATGATAATACAGATGAAGTAGCAAAAATGTTGCTTGAAAGAGATTTACAAAATTTAAAACAATTAGAAAGTGAAAAAGGTTCTAGTAGAGAATTTTATATAGTTGTTCCATTTAAAACAGAGAATGCACAAAGCGAACAAGTAGTTTTTAATATACAACAAGCATTGGAAAATAGGGGATTCACAATATTAAATTGTGATAAAAAAATATTGAAAAACATGCTTCAAGTTTACTTAGAAAGAAATTTTAGTGGAAATATTATTGAAGATTTTGATATATAAAGGAGGTGGGGAAATGAGCATATTAAAAAGACATAAAAAAGAAAAGACACTTACGATAGAAGAACAAGAAAAAGCATACATAAAAGATTTTGTAGATATGATTAGTCCAAGTATAATTAAATTTTTCCCTAGTTATTATATTTTCGGTAACACATATAGAAGAGTTTTTGCACTTAGGAATTACCCATTACATTCTGAAAACATGGCTCTACTGAGGAAGTTTGGAGAAAAAAGTAACATAACACTAAAAGTATATTGTAATAAAATGAGTGTCAATGATTATGAAAATTCAATAGAAAGTAGCGTTCATAAAAACATTTCCGATACAACAGAAAACCAATTTATAAAGAGAACTAAAGCAAATCAGCAACTAGAGGTTACACAAAATCTAGTCCAATATCTAAATCAAAATAAAGACGAAAGTATGTTTAAAGTACAAGTTTATATTGAGGTTATAGCAAATAGTCAAGAAGAATTAAATAAGTTAACAAATGCAGTGATAATAAAGCTTGGGGGAATAACGTTTGATAATTTGTTCCTAAGACAAAAACAAGGATTTACTGCTGTAAATCCTTGCGGAAATCCAAAAGAGTTAGGTACACAATTTGAAAGACATATGCCATCAAGCAGTGTAGCAAACCTATTCCCATTTAGCTATAGTGGGTCTATAGATAAGAATGGATTTCCACTCGGTAAAGATAAATTTGGTGGAAGCATAATAACTGATTTTGGTAAAAGGACTAATACACATACTAATTCAAATATATTAATTCTAGGGAATAGTGGAGAAGGAAAAAGCTATTTACTAAAGCTAATAATGACAAATTTAATGTTGAAAAAAAAGAATATTATATGTTTAGACCCAGAGCATGAATACATAACACTCACTAGCAATCTAAAAGGTACATTTATTGATTTAATGAATGGTCAATATGTTATAAATGTATTAGAACCAAAGATGTTTAATGATGGGACATACGAGTTAAGTAAAGATGATGTTGATTACATAGGCACGTTTTCGAAGAATACAATATTAAGCCAGCATATATCATTTCTAAGAGATTTTTTTAGAGCATATAAAAATTTTAGTGATGAATTATTAGATGTGTTAGAAGTAATGCTAGAAAAAACATATCTTAAATTTAAAATTAGTTATACAAGTGATTTAGGTAATAAAAAATCAAATGAGTACCCTATATTATCAGATTTATATGAGACTACACATAAAGAATTCGAAGATTATGGTAGCAAAAAAGATGCTATATATACAAGAGAACATTTACAAAAATTATTACTTGGATTAAACTCAATTTGCAACGGTTCGGATAGTAGATTTTTCAATAAACACACTAATATACCTAACTTTAAGTTCGTAACGTTTGGAGTTAAAAGCCTTTTGGAAGCTTCAAGTAATTTAAAAAATGCAATGTTATTTAATATACTTTCATATATGTCAAATAAATTATTGGTTGAGGGAGATACTGCTTCGATTTTAGACGAATTTTACTTGTTTTTGGATAACTTGGTTATGGTAAAGTACGTTAGAAATTTTGCCAAAAGGGTTAGAAAAAAAGATAGTGCAATAATACTCGCAAGTCAAAATATAGAGGACTTTTTAGCAAAAGATATTGCAGAACTTACTAAACCATTGTTTGCTATACCTACATATAAATTTCTGTTTTATCCAGGAAGTATTGATAAAAAATTGTACATGAATTTACTAAATGTAAATGAGAGTGAATATAAATTAATTCAATCTTCCAATAGGGGTAATTGCTTATTTTTAAGTGGTAATGAAAAATTTAATTTGCAAGTAGAAGCTCCAAAATATAAAGAAGTTTTATTTGGTAATGCAGGAGGAAGATAATGAATCCTAGAATTGCATATAGAATTTTTAAAGCTCTAAGTGATGAAAAAACAAGAGGAAGAATTGTTACAATAGGTGTAGCATTGTTCTTCTTGGTATTCATACCAATAGCATATTTTTATGTGAATAATCCAGTCACATTAGGAATTAATGAAGTGAAAAACGTAGTTGGAAATGTAAATGTTAAATCTGTAAAAGCTAATCTTACAGAAGAACAATTTTTTAAAAATGTATCAGTCGGAGCAATGGAATCATATAAAAAAGATGGGATTTTCGCTTCTATTACATTAGCACAAGCTAAACTTGAAAGTGGGACAGGCTCAAGTGGTTTAACAACTAAAGCTAATAATTTATTTGGAATAAAGGCGTATAATTGGCTCGGAAATACTATACAAATGATGACAAAAGAGAATGCACAGGGAATAATTATTGAAGTATTAGCACCATTTAGAGCTTATAATAATTGGGATGAAAGTATACAAGATCACACAAGTTTTTTATTGCAAAACGCAAGATATTCACAATATGGAGTATTTACTTCGAAAACATATGCAGAGCAAGCACAGGCTTTACAAAATGCAGGATATGCAACAGACAGTAATTATGCGAGGCTACTTGTAACAACAATTAAGCAATATGGTTTAGATAAATATGATAAAAAGTAAAGGGGGAATACAAGATATGCGTAAGAAAATATCACTTATAAATCCAACTACAATATGTATGTTAATATGTGCAATACTATTATTTGATGTATCATACAGAACGTTTGAATATAGTGTTGGTGATCCTATAGGAGCAGCTAATGGAAGACTTCTTGTGGCAATAGCTGGAGGAATAGGTGGGGCAGTTATGGGATTTATATTAGCATCCATAGCGCATTTGTTTTTTAAACCAAGTCGTACAAACAGACTATTACAAGAACAAAATAGAATGCTAAACAATAATAATAACAATATAAATAATAAAATCGATAAATTAAACAAACTAAATGAATTAAAAAAAAGTGGAGCAATATCAGAAAATGAGTTGAAAAAACTTAAAAATGAAATATTAAATGAGAGGTAATGGAGGTAACAAAATGTTTTATAATAATAGAAAAACAATATACATAATATTAATAATTATTGCTATAATATTATCATTTTTATGTGGAAAAAGGATTGGTAATGGTTCAATAAGTAACGAAAAAACAACAAAATCAGTTGTACAAAACATACATTATAATGATACACTAAGTGTAAAAGGCAATAAGTATTCATTAAATTATAGCATAGTAAATGCATTATTTATGAATAAAAGTTCAATGCAATTCAATGTAAATTTGATAAATAATACTAATGTAGCTACAATTAAAGTTCTAGCAAAAGACCAAGATAATAACGTTTTACAAGTAGAACCTAGTGTATCAGATGATAACAAATCATTAGTATATGCTGTAATTTTAGACGCAAATACAACTAAAATATCTATTTATGTTTACCCATTAACAAAAGAAATGATGAGAAATAAGGCATTAGACTACAATACAATACCATTTAAAACTAGTATATTAAATGTATCATTATTAAAACAACAACAAATACAAAACTTACAGAATTAAATAATTTAAGATTAATATAAAAAATAACAAGAAAATAAGGAGATTAAAAAATGAAAAAAATTCAACTAAAAGTGGAGTTTAATGAGGAAAAAATGAAAGCAATTAAGGTATCATTAAAGGATAAAAACAAAGATTTTGATACTGAAATAATTAAATTTCTAAACGGATTATATAATAAAAATGTACCTAAATCATTAAAAAGCTATATAGAAATTGACCTTGAACCCGAAGAAAAAGTAACCGAAGATATTAAGGAAGAAAAGAAAGAAGAACCAAAAGAAGGAAATAGGCCCCTTGAAAACAGATACAAAAAGTATTAATATATACATATAGAGATTATGTAAATATATAAATTAGCTTGAATTTCAGTCAAAACGGACTACGTTTTAATGAATAAAACGTAGCATCCTCAACAAATATATATATTCCAGTTTCACTGAAAATATAGGTGGACAAAACGACACCAAACAGCAAAAAAAATCGCAAGCGACCGTAAATAAATTTACTTTTTTAATTGCTTGTGTCATTTTGTCCACGTTATACATTACATTTCTAATATAGCCCCCAAATATAACCTTCCAAATTCAAAATAATATCTAATGAGTAAAAGGTGATCGCATGAAAGATTTAAGGATATGCCCCCAGTGTTCAAATAAAAGTAGAAGTGACTATACAAGGTTTTTTATAAATAAATTTGTTAATGAGATAAATTCAAAAGATAAAATAATAGACTTAGGTTGTGGCAAGGCAAGAAATATTTTTTATCTTAATAAACTTGGATTTAAAAATATTACCGCTATAGACATAAACAAATACAAAGAAATAGATATAAATATATTTAATTTTATACAAGCGGATTTAAGCAAGGGTATACCAACTAAGAATAAATATAATATAATAATGTGTAATTTTTTATTGATGTTTATATCTGATAAAGAGAAATTAATAAATGAGATTACTAGAATAGCAAATAATAATGCTTTTTGCATAGTTGAATTAAATAAAAAGAAATTATCTAATGGTATAGAATATGATCTTAAAGAAATTATAAATTTGTTTTCTAAAGAATGGGATATAGTAAATTTAAGATTTAAAACAAATAAATTTATTGCAAGAAAAAGGAGCGTTTAGAAAATGGCAAGAGGGAGAAAAGCTGGTCCAGCAATCAAATGTATAACTGGAAGAGATTTTGAACTAATGCAAGGTATAGCAAGAACTGGAGTTACATCTAATTTTGATGCAAGACAAATTATTGGATTGAGTGAAAAAAGATTAAAAAATCTTGAAAAAGAATCTTACATATATTCAAAGGGTGTTGTAATAAATGGCACAAGTACAATTAAGGTTTATCATTTAGATGAAAAAGGTAAATCGTATATAAAGATTAATAGTACTATAGACAATTTTTATAGAAGCAACGAAAGACAAATTGAACATGATTTAAAATTATCTGGTATTTATTATAGTTTAGAACGTGAACAGAGAAAGACGTGGTTAAACGAAAATGATTTGATTAAACAATATAAATTAAATAATCCTAATAAGGAATTAAATACAATGGTAGATGCAACATTTTTTAGTAATGGGGTTACGGTAGGTGTAGAAGTAACCACAAAAAATTATACTAAAGAACAGATACAAGAAAAATATAATATTGCAAATGAAATAGGTTGTGGGGAGATGTTAAAAATTGAAGCTTGATAAGGATATTTTAATACCAGCAGAGCTAGAAATAAATCCATGGACTTATTTAGATATAGTTCTGAAATATGAGCACTATTTAAAACTTATTAAATATTTTGGCGGTTATATGTTTATACAACAAATATATAAGTTCTCTTCTAAATCAGAACATCAAACTTTTGATGATGTTCATGCTATGGAAAAAAACAAACTTTTGAAAATTATAAACGTAAACAATAATAAATATGTTTTACTTACACATACCTCTATTAAATATCTTAAAAATAAATCCAACGTTGCCCATTTGCAAAAACCAACATCGACACAATTAAAAAGCTCGTGTCTTTTAGCTGAATATATAGATGAACCCAAAGAGTTTTTTGATTCATCAAAACCATATGTTTGGTTTTTAGAAAAATGCAAAACTGAATTACAAAAATATAAAATTGATAGTGCGGCGGATATGGAATTTTTAAATAAAAATAAAGGAAAAGTTAAGTCAATAAAAAGTGAAGAAATAAAATCACTTGAATTTAAAGATGCCTTTTCTTTATTAAACACAAGCAAGATTTATTTTGATACATTTGAAAATGGAGTCGTTACTTTTATATTCTTGGACTTTGAGCGTTCTAAAAGTTGGATATATAATGCCTTATTAGAGAAGATCGAACCTATTTTTAGAAGTTTATCTATTTATAATTCCTATAATATTAAAATATTAACTATGAACGAAAATAGAAAAGAAAGACTAATAAAAGATGAAAGCAAAATGAACCGTAAAGGTCTTTTATTCCTAAAGGATATACATATAATTAATTTAAATACAGATAGGTTTTTTCAATCCATAGTACAAAAAGAAAGCTTTTTAAAAGATATTGATAAATTAGAAATAGCGACCTTACAAGAGAAATTACGTAATAATGTTAAGGGAGGTAAAAATGAATAGTAATAATGACACCGACACTAGTCGTTCAGATAGGGTTATATTTCTTGCAGTAGCATTAATATTATTAGTGATCTTTGTAATTATTAGCTTACCTAGTGTGGTACTTACAATAGTTCTAACAGTTATATTTATAAACACAAAGAAAATCAATAAAATATATTTTTGTATTGCAAGTTTTGTATTAGCTATACTTGTAAATTTAAAAGTTAGTTTTATGCAGAAATACTTAGTACATTCAATAAAATTTTTAAATATTATATTAGATGCTATAATACATAACAAAACTGCAACCCTATCTACACTTTATAAAAATTATCTATTGAATATTAATATAGTTTGGCAATTATTAATAGCTTTAATTTTAAGCAGTATAATAGCAGAAATTTATTATATAAAAAGACAAAAAGAAAAGAAAGGTAAAAGTAAAACAGATATAAGAAAAGAAAATGAAAAAGAAAAGAGAATAAATAAATATTTAGAAAAAATCAATTTACAAACGCATGACGAAGGAACTACAACGATTGGTGCTGATTATGTAGATTTTGATGCCGTAAAAATAAATGATAATGCAAAACATATAATTGTAGCCGGTACGACTGGTGCTGGTAAAACAATTGCAATCGCAAATTTTATTGAGAGTGCTATGCAAAAAAATCACCCTGTTTTTGCTATTGATGGAAAAGGAGATTTAGGGGATGGAAGTTTATTAAATTATATGCAATCACTTTCGGAAACATATAATAGACAATTATATGTTGTAAACTTTGTTAAACCCGATGAAAGCGACCATTACAATCCTTTTAAAGGAGCTGGAATGACAGAAGCAAAAGATATGTTAATCGGCATGAGTGATTGGTCTGAAGCACATTATAAAGTAAATACAGAAAGATATTTACAACAATTAATAAAGATTTTAAATATAAAAAAGATACCTTTAGATTTAAATACAATAATCAAGTATTCGCCTACTCTATTCCAAAATCTAATTGAAGAAATGAAAGATAACAACGAAATTGAAATTGATGAATATGCAAAACTATCAGATATAATTGAAACCACTGCTCCTATAGTAAACAGTGCAATGGCTCGGTTTGCAACTACGGCGGAGAGTGAGGCAGGCGAAATATTTAATAGTGATGGTATTGATGTATACACAGCTTTAAAAGAAAAGGCCAATATCTTAATTGTTTTAGATAGCCTTGGTAAGCCAGAGCTTAGTAAACAAGTAGGAAGACTTGCAATATTAGATGCTAAAAAAGCAGTATCTAAATTGTTTTTAGATAAAACAAGAAAATATTTTATTTTTGATGAATTTAATGCGTACGCCAGTGATGTTGCAATCGACTTGTTAAATAAATCTCGAAGTGCCAACGTAACGTGTATACCAGCATTTCAAAGTTTATCTGATTTAGACAAAGCTGGTGGGGTTGCTCTTAGAAATCAAGTTATAGAAAATTGTAATAACTACATAATAATGAGACAAAACTCTTATGATAGTTCTGCAGAGTGGGAAAAAGTAATAGGTCAAGAAAAAAGAACTAACTATTCTTATGGTGTAGAAAAAAAAGCTAGTATATTTGGAAATAAAATAATATCTACAGGTAATGGTAATATGCACGTAACCATGCAAAGTAAATATACTTACACGGATATTCAAAATTTAGAAACTGGACAAAGTATTTTTATATCAAAAGACCAAAAGATTGATATAAAAATGAAAATGCGTTATGTAAAAGTTGATGGACTTGTTTTAGAAAAAAAGGAATCTACAAAGATAGATCTTGATAAAACTGCACCAATAAATCCCGTAGCTCAAGTTGATATAAAACCCATTGAAGATAAAGAAAGTGAAGAAGCCGAGGGAACTAGTTTTGATGATATTGAAGACTTGCTAAAATGACCTGTATTGATACCTAAGCTGTTGTTTTAAATTAGGGGGTAAGTCTTAATTAATTAAGTGAACAATGCTTATAAAGGACATGGAGAGCAAATAATGCTGCTTTCTGTGTCTTTTTCTATTATTAAGTTCAAATCCAGTAAAGAAGTAGGGTGGCAAGTGTTGATTATAATCGCCAGTAAGCATGCTCCGGCAGTCAGAGTTTTATATAGACACTAATTATTATCTGCCTTTTCACTTTGTGTATAATAAGTTAGAATTTAGTTAAATTTAACTCTGCATTGTAAGCCCACAAAAATAGGATTACCATTTATAAAAGCCTGGTTCCTTAATACTAAATCTTAAATAATATCCATTTACAAGTTTCAATTTCATATTTTAGCTCATATCTTTTTTCAATATCTGCAACTAAACTTTGACATGTAAATACAATCATTCGTTATCTTTAGTGAGAGAGTGTATAACAAGTACCAAACCCTAACTAAAGTTCACCCCCTTTCTTTTTATACTATTTTCATACATCCAATATAACGGAAATTATCTTGAATGCTTTTCATATATTGCAAATAAGAATGCTTCTTAGTAATATAGAAATTTTTTGATTTATTGTATTAGTAATATTTTATTGTTTAAATAATATAATTTTATATGTACAAACACTATTTATGAGGTGAAACTAGTGAAAGAAATTTTTCCATACATACTAGCAATTGCTGCAGGTATATTTACTACATTAGAAGCAAGCTTAAACTCACAATTAGGCGAACTTGTAAGCCCTAAAGTAGCGACACTACATAGTCTATTAGTAGGGTCATTTGTTATGTTTGTAGCCAGTATATTAAGTGGTAGTTTAAATGAATATCATAAAGTGTTAAATATAAGATTTCTATTGCTTATTGGTGGAATATTTGGGGCATTAATTATTTATTTTACAACCAAAGCAGTACCAAAGTTAGGAATAACTACAACCTTAACTATGGTTATTGCTGCGCAAATCTTAAGCAGTCTTTATTTTGAAATAGTTGTTTTGAAACAGCAAAGATTAGATATAAATAAAATTTTCGGAGCATTACTAGTCCTATGTGGAGTGTACTTTATATCTGAATAAATTGAATTCTGCTCCCTGTCAAGTAACAGTTATTATTTAACACAAGCTATTAATTATGTTGTGTGCTTTTTGTCCTATTTATAAATGGCTTTTATCATATAACGCTTATATTCACAATATACAATATTATATTCATAACACATTTAAAAAGCTCTATGTTTTAACTATATAGGTATATTAGCTGCCTTGTTTTACTTTTTTAAGTACCATTATCAGCATCCTCAATATAATAATAACGTATAGCGAATTTGAGGAGATGACTATTAATGGCTTACAGTGTTAGAGAGTTACTGGCTAGAATAATAAAGTGTGAAGCTGG
>NZ_JAIZZK010000058.1 GCF_020443705.1 Clostridium algoriphilum
CAAACAAAACTGCATTGTATTTCTTCAAAGTATTTTTTCACTTTTCAACGTGCAATTAAAACCCTAATATTTACATTCCTGTTTTTTCATAAGTTAGTTAACACTATCATTAAATTCACCCCATTACTTTATATATAATTTGTACTAAATATGTCAATAATATAATTATTAGTATTGATAATACAACTTGGACTGTTCCTTTATTAAGAGAAAGAGAATCTTTTTTATTTTCTACTATATTACCACGATGTACTACTTTAGGATGAGAATATATAATTTCACCTTTTAAATAAGCAGCTATGCTTATAATTAAAACAAAAATTGATAAAATTCTTATAATAGAGAAAAAGTTTTCATTCATAGAATAAGCTATTAACATGGCAATAGGTATAATAACCCCTAATAACATTCCTAATTTGCTCCATATTAATTTTGGTATAGTCTTTGCATTCTTCTTTTTGTTTAGAGTTTTATAATATTTTTTATTTTTCATAATAACCCTTCTTCCATAATTTTTCGGAAACTACTAAGGTCATTATACCAAATTTTAGAATATTATTTCCTCATTTTTATAAAAACGCATCTAAAATTGCACCATATTATATATATCTATGTCTTCGAGTAACGTTTCATCTGTAATGGAATCATTAGGAAATTGTTTAGCTAAAATTTGTTTAAATTTTTTAAGTTGCTCAGCAGAAATTTCTGTTTCCTTTGGCAAAGTATTTTTAGCCTTAATAAGTTTGCTCGATTGTAATTTATATGTAAATTCTTCACCTACAATACTTATATTATTTTTTTCGTTAAATTTTAGGTCCCCAGTTGTATCAGTATCTATAACTATCTTTTTTAAATCGCTAATTGATTTTCCATCACTATTAACTTTTGCTGTATTAAGATAAGCACTTGTTTTACCATTTATATTTTTTGCATCCTCAATCCAACTTCTAAAAGCAATCATCTTACCATCCTTAGATATCGCCCCATCATATATTTCTTCATTTACATCAGTTGTTTCATAAATTTTATTACCGTTAATATATAAATTTGCCTTAGGCTGTGGAAATGTATGAGGTGTATCACTGTAAAGAATCTTTTTTTCATCCATAGTAACAGCTCTTATGGTCCCCACACAAGATATTAACTCTGCTTTGCTTTTAATGTTATATATAGCATAACCAGATGCTGAGGGGTTAATGTGGCCTGTAATCAGTATATTCTCATCGTCTATCCATTTAAGATCAATAATTTGTTGAAGGCTTTTATCATTTATAACAATATCTGTTAATTCTCCTGTCTTAACATCATAAACATTTATGTGTGGTGGATATATTTCTTTTTCCTGATTAAAATTTCTAAATACTAGTTTAGTTTTATCCTCAGAAAGCTCTAATAAATCCTTTGATTTTGAGCTATCCCCTAAAGATTTAATCTGTTTATTTATTTCATCATAGAGATAAACATTATTATCTTTTTCAAATGCAATTTTTGTTAATTTAGTAATAGCTACTGTTTTATTTTGTGTTTTATTCTTATTGTTTTTTTCAGTTTTATTTGAACAAGCCATCAGGATAAATACGCTTAAAGATAGACATATTGCCATAATGAGTAACTTAAAAATTGTTTTTGTTATTTTCTGATGGGTAATCATAATTTTGCTCCTCGTTTAAATTCGTAAGAATAATTATTATTTTAATTAAATGAAACTTAGACTATTATACTCTACTTATAATATGCTATCAACTGGATTTTTTTGTTTTATCCCTCAATATTTAAATACTTACAAATGTTATATATACATTTTTTTTTATAGTTAATTTAACTTCTTTTGTTATTATAGATTAATCTATCCACTAAATATCGAAAAAGCATCAGTGTTTGAAATTAACTAATGCCTTTGCTTTATTTATTATTTATTTATTGAAGACTCCTTTTACAGCTTTAAATATTATTTCATCATCTATTAAGTATGGCAACGTAATATGATCAGTATTAGCATTTTTCTTATTGTAATCAATGCTTGTTTCTATTGAGTGTGGATTTCTCGCCCAAGCGCGCCTAGCCACTCCACCCATAACATCCCACGCCATCGAGGACTTTATAATATTATCTATTCTGTCGCTACCATCAAGTACAAGACCAAATCCACCATTAATAGACTTGCCAATTCCTACCCCTCCCCCATTGTGAAGAGCAACTAAACTCATACCTCTAGCAGCATTTCCTGCAAAACATTGGACAGCCATATCTGCCATTATGTTGCTACCATCTTTTATATTAGAAGTTTCTCTAAATGGAGAATCAGTTCCACTTACATCATGATGATCACGTCCAAGCATTATAGGACCAACCTCTTCTAATCGTACCATATCATTAAACTTCAATGCAATATCTATTCTCCCCTGCGCATCTTGATAAAGAATTCTAGCTTCAGTTCCAACTACTAATTTATTTTTTTCTGCATCTCTTATCCATATATAGTTATCTCTGTCCTGCCCGCGTCTATTTGGGTCAATACATCCCATAGCTGCCTTATCAGTTTTCACCAAATCGATATGATCTCCACTTAGACATACCCACCTAAATGGTCCATAACCATAATCAAAAAGCATGGGTCCCATAATATCCTCTACATATGATGGAAATATAAATCCATCTTTTTCATCTACGCCATTTTTTGATATTTCTATAGCACCTGCATCATATACAGCTTTCATAAATGAATTACCATAATCAAAGAAATATGTTCCTCTTCCAACCATTATCTTAATTAATTCAAAATGTTTAATTAATGTTTTATCAACTAACTGTCTAAACTTTTTTCTATCTGTTTTTAGTAAACTTGTTCTCTCCTCAAATGCAACTCCTTGTGGTGCGTATCCTCCATCATATGGGGCATGACAAGATGTTTGGTCTGATAACAAATCTATCTTTATATTTTTATCGGCTACATATTGAAGCAAATCTACTATATTACCATGATAAGCTATAGATATTTTTTCTTCTTTAACTGATTTTTCTGCAACAATTTTAAATATTTCTTCAAGATTATCTGACGCAATATTTACCCATCCTTGATCTAATCTCGTTTTGATTCTCGAATAATCAACTTCTGCAATTATCCCAACTCCATTTGCAATCTCAATTGCTTTAGGTTGTGCTCCACTCATTCCACCAAGTCCAGAAGTTATAAATATTTTGCCTCTTAAATCACCATCACTAGGTATTCCAAGTTTTAGTCTTCCTGCATTTAGTAATGTATTAAAGGTTCCATGTACTATTCCCTGTGGTCCTATATACATCCATCCCCCTGCTGTCATTTGACCATAATTCGCAACTCCAAGCTGAGTTGCTATATGCCAGTCCTTGGGATTATCAAACATCCCTATCATAAGACCATTTGTAATAATTACTCTTGGTGCTTGCTCTGACGATTTAAAAAGCCCAAGTGGATGTCCAGACTCTAATACAAGAGTTTGATCCTTAGTTAAATTCTCTAAATACTTTTTTATAAGTCTATACTGCATCCAATTTTGACATACTTGCCCCGTTTCACCATAGGTAACTAATTCATAAGGATATAATGCTATATCTGAATCTAGATTATTATCAATCATTACTTGGAATGCTTTACCCTCTAGACAATTTCCTTTATATTCGCTTATAGGTTTTCCATAAATTCTGCCTTCTGGTTTATAGCGATATCCATATATTCTTCCCTTTGTAATTAACTCTTCCATAAACTCTGGTGCAAGCTTTGCATGATATTTTTCTGGAATATATCTGAGTGCATTTTTAAGGGCAAGCTCTGCCTGATCTTTCGATAGAGTAAATCCTCTATCAGGCGCCCTTCTTATTTCAGGTGTAAACTTAGGCATATTAGGCAATTCGTCGTCTATCTTAATTGTCATAGCCTGTTCAATATCAAAATTGTTAATCATATATATACCCTCCTAAGTACTAACACTAGTGCTTCATATATTTCTAAAATATTATTGTTTTAATTTTATTTATATTTCATCTATTCTGCATTTATTCTTATATTCCTTCATTTTATTGTATACATAACATCGCGAAATTATCTACACGTTAATATCACACTATGATACATAAAAATTATACTATATAACGTTTACGATGCGCACTAATCTTCAAATATCATAATGGATATAAATAGTATTAACATGATCTTATAATGATGTCAGAATAATAAAACCCACTGAAGATATTAAATAACAAAAGAATATAGAAAAACACATCTAGAGCTCCAGATGTGTTTTTCTAATAGTTCAATATAATTTTAATTATGTTGTGCTAGGTGTCCTATTTGTGAATAAAATAAATGCTCTTCAAACTTTCTATAATTCTTTATATTTTAATACAACCATAGCCCATTGAAATCACTCATTGATTTCAATGGGCTATGGTTGTATTAGTTAACTGGTACAACAAACCTAGTTATAGGTTTAGTATGTTAAACTAGTAGGATTAGAATTCAATATTTTCCATGTATTATCTTCGTTTACGACAGTTAGTGTTGATGCATGACTTACTACTGTTATTTTTTTAGTTTTTATATCCGTCTCGTTAAGTTGTAGTTCGTAGTAGTACTCTTTTGTTTTAGCTTGTGTATCTGCGTTATTAAAGTTCTCTTTTATTGTTATGCTTTTAACTTTTACTAGAACGTTATTTTTATATGCAGTAAGTACTCTTTTATACGATAGTCTTGAAGAAGTAAATGGAACAAATGATATGTTACTTAAATAGGGTTTAAATTTATCTGTAATTCTTATATAAGTAGTGTCTGTTAATGGTACACCTTTTAATGATGCTGTATAATAGTCGTAATCTTCTTGACTTACGGTATAGTACGCAGTTACAAATTTTTTTACTGTCATGTAGCCGGTAGATGGAGTTGGATGCAGGATAGTTCTTCCTTCAAATAGTGCTATCCCTATTATTGCTAGAATAAATATTACTTGTATTGCAATATCTCTTTTTTTCATTGTTGACCTCCATATGTATGTCATGCTGTGTTGTAATTTAAATACTTTGACAATAAACCTTTAAATGCACGTTGTGTAGTGTTATTGATATGTTAGAAAATGCTACTTAACTCTTTTGTATACAGTATTGTTACATGGCATTTGTGTTATGGTTTTATTTATAGCTTGGAATCTATAAATAAATTATATTAAAGTATTTATAGCTTGTCAAATTAAACAAAGCAAAGAATAACACATAAATTATCAGACATTAAAACAATTATGGAAGTAAATCATACGCATTTGACGACTAGCAAAAGCCCTTCGATATAATAAGTCTGCATATCTTACCACCCTCAACATTTTTGTAATACCTTAGTAATTCAAAAATTTTATTGGTATTATTATCAATCAGGATTCATTATTGATAACAATCATCTTAAAAACACTCCTTCAAACTGTATCCTATAAAGTTATTTAAACTGGTACTTTTAATAAATCCGTTTTGACTGTATAATTGATTTATTGAAAAGTCGTCAGATGTATAATAAAGGCTTTTTAAAAATATTTGGATACTATATTTTTAAAGTGATTTTGTAGAAAGGGCGCCTAATATTAGTTATCTCTTTACTGGTTACTAGGCCAAACATGACAAACTTAAATAAGCTTGTTAGTATCTTATTTACACTATATTGTTTGCCTTCAAAATTTAAGGTTGCTAATGGTTCGCTTGTTAGGGTCGTTGCTATGTTTCCACCATTGCTGTTTGAAAGTTAAGGTATAATTAAAAGAATGTTAATAGATTAAGTATAACGGAATTATCATGGTTAGCAAATGTCCTGAAAGGGGAAGTAACCATAAATAGGGAGGTAAAATATGTTGGAGAATGGAAGTAACATCTGTAATTGCAAGAGGAAAAAATGTGAAAGGCATGGTAAGTGCAGTGAATGTATTGAATATCATAAAGGGCTTAAAAGCTTACCATTGCCCTATTGCAAAGGGTGTAATTGCTAGGCTTTTTTGAAGTTATTTTCTTTTGAAATTAAAATCATAAATAAAATTTATTATTATGTTGTACGGTTTTTTATTTTTACAAAATAATAACTTCAAAATTTAAGACATATTAGTAAAAATATTGGTATAGCTCTACTAACATACTGAGATAGGTTTTAAAAATAGAGTATGTTTACTATAATATGTTTAGAAATATGAGTAAATAGTATTTTACTGGACATAATTTCAAATATCAAACTCCATTGAATAGATTGTAATAGTGTTGTCAATACTCCGATACCTAAATATTTTTCATATAGATTTACGTTATTAATAGTACAATTAGATAGTGATTAATGCATTTTAATTGTTTGTTTTTACTTCTGTTCGTTTTTTCCTACAGGCATACTATTGTCAGATATCCGTGTGGTAACTCGCTGCATGTGAGAAGTATACCATTTACTAAGTAATATTTTCAAAGAAGCAGAAGCAGGTACAGCTATAAGCATACCTGTAAGTCCACCTATATTTCCCCCTATAATAATTGCAAGCATAATAAATACTGGATGTAACCCCACACTATCTCCAACAATTTTAGGTGCTAACAGGTTATTATCCACTTGTTGAACTATAATCATTCCAATAATTGCCCATATTGCTGTAATAGGTTGTCCACTTAGTAGTGCAATAATTACTGCGAGAACAGTTCCAACAATAGGCCCAATATATGGTATCATGTTACAAATGCCTGCAATAATTCCTATTATTAAAGCATAATCTATTCCAATAAAATACAGTACAATAGCTGATAAAACTCCCACAAAACAAGCTTCTAATAATTGTCCTCTTATATATTTATAAAATGTATTATCTATAATAGATAATATCTCTTTCAATTTATTTCCTGCTTTACTTTTCCCAAATATAAGATTGAAAATTTTATTCCATAAATCTATAAAGTACTCTGAATCTTGTATTAAATAAATACTTAAAACTATAGCTATAAAAAACGAAGCTATATTGCCACCTATGGATACAATAGAATCTGTCATTACTCCTATACTTGTAGAAAAATATGACTGAACATAACTTAAAATTTTAGCAATCTTATCATTTAAGTTTCCCAGTATTGAGATATTTGAACTTTGTAATTTATTAGTAATAGAACTAACTGACAATGCTGAATTATTTAAATAATTAGTCAGGTATCCTGTCATATTAGATATGGTTATATTGTTAGAAAGTTTTCCACCAATCATAATATATATTCCACTAATAACAGCTACGACACTGGCTATTACTAACATGTACACTCCTAAAATCCCCACTATTCTTCTGGAAGATGTTTTTTTAAATACTTTTCTCTTTTCCAAGAAATTTTCAATACTTTTCACACCCGGTTTCAATAAATACACAATTACTAATGCCATAAGAAGCGGTTTTACAAGTCCAATAATTTTCTCTAATGTACTATATAATAAAGAAAATATAAAACTTATGTTATTACAAATTGTTATGCCAATATAAATTAGAAGCACGGTTCCCGTAGCATATAAGCAGTATTGTACTAATTTTTTATCTATTTTCATCTTTACCTCCCCTTTCTAACTAGCCTGTTTTTTAGATTTATTTTTCTAATTACCTTACACTAAAAGCATGGATGGAAATCCTTTAACTAATAATGTATACAGTAAAATATGCCATATAAAGTAGATGGATAGCAAACAATAATTCTAATTTTTACTACGAATATTTATATACTAGTTTTTGTATAATTATAAATTCCTATGGCTAATGCAATCGCCATTTCTATTGGGGTATCGTCTTTCCTAGATTTTCTTTGGGTAGTAATATCTTTATTGATGGCGGTGCAGAGATTGTAAATCAATTGATTAAAATCAATATGATTGATGAATTACAATATCTATAATTCCAATATTCTTAGGGAGTGGAATTAGGCTTTTCAAAGATGGAAGGCCCAACCAACGACTGAATTTAAAAAGCACAAAAGAATTTACATCAGGTCTTGTTCAATTGAGGTCTGAAAAGTTAAATATTTTATAACAACATTACAAAAAATAAAACAAGAGCATTTATTTACACTCTTATTTTATTTAGAAGTAGTTGGAAGGTTCTATATATATGATATTTACATATGTAATAATAACAATAATTATTACGATTGCAGCGATGTTAATATCTAATAAGAAAAGTAGTTGAGAATTATTTTATTGAATAAAAAAACGACCACAGTATTTCTACTATTACCCTATCTTTCCCCAAGTTTTAAGTTCGGTATTGCATTAAGCGTTAGAGGTGAAACTCTTCCCCTTATTAATTCGAAGTAAGCTGCACTTCCAATCATGGCTGCATTGTCAGTGCAAAGAATCATCTCAGGAAACAGAACTTTTATATTTTTCTTTTTTCCTTCTTTTATCATAGTCTCCCTAAGGCAAGAATTCGATGCCACACCACCTGCAATTGCTATTCTATCTACTCCTTTAATAGCGCATGCCTCTAGAGCATTATCTACCAGTACACTAACCACTGCCTTTTGAAAAGATGCAGCTATATCAGGAACATTAATTGTCTCATTCTTCATATTCATTTTATTTAGATAATTTAGTACCGAAGATTTAACTCCGCTAAAAGAAAAATCTAAACTAGCTTCATGAAATTTAGCTCTTGGAAACTTTATAGCATCTGCATTTCCTTCTTTTGAAATTTTATCTATTTTAGGTCCACCTGGATACCCTAGCCCAATTGCACGAGCCACCTTATCAAAGGCTTCACCCGCGGCATCATCTCTAGTTTGAGCCATAACTTCAAAGTCACCATGATCTTTCATGTATACAATAAATGTATGTCCACCTGATACTACCAAACACATGAAAGGCGGTACAAGCTCCTTATATTGAATAAAATTAGCACTTATATGGCCTTCTATATGATTAACTCCAACTAAGGGTTTATTAGTTGCATATGCGAGTCCTTTAGCATATTGCACTCCTACTAGTAGTGCTCCTACGAGTCCGGGCCCATAAGTTACTCCTACTGCATCTATGTCCTCTAAGGTAACCTTAGCTTCATCTAATGCCTCTTGAACTACAGCACTTATTGCTTCTATATGCTTTCTAGATGCTACCTCTGGGACTACTCCTCCAAATTTTTCATGTATATCAATTTGTGATGCTATTATATTTGATAAAACTTCTCGTCCATTCATAACTACAGCTGCTGCTGTCTCATCGCAACTAGATTCAATTGCAAGTATTTTAATATCCTTTTCCATTGTTTTTACCCACCTTTAATATAGTTTATATAATATTTTATCTATTCATACAAACATTCTAAGAATGTTGAATCTGTTAATAACCCATATTAATTATACTTTATTAACTTTAGCATATCAAATTATTATATACTATTCCAAGTGTAGGCACTTATTTTAAGTGTATTGCAAAGGTGTCTTTCTTTCTATGATATAATTATTGTGTGGAACGTTTAATTATGGCATCTAAAAATAATTAGACAAAGATGCAACGGATAACTTTTTTTAATGGTGTTTAATAATTATTAAACATTTAATATAGATCCTAGGAGGAACATATGAGTAACACCTACGCAAAAGTCATAATAAAAGGCTCGCCTATTTCAAAATCTAATTTTAAGCTTTTCAACACTAATGGTAGAGCTATTTTACCTTATAATTCTGGTAAATACCATGATAGATATGCTTTATATGAAGAAGAAATTGCCTATCAATGTAGACTTCAAAATTCCAGCACTTTTTTAACAGAATCTCTTATTGCTGTTTTAAAAGTATATTATAAAAGTATAAAAAGACATCCCGATACAAACAACATAACAAAAAGTATTTTTGATGGTATAGAAAAAAGTGGTCTTATCGTAAATGATGCACAAGTTACAAGACTCATTATTGAAGAGTTTTACGATACAGAAAATCCGAGGTTTGAATTAGAACTATTTGGTGAAAGTACATATGCAATGGAATATGCAATAGTTGAAAAAAAAGAAAAACAACAGCCTATTAATTACGATCCACCCTCAAACAAAAAAAACACCTTCGGTTGTAAAGCAGCTAAAGTAACTAAAGCAAAACCTGAATCTACTACTAGTCCTACTTCAAAATTCATATGTGAAATTTGTAAAAAGCCTGTGTCAAAGGATGATTATATCTCAGCAAACAAGGGTAAAACTTCAATATGCAAAAACTGTTTTAAAAAGCTATTTTAAGGACAGTCGATCCATGTACAACTTGCTAAATGGATTGACTGTTTCAGTTTATACATATTACAAATAAATCTGGCTATGCTATTAATATAAACACTACAAAATATGAAGGGAGATAAACTCATGAATAGAAATAAAAAAACTAAAAACAAAAAGGTTAATGATGCTATAAGTAACATGGAAAATAGTACAAGTTTTGAAACTTTAAATGATATCAATAATAATAAGTCGAAAAATAAAAAAAACAGTCCTGAAGGATTAAGGTAATAAGTTAAACATATGAAAATAAGCAATCAGAAAGCGAATAAAATGTTGCATTAATGGGATTTTTGTTACATTAATGCAACTTTTTATTCGTTTTAAGAATATTCTGCATTTATTTTATTAAAATACTGAAAACAGACTAAATATCCATATTCTATGTTATAATACTATATAAAACATCTTTTAAAATAAAATGATTTTACATAATAGGAGGATTAATATGAGCACAAATGTTAACATTGATTGGAGCAAATTAGGTTTTGCTTATAGTAAGACAGACCTGCGTTATATCTCAATATGGAAGAATGGTAAATGGGATGACGGAGAACTAGTAGAGGATAATAAACTTAATATAAGTGAAGCTTCAACAGCTCTTCATTATGGCCAGCAATGTTTTGAAGGCTTAAAAGCTTATCGTACAAAGGATGGTAGCATCCAATTATTTAGGCCATACGAAAACGCCAAGCGTTTAATGCGCAGTTGTTCACGTGTTCTAATTCCTGAGATTCCAATTGATAAGTTTGTTGATGCATGTTTACAGGTTGTTAAAGCAAATGAAGCTTTTGTACCACCATACGGAACTGGAGCAACACTTTATCTTAGGCCTTATGTAATAGGTATCGGAGATAATCTTGGAGTAAGTACAGCTCCTGAATTTCTATTCGGGGTATTCTGTTGTCCTGTTGGTGCTTATTTCAAAAGTGGACTAGCACCAGTAAACTTTATGATATCAGATGAATACGATAGAGCTGCACCTTATGGCACAGGGGATGTAAAGGTTGGAGGAAACTATGCAGCAAGTCTTCTTGCTCATGAACACGCTGTAGAAAAAGGATTTGCAGACTGTATATACCTTGATCCTGCAACTCACACCAAAATTGAAGAAGTTGGTGCTGCAAACTTTTTTGGAATTACTAATGATAATGTATTTGTAACTCCAAAATCACCATCAATACTTCCTAGCATAACTAAATACTCTTTAATTCACATTGCAAAAGAATATTTAAAATTAGAAGTACAAGAAAGAGATGTTCCAATAAATAAACTTAGTGATTTCAAAGAAACAGGTGCATGTGGAACTGCTGCTGTTATATCACCTATTGGTGGCATAGAATATAAAGGTAAACTTCATGTTTTCCACAGCGAAACAGAGGTAGGTCCAATCACCAAAAAACTTTATGATACCCTTTATGGAATTCAATTTGGAGATGTAGCCGCACCCGCTGGTTGGATTGTAAAAGTTAAATAAAGATACACAATAAAAAAACAACTTCAGAGAGGGTGTAAATTATTTTGTGTATTCTCTTTCTATAGGCAAAATAATTGAGTTATGTAATTTTAATAAGATATTATTTTAGTTTGATAAATGATGTTACCTTATCATTGC
>NZ_JAIZZK010000059.1 GCF_020443705.1 Clostridium algoriphilum
AATTTTACAGCAATTAATTAACTAAGCATTTTTCTTATATGTCGACACAAGTAAACCCATATCATTATGGGTTTACTTTATTAAGTGCGTATTGATATTCTGAATGTAACACAATACTGAACTGCACCCTGTCAAGTGGACAGTGTAAATAATAAAAATTGCTTAAGCGGCTAACGCCCTAAATTCCAAAGGACTAAGGCCGTTTAATTTTTTCTGTAATCTCTTAGTATTGTAAAAAACAATATATTTATCAATTGCCTTAGATAGCTCTTCATATGAACTATATTTGTGTAAGTAGTATTCTTCACACTTGAGAATACCCCAAAAGCCTTCCATAGGCCCATTATCGATGCATTTACCAACTCGTGACATACTTTGCGTCATTCCTGCAGCATCCAATTTTTCTTTAAATTCATTGGAGGTATACTGGTAACCTCGATCAGTATGAATCATTGGATTTACACAAGGATAGGCTTTTAGGACTATATCTAGATTTTTAAATACAAGACGGTTGTTGTTAGAATGTCCAAGTACATATCCAACAATAGAGTTGTCGTGCAGATCCAGTATGGCACTTAGATAAGCTTTACTGGAGTTACCATACTTGAATTCAGTAACGTCTGTAAGCCACTTCTGATTTAATTTATCAGCAGTAAATTTCCGATTCAAAATGTTCTCTGATACTTGCTGTGGATTAGATTTAACGTAACGTTTCTTTTTTCTACGGATAACCGATTGTAGCCTGGAGAGCCTCATAAGTCGGTAAATACGTTTATAGTTATAATTTTTCTTTAACTTACGATTCAAGTTCATCGTTATTCTTCTATAACCGTAAATTCCATTTACTTTCTTATAAATTTTAATAATCTCTTTCATCAATATCTTATTTTCAGACACTAGTACAGACCCTTCATGCGTTAACCACTTATAGTATGAAGAACGTGGAATTATTGCTAATTTACATAACAAAGAGATAGAAAATTCTTCTTTTTTATGAAGTTGTGAAATTGTAATATACTTGTCCTCTTGCCTTGTACGCCTTAAGTACGCCTCCTTTCGAGTTCCTCCAATTTTTTTAAAAATGCATTTTCCGCCCTTAATCTTTCATTTTCTACTTTCAATTTCTTCATTGAAAGTTTTGCTCTGTCTTCAAGTGTTAGTTCCTCTTCAGGCTTTTTCCTGCCTCGCCTATCCTTCAATGCATTTTCACTGCCAGCTTCATATTTTTTAACCCATTGATATACTTGCTCGTAGGATACTTTATAAACATCAGCAGCTTGCTTATAGTCGTTGTTTTGAGCAATACAGTAATATACAATTTCAATTCTTTCTTTCAAAGAAGTAACTCTTCCATTTGTCATAGATTGGCTCATTCCCTTCGGTGTTGCCTTTATTTCTCTATGACCATTATACTTGTTTGTCCATCTTTGCAGTACCGATATGTTCGATATTTTATATTTATTCACAACTTCCCTCTGTGAAAATTTCCCTGATAAGTAGTCTTTTACAGCCAGTTCCTTTAGTTCCTTTGAATATCTTTTGAATGTTTCCGATTCTTTTAATCTATCTATTCCATATTTACTATAGTTGTATCTCCAATTATATAAAGTTACTCTATTGATCCTATACTTACTAGCAATCTCCTTCATTGTTCCAATTCCATTATCATATTCATTTAAAATTGCATACTTTTCTTCTGTTGTATATTTAGTTCTTCTAGACATAAAAATGCTCCCCTTTCTAGTAACAGATTTTTATTATTTAATCTGTCTACTTTAAGGGGAGCATATCATACCAATTGAGTTACATTCACATTGAGGCTATTATCCATTACGAAAAAATTGTAAATATACTTAATTTATGGTAATCGTGTTATAGTTAAATATATATTTTATGGCGAAGTAAAGATTTATAAATAATATGAAAAGGAGTATTTGAATGAAAAATAGAAATGAATTATTGAAAACTTATATTCCAATTGTAATTTTTGGATTTCTCTGCTTAACAAGTGTAGGTTTGACTAATGTTGTTGGCTTAAGCTTAACTATTCTTTTTTCAATATTGTATTTATTTATTGAAAACAAAAGGAACAAAGGGAAAATGGAGGACATCGGTTTTATTCCCAAAAACATTTTATCTGATATAAAAAAATATTGGTGGTTAATTTTGATTCCTGTTGTTTCGGGTATTGTATCAATTAGTTTGTTTAAATTTGTCCTACCAGAGGTCTACTAGGTACGGGCATCAAAACGCGGAAATTATACGCTAAGGATTTAAAAATCATCAAATTCTTAATTTTTATACTCTAAAAGGGTTCACAATGGTTATCGTAAGTGATTAAAATAAGAAAGGCGTATCACCTTGTTAGTGTGTCCTTTAGGAATATTGTAAAATAACAAGCCCTATGAAGAAACATAATTTATCTTCTTTAAAAAGTTATCTACTAGCCTTCCTGATTCTTCAAATGATTGTGTACAGTAATTCTTAGAAAATGGGTCACTAAACCCATGTTTACCGCTTAATGTATAAATATCAATATCCCATTTTTTTAAATAATCAACTAATTTTCGCACGTTAAAAGAGTTCTCTTCGGTCGGGAAAATCAGTAAAACTGGACATTTGGGAGTGATATCCATATAGTCTCTAATCCGTGACCCATAGTACCCTATGATACCATCACACATAATATCCTCATCGCTACATAACCATGCAATTGTTGCACCTATACTATAGCCTAATACATATACGTACGTATATTGCTTTTTTGCTTGTATTATTAGCTGTTTTACTTGCTTAAATGCTAAATCGAAGCCTATCTTATTTATGAAATGATGATAGGCTTCGTCTTGTTGATCGTAATTAAAAGGATGATTTAGATTAATTAAATTAGGGCAAATAATATCATATCCAGCTATAGAAAACTTCTCACAGACCAACTTAATATGCTGATTAATACCATATATTTCATGTAACACTATGATTACAGAATTAGAATTATTTATAATATTCATATAGGCCTCCCTAAAGTAATTAAGCTAACTTTTATTGTTGCATATTTTCCTACTAATTCGCACTAATTGCATTACTTGATATTTTCACCCAAATAAACAAATCCATTTGATTTATTACCATTCATCGTTGTATATGTAACTGTTTCTAACTTTATATTATTAAAGTCTGATATGATTGACTTTATCCAATTTAAATCATGATGTCTAAGTACAGCACCCTCTGGCAATTCAAAAACACCATATTTGTCATATTTATCTTCATATACCTTATATCTTTTTACATTTCTTTCGTCTGTATTTAACAGAAAATCATTTATATATAAGATCCCATTTGGCTTTAACACTCTTTTTATTTCATTCATAAGGAAGATCTGTTCATCATCATTAACTATACAGGTTAATACAGCAAATAAAATTATTGAGTCAAAGTTGTTATCTTCATAAGGTATCTTTTTATCTTCTTTCATTTTTAAATTTAACCAAGGAAATTGTTCTTTACCTCTTTCAATCATTTTATTAGAAAAATCTATTCCACATAAGTTTTTATATCCTTTGGAATATAATTCATTTAATGTTCTTCCATAGCCACAGCCAACATCTAAAATTTTATCTTCTTCCTGTACAAATTGAGAAAATAATTTAAGTTGAAAAGGTGTTGTGAATTCTTTATTAGCAGCTGCCATATTCCAATACTCTTTTTGATTTTCTTTTAAACTCATTACTAATTTCCCTCTTTCACATATTTAGTTTACTTTATTCTACAGTTGCATTTCCCATTGGTTCGATAGAGATTATAAATTAATTATTAACCAGTAGCTTTAAAAGAGCATTTATTTTCTTGATGTGATGCGCATTATAAGAATGTTATTTGTTAGTTTTTTTATGTTCTACATATTCAACTATAGCTCCATCTAAATGTTTTACAGTCATATTCATTCCGGTTGGAACTACTTTTAAATCTCTTATAACTGTTGCTCCGTTATTTAACAAAAAATCTTTGAATTCAATAATAGAATCCACTAAAAATGTTGCTTTAGTATGTTTAAAAGGCTTTAATGCTTCATCAGAACCACTTATAATTAAAATATTTCCTACTTGTGCTAATTCTAAATTTGCTTCAGAATATTTAAATCTCATATTACATTTTTCATTTAATATTTTTTCATAAAAGTTTATTGACTGTTCAATATCATGTACATAAAATCGATTTAAAATTTGTTTTATTTTCATTGCAATCCTCCTAATAAAATTATTCATATAACTATTAACTTATTATACTATTTTTACAATATGTTTTGTTATATCGGAGATAAAAAGCATTTAATATAATTGGGACGGAGAAAAGTTAAATGTCGTGAAAAAAATAAATTTCACGGCATTTGTTAAACCTATATAACTAGCCTATACCCGCATTCTACCTTTTATGTATGTCAGTATATCCTATTTTTACTGCATAATTGGTGTCTAATTGAGAATATTCACTGCTTTTATGCACTATTTATCACGTTATGTTACACTTTTCCATTGATCATATTTCTCTATTTCACTATAATTTCACTTAGATAATTCTTTTTCATAACAATAGAAATCACCTTTTCTAAAGGTTACAATTCCTCTCTTATCATATCCTGATTGCTCGTACATTCTACAGGCCCGAATATTTTGTATAAATGCATCCAATCTTATTGACTCATATTTTTGCTCATATCCAAGATTCTCTGAAAATTTAATTAACATCCTTGCTATTCCTTTTCCTTGATAGTTTGGATGGACACATAAGCGATGGATGATTAATTGCCTATCTGAATTATATTTCCATTCAATAGATTTATAAGCTGTGTCTTGATGCTCATTTAATACAATAATTCCTTGAATCATATCTGATTCATTAACAGAAACATAGATGTTATTTTCATTAATATCATTGAGTATTACTTCATCACTTGGATATACATCATCCCATTGATGAATTCCTCTTGCTTCCATATCTTTTACAGCATTTTTGATAACATTCATTATTTCCATAATATCTTCGATCTTACCAATTCTAATTGTCATGTATTAACTCCTTCCTCATTAAATAACCGTCTCTAATCCTTAAACGTCAAGCAGCTGTTATCACCGAATTAACTAATATGTATATATTACCACTAGATTTTTTAGGGTTAGACTCTCTGAAGTATTTTTAAACTATTAGTTTTACTTATTTCTTCTATTGATTTGTATAAAGTTGGCTTTGAAATATCAAACATGCTGCAAATATCTTTGACAGTTGTTTTCTTTTGTTGATATAGTTCATAAATAGCTTTCTTTTTAGTAATATCTAGCTTTGGTTTCCTTCCACCAACTTTTCCCCTTGTTCTTGCAGAAGCTAAACCTTCTTTTGTCCTTTCACTTATGAGGTCTCTTTCAAATTGGCTAATTCCTGCCATAAAAGTAAACATCAATTTACCTTGAGGTGTAGTAGTATCTAACCAACTTTCTTTTAAGCTCTTAATATTAGCACCATTCTTTTCAATTTGTTCCACCAGGTTAAATAAATCCTTTGTACTTCTGCTTAATCTTGTAAGATCTGATATTAATATAACATCACCTTTTCTTAATTTACCTAATAACCTATTTAATTCAGGTCTATCTGCTTTAGTTCCTGTAATCTTCTCCTGAATTATTTCTTCAGCTCCTGCTAACTTTAAAGCATCAAGCTGCCTATCCAAACTTTGTTCCATTGTACTTACTCTTGCATATCCAAATATCATTTACATCACCCTTTACCCCTTTTACTTATGTTTATAGTAAACTAAACGGTTATAATTGTAAATAAGTTTACTTTGATTTATTTACTGAGTTTATTTACCTTGTAAATGGCTCATATTTGTTATTATAAAACAAGAAGAATAAAGTAAATTAAACGGTCGTTTGATTTACTTTATTAGTTGATATCACTTACGATATAATAAATATCAGATAGTTCTGATATTTACGAATGTTTTTTTAATAATATATGAAAAGAGGTAGATATTAAATGGCACTACGTGGTGGGGAAATTCTAACAAAAGAACAGAGATTAGAATACACAAGAATAACTGATGATTTAAGTGAAGAAGAAATCGCTGCATATTACACATTATCAAGTTCAGATCTAGAAATTGTTAATCACCACAGGAGGGACCATAATCGGTTAGGCTTCGCATTACAACTATGCGTATTAAGGTACACCGGTTGGCCATTGTCAATTGTTAAAGATATCCCTTTAGATATTTTAAATTACGTCGCAGATCAAATTAATGTTGACCACAATGTCTATCAATTGTATCGACAGCGTGAAGCCACAGGACAAGAACATATGGAAGAAATCCGTAAACAGTATGGATATGAAACTTATGGTAAACTGCAAGCTTCTATTTTATCTGAAATGCTATTAAATTGTGCATTGGAAAACGGTAATTCTATCATCAGGACAGGAGGCAGAGAAACTTGCAAGGCCTATTGACTATGATTACATAGATTTAATCAAAAACAAATATTCAAATTTAAGAAAATATACTCCGGCTCTACTTAAATATCTTGAATTTAGAGCTACAAAATCAAATGAGCCTTTGCTGGAGGCTATAGCCCTATTGAATAAACTTAATGATGTTAAAAAGAGAACTATTCCGAATGATGCACCAGTTGATTTTATACCAAACAGATGGAATAAATATGTTTTTGAAAAAGATGGTACAATTAACCGCCGTTATTATGAAATGGCTATTCTTACAGAATTAAAAAGCAATATACGTTCCGGCAATATCTCTGTTGTTGGTAGTAGAAGACATAAAGATTTTGATGAATACTTGGTATCAAAAGAAGAATGGGCATTAATCAAACAAAACGGTACAAAGCTTACTGTAAGTAATAACTATGAAGAATATATTCAAGAAAGAAAAGATACTCTCTTACAGCGCATCAAATGGGTTAATGAAAATGTACAAACTCTTGAAGGGGTAAGCCTTCTGAATGGTGAAATACATGTAAAAAGGCTTGAAAAAAACACTCCTGAAGAAGCAAAAGATTATAGTAAATCAATTTATAAAATGCTACCAAAAATAAAACTTACTAATTTACTAATTGAAGTTGCAAGCTGGACAAAATTTGATGATCAATTCACTCATGCATCAACAGGTAAATCTCCCAATGACGATGAAAAAGATATAATTATGGCTACATTAATTGCGATGGGTACAAATATTGGACTTAGTAAAATGGCTGATTCTACAGATGACATAACTTACTACCAGATGGCCAATACTGGACAGTGGCGGTTATATGATGATGCTTTAAGCAGGGCACAGTCTACTCTGGTAAACTTTCTGCATAAATTATCATTACCTTATTATTGGGGTGATGGTAGCACTTCATCCAGTGATGGTATGCGTGTGCAAATAGGTGTATCTTCACTTCATGCTGAACACAATCCTCATTATGGATCAGGAAAAGGAGCAACTATATACCGTTTTATTAGTGACCAGTATTCTGCATTTTACGCGAAGGTAATTAACACTAATACCAGGGATGCGGTACACGTAATTGATGGTTTACTGCATCATGAAACTGACCTCCAGATTAAAGAACATTACACAGATACAGCCGGTTTTACTGAACAAACCTTTGGTTTATGCCATTTACTAGGTTTTAGATTTGCCCCAAGACTAAGAGATATATCTGATGTAAAGTTATACTCATTTAACAAGCCTTCTGATTATCCAAAACTTGAAAATATTATTAAAATAAAAGTAAATACTAAAATTATTAAAGACAACTACGATGATGTTTTAAAACTAGCTCACTCTATCCGGGAAGGAAAAGTATCTGCCTCTCTTATTATGGGTAAAATTGGTTCATACTCACGCCAAAATAGTTTAGCTTTAGCTCTCAAAGAAATGGGTCGCATTGAAAAAACTATTTTCATCCTTGATTATATTTCTAATGAGGAATTACGGAGAAGGATTCAAAAAGGATTAAATAAAGGTGAAGCTGCTAATGCATTGGCAAGAGCTATATTTTTTGCTAAACGAGGAGAGTTTCATGAAAGAGATCTTCAGGATCAGATGCAACGAGCAAGTGTACTTAATATTTTGATGAACGCAATAACTGTTTGGAATACCGTTTATTTAGGTAAGGCTATTGAATATCTTAGAGAAAGAAATGAACTTAATGAAGATTTGTTAAGCCATGTTTCACCTTTGAATTGGGAACATATAAACCTATATGGTCATTACAGTTTTGATAAGAAAAATATCACAACTCTTGATAGTTTGAGACCTTTAAATATAAAATTTGAATAATATATGCACTATTAACTCATAACTTAGGGGGCAGGCCTTAGAGTATAAAAAACAGAGGTTTTATGGTTTTTAAATCCTTAGAGTATAATTTCCGCGTTTTGATGCCTGCTCCCCTGTATGTAATCAAATAAAAAATACTGACCTAATTTCCGAATTACTTCAAGGATCAATTAATTTTACCGAATTCGGAAAGCAATTTTATAGAGTTTGTATTGAATAAAATAAGGCACCCTTTTGGGTGCCTTATTTTAGTATGTCGTGAAAACACCGTAATACGAACTTTTTGTTTATTTTATGAGATAAGCTAGTTTGGTAAATATGCTTGTTAGATAATGAATTTAAATTATGGTATAATTAACAATTATAAGGTTGTTGGGAGAGGATAAAAATGGAGGCTAAGCAGAAGCAAATAATTGAATTTCTTTCGACTACAAATACTCAGTTTACAATACCAGTATATCAAAGAAATTATAATTGGGAAGAAAAGCAGTGTTCTATATTATTAGAAGATATAATAAAAGTTTCAGAGAGTGAAAATATCCCCTCTCATTTTCTTGGAAGTATAGTTTATCTTTATGAGGGAGTTTATACTATAGGAAAAAAAGAATTTAGTATAATTGACGGTCAACAGAGACTTACTACAATAACACTTTTACTGTGTGTGATTTATCATAAGACAAAAAAATTAGGAAATACCAAAGTTGCTGATATGATATATGAAAGATATCTTACCGATAAGTATATAATAGACGAAGATAAATTTAAGTTAATACCTCCAGGTAAAAATTTGAAAATATTTAAGAAAATATTAGATGAAAAATTTGAAGAAATACAAGAGGATGAGAAAGAGAATAATTTTATTAATAATTATAGATTTTTTGATAAAGAGATAATGTCCTTAGAGACTATTGATAAAATTATTATAGGGATACAAAAACTTATTTATGTTGATATAGCATTAGAGATGGGTAAGGATGACCCACAGAAAATATTTGAAAGCTTAAATTCAACAGGACTTGATCTTTCACAAGGGGATCTTATTAGAAATTTTATTCTTATGAATCTTAAAAGGGAAGAGCAAAATAGAATATATGAGGATTACTGGATTCCATTAGAAGAAAATACTAAAATACTTAAAAAAAATACGGTTAAAATTCAAATTTCTGAATTTATGAGAGATTTCCTTACCTTAGAATTCGGGAAAATACCTAATCAATCAAAGGTCTATGAGGACTTTAAAAATAACTATGAATATATAAACTTTGATAAACTTGAAGAAGAATTGAAAAAGATAAGAGATTACTCTTCTATTTATTCGATTATATTAAACCCTAAAAAGGAAAAGGATTTGGATCTAAGAGATCAATTTAGATATCTTAAATCCTTAGATCAAAGTGTTATAAATCCATTTATAATGGGAATTTATAAAGATTATAGAAATGGTAGTATTGATAAAAAAATTCTAATTCAAATAATGGAGCTTATTCAAAATTATATTTTGAGAAGGTATATTTGTGGTGAACCAACAAATGCCTTAAATAAGATTTTTATGAACCTTTATTCTAAAATTAAAAAAGATGACTATTATGTTTCTATTGAAACATATATTTTAAAACAAAACTTTCCAGATGATAAAAAATTAAAAGATGATATAAAACTTAAACCACTTTATAAAGATAGAGAAAAGCTTTTGTATTTATTTGAGAAAATAGAGAATTACGGACATAATGAGTTGGTGGATGTTTATAGTGAAAACATAACAATCGAACATATATTTCCTCAAAAACCAGAAAAGAAATGGAGGAGTATACTGTCTGATACTGAATTTGAGAAAATGTTATCACTTAAAGATACTATCGCCAACCTTACGCTAACAGGTAGTAATAGTAATTTAGGTAACAAAGTCTTTATTGAAAAGAGAGATATGCCAATTAGAGGATATAAGGATAGTAAGCTATTTTTAAATAAGTGGCTAAGTAAGCAAACAGAATGGAATCTAAATAAAATGGATGAGAGATTTAATGAAATCTTTAGTATGATAATTAAGATTTGGAAAAGCCCCAAAATTGATGTAGATGGAAGTGTAAGCGACAATATTTTTTACTGTCAAGGCGTTAGGGGACAGGGTAAAGGAAATCTAATTGATGATAAGTTTATAATTCTCAAAGGTAGTAGAGCAAGTAAATTTTTATCTGATTCAATTAAAGTATCTAATAGTAATATTATAGAAAAGCTAATTAAAAATGCGATATTAAAGGAAGAAGAAGAATTTTATACATTCATTGCTGATTATACAGTAAATTCACCAAGTGCAGCAGCTAAACTTATACTAGGGAGAAGTGCTAATGGATGGACTGAATGGAGAACTTATGAAGGCGATGTTCTTGATAGTTTTAGGGAAAAAGAACCTTATGTAACAAAATAGAATCTAATAGATATCATTAATATAGGTATATTAATGATATCTATTAGTATTATTGATTCAATATAGCTATTATTCGAAAATATACTCTAAGCTCTAGACTATTCGGCTTTTACTAACAAACCATTAATATAAACTATTTTCAGAATTGAAAAAACATTCAAGGTAACACTTTATTATGTTGAATGTTTTTCTTTATTTTGTAAGCTGATTTCTGTCTTCCATTTGAGGAGGTTCTTCCATCCATTTATGTTTAATCATGATTTTTCCACCCTCTTTTGAAAAATCAAATATATCCTTT
>NZ_JAIZZK010000060.1 GCF_020443705.1 Clostridium algoriphilum
AGGGTATTAAAGAAGCTTAATAAGGAGTTAAATAAGGGCAATATAAATATATAGTTAAAGTATGGAATTTTTTAGATGAGTATTGCATAGTATAGAGTATAGCGTACGAATAAAGTAAGCGATAGTTAATAGCCATTCTCCTCAAGAGAGTGGCTATTTTTATAGTCTAAAATAATGCTCTATGACTATATATTCCGTAGTAGTTGCAAAAACATTTCTCCGTAGCAAAGTCTGTAAGCGTAAACTCATTGTAACCACTGCGGCTATAAAGTAATAATGAATTATTATTTGTTTTGTACTCTATTATTTAGTTGTAAACAATTGTCACTAAAATGAAATTTACAGCCTACCTTCGTAATAACGCCACCTATATTTTTATAATTTTCCGAACATTCGTAAACGAATTTATTCATTCCAGCCAATTTATTCTTTTTGATAAGTTGAATTTCATATACTATTAATAATATAGATTCAATATAAAAAGTTGTTCTGCTTAAACAATCAAAAGCCCATTCAACATAATAAATCTATATTTTGCTAAATAATGATTTGACCCTTGCCTTATAGTATGGAATAAAAAAATAATTAAAAGCAATTTGGCTATTCAAGTTGCTTTTAATTATTTTTTTCAATGCTTCTTTTGTTAAATCAAAATATTGGTTTTTATTTATATTAAGAATTTTTTAATATTAGGTGTATTTCTCTAGAAAAAAGCTAACTAACCTTATTTTGCAATCTTAACTTGTCAGCCACCATTGCTATAAATTCTGAATTAGTAGGCTTTCCTTTTTCATTACGAATAGTATAACCAAAAATTTTATTAATAGTTTCTACTTGGCCCCTACTCCATGCAACCTCTATTGCATGCCTCATTGCTCTTTCTACCCTACTAGCAGTAGTATTGAATTTTTCACCTATTAATGGATACAATTCTTTTGTAACCGATGATAATAGATTCATATCATTCACTAACATATTTATTGCTTCCCTTAAATACAAATAACCTTTTATATGAGCAGGTACTCCAATATCATGAATAATATTAGTTGTTTGAGCGATCATATCACCATCACCTGGTTGATTTTTATTGATTTTATCAGTATTACCAACATAAGCAGGTGTTTTTTTTACATCATCACTACCTATAGTGTTATTTAACATCTGTCTTATTCTTTTAATAAATACCTCCATGTCAAAAGGTTTTACAACGTAATAATCTGCTCCTAGTGATATGGCTCTTTGGGTTATTTTATCATGAGTAACTGCTGATAGTATTATTATACGTGGCATTGGATCTAAATCCATTGTATTTAACTTCTCTAGAACTCCCAAACCATCAGGAATAGGCATAATCATATCAAGTACAACCAAATCAGGTTTTTTTTCTTTAATTAATTTTAATGCTTCTACTCCATTCTCCGCGATACCAGTAACAACAATATCCTTTTCCATTGATAGATAATCATTAAGAATATTACGAAATTCTTTGTTGTCATCAGCAATGATTATGTTTATTTTCGACTCTTCCATATTTGTAATCTCCTTCACATTTCAGTTCTTTATTCCCAATAATTATTAATTCTACAAAAGATTGGTAATTACTTTTATTTTAGATCTATATTAAAAAACATTGTCGAAATATCTAATATAAAAGATGCTTCTTGCTATTTTCTATATTATTTCTAAATTCCAGCTAATATCCCTACCACTTTTTTCAATTCTCCAAGAATTTAAAAAAATTTAAAGGCCACTAATATTTGATATGCTCCCCTTGAAGTAGACAGATTAAATAATAAAAATCTGTTACTGAAAGGGGAGTATTTGTGTCTAGAGGAACTAAATATACAGCAGAAGAAAAGCATAAAATCCTAACAGCATATGAGAATGGAATTGGATCAATGAAAGAAATTGCCACTAAGTATGAGATTAGTGTGGATACTTTTTGCAAATGGAGATACAACAATAGCAAATATGGAATAGCTGGATTAAAAGAATCAAAAACATGGAAAAGATATTCAAAGGAACTAAAGGAAGCAGCTGTAAAAGACTATACATCAGGGCGATTTTCGCAAAATGAAGTTGCGAAAAAGTATGAAATATCAAATAAGTCATTATTACAAAACTGGTTAAAGAAGTATAATGATCATAGAGAGTTAAAGGCAATGACGAAAGGAATGAGCCAATCTATGATAAAGGGAAGAGTTACTTCTTGGAAAGAAAGAATTGAAATCACATTATACTGTATTGCTCAAGCAACGATTATCAACACGCTTCTGAGGTTTATAATGTCTCCTACCAGCAAGTATATCAATGGGTTAAAAAATATGAATCTGGTGAAGAAAGTGCACTTAAGGATAGAAGAGGAAGAAAAAAATCTGAAGAGGAACTAACACTCGAAGATAAAACAAAGCTCTCAATGAAAAAACTTGAAGTTGAAAACGAGAGATTAAGAGCTGAAAATGCATTCTTAAAAAAATTGGAGGAACTGGAAAGGGGGCGAAATTAAACCATACAGGACAAAAGGACAAGTATATTGTGATCTCACAGCTTCATGAAAAAGGGAAATTCTCTATCTCCTTATTATGCGAGGTAGCAACGATACCACGCTCTTCATACTATAAGTGGCTAAAGCGTGAAGAATCTGTGATAGAAATCGAAAATAATATGTTGATGACAGAGATTATTAAACTCTATAAGGAAGTAGATGGTATTTACGGTTATAGAAGAATGACACTGAACTTGAATCGAAGGTTAGGTCAAGTCCTTAATCTTAAACGTGTCTATCGACTTATGAGAATCTCAGGGTTACAATCTGTCATTCGTAGAAAGAAGAAACATTACATGAAATCTATTCCACAAAATGTAGCGGAAAACCTTCTTAACAGAAATTTCACTGCTGATAAATTGAATCAGAAGTGGCTTACAGATGTTACTGAACTCAAGTATGGTAAATCAAATAAAGCATATCTAAGTGCCATACTGGACCTACACGACAAATCTATTGTTGGATACGTACTTGGACATTCTAACAATAATGACCTTGTGTTTAAGACCTTAGATATGGCGCTAGAGGCTTTCCCTGGTGCAAGTCCAATAATACATAGTGATCGTGGCTATCAATATACTTCTCATGAATTTAAAAACAAATTGGATGATGCAAAAATGACACATAGTATGTCACGAGTAGGAAAATGTATCGACAATGGACCAATGGAAGGCTTTTGGGGAATTCTCAAGTGTGAAAAGTATTACTTGCACAAATATAACACATATGAAGATCTTTCTAATGCAATTGATGAATATATCACCTTCTACAATACCAAGCGATTGCAAAAAAGATTAAACGGCCTTAGCCCCATGGAATTTAGGACTTTAGCCGCTTAAGTGAATTTTATTATTTGCCATGTCTACTTGACAGGGGGCAGTTCAATTTGCTTATAAATATTAGTGGCCTTTTTTTTTTTATAATACGAAGAAAAATAAGATGATGCATGATGGTAAGATAAATGGTGTTGATGTTATGAAAATATTAGATTTTAAATAGGCTATTTTCAAATATATTATTTCTCTGTTGGTACTGCATAAAATATACATACTAAAATTCCTATAACAATTAATAAACCTAAAATTGCGGGTAACCCCATAATTTCCACCCCTTTTTCTTTTAATCTAATATATATATCATTAGTACCATATTTTAAAATGAAATGAAATGTAAATGTTATCATAATTTATTAATTAATTATAAATGGATTAAACATTATGAACATTAGAAGTTGATCTTTATCTGATGTCTTATTTCTCGTCCCCACAGTTGGCTCATAATAACCTTAAAGAAGTCCCTAGTTTCATATACCAAGCTTAGTTGAGAATGGAAGGGTAGCCCGTAGGGAAAGTTCCATTAGGGAATGCGGTAGTAGCAATGAATACAGTGCTTCCATCTTTGATTTCTAATCTAACCAGCAATACCGTTGCATTTGGAGGCATGTACTCAATTATGTTAGGAGCGCCCCTGGTTTTTAATTTAATTTTTAGTGGGTATCTTCAAAGATTTCCATTAAAGAGAAAATTTCTACTAATTGGTATCTATACGAGAAGTGTTAGCTTTCTTGGAATGGCCGCTGTTACGCTCATTTTTGCTAAAAGTAATCCACAGGTTGCCTTAGTTAGCTTATATTTCATTACTTTTCTTTTTTCCATTAGTGGTGGATTTGCTTCAATTGCTTATTCTGATATTGTTGGAAAACTTCTCACTTCAGAAAAAAGAGGGGGACTTTATGCAGCAAGACAATTTTTTAGTGGAATTGCAGCCTTACTTGGAGGGTTCTTTATTGCTTGGGTTTTCAAACCAGGGAATTTAGCATATCCCATGAATTATGCCATTGGTTTTATAATAGGAGCTATTGGACTTATGATTGGAGGCATGGGTTTTTGGGGACTTAAGGAACCACCTTCAGAAATAAAAAAAGAAGATCTGGTAATTAAAAATAATTTTGTAAGTAATATGGTGGAAATACTTAAAGCTGATAGACCTTTCCTCAAATTTATATTGATAGAAAATATAACTAGCTTCAGCTTAATGATTTTACCTTTCTATATGGTGTTCATTAAAAATTCTTTTTCAAACTATATGGATTATCTAGGCGTATTTGTAATTGCACAAGTAGTTGGTGGTATAACTTCAAATTTTCTTTGGCCTTTTGTTTCTAGAAAATTCGGTTCAAAGTCTGTAGTAAAACTTTGTATTTTTATGGGCTCTATGATTCCTGTTATAGCCTTACTTATTAACCCACTAGGTCCAATATGGTATATCCTTGTGTTTTTACTCCTAGGCTTTATAACCAGTGGTAGAAACATAGGATTTGAACCCTATCTTCTTGACATTGCTCCCAATGAAAAACGAACTATATATCTTGGAATTAGGGGAAGTTTGAATCTACTAGTAGTTTTACTTCCATTGGCAGGTGGAATATTTATTAATATACTTGGATACTATATGACATTTGGATTAGTTTCATTAATAATGTTTCTTGTATTTCTTTCAATAAAAAAATAAATTGAAGTTAGGTAGATTAGTTTATGGAAAAAAGTTTAATTGATGAAGGGGAAAGGTGCCTACAAGTCTTAAAGCAGTTAGCATATTATATAAAGAAGGAATCAAGACTAATGTGACATTAATTTTCTCTGCACAGCAAGCACTTCTTGCTGCTAAAGCAGGTGCAAGTTATGTAAGCCCATTTATGGGAAGACTTGACGACATAGGAAATGGTGGAATTCAAGTTATAGAAGATATAGCACAAATATTTAATTATTTCGGGTCTAAAACAGAAATAATTTCAGCTAGCATAAGGAGTTCCATGCATGTTTTAGCTTGTGCTAAGGCAGGTTCTCATATTGCAACTATACCGTACAATATTATAATGCAAATGATTAAACATCCACTAACTGATGCTGGTATTGAAAAATTTATGGCAGACTATAATAAACAGCTAAATAGAATCTGTATCACTTCTGTAATTCATTAAGAACGGTTATATATTTGTGTAATTTTAGTTAGATAACTATATATTTAACTTAAATTAGTATCGGAATTTATTTCGGTACTAATTTATTTTTTTGATATTATACCAATAATCGCATTCCGGTGTTATTATAATAAATCAACTTTTTAATATGATTATGATAATTTTTGAAAATATAAATCATAAAATCGAAATGTACCTTAATAAATAAAATGCTACGGAGAACATTCGGCTACTATTTGCACCTATTCAATTTACAGTAGACACTTTAGCTACAACTTTGCTAGTGGTGAGAAAGTTAATTTATATTTTAATACTTATGATAATAAAAAAAGGATTAATGGCTTTAAGAAAAAGGTAGTAGATACCTTAGATAGAGCAGATTTTCTGACAGAAAATGGTGAACAAGCGTATATAGAGAAAAAATATAAAAGTGATAGCATTTTTGACACTAAAATAATTGATGAAGAGTGGAGTTCAGATAAAGATAAATCTATGAAATTTGTAATGAGTGCATGTATGCTAAATTCAAATCCGATTTAGGAGTTTATAATGCTCAATTAGATAAAAAAATTTGTATTACATATAAGTATATGATGCCATGTTTATTAAAAGTAAAAGTTAATTCTATAGTAAAAGCACATCTGTTTTTTACCTTAAAAAAACGGTAAAAAGATACTTAACTTAATATATATATACACACGATTTGGTATATACTATATATATAGGAGTATCCATATTTTGTGTAGCAATTATATTATACCAAGAAATAGAGTATTCTGGTCATATAGGTTATGATATATCACCATGTTATAGAAATAAAGGTTACGGTACTCAAATTCTTCCATAAAGTTCGTCTTAAACAACTGTAGGAATTACTAAAGAGATCAGTAGCAACAAGGAGCAAAATACAACTTTGGATAAAATTTTTCGGTACCTAATTCTATTTCCACTAAGTCATAAAATAAGCTAAATGTAACATGATAAATACAATAACCCTTTTTTAAAAAAAAGTACCACACTATTTGAATAATGTAATACTTAATTATTTACTTGTTATTTTTTGTTTATACACAAGTGAAGGGAATAAATTATTGTATATATAAAACTTTGACTGCCGAGACAGGATTAAAATTAATAATTTCCCATAACGGCTTGTGCTTCAACATCTTTCAAATATACTAATATTACCCTTTGTATCCCTCAAATTCCAACCAATTCAAAGCTTCAGATTTATTATCGTAAATCTTGGGACTTATAATATCTCCATCGCCCCTGTTCATTTGCATCTTAATTATTGCACTACTAACAACTATAGCTGCATTACTTAAACCTATACCAGCAGCCCATGTAATATGTTCATGAATACCATCTACAATTGAGGAGGTTTGATACTCAGTTAAATCGCTACATTTTGCCCATATTTTTCCTTTTAGTAGCGGCGCAACTTTTGCAACATAATCTGCTTGGAATCTTTTCATATCCTCAACTTTCCAAAATCCTTTCTGAAATTCATGAACTATAGTCCCACCAGTAATAACCTCGATAGTGTACATACCATTTACATCTACAACTTTCATTTACTAACCTCCTTATTTACTCTTTCATTATTAAGTGCTTTAAATCTATCTGCAACTGCAGGAACTTCTGAGCCATCATTAATTAATTCTACTACTAACGGACCATTTGTAGTTTTTATTAGCTCTTTACACATATCTAATTCAGTCAAATCAGTTACAGTTAAAGCCTTAATACCCATTGCTTCTGCAATGGCTTTAATTGAAACTCTTTCCTGTGTCAACCCCTCTAATTTTCTATCAAAAAGATACTTATGCCCATGTTCTACATACCCTAACATGGCATTGTTTATTACAAAGTACACTATTGGTAAATTGTACTCTTTTGCAGTTAGAATTTCTGTTCCATTCATAAAGAATGCGCCATCACCTACTATAACTACAGTTTTAATTTCTTTATTCGCTAAAGAAGTGCCAACTGCCCCTCCGACGGCTATACCCATTGCACCATAATTTATACTTATATCAAATTTACTTTTATCCGATATTGGTAAATACTTAAATACAAAGTTCATAAATTCACCTATATCACAAACTAAATGGTACTTTTCTGGCAGTATTTTGGGTAGCTTCTCTAAAAATAACCTTGTAGATAAGCAAGTATGACTGCCTTTCACGTAGGGCGAATTTAAAATAGAATTATCTATAACGCATTCTGTATATTTTTTAAAACAATCTGCTTCTAATAAATCTAAAGCTTCATTTAAACTATAATTAATTGCTAAATCAACTTTAAATACTTTATTAAGCTCACTTTCATCCCAATCAATGTGTATTACTTTTCTATCTTTTATAAGCACATTATTATAATTCCTAGTTGCAGATTCACCTAAACTTGTTCCTAAAATTAGTACACAATCAATGTCCTCATTTTCAATATACTTCACCCCTAAGTCAGAACCTGAGAAACCATAACTACCTAAATTGTACTTAAAACTAGTTGGTATAACCCCTTTTCCTTCTGGTGTTGTTACTATAGGCCACTCAAGTTTTTCACTGAGATACATAACTTTATTTCCTAGATTCTTACATCCCCTACCTACTAAAATTAAGCCTGATTTACTTATATTTATCAAATCAACAGCTTTAAGCAATGTTTTCTTAGTATAATTTAAAGATGCCATATCTGAAAGTTTATACCTATCTGTTATTGAAGACTTGATAAACTCATAAGCATCAGTATTTAATATATTACTCATTTGCACATCTATGGGAATTGAAACATGCACAGGTCCATAGGGAGGTGTTAGAGCAATCTCTATAGCATTCTTTATAGTACATAATACATCATCTGGATTTATAACCGTTTTGCTGAATTTAGTAATTGGTTTCACTATATCTTCAGTATTAAGTTCTTGAATAGCACCTTTACCTATTTGCCACCGAGATACAAATCCACTAATTATTAGTACAGGCAACTTTCTTCTGTAGGCATCTGCAATGCCATTTATGGCATTATTAATACCTACACCACCTGCTAAAATTGATACTCCTAATTTTTCAGAGCCATCTGCATAATTTGTAGCTGAATACAATGCTCCAGCCTCATTCTTTGTTATTATCGGTTTAATACTTGTATCGTTTAATGAATCCCATAATGAACTGCAAGTCCCAGCTGGAATTCCAAAAATATACTCTACGTTATCCTGCTCTAGATATTTAGTAATACAAGTAGATATCTTCATTCTGCACCCCCTTTCTTTACCCGAAAATATTCTTGTATTTTAAAATTATTTTTTCACACTCTATTAGGGTTGCATCTTCTAGAATGGTCGCAACGCCAATAGACACTATAGGTAACACCCCTATTACATTTTCATCTACAATTAATGGAAACATATAAACACTTCGTACTGTAAAAGAATCCATATCAGAACTACTCGTTATAGAAGCATCTTTTATACATACTTTTTTCTTAGTACTCAATAATTCAATTAATATAGAATTATTCGCTAGTAGTACAGGATTATCCATGTGATGCCTTATCCAATCTTCTTGAGTTATTTTACCCTTGTTGCTTTTCATAACTGGTTGCAGTCTATCATCCAAAAGTTTATGATATCCTATGTCCTCTAAACCGGTTGAAATACTTAACTCAGCTGTCAATTCATAAAATGACTCTTCATCCATTTATTGCGCCCCTTTTGATTTACTGTACTACTTAGTGATGTATGGGTTACCTGTTTTTGAACCCCTTCTCCACATTTTCAATGAGATTGTACATTTATTATTCTTCAATATTGAATTATGAATAAAATTTGTGCGAATAATATCCATACTTTGTGAAAAGTTATCTTGAAGATTGCAGATTAATCAGGATCTGAAATATCTTTAAGTTTTAGTGAGCTTTGACTTATAATATTTTTCCCTCTAAAGATTTTTTGTACATTTTATAAACATGTAATCATTTCCATTTTAACAGAATTCATTTAAAAATGAAATAGAGAGTATAATAGCAATTGAGTTACAATGAACACCCCTTATTTTTAATAAATGAAAATTCAACGCAAATGAAATCTTTTTAATTAAATTTAATAGTAGTTACTTTTATATTTTGTAATGTCATGAGAGAAGTGGAATTACTTATGTGTTCGGATTGAGTGGCAAATAGTGTGACGAAAATCCATTGACATCAGAGGAATTTGCTATGATAAAGAATAGTGTGAGATTTGATGGACGGTATTATTCAATGAGAATTAAACCACCTACAAGGGATAATATTGTTGTTTTGAAAAAGATGGTAAAATCATAAGCAAAGAATATGTCCATATCGGAAATAAGATTATACATATCCAATGTTTTGCAGCAAAAGAAATTGGCAGGCGAAATTACCTGTACGCTGATAGCAGGTGATTTACAAAAGGAATTGGGGATTGTTAATGCAACACCTTCCGTTTGCGATGCAATGACTAAACCATGGAAAAGAGATGAACGATGCAAAAAGGTGCTTCAAATACAGATATCTCCAATAATAGAGTTAAGAACTGCTATTAGTTTTAAGCTGATGTTCATGTCATTAAATTTATTTAAGAATTATAAAACGAGGGTGTGGGATTTACAAGGAACCAATATAGTAAGAGAGATTAATATTCATGATTTTAATGTTCTTTTAGATGATATTTGTAAGGCTGGGGATACTCAGTCTATAGAGTATATTGGATTATTAAAAGATAATATACCTAAGGACAGTCCTCAAGTTGATCCTATACTGAATAATGTTTGTATTAATAATACTGTTCCAAAAGATACTATTGTACATGATGTTCCCGCCCAAAGTATCCCTGGTATGAGTAGTGTTACCCCTAAAGGTAAACTAAATGATGTAACAGAGGGACCTACTGTAAATGAAACTATACAATCAAAGATTAATAGAATAAAGCGAAATCAGAGAATTATAAAAGAGCTTAAGGATAAGTATAGCAATAAGTGTCAGATTTGTGGTTTTTCTTTTAAAGAAAAGAATAGTGGATATTATTCTGAAGGGCATCATATGAATTTATTGTCTAAAGGTGGAGTTGATCTTAAAAGAAATGTAGTTATTTTATGCGCTAATCATCATAGAATGTTTCATTATGCAGATGTGGAAGTGTTTGATATTGTAGATAATAAACGCAAAATCCTTATCAATAATGAGATGTGTTATATAAAATACATCTAATTCAAATTTAAAAGGGCTAATAATATTGAGTTCTTATGTTGCTGTAAATTATATGCACCTTGGTATACAACATTCATAGCATCCTATAGGATGCGTTTATTTCCTGAGATATGTAAATATTGGGATGCAGAAAATTTAGTCTCTCCGGATGAAATTGAGATTAGTAGTAAAGGATTTAAAATTTATTTGCTTAAATGTCCAACTTGTGG
>NZ_JAIZZK010000061.1 GCF_020443705.1 Clostridium algoriphilum
TGTAACAGCTGCGGAGGCTACGGGTAATTTATTTAGAGACTTTGAAAACATGCTTATAGGCAGAGTACCAAAGGATGCAGCATTCTTAACACAAAGAATTTGTGGAGTGTGTCCGGTATCACATGCCATTGCATCCTCAAAGGCGGTTGAAGCTGCTTCAGGGTTTACTCCAAACTTACAAGCTATTCTTTTAAGAGACCTTATACAAGGAGCTAACTTTATATCTAGTAACATATTACATTTCTATCAACTAGCATTAATGGATTACGTTAAGGGACCACAAATGAATCCATGGACTCCTGGTTATTCACAAGATTTTAAATTTAATGCTACTGATAGCCAAACTTTAATAAATAATTATGTTACAGCTTTGTCAATCAGAAGAAAAGCACATGAAATGGGAGCAATTTTTGGTGGTAAGCTACCACATGTGGGCAACGTAGTGCCTGGAGGTGTAACTGCTCTTCCAACTTCAACAGACATAACAAATTTTAGAAATTATTTAAATACTATAACAACATTTATTACAAATACATATAAGACTGATGTTAACAAATTGGCTTCAACATACAGTGATTATTACACGATCGGCACGGGATACGGTAATTTAATATCCTATGGAGTATTTGATACAAACACAACTGGAACTAAGTTATTCCCTGCTGGAACAGTAACTAACGGCATAGTTGGAAGCTTCTCTTCAGCGAATATAAAAGAATACGTAGGACATTCTTGGTATACTTCACCATCTGGCGTTAATCCAGCAAGTGAAACAACAACTCCAAGCTATGGAAAAACAGGAGCTTATACCTGGCTTAAGGCACCAAGATACAATGGTACTCCATATGAAGCAGGAAGCATTGCAAGAACTTGGATTAGCGGAGATTATAAAAATGGAGTATCTGTAATGGATAGACATATGGCTAGATATACTGAAACAGCTAAGATAGCAGCTAGCATGCAGACATGGCTAAACCAAATTGTAGCTGGTGCAAGTGCATTCACAAATCTTGGAGCACCAACTTCGGGAAGTGGAATAGGATTAACAGAGGCACCAAGAGGAGCCCTTGGACATTGGGTTTCTGTTGCGACTTCAAAAATATCTAAATACCAAATAGTAACCCCGACTTGTTGGAATGCTTCACCAATGGATGATGCAGGAAATGTGGGACCTATAGAAAAGGCTTTAATTGGAACTCATGTTGTAGATACTACGCAACCCGTGGAACTTTTAAGAATAGTACACTCCTTCGACCCATGTACAGGATGTTCGGTACATGTAATGTCACCAGAAGGAATTGAAATGTCAAATTTTATTGTACAACCTCTATGAGTTTAATTATTAAGGACACCGTTATTCTTGGTATAGGTAATATTTTACTCCAAGATGATGGCGTGGGAGTACATGTAATAAAACAACTGGAAAATGAAAAACTTCCATCTACTATTGAATTAGTAGATGGAGGTACTTCCACACTTGATACACTTGGTTTATTCCTTGATTATAAAAAAGTTATAGTTGTAGATTGTCTAAGGGCAGGTTTAAAACCGGGTACAATATATAAAATAAAACCAGAAGATATTAAAAATTATAAAAAAGAAAATCTTTCTATTCATGATGTTCAAATACTGGATGTCGCACGAATGGCAAACATGATGGATAAATACCCTGAAGTGATTATATTTGGAATTGAACCAGAGAAAATAGCCGTAGATCTAGAAATGACACAAACAATGGTTTCTATAATCCCAGAGATAGTTTCTAATATAAAAAAAGAATTAGAAATTAATTAGGAGATAAATATGCATGAAGTTTCTATAATTTAAAATGTTGTCAAAATAGTAACAGATAAAGCAATTGAAAATAAGTTCACTAAGATAAATAAAGTATCGTTAAAAATAGGGGAGTTATCTGGTGTTATGCCAGAATCTTTAAACTTTGCATTCAAAAGCTGCATAATGGATACAATGCTTGAAGGCTCAACTTTAGAAATAGAAAAAGTCAAGGCAGTAGCTGAATGCCTTGATTGTAAACAAGAGTTCATATAATTATATGAATATCACTAAGGTACATAGATTACTGTTTATGAGGAACATAAAAAGAGTATTTAATTGACCATGAAGGTTATTTCTTAAAGTAAGAAGACTTTTATGGATTTTTGTCTTTTATTTGAAAGATTGTGCGAAGGAGAAAACAAATGAATTCGAAATATCAAGTACCAGAGTGGTTGCTAAACAGTGGAGAAATTGGAATGCGATCATGTGGGTGTATTGGAAAAAGGAAGAAAGTCAGTTTTTTAGAAAAGACTATTAATGATATTGCCAAGTTTTTAAAGGAAGTTATTTTTTTTGAAGATATAGCATTTGAAAAGGGTTTTTTACAAAAATTAGACCCAAGGGTAAAAGTAATATCTTTGATTATACTAATTTTAACAGCTACGTTGATTCATAATGTGGTGATATTAACTATTATATATTTAATATCATGTATTTTAGCAAAAATATCATGTGTATCATTAAAATTATATTTTAAACGAGTATGGCTTATTGTACCCCTTTTTACAGCAGTTACTGTATTACCATCAATTTTTAACTATGTCAGGCCCGGAAATAGTTTAATTTCACTTATAAACTTCGGTCATCAATTACATTTAGGCCCATTCACATTTCCAGCAGAACTTGCGATTACAAAACAGGGCGTATCAGGAGCTGCTTTGTTAATAGTCAGAGTTGGTATTGCAGTTTCTTTAGCTTTTTTATTTACTTCTACCACCCGCTTTGCTAATTTGATGAAGGCGTTTAGAGTTTTGTTTTTACCGAAAATATTTATCACAATATTAGAAATGTGTTATCGTTATATTTTTATATTATTGAATATCACAACAGATATGTTTGTTGCCAGAAAAAGTAGAACTTTCAGCAAAATTGATTCAAAAGAAGGCCGCCGTTTTGTATCTAATGCAATTGGAAGCCTTTTTGGTAAAAGTTATGCTTTAAGTGAAGAAGTGTATGGAGCTATGCTATCAAGAGGTTATAAAGGTGAGCCAGTTATTATGAACAGGTTTAAATTTACTCTGCTTGATTTTCAATGGTTTTTAGGTTTAATAATTTGTGTTCTGGCATCTTTTGGAGGTGAAATCATTCTTGGATAAGGAAAAAATAATGCAGCTGAGAGATGTTTCATTTGAATATATAACCAATGAAACGGTACTTAAAGAAATAAACTTAGATATTTACAGTGGCGAAAAAATAGTTATTTTAGGAGCTAACGGCTCAGGGAAATCTTCGCTTCAAAAAATTCTTAACGGGTTGTTATTTCCAAGTAAAGGTGAATATAGGGCCTTTGGTCAACTTGTTACAGAAGAAACATTAAATGATGAGCAATTAGCAGAGGCGTTTCGCCAAAGAATTGGATATATATTTCAGAATTCGGATGCCCAATTGTTTTCTGCCAATGTATGGGAAGAAATAGCATTTGGCCCTTTGCAGATGAATCTTAACTTTAAGGAAGTAAATGAGCGAGTAAATGGAGTTATTCGGATGCTTAACTTAGAATCACTAAAGGATAGGCCACCATATAAATTAAGCGGGGGTGAGAAAAAGAAAGTAGCTATTGCCTCAGTATTATCAATAAATCCTGAAGTTCTAATATTGGACGAACCTACTAACGGCTTAGATCCCCGCACTCAAAGATGGCTGATTAACCTATTGGTCGAACTTAATAATGCTGGTAAGACTTTAATTACGTGCACTCATAATCTGGATATTGTTGAAGAAATTGCAGATAGGGTAATAGTTTTCAGTGAAGAGCATAACATAGTTGCTCAAGGTTCGCCTCAGGATATATTATCAAATAAAGAGTTATTACTTTCTGTAAATCTTATAGATGAGCATTATCACAGGCATGTTCATGTATTTGACCCAAGCGAACATCATGATCATTATCATTGTCACGAATAACCATTAAGATTAGAAATTATTTTTTTAATGTAGTAAACGAAAAGGTCAATCTAATATTATTAAAATTTTAGGAGGAGATAATATGCATATACCTGATGGATATTTAAGTCCCCAAACCTGTGCGGTAATGGGCGCTGTTATGGTTCCAATATTGGGCACTTCAGCATCAAAATTAAAAACGACATTAAAGGACAGACAGGTTCCACTATTGGCAATTGGAGCGGCCTTCTCATTTACAATTATGATGTATAACGTGCCTATACCTGATGGTACATCAGCACATGCGGTTGGAGCTACAATTTTGGCAATCATTCTGGGACCTTGGGCTGCCACAGTAGGAGTAAGCATTGCACTCATAATTCAAGCATTTTTCTTTGGAGATGGTGGTATTCTGGCGCTTGGAGCAAATATGTTCAACATGGCATTTGTGATTCCTTTCGTGAGCTATTATCTATATAAGTTAATAGTTGGTAATTCTGAAATTTCTTCAAGGCGAAGATTTATTGGTTCAATCATAGCGGGATTTGTAGCAATAAATATTTCAGCATTGTGTGTTGGAATAGAGCTTGGACTTCAACCCTTATTATTTCATAAACTTGATGGAACTCCTTTGTACGCACCATACAATCTGATGCAATCCGTACCAGCAATGTTGTTCGGTCATATTATTGTAGCCGGTCCGCTTGAAGGAGTGGTAACAGGATTTGTAGTGAAACATATGCAAAATTCAAATCCTGATATGCTCCAGATTTATCCACCTAAAAAATTAGAAAATGAAAATTCTCAGATTATAGGTGGTTTAAAGAAGTATTGGCGTGCATTGATTGTTTTAATTATTTTTGCTCCGCTCGGGCTATTAGCTCAGGGTAATGCATATGGAGAATGGTCAGGTGATAAGCTAAATTCGAAGCTTGGATATATTCCAGAAGGAATGATTAGGTTTGGAGATAGATGGAAATCATTGTTACCACATTATTCTATACCAGGGTTGGAGAGTACTTTCTTTAAGTCATCTCTAGGTTATATATCTTGTGCAATAGTAGCTTTAACAATAATATTGACTATAACTGCAATTATTAGTTTACTTCAAAAAAGAAAAAATACTAGGCAAAATATCAGTTAGTTCAAAATATATTTTTGAACTACTAATGCTTTGTGTATTCATCACAAATGCTATAGAGAGTCTTATAAAATTTATTAGTAACTTATTAAATTTAATTTATATAACTTAACATTTTTGAAATAGGGGAAGTGATAACGTTGACGGCTTTTGAATATGATATACAATTTATAAAATATGAGGTAATAAGAGAAGTAGTTAGACTTGCAATTAAAGGAACTCTAAAAAAAGAGGTTAAAAATCTATTTAAGATCCTTGTTCCAGGACCTAAAGCGAGAACTCGTTGTTGCATTCATAAGGAAAGGGCAATAATTGGCGAGCGAATTAAACTTGTAATGGGTGGAGATAAAAAGAATGAAAACGTTATTGAAGTGATAAATTGTGCTTGTGATGAATGTCCCATCCAACGCTTTACTGTTACTGAAGGCTGTAGAGGTTGTATAACACACAAATGCATCCAAGCATGTCCTGTGGATGCAATCCACTCTATAAACCGAAGATCTTACATTGATACAAATAAATGTATTGAATGTGGTAAATGCAAGACTGCTTGCCCGTACAACGCAATCTCTGATGTTATGAGACCCTGTCATAGAGCTTGCAATGCAGGTGCCTTAAGTATTGATGAAGATAAAAAAGCTGTAATCAATAATGAGAAATGTATACAGTGCGGTGCCTGTGTTTATCAATGTCCTTTTGGTGCAATCATGGATAAATCTTCAGTAGTAGATATCACTAATGCATTAATGAAATCCAAAAATGATGAAAATAAGCACATATATGCTATCATTGCACCTGCAATTGCTAGCCAATTTACCTATGTTAAAATTGGACAAGTAGCTTCAGGTATAAAAAAGTTAGGTTTTTACGATGTTATAGAAGTAGCCATTGGCGCAGATATGGTAGCTGTAAATGAAACAAAAGAATTTATAGAAACTATTGAAGAGCTGAAAGTTATGACAAGCTCTTGTTGCCCTTCCTTTGTTTCATACATAAAAAGAAATTACCCTGAATTAGGTAAGCATGTTTCAAGCACAGTTTCACCAATGATAGCAATTTCTAAACTTATTAAAAATACAGATCCCTTAGCTGAGGTTGTATTTATCGGACCTTGTACTGCTAAAAAAATGGAAATAAATCAAGAAGATTTAAAAGGCATTACTAATTATGTATTGACATTTGAAGAGCTTAAGGCAATGCTTGATGCTTTTGAAATAGATATTCAAGATTGTGATGAGATTCCCTTAAATAACGCCTCATATTATGGAAGGATTTTTGCTAGATCAGGTGGGCTTACCGAAGCGGTAAAACACTTAGTTGAAGCTGAAAATACTCCAATTAAATTTAAACCAATAAGTTGTGATGGCCTTATTGAATGTGATAAAGCCTTGAAATTGTTGAAATTTAATAGATCAAACAGTAATTTCATAGAAGGCATGGCATGTTCTGGTGGATGTGTAGGTGGGGCCACTGCCCTTCAGCATAGTCCAAAAGATAATAATGAAATAGATAAGTATGGAAAGTTAGCATTAGAAAAAGATGTTAGTAAATCACTCAGATTAATAAAAGCTGAGAAAATTGACCTACACCGTGGTAAAGGCTTCATGTCTAAATAATATTTGATTTGCATATTGTGTTGCTTCTGAGCCGGTTATATGATTAATAACAAGCTTGTAAAACCAGTACGGTTTTTTATAAACCTAGATATAGATAATTATGTCTAAATCCCTCCTCCTTGAATTCCTCTTGCCCTGTAGTATTTAAGAACATTATTCTTTTTATTTATTTTATGAATTAAAGGGTTTGTTAAAATTGTGTTTTATTATATCAAAGTAAAATAAATTCTTTAAAGTGTAAAGGTTAATAGAAAAATAGTAGATTACACAAACATTTTATTATAACAATATGGGGAATATATTATAATTTTCTTGTAAGTTAAATTAGATACAAATTATAAAGATTATGATGATCTTAACTGCATTATAATTTCATAAGTTTATGTATAAAAAATGTGTAGAAAGTCATACTTAAAAATATCATAGCCTTCACAACTTAAAAGAATTAAACATATTATAAATTATGTAATAAAAGTTAGGAGAGATGTATTTTGTATTATAATATGGATGGTTATTATTCTCAACTTTTCAGGGCAGATTCTTTAAATGATAAGTTAGTTGAGGCTATGAAGGCTGAAAGACATGATAGAGTAAAATATCAAAGGATGATGGAAATGACTACTGACCCTGCAGTAATTAAACAGATAAAATTTGCTTATGATGATGAGATTAAGCATTATGGAATGTTTCAACAAATATATTATCAACTTACAGGTGTAAAATTAGATTTTCCTATACCAACTAATATTGAAAAATATAATACTCTTATGGAAGCAGTACAAAGCAGTATTGAAGGAGAAAGTGAAGCTGTAGACCTTTATAGAGAAATTTTCGCACTCATGACAAATAAACAAATGAGAGATAAGGTCTTTGAAATTATTACCGATGAGCAGGAACACTTTGGAAGGTTTATTTATTTGTACTCAATGTTAAAATAATATTATAATGTTAGGATTTTTAGATAAATTACTTAAAACACCGTATTATTCAGAGATGGATTTTACTGCATTTTTACGTCGTAATTCAAAAAAGTTCATTATAAACAATTGTAAGAATTACTAAAGAGATTAGATTATTTAGGCAGGTTGTGTCTATAATGGGAAGCTGAAAAAATGATTAATGAGTGTAGGTATTATTGTAGTAAGCTGAAAAGAGAAAATGGTATAATTTCATAATTCTATGTATATCTATAAATACGTAAAGTGAGGTGTTTAATTATGTTTAAATATCTAATGTCAAAAACATCAATGGTAATTTCTCTTATTATAGTATTTCTTTTTTCTATGAATGGAACAGTATTTGGCGAAGAAAACACTCAATCTGTTTCTCTGCTGTATGATTATGTATCATTGGGTGATTCCTTGGCGGCAGGACAGACTCCATATGGCAACAATGATTCCTATGGTTATACAAATATCATAGTAAACAAGCTTGCTGATGCTGGAGTTTTAGGTGGCTACGGCGACTATGGTGTATCCGGCTGGACTACACAGAACGTATTAAATCAGGTTACTACTGATACTGACGTTCAATATGCCCTTAATAACGCTGAAATTGTTACTTTGGATATTGGGGCTAATGACATTTTTAGGGTGATTGAATGGGCAAATCAACTCAGTACTATGACTCCACAACAAACGCTACAAACTTATCCCGGTTCCATGGAGACAGCAGAGCTACAATCATTGTTGATTTCTTCAAAAACCCTTGAACAAAAAATCACGGCAATACTTGGGATTGAAATCACGGCAGTTCAGTTTAAATTAGAAAAGATAATTCAGGCAATAAAAGCGTGTAGTCCAGATACTAAAATTTATGTAATGGGCTATTACAATGCATTACCAGATATGCCTCAATTTTTGCCTCTTCTTGAACAATTGAATGATAAAATAAGACTTGCAGCTACTAGTAATGGAGCAACTTATGTTGCCACCCAGGCATCAATGAACAAGCATTTAACTAAATATCTTCCTGGTGATGTTCATCCGACTGTTCAGGGCTACAGAACAATTGCACAGGATTTTTGGGGTTTTATTCAGACAGACTTTTTAAGAGGATTAAACTAATACAAATTACACTGGGTTCAATATAATTTGAATCCGGGGTTATATCGCTTTTTCATTCAAAATGGAGTATGAGATATTTATATGGCTTTGTATTTATGCGAATTGTTCGAATAAGTTAATATTTAAATACTACATTAGCTATACTCATGTTACTGAATAATAATGTATTTACACATAAGGTTATGATTATCAGTTATTAGCACTGGTTACTTGTACTATTATAATTTAAAGCTAAAAGCATCGAAATCTATTATTGGTGTTTATTTTGCTAAAGAGTATATAAGTTTACTATAGAGTGCTACAAGTTGTATAAGCATTATTACTGCTAAAATAGGAACATATTTAAATAAATTCATGGTTACTAAATTGTGAAGTATACTATTAGTCAGAATTATTACGGTGGCAATGCCACCCATTTGCCACCGGTGCATAAAATATTATGAGATACAATTAGTTAAGTTTAGACCCATAAAATTATTATCTACCTGATAGATGCTTTCAAATCAATGCTTTCAGGATAGTATATAATATATATAGATAAGCTAAAATACTAGATATATACAAACCCCTCATATTGAGACGGTAGTTCAACTAACCAAGTGATACCAACAGGATAGCCTGATTTATAATTTTTAAATTGTCTAATTGCCACCGTAAATTATCTTATGGTGGCAATTTTACTAGTCCGAGACGTGTTTGAATATCTTGATGGAGAAATATTAAAGGTGTTGAAGCTATGCAGATGGTAAACATGACAAAAGCTATATTCTATCGTAGAGTTAAAGAATACGGATATAGATAGGTCATAGCTGCATAGGAAGTAATGAAGTAATAGTTAGAAAGTTAAAAAACAGTTTATGAAGCTCTGGGTAATCTCAGGGCTTTATGTTTACCTATTTTTACAAATGTTGAAGGAAAAGATAAGGGGTATGTTGAATTAATACATGATAAATGTTAAAAACAGTAGGTTCTACTAAGTAATTAATGAAAATTAAATAAGAGTTTTTTTTATATGCCATTAAACATGGGTAAGGTAATGAGTAGCGTAATGAGTATTATCAATAAAGCTCAAGCGGAAGTCCCAGATAGATATCTGATACTATCTCATGATGTATCTCCATGGCGTTGTGAACATTATTTTCTTGTGACAAAAGAGGTTAAAGGCATGGAGATAACAAAATTGTCTGGAACCTTTTTAACTAAAGTCTTTGAAGGCGGGTTCAAAGAGATTCCCAACTGGATGAAAGAAATGGATGCCTACTTATATATATTATTTTTTATTTTTCGGGAACAGGCAATATACCTAAGACTGAAAACATTGAACTCATTGTTTATTACATGTCTATTTTGTTAGATTATATTTATATTTATAAATTGATGTTATAACAACAAACCTTAAAGTATTTAATTAGCACTATTTACATAATAGAGTTTCAACATTTCCAGATAATTATACTTGATAATATATATGGTATAATGTAATATTCCTCTTAGCAAGAGATTCTTTAGATTTCTCCATCTGAGTAAAAAAGGCTTGATGAAGTATTTAGATTAAAGGAGAAACTTTAAGAAAGTTACTGAAATAAATATTACTACTGGGGGAACAACATGGAGTTATCAACTATTTTTTTAATATTTGTATATGCGTTTAATATAATATCAGTTCTAAGACTAATTTTTATAAAACGAAGTGATACGAGAGTTATATTTGCTTGGTTGATAGTATTCTTTTTTCTACCTTACGTTGGGTTCATTTTTTATTTTTTAATTGGTAGTAAATATAAAATGCGTATTTTATCAAAAAAATATGGCATGGGTGAAATAGAGGAAAAGTACAATAAGGTACTAAAGCAACATATTCATGATATTGCTGCA
>NZ_JAIZZK010000062.1 GCF_020443705.1 Clostridium algoriphilum
ATCTTCAATAGCTTCATTAAGAAAACCAACCTCAATTGTATTTAATGCACGTTTATCAGAAAAAGGATTATGTCCACTCATGTAATTTTTATCTTCAATAAATTCTACTTTCTTTGGCATGGTTACATATGGTGGCTTTGCAAGAACTCCTTTTTCTAATAGATAGTTTGTTGTTATACCATAATACTTATCAGCAAGATCGTAATTATGCTTTAATATATCACGAGCTTCTTTTGTATATGACATAGCTGAGAATACAGCAGAATGACCAAAATTTAATTTCATCATTTGGCGAACAAACATTATATTAAAAATGTCATCAAATAGAGGAGGTGCTTCTCTTACCACGTCACGTTCATCAAATCCCATTGGAATAACTGCTTTCTCATTATTAAATACATTCACAATTTCATTCAGTATATTTTGTCCTTGAGGAATATAGGTACTTAATATGTTTTGAGCCTCTTTATCAATAGTTTTATCTTTAAACAAATCAAATATTATTAATCTTGCTGACTTTGATATATAAGTCATCCATAATGTACCTAATTCTGATGAAGTTAATTGTATTTTTGCTTCGGTTGTCATATAAACCCTTCTTTCATGATTATAAAATTTTTTAATATTGGTTGGAGTGACCCTAGTGCCTGCGTCGGTTTTGTAGCTTCATTGGACAGCATTATCTGAGTTTGTACTTGTAGTGCTGTTTTTGTAGAATCAGCTTCAGAATCCATTCTATGATTTATATTGTTTACTCTCTTTCGTACCATTTTTGATAAAGATAAATAATAGGAACAAAGCTTAATAACAAAAGGAAAAACCCGAAATTACTCATATTAGTCAACTTGAAAAGTCCAAATTTTTCAAGAACAAATGGATTAATGATAAATGCTTGAAATGCATCCATAATTATATTTGTTCCAAAAAATAGCCAGACATTCTGGTAAGTAAAATAAAATACAAGCATTGTGGTAACTGGAAGAAAACCATATGTAAATGACGAAATATTTTTAAGAAAAAACACGTTATTTGTAATGGACCACCAATTCCATACATCTGCCATTTGCCAATGAATTGTACTTAAAAATATAGTAAAGAATACCACAGATGAAAAGTGTCTTAACCGTTTTGAATCTAATGGTATAAGTAAAAACCAAGGTACTATAAGTAATAACCATGATAATAATTGCCCCATTGTATTTAACACCTTCCTAATATCTTTTTTATTATTATTTATCAATACATTAAATTTTATACTTAAAATTATTTATTCCTAAAATGTAAAGTTGTAGTTGATATACAAAAAAAATATATTCAATTTTCATTTTTACATCTTTAATAAAAAAATTCATGTATAATAATTTATTGATTATTATACATGAATTTAGAGCCTATAACTCTCTTTTAAAGGCTTGTTTGTTCTAGTTCAGATATATTAGGCCTTACTTTTTTTGATGTCTTAGAGTTGGTTATAAGCTCATTAATTTTACAACATTGTCTTATTATAATTTCAACCAATTCATATTAAACTCTTTAACGCAATAAAGAAGCCCTTTTAAGGGCTTCTTGGATTAAAGGATTATAATCAAAAACACAATTAACTTCATCTTTTTTATTATATCCAAGCAATTGATTTTTATGTATATAAAAATCAGGATACAACAAATGTCGTGAAATATAAATTTCACGACATTTCTTATGTACCTATAACTAGCCTATACCCTCATTCATGCTCTTTTAATATGAAATGAGTCTCTATTTTACTACCTAAAAGGTGTCTAATTGAGAATATACACTCCATTTATGCATCAATACTAGTATATTAGTACACTAATTACCATTGCGTTACATTCGTTAGTTTTTACATACCTAATTTTCTTTAAAACAATGTTTTAAAGAATCATTGTTATTTTGATATTATTTCTATACCATCTTCTGTTACAAGAATTGTATGCTCCCATTGTGCGGAAAGTGCTCCATCAGCTGTAAATGCTGTCCATCCATTATCCTCATTTATAAATATTTCATGACTTCCACCATTTATCATTGGTTCAATCGTAAATACCATTCCTGGTGCTAAAATCATATCTGTTCCTCTAGTCCCGAAATGAAAAACAAATGGTTCCTCATGAATATCTAGTCCAACTCCGTGTCCTCCAAAATCTTTAACTACTGAGTATCCATTACTTTCTGCATATTCTTGTATAATTGCTCCTATGTCACCTAAAAAGCCCCAAGGTTTCACTGCCTCTATCCCCATAGTTAAACATTTCTTAGTTATTTCTACTATCCTACTAGCTTTATCACTTACTTCTCCAATCATAAACATTCTTGATGCATCTGAATAATATCCATTAAGTATAGTAGTTGCATCAACATTTATGATATCACCATTTTTAAGTACTACATCTTTACTCGGTATTCCGTGACACACCTCATCATTGATTGATGTACAAATACTTTTTGGAAATCCATCATAGTTAAGAGTAGCTGGAATTCCACCGTGAGATGTTGTATATTCATATGCTAGTTCATTAATTTCTTCTGTAGTTATTCCTTCTTTAATATTCTCACTAACTAAATCTAAGACACCATTATTAATTTTAGCACTTTTTCTTATTCCTTCAATTTGCTCTTTATTTTTAATAAGATTTCTTGTTGGAACTTTGTAGCCTTGGTTCTTCAAGGTTTCTAGTTTTTTATCAAAGTTCAAATGGCAATTCTTATATTTTAGTCCACTTCTACACCAACATTTATCATTTCTACATAAAATCATTACACATTCTCCTATATTAAGATTAATTCAACTAAAAACCACATCCAATTAATCTATTATTTAATAATTCCACCATGAAAAAAGCACTCATACACCTTCGTATCATCAAAATAAATTTCCTCATATCCTTGAAACCAATTAAATTCTCCATTAACAATGCAATGATATTTATATTGTCCATCTTGATATACCATAGGTCCACGATATGGATTTTCTTCTGGTACTAAGCTTAATGCTTCTTTTAAAAATTTTACTGAAAACCCTTTTCCAATAATTCTGCCGGTATAATTCATTGACCAAAATGGAATGTCATCTTCCCATAAAGCTTCTTCTCCTCCAAATTGCTCTCTTCCTAAATAGGTATCAATATACTTTAGATTTCCTTCTGTATACTCTAAATCATGTGAATTAGGTCTTGAAGATCCAATTTCAACACCCTCTCCTGTATATGTAGCTCTTTTGGCATTACGTAAAAATTCTATTGTTTTTTCATGTATAGAATCAACTTTTTTCTCTTCTATACATAAACGACAATTTTCTTCATAATCATTAACTAATTTATCAATACTTACTTTAAAGAAATCACTTAATGCAATTAGTCTTGCAATGTCAGGGTATGAATGTCCAACTTCCCACTTTGCAACTGCCTGCCTTGATATACCAAGCATTTCAGCTAATTTCTCTTGCGATAATCCTTTTCCTTTTCTAAGACTCTGCAATTGTTCCGGAAAACTCATTTCTAATCACCCCTAAATAAGTTTACTGATAAGACAACCATATTGCTACCAATTAAACATAACATTTTTGTCAACTATAAGTTGCATTTGAATTTTGTTTCACCAAACTAACCTCAACAAATAAATTGATATAGTACTTAACTATACTATTTATAACTTAAATTCCATGTAAAAAGTTGTTCAGCTTTAAGCGATAAGAAGGCATACAACATAATTAATATTATATCGAATGCCTTTTGGCCTATATCTAAAATACTATTGAAAATTGAGTAAGAGAAGCCAAGACACGGATATAGTTGTTATTAGTTATTTTCTGATTTGGTATATTAAGGCGTGAGTTTAACATAACGTATGATTATGTTAAATTAAGTTTAACATATTGGTTTAAATAATAGGGTCAAGTGTTATTACTTATCATATCTTTTGCAAAATTGTAAGAGTGCTACACTTAGCATATCTTGCTTCTTTATAAATTTATGTTTATCACATATTGCTTCAAATCTTTCGAATGTATCCTTATAAACTTTCAAATATTTTACAACAACATTACCTTTTAAATCATTAGAGAATTCATTTATATCTACTTGCTCATTTAAAGTATTGCTTTCTAATTTCTCTTTTGCTATTTTACTTTTGTACCACTCTATCATATTAAATAAATCATCTTTTACACTTACAATCTGTTTAATACCAGTCATTTCATTAGTCAGTGGTAGACCTTCGGCATTTTTATTACTTTCGTAATATTTTTTCCTATCCTTTTTTTTCTCTACTAACTTCTCCCTTTTAGGTGTTATAATTTCAATAGTATCTTCTACTTTTTCTGCTACTACTTCTTCTACAAAATTATCATTTATGTCGTATAAATAGGTTGAAGAATTATATTTTATTCCCCTTGCTTTTGTTTTTAATGTCTCACTAAAATCTTTTCTGCTAATTGAAAACTTACGAATAAATTTATCTGTTACAATTTTTTTTTCTTTTAACCTATTTTTGTTTGCAATTGTATTTTGGTTTATTGCTCTTGCTATCTCAACTAAACTTAAATAAGATAAATTTAGGACTTTAGCATTACTCATAACTGACACCACCTGCTTTATTACTTTAGTAATTTTTTCTAAACGCATCTAAATAAATGTTAATGTTTTTTTAACTATAGAAATATTACTAAAGTAATATTTCTATAGTTAATTGGTTTTTCCTTTAAAACTAAATCTTTTATTTATATTTATATAAATATATTTTAATGCTTTGTGTAATTATTCTCAAGAAAATCAGTTTGATGCTCCCCCCCAAGCGCATTCAAGATAATAAGTGTTATAGTGAATGCTCCTTCGATCTATTGGTATTGCATTAAAATAAAAAGGCATACAATATAACGAAAATTATATTGAACCAAAAGAAAAAACCATCTGAGCTCCAGATGGTTTTTTTTTGGTGTTATTTTTCAGAATATTTTTCTATAAATTCTAATAATGCTACAGAATATAAATCTTGCATCTTAAATTGATTATTACTTTTATAAAAATTTATCCACGCATCATTTACATTGCCATACACTTTTATTAATCTGCCTTTTAATTCCCCATTAAATCTTTCCTTATCTACTTTTAATTCTTGCTGCACTTGCACATCAACTTTTTTTATACTTTTATTATATTGTTGTATAACTTCTTTTAATTGATCTTTCATTTCTAATAATTCTCTAACTTCTGCTAATGCAGTTTTTAATTCTTGTTGTAGTTTCATTGTAATATTATCTTGTTTAGATATAGCTTTTTCACTTATACTTTTATTATTGTTTTGTATAATTTTATTGTCTTTTATACTATTGTTATCATTTTGTATAACCTTATCAACACCCGCTACATCATGGTTAAGAGTTCTCTTTGCTACTTTTATATTGTTTATATGTAATTGTAAATCTAAACTATTATCTTTAACATACTGTTTTGATTTTGCATTATATGTATAAGCTATTTTAGCAAATCTATCTCTAAATGTAGTTTTAGACATTTCTAAATCACTGCTAATTTTTCTCAAAGTTTGTCCTTCTTCAAGTAAACTATTTATATATTTCAGTTGCTCCAATACCTCTAACTTATTAAATTCTTCTTTTACCATTAGTCACCCCACCTTATATAAATATCATATTTATATTTTACTTATACCTTTGTAAAAAATCAAATAGATATCGCAAGATAATTTAAGGGTGAAAAATTAATAGATAAAAATATTTTGTTTATCCACGAAGTGAAAAGGCAGATACTAAATTATTGTATATATAAAGCTTAGACTGCCGATGCATGCAATACTGGAGATTACAAATTACATTTTCCACCCTACTTCCACCAGCTAGTTTCTATTATATTTGACTTGGAGCAGTCGCAAATATATTAACATAAGCTACATAATTAGCTTCGTTGTTTTCTATTTATTATTTCCTTCTTTAATTTATTAAACTCTTCATCCGATATTGCACCACTTTTTTTTAATTCATTTAGCTTACTTAATTTATCAATTTTGTCATTATTATTGTTATTGTTGTAATTATTATTGTTGTTATTGTTATCAAAATCTTTTATCATTCTTCTTTGTTCTAGCAAAAGTATCTTGGTTTTACTTGGTTTGAAAATTGTATATATAAAAAGCCCTAACATTAAACCAATGATACTGCCAAACATAGCTCCTACTCCCCCCATATAAAGCCTTCCAGTAAATTCACTTGTTGGTGCACCTACAGGCTGTTTATACATCTTATAGAACACATTAAACAACAAAATTGCTCCTGTTATTGTACATACTGTTATTGGATTTATAAAAGATTTTTTCTTACGCATAATTTTTTAATTTCCTCCTGTTTTTTATTTTATAAAGAATAAAAGAATTAGAAATATAGGTGTTAATCCAAGGTTTATGTATATAAGCCAGTCAATTAGCTTCTTTCGATTGTAATAGCTCTCAAATCGTTTATTAGAGCTTTCTTGAAGTTCTTGACACTTTTGTACTGAGTCGGCAGTTTCTTTGTTTATAAGTTCTGTATTCCTCTTGTAGGTAGCTTCTACTTTAACCTGCAGTTCTGAAAGGATACTTCCGAACTTATCGCTCAAACTCGTCACCTCTTGAATGCACTTTTGGTTTAACTGACTTAATTGTTGTTCTATGCCCTCTTTCAACATTTGGTTGCTTGTTTTCAACTCCTGGACTTGTTGTTTCGTTAGATCGTAGTTCTGCATTATCTCCTGGAGTTTCTCGTTTAAGATTTTCTTTGACTCCTTGTTCAATTCCTCGTATTGTTGTTTCGATGTCTCCAAGCTCTCTTTTAGCAGTGTGTTTTCGTACTCCATTCTTGCCTTCATACTCTGTTCTTGTAGCCTGGTTAGGTTGTTGCTCTGCTCTTTCTCTTCTAATTCCTTTTTCTTGTCCAATAAACCCATTCTCAATTTCCCCCTTCGTATATTTGTTACCTAGATTTTTACCTCGCACTGACTTGTTTTGCTCTGGGTGCTTAAAGCTAATACTGTTTTTGGTTTCCCTTGTTGAAATTTTAAAATCACTTTCTAGTTTTTCTTTTAATTCTTCTAAGTTCTTGGTTCTTTCCCTCGCAAAGTCTATACATTGCCTTAACTCATCTTTCCATGTTGTTATACCTCTTAGCTCCATGCCTAGCTCTGCCATTGTCTTTTTAATATCAGCTTTTCTATTTATATCTATTTTCGTTAATCCTTCTCTTTCGCAAATCTTATTACTAGCAATTTTCATCTCAAGAAGCTTTTTAGGACTAATTTGTAGTTTATTTCCATTCTCCATATTTACGCTATTTATCACGAAGTGATTATGTATATGGTCTTTATCTATGTGTGTAACAATATAAACTTGGTGGTCTTTAATATTATTCTCTATCCACTCTTTGCCTAGTTTATTTACCTTTTCAGGAGTTATATTATCATCAGGACTAAACGCTTGAGTAAAATGATAATACTGCTTTCCTTCTGTCTTTCCATATAAAAGCTTTATAGTGTTGAACTCTCTTTCTATATTTTCAACACTACAATTAATCCCTTCTTTTAAATCCTCCCTAGTCTTACCTTCCTTTTGCAAATACTTTAATTGATTAGTCAATGTTTTAGTGGCTGCTAAACTTTTTACTATAGCCAATTATTTTTTTACCTCCTTTAGAATTTCTTCTGCAGTTCCCCAGAGATCTGTTAGCTTTTCTTTTAATTTAGTAATTTCGTTTAAATAAAAATCATCTTTTTGATTTAATGCTCTTGCAATTTGGTTTAAATTTTTTCCTTCTCGAACTAATTCCAAAAGTAAATCTCTCAACCCATCAATTACAATTATGTCCTTTTGTAATGCACAATTGAGTAAAAACTCATTTTGTTTTAGCTTAGATTTTTCAACTTTTTCCTGTATTAATTCAAATTCTTTTTCAGTTGTTCTTAAAACTATTTGCTTACTTCTGGTTCTATATTGGTCTATTTTTCTCAACTCCTTTTTAAAAAATCATTGTTTATTTTGGGGTGGTCTTGGAGGGGATTTCCCTCCAAGCAAGATGTATTTGGAAGGCGTAGGCTATCCAAATACTAATCTTGCCATTACTGATTATAATCAGTATAACGCTACACTTTTGGTTATGCAATATTACCTAAGATATAATATAAACACTATAATTAAAGCGAAATAATGTTTATATATAAACGAAAACTATAAAAACTACTACCGTCTTTCACAATGGAACCTCCCTACGGGCTACCCTTCCATTACTCCAGTTGGTCTATACTCTATATTTGCTCAAGGTATTACTTGACACTATAGCTTCAATCAACTAATATTTGGGAATGTTAAGCAAGACGTAGTTACCCTAAAAAAATTAGGATAACATTAATATTTGGTTGATGTTGAAGTTTCCGAAAGCCTATTTGTAATAATATTTTAATATACACTCTATTACCATGCATACTCATAAACAGCTTGTCCATGATTGTATTAAACCCTTATGTCTTGCGACTAATAGCGACCACCCTATCTAATATTTTAAAAGGTCAGATATACCCTTCTCAGGGCGAAGAATATAAATAAGCTTAAATACTACAACTCCCCATGAATTTTCTGCATTGGCTTCATGTCACCGTTAGAAATTATTTATAGTTGCTCTCTTGCTCTAACAACTCTCAATATAAAAATAAAAAGCCCCTATGTATTTTTTATTACATAAGGACTTGATAAATCATATTTAAATTGATATAATCAACTTAATATAGTTCTTCAAAATTCTTTTTATGTAGTAGTGATACATATTTAGATATTGCCGTTTATTGTACTTCAATACAATAACCGGAGTTGGAGGACTTTTATTTTATTTTTTGGATCTTTTTTTATATTTTATATTTTCTTTGTTTAATATTATTTACATCTTAACTCATAATATGGTAATAATCAATTCATTTTTTATATTTATTACAAAACTCATATAATGCTAAGCTATTAGATAAAATGTTATTTCTTAAATATTCTTTTGAATAATCCTATATGATCTTGGTCTTTCTTTTGCATCTTATCTTTCATTTCAATTAATTTATTATCCAGGTCTTTAAAGTGATCCTCTAATTGTAATATATCCTGTTTTGGCTTCTCTTTTAAAAGAACCTGGCTATTTTCAATTAAACTATGTAATTCACCTATTTGTATATCTTTTTGATTTAATTGAATATCTTTATGTTTTAACTGAACATCTTTTTCATTTAATTGTAAATCTTTAACTTTTAACTGATCTTTTAACGTGTTTATATAGTCTTCTTTAAAGTTAAAATCCTCTGTATCTGTTGCTATATAATCATTTGGTGAAATACTATCACTATCATTATTACCACCCTTTATCTCGTCTGTAGTAACCTTCAAAGTATCTTTAATTAACGTTAAACCCTCTTCTGTAACGTAAGTCACTCCTTGTTTTTTACTAATACATGGTTCTAGTTGTTTTAACTTTAACTTCCTATAGATACTAACTTTTGATAAACCTATTAAATTGCTTATCTCTGCTATTGTATAAAGCATATTGAAACACCTACCCTTTTAACTTCTTTAATGCTTATTATAGTTCTATTAAAAGTGTTAAAATCCCTTTAAAACAATCAAAACCCTTTCAATATAATATTAATTAATTATTAAGATAAACAAAGGAGTAGTTAAGTTGTTACTTAACTACTCCTTTGTTTATTTTAATGTATCTAAAAAATATTTATTGACATCTTCCAAGAATCTTTTTTGTTCCTCAATTCCGCTTACAGCAAATTCAAATCTGCCTAGTCCTGAGGAATTTGTTTTTTCCATTAATGCTCCAATCAAAATATCTTCTTTATTTACACCATACTCTATATCGTATAGACCACTTTGTAAATTTTCTATGATTTCTTTATTATTCATTAAGCTCAACCGCCTTTTGTCGTATTTTTAAATAGCTTTAGTTAGTTTAGGCTTTAAAATCGTTATTAATCTGTCTCTAAAATAAGTTCAACCAATTAATAAGAAAGTTAATGTCGTGAAATCAGACTTTAACGACATTTGTATTTTTTATTTTATATTTTAAAAACACCATATAATGTTATTAGATAAAAAAAGCAGCAGAAATATCTTCTACTACTTTTTCAGCAATTTAGGGCGTGCTACTTGTTTTTATAAAAAATCATCAACTTATTATACGTCTGAATATTTATTCTTTTATTTTGTAAGCTGATTCCTGTCTTCCATTTGAGGAGGCTCTTCCATCCACTTATGTATAATCATTAGTTTTCCACCTTTTTTTGCATAATCAAATGTATCCTTTGCAATAATTGCA
>NZ_JAIZZK010000063.1 GCF_020443705.1 Clostridium algoriphilum
GGTGTAAGCATGGTAACATGTTCAGCTGACTAATACTAATAAGTCGAGGGCTTGACCAAATTATAAAGATAATGCGATAAACAAAACTCACTGTGCAATTTTGAGAGAATACTTTTTTATTAAGAAGGTAAAATTTCTCTATATAGAGATGATAATGAGAAGATATTTTATATTAATATCCGTAGTCAACGACGGTAGATTCTCAATTATTATTTCTGAAAAAAATCTGGTGATGATGGCCTGAAGGTAACACCCGTTCCCATACCGAACACGAAGGTTAAGCTTCAATGCGCCGATGGTACTGCAGGGGTAACCTTGTGGGAGAGTAGGTTGTCGCCAGGTCAATATTAAAATAGTTATATTTTAATATTTTATAAGGCTCCTTGGTCAAGCGGTTAAGACACCACCCTTTCACGGTGGTAACAGGGGTTCAATTCCCCTAGGAGTCACCATTTATGTATTTGCAGGTGTGGCGGAATTGGCAGACGCACTAGACTTAGGATCTAGCGCTTTACGGCATGGGGGTTCAAGTCCCTTCACCTGCACCATATTTACATAAAGTATAATTAAGCGGGTATAACTCAATGGTAGAGTGTTAGCCTTCCAAGCTAATTACGAGGGTTCGATTCCCTCTACCCGCTCCATTTAATTTAATATGCGTCTTTAGCTCAGTTGGATAGAGCAACGCCCTTCTAAGGCGTGGGCCGGGGGTTCGAATCCCTTAAGACGCACCATAATATTGGGATATCGCCAAGCGGTAAGGCACCACACTTTGACTGTGGCATTCGTAGGTTCAAATCCTGCTATCCCAGCCATATGATTCACTAGCTCAGTTGGTAGAGCACATGACTTTTAATCATGGTGTCCGGGGTTCGATTCCCCGGTGAGTCACCAAATTTTTTAAGGCTCCTTGGTCAAGCGGTTAAGACACCACCCTTTCACGGTGGTAACAGGGGTTCAATTCCCCTAGGAGTCACCAAAAATAGTTCTTGCTAATGCAAGAGCTTTTTTTGTTAGTTTCTTTTTTATTTTATAAAATAACGATTATTTTAGACACATAAAGTACTATAATGATAGTTATGATATTGATTATTTTTATAAATTAGTGTATATTTATAAAAATGGAGATGAAATTATGCTTATAAACAAAAGAGTTTTTATTGCAGAATTTATGAGAAGACCTAATAGATTTGAAGCATACGTAAAACTTAATGAAAAAGAAGTTATAGTGCATGTCCCTAACACCGGTAGATGCAAAGAATTATTAACTGTTGGCTCCAAAGTTTTATTAAGAGAAGAGCTTAATCCTACTAGAAAAACACTATACGATCTAATTGGAGTTTATAAAAATAATAAGATTATTAATATAGATTCACAAATTCCCAATAAGGTTGTTGATGAAGCTTTAAAAAATAAAAAGATACAAGGTTTGATTAAATACAATATTATTGAGAGGGAGAAAACTTTTAATAATAGTAGATTTGATTTTAAACTTTCTAATAATTTTGGCGAAGAATATTATCTTGAGGTAAAGGGAGTCACATTTGAATTACATGGCAAAACTATGTTTCCAGATGCGCCTACAGAACGAGGGAGAAAACATCTGTTAGAACTTATAGATGCTAAAAGAAAAGGGTTTGGAGCTGGAGTACTATTTCTTATTCAAATGAGTAATATAAATAGTCTATCTCCTTATGATGACATGGATAAGGCTTTTGGTGAGGCATTAAGATTGGCGTATAATAATGGCGTGGATGTTTTTGCTTATGAATGTGAAGTTGGTGAAAAGTTTATAACTTTAAGTAAATCGGTCCAGATTGTTTTATAACTTTAATATTATTTTGAATAAACTTATTTTAATATCAAACATAATAAATGTTTATTAATAGTATAAATAATAAGGAGGAAATAATTTGAAATTTATATATTGCCCAATTTGCGGAAAAGAGTTAATTGATAGAGATAGCTGGGATGAAGGGTCGGTTCCATATTGCCCTGTGGATGATATTATGTATTTTGACACTCCAAAACCATGTGTAGTGGTTGCAGTTATGAAGGATAAGGAAATTTTACTTCTTAAACAAAATTATACTTTCAAAAATTCCAAGGTATTAGTATCAGGATATGTTACCAATGGAGAATCTGTTGAGGAAACTGTGCATAGAGAAGTTAAAGAGGAAACTGGAATAACAGTTGGTGAGATAAAATATTTGGGGAGTGATTATTTAGCTTCTAAAGAAATTATAATGCTTACATTTATGGCTAAGTATGTTGAAGGGGAGATAAATAAATCGTCCGAAGTAGATTGGGTTGATTGGGGAAATATAGATGATGCAATATGTGAAATGAGTGAAGATGAAATAGGAAAAAGGGTTGTAAGAAAATTACTTAAGGAGATTGGATATAAGGGAAAAAAGGCTTATCGGTGCGATATATAAGCGTATTTTTAAGATTATATATAATTAAATATAATTAAAGGAAGTTAAAAATGGGTGAAAGTATTAGAAATAAGGATTTAACTAAAATAGTACCTCAAGTAATGGGAAATTTGCGAAGTCATATGATAGAGTTACCAACCGCAATAAGAGATGCTAGTGGAATTGTAATATTTGGTAAAAGATTGAAATCTTTTGTTTTTACTACGGATGTAGCTGTTATAAGAAATACAAATGCTGATGCAATTATTGCAGTATATCCATTTACACCTCAGCCAATAATAACGGAAGCTCTAGTACTCGCAGCAGATGTACCAGTATTTTGTGGTGTAGGAGGAGGAATTACTACAGGTAAAAGAGTAACAAACTTAGCGCTAGATGCTGAATTTAAAGGCGCCATGGGGATAGTAGTTAATAGTCCGATATCTAATGAAGTTATAACACAAGTAAGGGAAACTATAGATATTCCAATAATAGTTACAGTTGTATCAGAGTTTGAAGATATAGAGGCAAGAATAAATGCAGGAGCTACAATAATAAATGTTTCAGGTGCTAAAAACACAGCATATATAGTTAGTAAAATAAGACGAAAATATCCAGAATTTCCTATAATAGCTACTGGTGGTTCGAGTAATGAGAGCATAAGGGAAACTATAAAAGCAGGAGCTAATGCAATTACATATACACCGCCAATAGTAGCAGATATTCTAAATGAAATAATGATTAGGTATAGAAAAATTTATGGAGAAGAGAATAAAGAAAAATAACATACAATAAATTGAATTTAATTAAGGTGGTAGGAGATAAAATGGCTGTAGGTGGAGATAATTGTGATAAATGTCCTGAAGAATTGGAAAAACATTGTAATGGTGATGGTTTAGATTGTGTCTGTAAAAGGTGCCCGAGGAATTTAGGACAGTGTTTAACTACAAAATACTGTAGAGAAACTGAGTCTATAATTGATATAAAAGATTACTGGTGGGATAATCATTAATAAACGAATTGAAGAATCATAATAACTAAATAATAAGTGTACAAGCTGCTAGAGCATTTTATGTTTTAGTAGTTTTTTTGGTTATATGAAATAATTAAAACTATAAATGAATAGTTTTAATATGTAATTATATTTTGAAACAATATTAATTTTACTTAGTAAGAATTTATTGTTTGAATAAGACGAATACTAAGATTAATATATAAAATATAGCATAGGAGTGAAATTATGATTACAAGTGAATTGAAAAACAGAGTAGCTCAAAATTGCAGTGGATATACAACTACATACTCTATAGCGTTAATTAATAGCATTACTTATGGCTCCAAGAGCTGTGGTAGTTGTGTTAATTATCAAAGAGGAAGATGTATAGAGGAATTGTTTGATGAAATTAGGGAGATAATAAAACTAAATTAAGTTATTTTAAATTATAAGGAGGATTAGTATTATGCCAAATGTAGAACAAAGGACACATATAGCAAATAGTTGTAATGGGTATGACTCAGTAGGATCAGGATTTCAATCTTCAATAGGTACAATATTTAGTAAAAGTTGTAGTAATTGTAAGCATTTAAAAAACGATAAATGTGAAGTTAATTTATATGATAAGGTATTAGCCGGATTAGATCAAGGTTAATACAGATAGCAAATAGTTAATAACTTAATAATAATTTTAGAAAGATAATTACTTTATACTTAAATATACAATAACATTAGTTGTATATTAAGTTGAACTAATTATCTTTTTATATTTCATTTAATTAATTATTTCGTTAATTATTTTACTAATGTACTGTAGTTTATGTTAAAATAGTATAACTTGACGAAAAGAATAAAGTAAGGCAAAAGCTAAAACTTGGAGGGTGAATTATGCATAAAAGATTATTTATACCAGGGCCAGTAGAGGTAGCAGAAGATGTACTTCAAAAAATGGCTACACCTCAAATATCTCATAGAGGTAAGGAAGCATCTACACTACAAAGAAATATAAGTGATAAAATGAGAAAAATATTTAATACTAAAGAAGAAATATTACTTTCAACTAGTTCAGGAAGTGGATTAATGGAGGGTGCTGTTCGTTCGTGTACAGCAAAAAGAGCAGCTATATTTTCAGTGGGAGCATTTGGTGACAGATGGTTTAAAATGTGCACAGCCAACGGAGTACCAGCAGATAAATTTGAATCTGAATGGGGACAACCAACTACTAAACAAATGATTGAAGAGGTTTTAAAAACAGGAAAATATGATTTAATAACGATAACAATGAATGAGACTTCAACTGGTTTAATGAATGACATGGGGGATCTTTCGTCAGTATACAAAAAGTACCCAGAAGTTGTAGTATGCGTTGATACAGTAAGTAATGCTGCTGGAACAGAAGTAAATGTAGATGAATGGGCTATAGATATTTGTATAACATCATCTCAGAAATGTTTAGGGTTACCTGCTGGAATGGCTATTTGTACATTCTCAAAAAAAGCAGTAGAAAGAGCGAAACTTGTTACAAACAGAGGGGTATATTTTGATTTATTAGGACTGTACGAATGTATACAAAAGAAAGATTATCAATATACTTCTACTCCATCACTTTCACATATGTTTGCTTTAGATTATCAATTAGATAAGATTTTAGAAGAAGGGTTACATAATAGATACGCTAGACATATTGCTAATGCTGAAATTGTCAGAGCATGGGCTAAGAAATACTTTGAAATATTTCCAGATGAAAACTTTATGTCAAACACATTAACTAACATTACAAACACAAGGAAAATTGATGTTTCTGATTTAAATAAAAAATTAGGTGAAAAAGGATTTATTATATCTAATGGTTATGGTAAATTAAAAGATAAAACATTTAGGATAGCACATATGGCTGAAACAACACCACAAGAAATAATAGATTTATTAGCAACAATAAGTGGAATTTTAGCACTTAAATAATTAATAAATAATTAATAAATAATTTATATTTTAGTAATTCTTATAAATGACGTCTTAGATAAAAGATAAATAAACATTTGTATAGAAAAATTTAAAAAGTCACTAGAAATAAAGCATATTGTTTTTATATAAAGAGGAGGATTATCATGATTAGGATATTAGTTACTGATGGTATGGAAAAAAATGCTATAAAAGCATTAAGAGCTAAAGGGTTTGAAGTTGTTGAAGAATTTTATGAAACTAAAATTTTAGGTGAAAAATTGGAAGAGTTTGATGTAATTGTAGTTAGGTCTGCAACTAAAGTTAGAAAACCAATAATTGATAAAGCAGCAAAAGCAGGAAGGTTAAAGCTTATAATTCGTGGTGGAGTCGGAGTTGACAACATTGATGTAGCATATGCTAGGGAAAAAGGAATAAAAGTTGCTAACACTCCAAATGCCAGCAGTGCATCTGTAGCTGAACTTGCTCTTGCACATATGTTTGCAATGTCAAGATTTGTTAATATTTCAAATGTATCTATGAGACAAGGCATATGGGATAAGAAAAAATATAATGGCGTAGAGATTTCAGGAAAGACATTAGGGTTAGTTGGGTATGGAAGAATATCAAGACAACTGGCTAAAAAAGCATCTGCTCTTGGTATGACTGTTATATATACAGATATAATAGGCAAAGTTAAGGATGCGGATGAATATGAGTTCTGTGAATTGGATAATCTATTAAAAAGATCAGATTATGTATCATTACATATACCATTTGTTAAAGAGCAAGGAGCTACAATCGGAAAAGCACAATTAGATATAATGAAGGATGGCGCTTTTTTAATTAATTGTGCTAGAGGTGGGGTAGTTGACGAAGTTGCTTTAATAGAAGCATTAGATAGTGGTAAACTATCAGGAGCAGGAGTAGATGTTTTTGTTGAAGAGCCAACAAAAAATGAAATTTTAATTAATCATCCAAGAGTATCTGTAACACCACATATTGGTGCTGCAACAAAGGAAGCTCAAGTAAGGATAGGTAGCGAAATAATAAGTATTATTTATGATTTCTTTAAATAAGTGGATTAACCACTGGAGGAATAACTATGGCAGTAGTAAGACCTTTTAAAGCATACAGACCACAATTAGATTTAGTAAAAAAAGTAGCGGCACTTCCCTATGATGTTATGGATAGTGAAGAAGCTAGGGAAATGGTAAAGGGAAACCCTTATTCATTTCTACATGTTGATAAACCGGAAATAGATTTAGCACAAGATATAGACATTCACGATGAGCAAGTTTACTTAAAAGCTAGAGAGAATCTTCATAAATTGATTAATAGTAAAGTATATATTCAGGATGAAAAACCATGCATGTATATATATAGACAGATAATGGATGGAAGACCTCAAACTGGCATAGTTGCTTGTGCTTCAATTGATGATTACATAAACAATATTATTAAAAAACATGAGTTAACAAGAGCAGATAAAGAGCTAGACAGATTTAATCATGTTGATTATACAAACTGTAATACTGGACCAATATTTTTAACATATAAACATAAAGATGAAATAGATGATATAGTAAAAAATTGGACGAAAACAAAAACACCAGTATATGATTATAAATCAGAAGATGGTGTATCCCAAATTGTTTGGGTTATAGATGAGGGAGTCATTATTAATAAATTATCATCTATTTTTGCTGGAACAGATTACTTGTATATAGCTGACGGACATCACAGATCAGCTTCGGCTGTTAAAGTTGGATTAAAGAGAAGAGAAGATAACCCCTCATACACTGGTGAAGAAGAATTCAATTATTTTTTATCCGTTATATTTCCAGACAATAATTTATACGTAATGGGTTATAATAGAGTTGTTTCGGATTTATTTGGGAACACTTTTGAAAAATTTATGGGAAAAGTTTCTGAGAATTTTAATATAACATCATATGACGGTAAAGCTCAGTTCAAGCCGGAAGTGCAAGGAACATACGGAATGTACTTAGAGGAAAAATGGTATAAATTAGAAGCTAGAGAAGGAACTTTTAATAGGAGTGATCCAGTAGAAAGATTAGATGTATCAATACTTCAGAAGAATTTATTAGGGCCAATTTTAGGAATTGATGATCCAAGAACAAACCCTAGAATTGGCTTCATAGGTGGAATAAGAGGACTTGGCGAACTTGAAAGAAGAGTTAAGGGCGGTATGAAGGTTGCATTTTCTATGTGTCCTACAACTATGGATGATTTAATAGATATAGCAAATGAAGGAAAAACAATGCCTCCTAAGTCAACATGGTTTGAACCAAAATTACAAAGTGGAATATTTGTTCACGAACTATAGGTTAGTATTAGGTTAAAATATAACTGTTCAGATAGTTAGAAAGACCACGCATATGCGTGGTCTTTCTAACTATATAGGGTATAATTAAATTAGAATTTTAAATGTAGTAATTAATAGGTTATAAAGTATATAACCGTTAATATAGTTATAATTGAATATACTAAAAAGGAGAGAGTAATATATGCCACAGCATTCATTATCAAGAACAGAGTTACTTATAGGTATGGATAGTTTAACCAAATTACAGGAAAGTAAAGTAGTAATTTTCGGAATAGGTGGAGTTGGTAGTTATACAGTTGAAGCATTAGTAAGAGCTGGTGTAGGAAAATTGGTATTAATAGATGACGATACAATATGTTTAACAAATTTAAATAGGCAAATACATGCCACATTTAAGACTATAGGCAAAAGTAAGGTATTAGTAATGAGAGATAGAATACTAGAAATAAATCCTAAATGTGAAGTTACTACTTATGAAACATTTGTAACAGCAGACAATATGGGAGATATAATAACTGAAGATACAGATTACGTAGTAGATGCTATTGATACAGTAACTTCAAAAATATCTTTAGTTGAATACTGTAGAGAGCATAACATAGATATTATATGCTGCTTGGGTACAGGTAATAAACTAGATCCAACTTTATTTAAAGTTGCAGATATTTATGATACAAAAGTATGCCCACTTGCCAAAGTTATGAGACATGAACTACGACAGAGAAATGTTGACAAATTGAAGGTGGTTTATTCAGAAGAAACTCCTATTAAACCAAAATCAGGTGAGGTTATAACATGTAAAGAAGGTTGCGTATGTACAGGAGGTTCGAAAAAATGTGCTATGAAAAGGCAAATTCCTGGTAGTATATCCTTTGTTCCTCCTGTTGCAGGGATGATACTTGGTGGTGAGGTTATTAAGGATTTAATTAAAAACAGCTAATATTTAATTTTGTAAGATGAACAAAAGATAAGAATGCGAATTAATGTGTTCTTATCTTTTATTTAATATATAAGATTATATAGCTTAAAATAGAACAGTAACTGAGTTTCATTATTAATTGTATATTTAACTATAATTGTTTATGTTATAATAAAAGTAAGTATGGGGTTTAACAATTAATACTGTATTAATGATTTTAGTGTGGATAAAGGAGCTAAAAATGAACAAGGGTAAGTATGTAAATTTGGAAGCTTTAAAGGGCAATGAGAGAGAGTATATTATAAAAGATAATACTTATATTATACTAGGAAGAATATTTATAATAGAATTAGACAAACAAAATAAGTTTTGCCAATTTAGACTAAAATTTTATAATTATATTGATGGAAGTTATGAGCATTTAAAAGATACATTAAATCTTATGTTAAATATTTTATTTAAAAACATGGGAATAAATAAAGTAGATGTTATAGTTAATGAAAACATAATTATAAGGGCTTTTCTAGATTTAGGATTTGAGTTAGAAGGAATCATTACAGATAGTGTAATAAATAAATCTAATTATCAATCTGAAATGATGTTTGGTATAAGTGCTTTTGCTTTCAACAAAAATTCATTAAATAGAAATCTTACAATTAAAGGTAGCAACATTAAACTGCAAGTGTTAACCCCTGGAGATGCAGAAGAAATTTTAGCATTTTATATAAGAAACAGAAAATATTTAAAGTGTTTTGAACCTTCTAGGGCTGAAAGATTTTATACATTAAATAATCAGAAACGTACGTTAACAGAAAGTTATAAACAATATTTAAATGGTAATGGCGTTAATTTGGGAATATATAAGAATAATAAAATTATTGGTAAAATAAAAATATCTAATATAGTTATGGGCGTTTTTAAAAATGCTTTCATAGGTTATTCTATGGATGAAAAAGAACAAAATAATGGATATATGAAAGAAGCTGTAAAACTTGTAGTGACATATGCTTTTGAGGAATTACAATTACATAGAATAGAAGCAACTACACTAATAGATAATGAAAAATCACAAAGGGTTTTAAGAAACTGTGGGTTTAAGGAACTTGGTATAAGTGAAAAATACTTATATATAAACGGAGAATGGAGAGATCACATGGTTTTTTATAAGGTTAAAAGTAGTTAATTTAAATGATATAATTGATGTTTCTATAGAAACTAAATTAGTTAGTAGAATGAATTATTATATAAATCAAGTATTTACTATGACTTGCTAAAGAAATGTATGTATACTAATCCTAGTGTATCAATATAAGAAAAACGTAGAATAAGTAAGAAAATAAGATTATTGTGTACTTATGTTAAAATAAGTAGTGTACGCTATAAAACAGATAAATATAATTATGATAATATATTATATGTTGCTGTGATTTCATGGCGATAAAGTAATAACCACAGCATAGGATTTAGTTTTAAAAACTAAAAAAAGATGTTGACATATGATTAAACAACTGATAGAATAGTAGAAGTCGTCACATGATGACAAAGTAAATTGGTCTTTGAAAATTAAACAGAGAAATAGGTAAAGAGACGAAATAATATTTTGTTTTAACCAGTTAATTACTTTAGTAAAAGTAATATTTTAGTCGTAAGACTAAAAAGT
>NZ_JAIZZK010000064.1 GCF_020443705.1 Clostridium algoriphilum
CTGTTCATAATCAAAAACACAATTAATTTCATCTTTTTTATTATATCCAAACAATTGATTTTCATGTATATAAAAATCAATTGCTTGGAAACAGCAAATGTCGTGAAAAGATTGTTTAACGACAAAAAAATGAATAATTAAGTGATATGTTAAACTCATACAGTAATCTCCCATATTGAACATAAAAATGCCTCTGGTAGCTACCAGGGGCATTTTTATGTATAAACTATTATACTATTTTAAAACTTCCACAGTCTGTACATTCTGGTGTTTTAGAAACACTTTCATGTTTTACAACTTCGATTTTGTTTAATGTACAATAATTATCTTCTTTGCAATGATGCTCACATTCATTTACTGCACAACCTATACTTTCATTATGATTCATAAAAAGTACCTCCCTTTATAAAATTATAAAATTATTATTAGCATAAATAAAAATAATTATCCTAACAAACTTCGATTAAAAGTATATTACATTATTTGTTGTGTTCCCTTATGTGGCTGACATCCAGTGAATCTTCTAAATCGTTGTAAGAACAATATCTATTTATATGTAATATAATACAGATATAATGTAAGATATAGTTTACAATATGTAAAAAAAGTATTACAATATATTTAGAGGTGGTTTATGTGAGTAAAAATTTAAAATTTAAGTCTGCAAGAGCCGCAAAAGACATGTCACAAAAGGAAGTCGCTGAAGCTGTTAATGTTACTAGACAAACCATTAATGCTATTGAAAGTGGAGACTATAACCCATCTATACGATTATGTATTGCTATTTGTAAATCACTCAATAAAACACTTGATCAAATTTTTTGGGAGGATGATATTAATGATAAATAAAGAAAGTCTGAAAGAAGACCTTGATGAAATGCAGATTCAAACTCGAAATAAAATAGGGAATCAATGCTATTTCATTCTCTTTCCTTCACTATTGATAGATATATTTCTCGGAAATTGTGGGGTTAAGTGGGCTGCTAGTTCAATAAGCATATCTGCAATAATATTAATTTGCGCGATATATTACGGTATCAGGGTCGTCGGGGCAGGAGCATATGGTACCTATAGCAAAAAAAAATTGAGTATTAGCATTGGTTTTTGTGTAATGGTGATTACTATGGGACTGATTATTAAAACAAGTTTTTTTAAAGGAAGTTTCAGCATTTCTTATAGTGGAGCTTTAAGAGTGTTTATATTTTTCGTCCTCTTCATCATGATTATCGTTATCTCAAGTATAATATCAAGACATAAAAATAATGAAGGAAATGATTAAAAACATTTTGTTGTTCATTTTTAAAAGTCCAATTATTATCAAAGGCACTTAATATTGCGATAAAAACTATTTTATATAAAGACAAAAGTCGTGAAATAATAATTGAACTAAACCGCTAACAGCGGTGGCTGAAGAGTACTAATTGCATTAATTTGATTTTTACCTCTATAAAATATAAAGAAGCATCTTAAGTAAGATACTTCTTTATTATAATGTACACTTCCTATAAACTTTTATTATCGAAATAAAAAATAAGGGAGTGTTATTATTTATTTCAGAATTAAGAGAAAAATCCGAACCTATTCATTTCACGACATCTATTATATCCCTATATCTAGCCTATACCCTCATTCCAGCCTTCATCCATGTCATTATTTACTATTTTCATGCTATTTTTGGTGTCTAATTGAGAATATACACTACTTTTATGCATTATTTATCACTATCTACATTGTTTTTTATTGCTATTTTATTAAAATAAAGTTAGTATGATTGTACTGTTTATTTGATTTTAATTTAGGTCACTGGTTCCCCATAAATTGGTACTATTCTTGTCCAACCTTTCATTTTTCCATACTTCAGATATTTATCGTAATAATCTAACTCCTCATTAAAGAACTCCTTCCATAACTTACGCAACGGTTCGTTCCTAATAGACTCAATGATTGCTCTGACATGAGCATCTAAGGACTGTAATTCCCTACTTAAAACAATTCGATACATAAACTTATCTGTAATTGTTTCAGGATCAATTGGAGAAGTTACTGGTTGTGCCGGTCTGTTAGGCAGGGGTACATTAAGCTTTAGTGCTAGCCCTTCAAGCTTGTTAAGCTGCTTGTTATAACTATGTAACCTCTGTTTAAGTATTACCTTAAACTCAGTATCATGAGCAAAACTAGCGAATATACCTAAGAGTTCAGTTTGTTCATATCTCATAGTAATATGATCCCAAATATGAAACGATTCAGAAGTGGAAAGCTGTTCTTCTAACTGAGGAATAGAAGTCTTGTAAGTAGGATACGTCTCTTCCCAGCCTGTCAATTTACCAAACTTATAAAAGGTATCTAGATCCTCAAACTGAATTATAAACTCTTGGATAATAATACTTCTTAACTTATCATTCGTACTGGTTGAACGAACTGCATAACTAAGAGACAGCACCTGTGCTATGAGGTCATGGTATATCTTTTTATAGATATAATCATCTGTTACATCATTAATACGGGTTGCAAACTTTACGTCCACAGGAGGTCTGTTTGGCATGATGATACGAAATTTTTCGCCTAATTCCTCTAAATCATCTATCTGCTTTTCAAAATTTATCTGAAATTTATCTAGGATTATATCCCAACTTACGTCATGAACAAAGTTTTTAAATAATTGAATCGTTTGAGTGCTAACATACCTAGTTCTTAGAAGATTATATATATTAAATGCCTCCTGGATATCTAGGCTTCCTTCTCTTTTCTTAACTTTTTTTATTATTGAAATTATATCCAATACATTCACCCCTTAATTGCAAATATTGTTATTAGTATTTGTAGAATAATGTTTATACATACATTTAGGGGTTCATTAAAGAAGTAAGTGATAGCATTCTCACATACTGAATACATAACCATTATAAGTTCGTATTACATAAATTAAAAGTTCATATAGAAATAAATGAGGTCATGGAAGTTACATTTGAGTTTTTATTTTCTTTATATTTCATTTCATAGAACAAAATCCACACAACATAACACTTATTATGTTGTATGCTAATTCATCAGTTATAAACTAACTACTTTGCATATAAATTAAATAGAAATGTTAAATGACTTTAATAGATTATAAAGATCACCATAGTACATTTTTATATAATAGTATGTAAGACCACGGTTTCTTAGTTTTTCTATACTATATGTGACATTATTTTTAGAAAACTCAGGCATTAATTTAGTGAAACGAATTATAAATTCACCTTTTGTTATATGATGTGGTTTAATATATGTTGCCTTAACACCAGCTAATTTATAAGCTTCACTAATAGAGGTAAAATAACATTTAATATAAGTTGGATACAGCTTATTTTCTTTAAGTAAATGTTCTGTTATTATATTATTATTATTAGCATATATTTCAGCTATTTGCTTTAAAATATCAGATTTTTTATTTTCTATTTGTTTAGTGCCATATTTGTTTGATTTATTTATAGTAATTCCTAATGTACCATCCATAAATATTTTTTTGAATGAAGAAGTTTTAAAACATTTTTGTATTTTAATCCAAGTAGGCAATTCAGGATTATCTGTTACCAACTTAATAAAATTTTTTATAGAAATTGGACTATTTGCTTTATATTCATTTATTAACATAGTTCTTAATTCCTCAATCTTTTCAGCACATATATTTAAATCTTTATGATAAATAATATTTCCCACTAAAATTCTCCTTTGTATTTATTTAAATATGTTATTTGCTATTTTTAAATCACTTTATTCAATTAAAGATAATAATAATATCATTAAGGAATCTCCTGAGTGTAATTATTTACACTCAGAATCATGTGTTTAAAGGTTAATACTCAACCATTAATTTATTATTCTCTTGATTTCACATTATTTATTTTAGATTAACTTTATTGTATATCTCCATATTCAATTAAATTAAATTTAACATGAGCAGTTATTGAAGCATTTTTATATGCCGTATGCCAATCTACTTTTTTAAAGTAACTGTTATGCTTAGCTCTTACCATATCACCTATACCGATAGGGTCACTTTCTATTCTTTGCATGTACCCAACCAATTTTTGACAATCTTGCCTGAGTTGCTCCTGTACATAATCACTTACCTTTTTTACTTCATTTTGATTACTTAAATGATCCCATTTATAATCATCAGCATATCCAGATAAGTCTAAATAGATATCTACTACAGGTTTATTATTCTTAATTGAGATGTTTATTTTTTTACTGTTTTGACTAAGGTGAATAGCTGAGCTTAGTTTTTCACTATAAGTTTCATTAGCGCTAGCCGCAATACGAGCATTGTAGATATATTTTTTATGTTTTAAAGTTTTCATCATTGCCATTAAAAGTCCACTATCTTGTGCATTTATACTTCCAACCATTTTTTCTTCTGAAAATAAGGCTGAACCTGTGACTTCAATAGAATTATCAATAATCTTAATCATTGGAGTTGTATTATCAATACCTGGGGCCATGCTTATTAAGTTATACTTGAAAACTCTTGTTTCATTGATGTTCCCAGTTCTAACCGCACGCTCAAGAAGCGAATTCACATATGTAGATGTTATAGGTTTATCCTTAAAGTTTTCTTCTGATTGGTGTATTAAGCTTCTAGGGCTTCCATCAACAACAACAATCCATGTAAGCATTGCGTTCGTTTTATCCCTTTCTAATACTGAATTAATACCAGCTATACGTCCTTCTCCAGCAATCTCTTTAGAATAAAAAAATAGCTGAATTTTACCTGCCAACAGTTCCTTACTGGCCCTTTTATTAAAAAATTCCGTAGACATCCTTAGTAAATTAGTCTGAGTATCTAAAATCTCTACTCTAGAACCTTTAACATCTGGGTCAATTAGGGGCATGCCATAGGTAACCTTTAAATTTCCTTGAGGAGCTCGCTCTATACCTAATATTGTCAGAAAACTAATTTTTTCTACTATTACTTCATCCCAGCAACCACAAAGTATAAATGGAATAATAATTAATAATAGAAATGTTTTTTTTATCCCTTTATACATGTGGATTCACTCCTTTTTTTCGAATGAAAGAAAATAAGTAGCATATGACTAAAAATATTGAAAATATAGTTCCGGATATCGTCATAATATTAGTGTAAACTTTAATATTTGATATACTTTTAGGTACATTACTTAATAATATTGTTATTGAGGTAAATACAATTAGGTATATAGCCTTTTTCTTTAGATTTAATAGTTTACGTATACTATAATAGGTTACAGAAAAATATCCGCCAATCGACATAGCCATTGCTGGTAGCCATATAGCTATAAATAGCACATCCATTCTTTCAATTATTGGGGCTCTATAAGATCTTGATAGTTTAATCATTGGATCTATACTTTTTTTTAGCATTTCTTCTCCAAAAAAAGACGTAGTAACGAGAACAAGAATTATATAAAATATAGTGGTAATTGTATTAGCTCCTATAGCAAATTTCATGGCTTTTTGTTTGTTGGTAATTTCTGGGTATATAATCGAAATCACATCATAACCCAGGAATGCAAAAATACATGGACTAAAACTAGCTTTTATACCATCTATACCACTTTGGGCAATTGGCATTAAAAAATTCAATCTTAAGTCACCAGATACAAGTAAATACAAAATAAGACAGAAACCAATTGAAAGATATATCATTTGTGCAAATCTTGTTATATATTTTAATCCGTACCATGCTAGGTAGCAAGTAGGTATTAAAGTAAAAACACATAGTACAGATGAAGGAGTTGATCTTAATAAATCAACATGTATTAAGTTTATATAACTTCTTAAACATAGACATACGCTGTACCACAAATATAGAACTATAAGTAAATTTAACAAACCACCTAGGTATTTTCCGTATAAGAACTTATTTATTTCATATATAGATTTATTGTTATACCTATTCATAAGCTTTATTATCAGTGCAATTACAGCAGTTATAATTATTCCATATATTAATACTGAGATCCAACCATCATGGCCACAAACTGTAGCTAAATTACTTGGTAAGCCAACAATACCTATACCTACTTGAATAGATACAATAAGTCCCATCAATTGAGCAGAGGTAATATTGTTTTTCCTTTTATCCATTCTTCTTACCTCTTTCCTTATCTAGTGGTTTCGCAACATCTGGCCTTTTTTTCAAATATCTAATTGGAGCTCTTATATAGGTATCTTTTAAATCAGCAAATTTAAAAGGTGCTATAGGCTGAAAATAGGGTTCTCCTAGAGAATCTAATACTATTAGGTGTGCGAGTAACATTACCATTGGAACTATTACACCCAAAATACCAAATATTGATGAGGTTATCATAACGGCATATTTAACAAGCCTAATAGAAATTCCTAAATCATAAGTAGGCATGGTAAAGCCTGCAATGGCAGCAGCAGCGATTACTATTACCATAAGGTTACTTACTATTCCAGCCTGTATAGCTGTCTGACCAATTACTAATCCTCCAACAATACTAATAGATGCAGTTATAAAAGATGGAAGTCTAATTGAAGCTTCTCTTACCGTTTCTATCATAAATTCAACCATAAATGCTTCAATAACGGGAGGAAAAGGTACCTTTGCTCTGGATTGTGCAAGTTGGACTAGTAAAGGCAGTGGTATCATGTAGTAATGGTAAGTAAGCAATGCAATATATATACCTGGAAGAAATAATGCTATTAATATTGATACAGTCCGTAGCAAACGCAGGTAAGTTGCTCCTACCCAATGGGTTGAATAATCCTCAGGTGCTTGAGTAAATGCATGAAAAGTTACAGGAGCTATCATTACAAAGGAGGTTTCTTGAAGCATTATTAGATATTTTCCTTCCAGTAATCCTGCTACGGCTTTATCCGGTCTTTCTGTGGAAAGATATTGAGGAAAAATAGAATTTGGATGGTCCGCAATAATTTGTTCTAAATATCCAATTGCTAAAAAGCTGTCAGTATCTATTTGATTAATTTTGTCAGAAATAATTTGTAGTAATTTTGGATTGGCAATATGTTCAAGGTACGCTACCGAAATTGTTTGGTGTGATATATTTCCAACAGTAAAATTTTTAAATTTAAGTTTGACAGTTTTTAATTTCCTTCTGAGAGTAGCTATATTAGTTGCCATGTCTTCAATAAAGCCATCATGATCTCCTCTAACACTTTTTTCTCCTTCTGGCTCTTTTAAGGTTCTTTTTTCAAATTTTTTTAGTGTACATGAAATTCCTTGATTTAACCCCTCGCATATAAAAACTACATTTCCAGACAATATATCTTCTATTAGATTGTCAATTACTATAAGGAAGGTTAGTCCTGCTACAGGAATTTTATTAGGAAGATATTTAAGTTCTTCAGAATCTAATTTTTTTAAATTAAGTAAAGGAGTCATAAAATCTCTTTGAAAAAGGTCAATATCACATAACCCTTGAACAAAAAAGAAACAACCTTTTTTTCCCGAATTTAAAATAACCTGTCGCCTTATAATATCAGGACAGTCTTTTAATGCCTCATCAATCAAGGAAAAATTTTTCTCATAATCATTATATAAATTTACGTTTGTGTTTGCACTTTTATCTTCACTCATTTACATCACCAATTTTATTATTAGCAATATATTAAAAATATATACATAAATCCAGATGACTTTTTTCATATTAAAGAAAAAATGAAGGGGACTATCCCATTTTTTCTTGTCCTTTGGTTGATACTCTACAATATCCATAAATCACAACTTTTTACCTCACTTTTAGGTTTTACATTTGACTTTAAGTTTTGACACCACTTCATGCTTTAACCATTCTCACTTTATATATAATAAAAAAAACAAACTCTTATAGTAGGATTTTGTTTTTTTATTAGTTGTATCATCATAAAAGGTACATATATTTATACCTATGTACCTTTTTTATATCATTTTTAATTATAAATTTCTTTCATATTGTTCTACCATTTTTTTCACCATTTGTCCACCAACAGAAAATGCAACCGAACCTGATGGACTTATATAATAATAATATTTTTGAATAAGTATACTTTACAAATGGTGATATGGCTTTACATTTTCAAACAATAAAAGACAGAGAAGCATTTAATAAATTAATAGATTCTTATATCATGTCAAATTTACTTAAATAAATAACAGTGAAGTAACAGCAACAGAAATAGTTAAATTTATAAATACTATTTAGAAATGAAGATAACAATTATTAATATGATAGTAATGTTTAGAGAGTGTCTATTAATTTGGATGCTTTTCTTATGTAATAAAGCCTTTTGATTATTAATATTATTGTAAAACTACTTATGCACTAATGTTTATAAAGGTATACCTTAAAGGCTAGAATTAAAACAACCATTTTAAGCCATTCATAACGTTTATTAAGGTTGTAAAATATATATTAAAACGTTTATAAAATAATGCCCACCTTTTTAAACCATTATGCTATACTTCTTTTAATTTTTCAATAAAGGTATACGATGTAATAATTATCGGAATAAGCAACCCTTGGTCGCTATGGAGTTGAATATCCGTTATTACAATAAAATAATTCCTACAAATGTAATAATTAAAATATACCAATAAAAAAGAAATAGTAATAGATAAATGTTAATTTAGATTGTTATGTGCTTCGCTTGTGTTAAGTTACAATTTTAAATTATGTTATGGAAAAAGTGAATTACCATTTATGTTTAAAGGTGATCGAAATCTAATAGAACGCAAAAAATATGTTGTTTAATGGCTGATTTTATATTATTATGTCTGCATGGACGTTAAAAATAAATATAAAAGGTAGTGACCAAAAGATGATATATACAGTAACTTTTAATCCGGCTATAGATTATGTTATAAACGTAGATGATTTTAAAACAGGATTAATTAATAGAGTTGTCAGTGAAGAAAAATTTGCTGGCGGAAAAGGTATAAATGTATCAAGAGTTTTAAATAATGTTGGGATAAAAAGTAAGGCTTTAGGTTTTGTTGGAGGTTTTACTGGAAAATTTATCATTGATTCATTGGAGTCTCAAGGGGTTGAAACTGACTTTATTGAGATAAATGGTGATACAAGAATAAACGTTAAACTCAAATCGAAAGAAGAGACGGAAATCAATGGAGCCGGTCCAGTTATAAAAGATGAGGACTTGAATAAGCTATTTAAAACAATAGAAGGTTTAACTTCAAATGATTATCTAGTATTATCAGGAAATGTTCAGAAGTCTGTTCCAAGGGACATATATGCCAGGCTTCAAAAAAAGTGTGCTTCTAATAATGTGAAAGTTGTAGTTGATACCACAGGTGATGCGTTAGTCGCGACATTGGCGAATAAGCCATTTTTAATAAAACCTAATAATCATGAGCTAGGTGAAATATTTAATAAAGAACTTACAGATACAGATGAAATTATTGAATATGCAAAGAAACTTATTGTTATGGGGGCACAAAATGTAATTATATCTATGGCTGAAAGGGGAGCTCTTCTAATTTGCGAAAGTGGAGTTTATCACGCAACCCCAGCAAAGGGAAAAGTACAGAATTCAGTTGGTGCAGGAGATTCAGTTATTGCAGGATTTTTAGCTAAGTATTCAGAATCAAAGGATCTAATTGAAGCATTTAGATGGGGAGCTACATCTGGAAGTGCTACAGCATTTTCAAAGGATTTATGTAAAAAAGAAGATATTGAGCATTATTTAGCACAGGTA
>NZ_JAIZZK010000065.1 GCF_020443705.1 Clostridium algoriphilum
TACAAACAAAACTGCATTGTATTTCTTCAAAGTATTTTTTCACTTTTCAACGTGCAATTAAAACCCTAATATTTACATTCCTGTTTTTTCATAAGTTAGTTAACACTATCGTTTTTATTAATCACTTATATTTTAGTTTTATTAAATTTAACTGCAAAAATGGACAATCCATATAGAACTGTCCATTTTAATTCTAATATTCTTATTTTACCATAAAGCTCCATATAATATAAGACATATTTATACAAAATTCCCTATAACCATGGTTTTATTGATAATAAATTAAACTTTTATACAAATAATACAATATACAAATGTTAACGTGTATTTGATTATTTTTGTGTTTCTATACCTTTAACTTTTATTCTAGACTGCCCATTAGCTTTATAACTAGCTAATTTCTCTAAATATAGTAATACCTGATTTGAACCTAAAGCAAGTCCTGCAGACATTACGGTTCCCCATAGTATTTTGGGAAGATAATTCATTCTAAGCCCATCAAACAAGATAACCCCTAACCCACCCGCATTTATTACCGAGGCAATAGTTGCTATTCCAATGGAAGTAATAGTGGCTATTCTTACACCACCAAGTATTATTGGGAGAGCTAAAGGCAATTGTATTTTTAAAAACAAATAGAAAGAATTGAAACCCATCCCTCTTCCAGCTTCTATTATGGATGGGTCTATAGACTGAAAGGCTGCCAATATATTTCTAACTAGAATATACTGATTATATATCACTAGAACAAAAATCGCTGTTCCTTTTCCAAGTCCTAATACAGGAATTAACAATGCAAACAATGCTAAACTAGGTACAGAGTATATAACCCCTAAGGATGATAACACAACCACTGATAAAACCTTAGATTTTAAAATAAAGAGAGATACAGGGATTGCAATTACAATAGATATTGAAATACTAAGTGATACAATCTGAAGGTGCTGTAATAGCAAAGTTAACATTTGATCATGATTATTTACTAAATACTCTATCATGCGCTAGCCTCCTATGTTCACTTGCTCTATTTTTAATTGTTGCAATGTTATCATTCCAACAATTTCATGACTATCTTTCTCAACAATCAAATAATCAATGTTCCCAGTTAAAAAATATGTTAACAAATGCTTTAAATCTTCGTTTTCATTAACTCTTATGTCCCCAACTTTTGGTTGTAAATCAAATGGAATCATTACATCACCCGCATGTATAACCTTAAGTTTTTGAAGAACATCCTCCGATGAAACCAAACGTGAAACGAATTCATTTGCTGGATGGAACAATATATTGTAGGTCGTATCAAACTGTTGAATTTTCCCTTTATCCATTACAATTACTTTATCCCCTAATTTAAAGGCTTCATTAACATCATGAGTTACAAATAGTATTGTCTTATTAAGCTTTTTTTGAATTTTTAAAAGTTCCTCTTGAAGAGCTAGTCTAGTTATAGCATCTAGCGCTCCAAAAGGCTCATCCATTAGCATTATTTCTGGATTAGCAGCCATTGCTCTTGCAAGCCCTACTCTTTGTTGCTGCCCGCCTGATAATTGCCTTGGATACCTTTTTTTATAATCCTTGGAAGGAATTTTTACTAGATCCAATAGTAGATCAACTCTTTGTGCTATGTCTTTCTTGTTCCACTTTAAGATGTTTGGAACCGTAGCAATATTTTCTTCCACAGTCATATGAGGGAATAATCCAATCTGTTGTATTACATAACCTATCTTTTGTCTATGTTTTTCTGCAGGAATCTTTTTTATATTTTCTCCGAAGAACAATATTTCTCCGGAGCTTAATTCATAAATTCTATTAATCATCTTAAGAAATGTAGTTTTTCCTGAACCTGATGTTCCAAGAATTGTTATAAAACTACCTTCTTCAATGCATACACTTACATCTGTTACAGCATTTTGCTTAGAATTAGGAAATCTTTTACTTACTTTTACAAACTCAATTGCTCTTCTTTTCAAAAGCTATGCCACCCTTCTTTGTATATCCATTGTTTATTTTGATAATTCCATGTCAAAGAAATTTTTAGCTACTTCTGTGTACTCCTTTTTATTTATATCTACTTCAGCATTCAATTTTATAATTGTCTTATTATCAATTTTACTAGTAACCTTATTTAAAATACCCTTTATTTCAGGATTCTTATCAATTAGATCCTGCCTTATAACTGGTGCTATATTATATGGTGGCCATACATGTTTATCGTCTTCAAGTACTACAAATTCATCTTTACTTAATTGTCCCTCTGTTGTATATGCTACAGCAAGGTCTGCTTTTCCATTATGAAGTACATCATATTTAAGTCCATTATCGTATATTTTTTCGTCTTTAAATTTAAATGCTCCATAAGTCTTTACTAACGCTTGCAGTCCATCTGCTCTTTCATCAAATTGACCTTGAGATGCAAATCTTATTTTTCCTGCGTTCTTTTGAAGATCAGTTATGCTGTGAATATTATATAGCTCAGATGCCCTTTTAGAAATTACTAATCCCTGTCCATCATTAGCAGCCGATGGTTCTAGCCAGATTAATTTAAACTTTTCCTTATATTTTGCAGCAACCTCATCATATACTTCTTTTGAATCAAATCTTGGTTTTTCCTTTAATATGGAAAGCAGTGCTGTACCAGTATACTCAGGATAAAAATCAATATCTGCGTTTACAAGAGAAGTATGTACCACTGCACTACCAAGATTAAATTTTCTTTCAACTTTGTAACCTTGTTTTTCTAAGGCAAGAGCATATAATTCAGATAAAATTAATGATTCAGTAAAATCTTTAGAACCAATATTAATTGTAGGTTTAGTTTTTACAACTGCTGGCTTTGAATCGGTTGTTGAAGTATTCTTTTTAGCACAACCAGATAATACTGAAACTGCAACCAAAGCTGTTAAAACAGAAACTACAACTAAACTCTTTAGTCTTTTATTCATGGCTATTCACTCTCCAATTATAATATTTTTTTAGTCTCTTTGATATTTTGTAACTCTTTGCTGGAACATAAATAACAACATTTCGACTATTACAGAAAGTAGTGCAACTGATGCTCCACCTATTATTAACATTCTAGAATCATTCATGCCAAGGCCTGTGAATATTAAATCTCCAAGCCCTCCCGCTCCAATATACGAAGCTAAAGTAGCACTAGCAATTACTTCAACCGCAGAAGTTCTAACTCCTGTAATTATAAGTGGCATAGCTAATGGTATTTCAATTTTGCATAACATTTTCTTATATTCCATCCCCATACCCTGTGCACTTTCTATAACAGATATGTCAATATCTTGTATTCCCAAATAAGTATTTATAAGTATCGGCGGTATGGCTAAAACCACAAGTGCAAGTAGTGCTGGAAAGAAACCAGTTCCAATTATAGGCATTACCAAAACTAAGATTGCAAGACTTGGGATAATTCTAAAAAAATTAAATAAATTCATTATAGGCTGTGATACTTTTGTATGTTTTGCACATAAAATGCCTAAAGGTACTGCTATTATAATACTTATCAAAACTGCTGAAATACTAATGTATATATGAATTTTAACTGCTGCATAGTATTTATCAATATGAGTTAATAAATAGCTCATAATCTCAGTGAGCATTTGCATCTATCCTTTCTAAAATAACTTTGTATATTTATAACTTCTAAAGGCATATTCATAACATGTAGTTTTAAAATACAGTCATACATATAATTGTATGCCTAAATATATTAAAATAATGACACTTAATATAAAATTATAGCAACCAATTGTATAAATAATTATAAAATGGCTGCTATTAAGATTATAGTTTATTATTTTCAAGTTAAAATATTATTGTATAATGTCATTTATATTAAAAAAACTAACAATACGATTAAATATGGTAAATTATTTTATTTGAATAACTTTTTTAACAAATCAAAAACACTAAAAGTTGTACGATTATATACCCTGTTATAGGCAGTTTTCTTAATCCAATTTTCATTATAATCATCCCCTAGAATTGTAGTATTATCGCTATAATAATAAAATAAAACTATAATTAATACAAATATAGCATATCATATAAATTATAGAAACTGTATATTTTTTTGAAAATTATTCCAAAAATAAAGAATGAATTAAATCCTAAATATTGGATAAAATTCATTCTTTATATAATATACAATTTGTTTAATATTAATTGTTTTAGCATAACAAATTTTATTTACTTGTATATTAATGATACCATATTATTTTCATTTACATTAGTTTGTGGTATATTACTTAAATAAGTAACTCCACTTAAACCTTAAATTTTAATAATAAATAAACAGGGATAATCTTTCATATAAGAAATATTTATTTTAATGATTCTGATAAGAAAATAAAATTAAAAGGCGGTAAGAATATGAATGAAACTGTAAATATATTAAAAGCTCACAAATCTATAAGAAAATATTTAAATCAACCTGTAGAGGCTGAAAAAATAAAAACCATTATAGAATGTGCACAATGTGCTCCAACATCTAGTTATATTCAAGCCTACACAATTATAAGTGTAGTTGATATGGAGAATCGTAAAAAGATAGCTTATCTTGCCGGAGATCAAAAATATGTGGAGCAATGCCCATTATTTTTAGTTTTTTGTGCAGATTTAAACAGAAGTAAAAAATCTTGTGAAGTTAATGATAAAACTATGGCAGATGGAAATACTGAGACTTTTATTTTAGCAACTGTAGATGCAGCGCTTGCTGCACAAAATGCATTAACTGCTGCAGAATCTTTAGGACTAGGTGGCGTATATATAGGCGGAATTAGAAATAACCCATTAGAAATAAGTGAAATTTTAAACATCCCCTCCGGTGTATATCCAGTATTTGGAATGTGCCTTGGTTATCCAAATCATAATCCAGATACAAAAGAAAGATTACCACTAGATGTAATATTTAAAACAGATGTGTACAACACAAATGGTGATGCTGAGAAAATAAGAGAGTATGATGCTCATGTTAGTGATTATTATAAAAGAAGAACTAAAGGAAAAAGAGCAGACACGTGGACAAGTCAAGTATCTGGTTTAATGAGTGAATCCCAAAGACCACATATGAAAGATTTTTTAGATAATCAAGGATTCAAATTTAAATAGTTACCTTAAACTAAATAAATTTCCCATACATTCAATTTTCAAACAATGTTGAAAATTAAAATGTATGGGAATGTTATCAGTTTATAAATTTGTTTTTACTTTCTTATTTTATCATTTTTGAGTTTATATATCTTTTCAAGTCACTTTTCACCATTATATAGTAACTAGGAACTGCATACAATAATATACCCATTTTAGAGATTTCAGGAACATATCTACCAAATAATACATCTAAACCATCACCAAAGTAGAATGCACCAAGTCCAATTAAAAATAGATTTAGGATATAAAATAGTACAGTAATATTAATCTTTGAAAACCCTCTAGCTACCACATAAACAATCAAAGCTGCACTTGCGAGTCCTAATATTGATGAACCTACCAAAACCAAAGGAGCCCCAGTTGAAGCGCTGGTTAAAATAAATAATGTTACTTCTAACAATTCTCTAAAGAATGTTACAGCTGCAAGAATAAATACTCCTTTTTGACTTAATGAAATAAATCGTTGATTTGGCTCTGTATTAAAATATTTATTTTTTCTTAAAAGTACTACACTATATAATACAAGCCCTGCTAATACTATCCCCAATATCCCATCAAATAACTGACCTGTAGGGCCATTTAATAAAGCAACTTGAGAGAATATTATCGAGCCAATTATAGTTGCTAAAAAAGTTCCTAAAGCGCCACCTAGCAATGCACTCTTAGTCATATCATATAGTTTATTTTTGTTAAAATAAACTACTAAGGGAATAATAACTAAGAAAATTTCTATGCCTTCTCTTAAGCATATTATAAAAGGTGCTAACATTGTTAATCGCCTCCATATCACACTTTGTAGACTTGTCTACATTATATAATATGCTGAATTAACGCTATGTTACACTTTGTTTGCATTCTTTTATAATATATATTATTACTTGCACATATTCAAAAAATATCTATGAACTTCTAAGTTATCAGTAAGTTCTGGGTGAAAAGACGTAACAAACATATTATTTTGTTTTGCTGCCACAATATTATCATCAACCCTACATATTATTTTAGCATCGCCAAAAACTTCTGTAATTAATGGTCCACGTATAAAAACTAGTGGCAAGGTTTGATTTGAAATCTCACTTATTACAACATCCTTTTTAAAACTATTGATTTGACTTCCGTAAGCATTTCTTTTTACTTTTATGTCCATAACTTTAAGATGTTCCTGGTCTGATCCTTCAATATACTTAGCAAGTAATATCATACCAGCACAGGTTCCCCAAACAGGTAATCCTGAAAGTATTTTATCTCTTAAAGGTATAAGCATTTTTGTTTCTCTTAAAAGTTTACCTATTGTTGTGCTCTCACCACCTGGAAGAATTATCCCCTGCAAACCATTGACATCTTCAAGTTTCTTAATTTCAATGCATTCATGTCCAAGTTTTGTAATATGATTTATATGCTCTATTACACCACCCTGAAGTGATAAAACTCCAATTTTCAATTTTACCATCCTCTTTCTGCAAACTTCTCTTTAATTTCGCTTATTTCTAGACCACTCATTGCTTCTCCAAGATTTTCTGAAACTTCAGCTACAACCTTAGGATCATTGTAATATGTAGTTGCGAGTACTATAGCTTTCGCTCTAACTTCTGGATTTTCTGCCTTAAAAATTCCTGAACCAACAAAAACTCCCTCTGCACCAAGTTGCATCATTAAAGCCGCATCGGCTGGAGTTGCTATTCCACCTGCAGCAAAATTTACTACTGGAAGTTTACCATTTTCCCATACATATTCAATTAAATGAATTGGAGCCCCAAACTCCTTAGCTATTGTCATTAACTCTTCTTTGGGAGCATTTTTTACTTTTCTAATTTCATCCATTATACATCTCATATGCCTAACAGCTTCTACTACATTTCCTGTACCTGCCTCACCTTTTGTTCGGATCATTGCAGCCCCTTCTCCAATCCTTCTTAGTGCCTCTCCTAAATTTCTTGCTCCACAAACATAAGGAACTTTAAAATCCCATTTATTTATATGATACTGCTCATCTGCTGGAGTCAAAACTTCACTCTCATCTATAAAATCTACACCTATTTCCTGAAGTATTTGCGCCTCGACGAAATGGCCTATTCTACCTTTGGCCATAACTGGAATAGTTACAGCTGCCTTTATTTCTTTAATCATTCGAGGATCAGACATTCTAGCCACGCCGCCTTCTTTTCTAATATCTGAAGGTACCCTCTCTAGTGCCATTACCGCGCATGCACCAGCTTTTTCTGCAATTATTGCCTGCTCAACATTAACTACATCCATGATAACTCCGCCCTTTAACATTTGAGCTAAATTTTTATTTATTTCATACCTTTCCATAAAAAACCTCCGTAAAATTTATTTAATGGGCAAAGTATAACATAATTTTATACCACTTGGAAAGTGTATGGATACAGTTTAAAAATGAAGATATTTCTAAAAAGACTTTACAACAGCTTGTATTACTAATATACTTAAGACAAATAATAACCAACTAAATTAAGCAAGGGGAGCTCATATGTGAGCTGAGAAAGAGATACTATCTCTGACCCTCATAACCTGATTTGGGTAATTCCAACGTAGGGAGTCTTTAACAACGTTTTTTTGTTGCAAGCTCTTTATGAGCTTGCTTTTTTTTATTTTTAAAATAATATAACTACAGAGGAGTTTATAAAATGATGTATACAACTCAAATGGATGCTGCAAAAAAAGGTATTATAACTAAAGAAATGAAGATTGTCGCAAAAAAAGAAAACATGCCTGAAGAAATCTTAAGAGAGAAAATAGCTAGAGGAGTAGTAGCTCTACCCGCTAATAAAAATCATAAAATACTAAGTCCAGAGGGAGTCGGAGAGGGCCTAAAAACAAAAATCAATGTGAATCTAGGTATTTCGAAAGATTGCTATGATATTGATGAGGAAATGAAGAAAGTACAATTATCCATAGATATGAAAGCTGAAGCTGTTATGGATTTAAGCTCATTTGGTAAAACTGAAGAGTTTAGAAAAAGACTTATATCTGATTCAACTGCTATGATAGGCACTGTTCCAATATATGATGCATTAGGTTTTTACGATAAAGAATTACAAGATATTACATCTAAAGAATTTATAGATGTAGTAGAAAAGCATGCAAAAGATGGAGTTGACTTTGTAACCATTCACGCTGGACTAAACACTGCAACTGCAAATGTATTTAAAAGAAACAAGAGAAAAACTCAGATTGTATCTAGAGGAGGATCTCTCCTATACGCTTGGATGGAATTAAATAAAAAGGAAAATCCTTTTTATGAACATTTTGATGAGATATTAGATATATGTCAAAAATATGATTTAACTATAAGTCTTGGAGATGCATGCAGACCTGGATGCATTAATGATGCAACTGATGCTTGTCAAATTCATGAATTAATGGTACTTGGTGAATTAACTTTAAGAGCTTGGGAAAAAAATGTACAAATTATAATAGAGGGACCAGGTCACATGGCAATTGATGAAATTAAGGCAAACGTCTTACTTGAAAAGAAATTATGTCATGGTGCACCATTTTATATTTTAGGACCACTAGTTACAGATATTGCTCCAGGTTATGACCATATTACTAGTGCAATTGGAGGTGCTTTGGCTGCAAGCTGTGGAGCTGACTTCCTTTGCTATGTAACACCAGCTGAGCATTTAAGACTTCCTAATGTTGATGATGTACGCGAAGGCATTATTGCTGCAAAAATTGCGGCTCATGCTGGGGATATAGGTAAACATATTGCAGGTAGTAGGGATTGGGATAATGAAATGAGCACTGCAAGACAAAGTCTTGATTGGAAGAAAATGTTTGAACTTGCTATTGATCCAGAAAAAGCTATAAGATATAGAAAAGAATCTATGCCAGAGAATGCTGATAGTTGTACAATGTGTGGTAAGATGTGTTCTGCAAGAACTATGAACAGAATAATGCAAGGTAAGGATCTCAATATATTAAGAGATGATTCTTAAACTAATTAAGTTACAACTGAGGGTGTAAATTATTTTGTGTATTCTCTTTCTATAGGCAAAATAATTGAGTTATGTAATTTTAATAAGATATTATTTTAGTTTGATAAATGATGTTACCTTATCATTGCA
>NZ_JAIZZK010000066.1 GCF_020443705.1 Clostridium algoriphilum
AATCAAATGGATTCATCTTTGAATCTACACCGTCTCTTTTCAAAACACCTGTAACTGGATCAACCTCAACTTTTGAAGTTCCTGGAACTTGCTTTATACAAACTAATATATTCATATATACTTTCCTCCTATATTTTGTATAGAAATTATAAACATTGATTTCATGGTTAGATGGTCTGACCACTTGTAGTTTCATAATAACATACTATTTATAATATTTCTATCATTATTAAATATTTAACAATGTTTTTATATGAAAATTTAAAGATGAAAGTAATATTATTACTCTCACCTTTGGCTCTTCATAGGATTAGATATTTATAAATTATTTTACTTGACTCTTATATTTATTTGCAAAATCTAGATGTATCCTCATTGCTTGCCTTGCATCCGTTGAACTGTGTTTTTCGATTGATAAATATATCTCATTGTGTTGAGAAAATAGTATTTCCTTGTTTCCTTCATGAACTAATATTAATTTTCTTGCATCCACAATGAAATGATCTACAAGAATTGAAACAGTTCGAAGTATGTTAAATATTAAAACATTCCCTGAGCATTCTGCAATTTTATAATGAAACTCCTTGTCAGTATCAGCATTGATATCTTCATCCTCGCTGTTTATAAACTTATGAGTCAGCTCCCTTAGCTCTTTTAGTTGCCCACTCGTTATTCTCTTTGCAGCAAGTCCTGAAGCCTCCACCTCAAGTACTTTTCTAAGCTCCCAAATTGCTTCGGGATTACTTCCCTCAAGCATAAACATAATTGATAGTGGTTCAAATAAATTGTCTTGAAAACTTGCTTTTATATAATTTCCTTCTCCTTGTCTACACTCTATTAAGCCAATAACTTCTAAGGCTCTAAGTGCTTCACGAATAGAAGCTCTACTTACATTTAATTGCTCAACTAAATTTCTCTCTGAAGGAAGCTTATCACCTTTCTTAAGAGTTCCTTTATCAATCATCCTTCTTATTTGATCTATTACTTGTTCATAAACTTTTGTATTTTTTATTGGCGTAAACATTTTATCCCCCTGGATATTTATATTTTTATAGATTTTAATAATACAATGTGATGTAAATCTTTTCAAGTTAAATCTTCTCTTTATTTTACCATATATAATACTATTCACACCAATAATCAAATTTAATTTTCCTCATTTCCACTTAAAGATAATAATAACTGTGAAGGAAGGTAAAAAACCAAATTAAAAACCTTGTTATCTGCTGAAACTTACTCATGAAATCACCTGTTAATTGTAGCAGCACATTGCAAACTGAAGTAATCATATATCTCTGTATTTAACTATACTCGTATTTGTGCCTACAAATAGATTTTCAGAATTAAGTATGGCTAAAAGAAAACAAAGTAATATACATAAATACTTTATATGCTCTGTTCTAATGATAGCTTTCACGTTGTAAAAGTCCATAAATAAAAAGAAACTATATAAAATCGGTATAATTGCTGCTATTACATTAGTTATTGAATTATCACAATCTCTATTTTTCATTTTAACCACCACTTACTATATTTTATATTAAAAATAATATGACAATTATATATTATGCTGAAAATAATATTCTATACAAACCATTAATGTTCCAAGGTATTTTATCTACAAATAGCTTCTAAATTTTTTATTAACTACAAAAGACTTTAAAGAAATTATGAGTAAACTAAATCTTACAGCATTGACATTAATGATATTTAATGTTAAGATTCATCTTAAATTAAGTATATTGTTATTGCGAAGACGGAGAGCGTTATTTTACAAACTCTAGTTACAGAGAATCGAAGATTGCTGAGAGTCGATACTAGATAAAAATACAAATCACTCCTGAGCTGCTTACCCGAATAAAGTAGGATGAGCCGGTGAGCCCCGATAAAAGGCTTAGGTTTTAACGAACCAAAATGAGAGGTATCTTTTTTAAAGATACAATTAAGGTGGTACCGCGACTTACACTCGTCCTTGGATTTATTTCCAAGGTCGATTTTTTTTGTTAAATATTATTATAACTAAATAATTGGGGGTTTAAAATATGCAAAAATCAGCAACAGAATCATTGTCAAATCAAACATTAGAATATCATCTTTCAGAAATTCAAAAAGCTCAGGCAAACCTAAAAGGTGTGTCTATTAAAACAGCTCTTATATATAGCGATGTCTTTAGCAATGAGTGTGGGAACTCCGTATATATTAAACCTGAAAACTTGCAGATTACTGGTGCTTTTAAAATTCGTGGAGCCTATAATAAACTTTGTACATTAACACCTTCAGAAAGAAAAAGAGGTGTAATTGCATCTTCTGCTGGAAACCACGCCCAAGGAGTTGCATATTCAGCTGAAAAATTAGGTATTGTGGCTACCATTGTAATGCCAAAAACAACACCACTTATTAAAGTTGAGGCCACTAAAAACTATGGTGCAACTGTAGTCTTATACGGAGATTGTTACGATGAAGCTTATACCGAAGCAAAGAGACTAGAAAAAGAAAATAATTTTGTATTTGTACACCCATTTGATGACATTGATGTAATGCATGGTCAAGGGACCATAGCTTGTGAAATAATCGATGAAATAGAAGATATAGATTGTATTCTGGTACCTGTTGGTGGTGGTGGCTTAATTGGAGGAATTGCCCTTGCAGCAAAAGCATTGAAGCCTAGCATTAAAATAATAGGTGTTGAACCTGAAGGTGCAAAAGCAATGAAAGAATCTATAGATAATAAAAAAATTGTCAACCTTGAAACTGTTCGTACTATAGCTGATGGCGTCGCTGTAAAAAAACCTGGGAATTTAACCTTTGAGATTATAAGAAATTATGTAGATGAAATTGTAACAGTTTCAGACTTTGACATAATGGAATCATTTCTTCTTCTTTTAGAGAAACATAAACTTATTGCAGAAGCATCTGGAGCCCTATCCTTTGCAGGACTTAAGAAAATACAAGAAAAGGGTAAAAAGGTTGCTTGCGTTTTAAGTGGAGGAAATATTGACGTTGTTACTATTTCTTCAATGATAGATAGAGGTTTGGTATCAAGGGGAAGACTATTCTGCTTCAGTATAGAATTATCAGATATACCAGGAGAACTTGTTAAAGTCTCAACAATTCTATCAAAAGAAAATGCCAATGTAGTTAAGCTTGATCATAATCAATTTAAGACTAATGACCGATTTATGCAAGTTCAACTTGAAATTACAGTAGAAACAAATGGGCATGACCATGTAAATAAAATTATAAAAGCATTAAACAATGAGGGCTATAAAGTTAATAAGATATACTAAAATATTTTTATTGGTATAACCAAGTCTAGAAATATAAAATTTCAACGAATAAAAAGAGAGAATCTCCATTCTTGGAAATTCTCTCTTTTTATTATTTTAATTCATCCTCATATGGAATTCATTTATAATTTCCTCATCTTAAACTAATTTATTTCTTATTTGATTTTGTTTCGTTTCCTAAATTAGCGTCAGAAACATCGCTAGTCATATTGGACAGTTTATACATTATAGCCATTTGAGTGTCTGCAACTCCACTACTTCCTTTATTTGCATCTAATTCATTAACCGAATTCTTTGTTTTTCCTAACTTATTTCTATTCATTTGTATTCTCCCTTCGTATATAATTAACTTCAAATATACATTTCATTATATAGTTTATCCAGGTTGTTGCTAAGTATAGCTGGGAAGTATAAACTAAATCCTTACAGTCTTAAATAAGTTTTTAAATTGTTAAATTCGTTAATGTAACTTTTTTTCTAACTCTCCCAACTATAATCTAGAATGTTTTATATTATCTATATAAAGCTTTTAACACTTTCATTACTTTTCATTTTATACATTCCAATTAGGAAAAATGCAAGTGCAAAAGCTACAAGTATTCCAAGTAAAGGCACAATTGCTCCAAACGTTTTCCCGCTTTGTAGCTCTCTAATTGCTTGTAATGCCCAAGTCTGAGGGAGAAAATCGGCTATTTTGCGCATAAATTCAGGCATAAGCTCACTAGGCCAAAAGCACCCTGAAATCATACAAGTTGGGGTTATTATTAAAGTAGCCATGGCTCCTGCTTGATTTGTTGTTGTAGAAAACGCAACTAATAAAATACCTAATGTTACACAAACAAATCCAAATAAAATTAGTATTACAAGTAACTGCAAATCAGGTACTCCAGTAGTCAACTTTAGAATATACTTCGATGCAAATATTACTAAAATTGATTGTGCTACCATTATGCACATATTAGCAAGTATATTGGCGCCAATATATGTTCTGCTGTTTACTGGAGTCGTAAATATTCTAAAGTAAGTTTTTTCTTTCTTCTCCTTCAAAATAAGCCCCGAAGTTGTAGTTGCTCCTTGAAGCATAAACATTATTAGAAACCCTATGCTTTGAACAGTTTTTAAGTTATTAAGGGATTCATCCTTTACTACGTTACTGTGAACATTAAGAGTCTTAACCTTAAATCCTTTATATAGTTTATTAAATATTGCTTTATCCCCGCCAGAAGCCTTTCCAATCATCATGAGACTTTTTACATAGTAATTTACATAGTTTTGAACCCAAGTAGTAGCTTCTTGCCCTTTAATGGCAGTTATCTGTATTTTATTGATTTTGGCATTGTAAACACTCCTGTCAAAGTCTGCAGGTATTGTAATTACACAATCAACCTTACCTTCTACAACTAAATCATTTATTTCTTCCTCTTTAACCGTTTGAATTTTAAATTTATCCTGACCATTTAAAGCAGCAACAAAATCTTTAGCTATTATTCCATTTGTGGCTTTATTATCTATTCCAACTTTAAGTTTTGAATCCATTGAAGAATAAACTGACATGACAAAAACAACAATTACAACTGGGAGAATTAAATACACTATAATATTAGCCTTTTTCCTAAAAGTAATTTTTAATGTATTTAGTGCAAGCAAAAACAAATTTCTCATATTAAACATTCTCCTTTCTAAATAACAATGAAGATATAGCAATAAATATTAATGCTATACCTACATTAATTAAAATTGCTGTAGGAACCTTACTGTAATTATTGTTGTAGATTACATCTAATATTGATCTATTAACCCACCTCACAGGTGATAAATAAGTTATTACTTGAAATGTCTTATTTCCAAAACCATCCACCGGCATATAACTTCCTCCAAGGAACACCATTACAGGTATCATAAAATTCAAAACACCATTAGCCACATTTTCATTTTTGAAAATAAAGCCAAGCCCAACACCTATGCTTATTGCCATTATTATTTGAGATATAAATATTAGTAATACAGTATAAATATCATTACCCCAATTCGCCCCAAGAACATATTTATTAAACAATATAACAATAGTAATTTGAAGAATTGTACTTATAACTCCACCTATAATTTTTCCAATAAGAAACTCGTACTTTCTAACAGGACTTATTAAAATCCTATCTCTAGTTTTTGAATTCTTTTCACTTGCAATTCCAAATAGTCCTGTCATTCCTGCATACATAATTATCAGCGCTATTTCTGCAATTGTGTAATAATCTAAGGAAGAGGGCTGAGCTGTTTTATTAAGAGAAGTAATTGTAGAATAATTTGTATTATTATTTTTTAGTAAACTGTCTATTATTTGTGGATTAACTTTACTAATTTCTACAATGACATTAAACTCCTGTACGTAGGTAGACAAAATACTTTCAACCACACCTGCCTTAAGGCTTTCTATATTGCTCTTGTAAAACTCTATCTTATTATTAGCTTTCATTTCTATAATGGCATCGTACTCTTTAGAAATTAATTTTTTCTTAGCCGAATCCAGATTATCCATTTTTACAAATTCTATTTTAAAATCCATACCTCTTTCAATAAACCCAGTTTTAAAATTATCAGAGATAGCATCTGCAGCTTCAATGCTATATAAAACCTTAGGTCTACCAATATCAATAGAACTTGAAAAACTTGTATTAAACGCTGCACTAATTACAACTATTAATGCTATAGGAAATAATATCATCATTGCCATAGATTTTCTGTCTCTAAAACTGTGTTTTACTTCCTTTATAATTATAGATATAATATTCATTTCTTCACCTCTAATCCCTTAATTTTCTGCCGGTTAATGTTAAAAATACAATTTCGAGATCTGGCACCTTATTCTCAATATTCTTAATAGGAATTCCATTATCCGTAAAATAAAGAATTATCTTATCTAAATTGTTTATTTCTTTTAAACTATCGATCTTAACTATATTCTTTGAAACGTTAGTAGCTGTAACTCCCTTTATATCCTTTAATTCCTCTTCTTTTATTACACTACCATCAGTAACTGTAATTTCAACTGTATTTTTATCTGTAACAATAGATTTGAGTTCTTCCTTAGTACCTGAAACAATAACCTTGCCATGATCGATTATACTTATCATCGTTGAAATTGCTTCTACCTCTTCCATGTAATGAGTTGTATATATAATAGTACATCCAAGCTTATTCAATTTCTTTACGGATTCAAGTATATGATTTCTTGATTGTGGATCAATACCTACCGTAGGCTCATCCATTATTAGAAGCTTAGGAGTATGAGCAATTGCACATGCTATATTTAGTCTTCTTTTCATTCCTCCAGAGAAAGTTGCTGGATAACTCTCGGCCTTATCAGAAAGTCCAACAAATTCTAAAGCTTCTTGGGCCTTTTTTTTTAATTTCTCTCCTCGAATTCCATAAAGACTTGCAAAGAACTTTACATTCTCGTAGCAAGTTAAATCTTCATAAACGGCTATGTCTTGAGGAACTACACCAATATTTCTCTTTGAAGCACCTGGATTTTTCTTATTATCTATTCCGAGTACGTCAATAGAACCTTTTGTAGTTGTAATTAACCCACAAATCATGTTTATAATCGTACTTTTACCCGCCCCATTAGGCCCAAGTAAACCATAAATTTCTCCCTCCTTTATGGAAAGATCTATATCCTCAACTGCCGTAAAGTCTCCAAATTTTTTAGTTAATGCTTGTATATTAACGATATTCAAATTATTGCCCCCTTAAATCTTTTTTAGCTTTATTATTTCTATGCTTTTAGTATATAAAAAAAGACTTCCACTATAAATGTAGAAATCCATCCTCTCATTATAAGAATTCATTTAAATATTTCAGCCATACTATTCAATATTCATAAATTCTGTAAAATATACTATTTACGTAATTCTACATTAATCTAATACTATCCTTTAATATTTATTGATTCATGCAAAAAAAAACTGTGTTATGGTCAGATTTATTTAACTATCCTTTTTTCTCTTCGTAGAGATATAGTACCCTTTCGTCACTTATATCTAAAATAAACATAATATACTAGTATAAATAGTAACTATATTCTATGATTTTATAATTCTTAAATTACTCATCTATAGAATATAGTTTATTATTTGTATAAATTGTATATTGGAGGAATATAAAATGGGACAACCTCTTGTAAGAGTTGGAAGCATCGGTGAAGCTGTACGATACCTTCAACAATCATTGACTAAACTTGGCTATAACCCAGGACCAATAGATGGAATATTCGGCCCTAAAACCAATACCGCAGTTAGATTATTTCAGAAAGTTAAAGGATTAGTTGTGGATGGAATCGTGGGGAATAACACCTGGGCTGCTATTGATAAGGCACTCAAGTTGTTATTTACTATTAAGGACTATTTTCCCCTTAAAGAAAACACAAAATATGTATATGAGGGTAAAGGAAATGAATTTGCCTCGTACAACGTCTTAGTAGACTATTTAGTTGGAAACCGTATTCAACTAAGAACTAATAACGGCGGTACAGAAATAGTTAAAGTGCTTGAAAATAAAGATGGCAAGTTGACTATGCTACTATCTAGAGGTGAATGTTATTACAGAGAGAATTTAACCCAAAGTCCTAGTATTAATGCAGAAATTTTGTTAAAAGAACCATTAATAAAGGGAACCACTTGGACACTTACTGGGAATAAAAAACGATATATCTCAAATGTTGAGGTTGAAGTAACCACGTCTTTAGGTAAATATAAAACACTGGAGGTTACTACAACTGATAAAACAACTAAGACCTTAGACTATTATGCACTAAATGTTGGCTTAGTTAAAACAGTTTTTATATCAAATGGTGGTCAAATTTCATCTTCGTTAAGCAGAATAGAGACTAATGTTTCATTTACTCAATCATTAGAATTTTATTACCCTAATGTAAATGGAATTAATCTTAATTTTGTAGAAAAGCAACTAATTTTTAAAACTAACGATATAACAAGATTAAAAATTGAAGCTGCTTATAAAGTTTTACCAAAAGGTAATATAGCCAGGGTGCTTAGTCCTAACGCTAAAATTAAAAGTTTATATTTAAATAAGGATGGTATGGTTTATGTGGACTTTACAAAGGAGCTCGTTAGTGAAATGAATGTAGGCTCTGGATATGAAAGCATGATTTTGCAATGCATTACTAATACAGTTGGAAGATATTACGGTGTAAATAAAGTCTATATAACTGTAGAAGGTAGTCCTTATAAATCAGGTCATATCGAATTGAAAAAAGGTGAAGCTTTTATTGTAAATTTAAAAAATAGTATAGAACTAAAATAATTTTTTAAAGGATTTAATATGGTACCACAATTTACTATTGTCCTTGAATTTACTCCCAAGGACGACTCTTTTGTAAAACAGTATAATAATAATAATATCTTTTGCTTAATTACTAATTGTCGATATATATATTTACCTTGTACAATTAAAGGTGCTGAAAAATCAAATAACCCAAATGGACAGTTATATTTACAAAAAAATAAAAAACACTAAGTTATACTTAGTGTTTTTTATAATCTGGCGACGACCTACTCTTCCACAAGGTTACCCCTGCAGTACCATCGGCGCATTGAAGCTTAACCTTCGTGTTCGGTATGGGAACGGGTGTTACCTTCAG
>NZ_JAIZZK010000067.1 GCF_020443705.1 Clostridium algoriphilum
ACAATTATAACAAATAGAGGGGGTCATTGTTTTTTTTATTATAAAAGTAGCTTAAACCCTTGCTAATGCAAGGATTCAAATAAATAAAACAAAGATAGTGTTAACACTATCCTTATTTTAGGAGGGGATTGTTAATGATACAAGAAAGACTTAACAAAGTTCTAAAAATTATGAAAGAGAAGAAAGTACCTCAAATGATAGTTTCTGACCCCGCGGCTATATACTATCTTACAGGAAAATGGATTTTATCTGGAGAGAGAATGATTGTACTCTATATTAATTTAAATGGACATAACAAACTATTTATTAATGAGTTATTCCCTATAAGTGAAGATTTAGGAGTAGAAAAGATATGGTTTAATGATACTCAGAGTCCAGTAGAAATTGTTGCAAAAAACATTGATAAAGATAAACCAATGGGTATAGATAAAAATTGGCCATCTCATTTCTTAATAAAACTAATGAAGCTGAAAGGCGGTAGCACATTTGTTAATGGATCCGAGATTCTTGATAGGGTAAGAATGTGTAAGGATGAAGAGGAAAAAGATTTAATGAGAATAGCTTCAGCATTAAATGATAATGCTGTTGATAAAATGATAAAACTTATCCCTGAAAAACATTCTGAAAAGAAAATGGGAAAGTTACTCGAAGATATTTGGGAAGAACTGGGGGCACAGGGACATTCATTTGATCCAATTATAGGTTATGGTGCAAATGCGGCTGACCCTCATCATGAAATGAATGGATCAACAGTTAAAGAAGGGGACAGTATAGTTATTGATATCGGATGCAAAATGAATTCATACTGCTCAGACATGACTAGGACAGTTTTCTACAAAACAGCATCAGATCACAGTAGAGAAGTTTACAATATTGTTAAAGAGGCAAATAGGCGAGGAATTGAAAAAGTTAAGGCAGGAGTTAGATTCTGTGATATCGATGCTGCAGCTAGAGACTATATCACGGAAAAAGGTTATGGAAAATATTTTACTCATAGATTAGGGCATTCAATAGGGATAGAAGTTCATGACTTTGGTGATGTTTCGTCCGCGAATACTGATAAAGTTCAGCCAGGACAAATTTTCTCCATTGAACCAGGTATTTATCTTCCGGGCGACGTTGGAATACGCATTGAAGATTTAGTAATAGTTACGCAGGATGGTTGCGAAGTACTAAATCATTATACAAAAGATTTAATTATTGTAGAATAGCATAAAAGAGCTTTAATAAATTAAAATTTTATTAAAGCTCCTTTATTTTTAGTTTAAACGAGCTAAACTTTTGTCTTTTATATAATGTATAGTTTAGGATATACTAACATAAGAAAGATTTTCGCATAGCAAAATTGAACTTATTAAGTGTCACTAAAAAGTGTAATGGATAAGGTTTAGTATACATAAAATCTCAATTTATAGTAGAGAGAGGAAGGAACAATTATGTTAAATATAGGTTGCCATTTATCAGTATCAAAAGGTTATAAGGCTATGGGACTAGATGCTCTTAATATAGGAGCAAATACATTTCAGTTTTTCACTCGTAATCCTAGGGGAAGTAAGGCAAAAGAAATTGATCCAAGCGATGTAGCAGCATTACTTGAGCTAATGAAAGAAAATAAATTTGATACAATTCTAGCACATGCGCCATATACTCTAAATGCTTGTTCTGCAGATGAGAAAACAAGAGAATTTGCAAGGATGATTATGAAAGATGATTTATATAGAATGGAATACTTTCCTAATAGTTTTTATAATTTCCATCCAGGTAGTCATGTAAAACAAGGTACCGAGGTAGGTATAGAATATATTATAAATATGCTTAACGGTATATTAAAAAGGGAGCAAACAACTAGAGTACTTCTAGAAACAATGGCTGGTAAAGGAACTGAAGTAGGCCGAACATTTGAGGAATTAAAGCAAATACTTGATGGTGTTACACTATCAGATAAAATGGGTGTATGCCTTGATACTTGTCATATATACGATGCTGGTTATGATATCGTTAATGATTTAGATGGAGTGATAAATGAGTTTGATAGAATTATTGGTCTTGACAAGCTTTATGCAATTCACTTAAATGATAGTAAAAATCCATTTGAAAGTCATAAAGACAGACATGAAACAATTGGTAAAGGTTCTATCGGTATAGAGGCAATTAGTAGAATTATTAATCACCCAAAACTACGTCACTTGCCATTTTATTTAGAAACTCCAAATGAGTTAGAGGGTCACGCAGAAGAAATTAAGATGTTGCGAGAAGCATACATAGATTAATAGGTATAGAAAATTAATTATCAAACCATGTGTCTTGCAATTAAATTGAACAAATAGTAATTGCTATTATTGTAGAAAATATGAATGTTGGTAGTTGATAAAAACAAAAATGCACTTATTTGGTTAATATAAATATTAAGCAAATAAGTGTATTTTTTATAAGTATTTCTTTAATTTATCCCAAACTTCTGAAAATGTTTCAAATTCTATAAATTCTTTTTTTTCTTTCTTTAATAGTTCTACTAGCTTTCCTTTGGCAAAAACTACATCAGAAACTAAAGCAGGTTGAAGATCAGGCCCACTATCACCAGCATAAAAAACCTTTTTATAATTAGCTTTTAGCTTTTCCACAACAATTAATTTATCAATACCATAACGATCTGAATAAAATTCATCATGTTCATCTAAATCAAAATAAATGCCATTATCTTTAAAAATACATTTATTTGAGTAAACATCTACGCCGTCTATATGATGTTTTTCAAATACCTTATCTATGTAATAACTTGAGCCTGCACTAATAACAATAAAGTCGCCACCAGCAGCTTTAACTTGTTCAATAAAAGCTTTAGCAGTGGGGTCAAAGTCAATATTTAAAATATCCTCATAAAGCTCCGTTTCATTTCTACGTACATTATTAAAAACATATCCTAAGTACTCAACATCCTTCATTTCTCCATTTTTCCAAGAGTCATATATGGGTTTAAGCTCTTCTTTATAATAGGTCTCGGATAATATCTTATAAAAATCCTTTTTTGTAAGTGTCCCATCAAAATCTGATATAAATGCAAAATCTTTCATTGTAGTAATCTCCTTGTAAGTTTATTATGAATTTAGTTTGTTCAGTTTCAACAATATTATAACAAATAAATAAGGAGATGTATTGTTTTATGCTTAAAATGTAAATCTAAGGGTTTTATTCTCTTTAAAGCCTCAATCATGCCTCTTGACCATCTTGAGCGTTGACTTGAAATGGAGTATAGATTAGTAGGAACGTCAGTAAATGCAACTGCTAATGGCTCAAAATACGTTATCCAGCCCTTGTTTAATAGATTCCAAGTTAAAACAATATCCTCACCAATTGCATTAAGCCACACATCTACTTTTTTTGTATAAAATCAGATTTTTTTAGAAATATTTTCGGATTATATATTCATAAGTTTTTTAATTGTTCGTACATTAAATTTTAAATATTATTTTTAGAAAAACTTCTAAAAAACACTAAACTGGGATATAATAATTACGAACGTATGTTCTGAGATGGGAAAATATAATAAATCACATTAAACTAAATTAGGGCAGGAAAACAATCATTTAATGAGTTCTATAATTTAAGGAGGTTAAAAGTAAATGAAGGTTCTAGCTTTACCTATAGAAATGGTTTCTTATACAGATAACAAAGGCTCTATAAAGCCTATTAGGTTTAGAATGCAAGTGAATGATGAGCCTATGCAAGTTATAAAAATAGATAAAGTTATAATAAAGGATACTCAAAAGTTTGCAGGCAACATTATGATTGTATATAAGTGTCAAAGCTTATTTGAGAATGATGCAAAGTTATTTGAGATTAAGTATGAACTTGCAACCTGTAAATGGATATTGTATAAGATTTAGAAGGCTCAGTGTGGATAGAGAACTGATGATAATATATATGAGGGGATTTCTAATGCAATTGATGTAAATTTTATTTTATACAATACCAAGAGATTACAAAAAAAATTAAACGGCCTTATCCCTTTAAACTTAGGGTTAAGGCCATTTGAGTAATTTTTATTACATTAATTTAGGATCTTTGGTGCATAGTTGACTTCGATTTTTTCGATTTTTAGTCATAAAGACAACTTGTTCAAATATTTTTCCGTAAGTAGAATACTTGAAGCTTGAGCTTTCCTCTACTTTAGTAGGTTTACCAATCCTATGGTTGAGTGCTTTTGTCGTGCTTAAAAATGGCGCACATAATTTTTAAAGAACATATATATTTAATGAAAACGTATAGAGAGGAGTGATTAACATGGTTAAATTATGTTTTGATTATGGACATGGTGGAGAAGATGGAGGTGCGTGCTATAAGGGAAGAAAAGAGAGCAATGATGTATTAAGTTTAGGAAAAGCTGTGGCAGCAGAAGTTAGAAAGTGTGGAATTATTGTAAATGAAACGCGAACAAGTGATGCTACGGTAAGCCTTAGTGAAAGAAGTAACTTTGAAAATAAAAACACATATGACTATTTTATATCATTTCATAGAAATGCTTATCAGCCAGAGAAAGCTAAAGGCGTAGAAACATATACTTATTTAAATCCGGGCGCAAAGTCTAAAGGTCTTGCAGAGGGAATACAAAGTGCTCTTGTAGCCTTGGGTTTTGTAAATAGAGGAGTTAAGGCAGCTAATTTTCATGTGTTAAGGGAAACCAAAGCTCCATCTGTTCTAATTGAAATAGGATTCATTGATAATATAGGCGATAATAATTTATATGATAAAAAAAGAAATGAAATTATAAAGGTATTATCAAAAGCTATATTGGAAAAGGCTGGTGGTAAGTATGTTGAACCTTCAGTACCAATACAAGCAACAAATGAACAAACTCTTTATAGAGTTATGGAAGGTTCTTACTTAGTTAGAGAAAATGCTGAAAGTCAAGTTCGAAAATTAAAAGCAGTAGGCGTTGATGCAAAAGTTATGATATTTAAATAGTGGATTATGATACCAAGTAGATAGTTAAATAACTATTGACTTGGTATTTTTTGTTTAATTCTATAAGTTGCTTAGTAATATTAGGACAAGGCACATGGTATATATTTATATAAAGTTAGGAAAACTATAAAAAGTATAGAAAGAAGGGACCCTAATGTTCAAAAATATAAAAAAAAGAATGTTCATACTCATTTTAATTAGTTTAAGTATTTTTTTAGGCTATTTAGGAACGATAACTGTAATGGCTGAAAAAAACAAAACTGAAATGAAACAGGAAACAATCCAAAATGGTTACAAAAAAGATAATAATATAGTGAAAGACTCGTTAGTTATTAGTAAGCGTGATAACCTTTCTAATTATAAAATATCTAAAGAAAAGGGTTTAGAAATTATAAAATCTAAGGTGAAACTTGAACCTGGCCTACATATTCTTTATGACTCAGAGAGAAATATTAAAGGTGAAAATTATCATTTGTACACGCTAAACACAAATGAATATACATATGATGAATATGCTTATTGTGTTGATGTAAATAGTGGTGAGTTATTTAAATGTTTTAAAGATTTTACACTTTTTCTTATAAAATAAAGATAAGGTATTATACCTCTATTTTAAATACTTACCAGAGGTTATATTATTCATCCACTCTTCATTTTGTAAATACCATTCAATAGTTTTCTCTATGCCTATTTCGAAAGGAGTTTCTGGATGCCAACCTAATTCTTGCACGATTTTTTTGGGGTTTATGCCATATCGCATGTCATGTCCTTTTCTATCTTCCACATAAGTAATAAGCCTTTCTGTAACTTCTTTATCCTTGTTTTCATTTATATAATTTATGATTTTTTTTACTATTTGTATGTTAGTTCTTTCATTATGTCCTCCTATATTATAAACTTCACCGCATTTTCCATATTGTAATACTATATCTATTGCGCTACAATGGTCTTCAACATAAAGCCAATCACGTACATTAGTTCCATTTCCATATATAGGTAAGCTTTTATACTTTAAGCAGTTATTAATTATTAGAGGTATTAACTTTTCCGGGAATTGATATGCTCCATAATTATTTGAACATCTTGTTATATTAATAGGCATTTTGTAGGTATCAAAGTATGACTTCACTATCAAATCGGCTCCAGCTTTACTTGAAGAATATGGACTATGTGGATCGATTGATGTAGTTTCATTAAAATATCCTGTATCTCCAAGAGAGCCGTAAACTTCATCAGTGGATATCTGTAAATACTTCTTTCCTTCTTTAAAACCATCGCCTGTTGACCATGCATTTTTAGCTGCATTTAGAATATTAACAGTACCTAACACATTGGTTCTAACAAAAGGTTCAGGATCATTTATACTTCTGTCTACATGAGTTTCTGCTGCAAAGTTTACAACGTAGTCTATATCGTTATTAGAAAATATATTATTTACTAATTCCTTATCACATATATCACCATGAATAAAATCATAATTTGAATTATTTTTTATCCCTTTCAAATTAGATAAATTGCCTGCATAGGTCAATTTATCTAAATTCATTATTTTTATATCAGAATATTTATTTATAATATAATAAATAAAATTTGAACCTATAAATCCAGCTCCACCAGTAACTAAGTAAGTTTTCATCTGCACTCATGCTCCTTTATATTAAATAAAATTTTTATTTCTCTAAGTGTTTTTTGATTCTTATCTTTATCTGATAAAAATACTTCGTCAATTTGATCCATTGGCCAATTCACAGATATATCATTGTCTGTCCATAAAATACCACTTTCATACTCTGGATTATAATAGTCCGTGCATTTGTAATTAAATGTAGCAAACTCCGAAAGTACTAAAAATCCGTGTGCAAAACCTTCTGGAATGTATAATTGTTTTTTGTTTTTGCCAGTAAGAACTACACTTACATATTTACTAAAAGTAGGAGAGTCTGCTCTCAAATCAACAGCTACATCAAATACTTTTCCGCTTGTAACTCTAACTAACTTTCCTTGAGGGTGACTTATTTGAAAATGTAGACCACGTAAAACACCCTTTTTAGACTTAGACTCATTATCTTGAACAAAGTCCATATTAAGTCCAACATCATAAAAATCTTTTTTATTGTAACTTTCCATGAAATAGCCTCTAGGATCTCCCAATATTTGCGGCTTTATTATATACAAATCTTTAATTTTTGTATCTATAAAATTAAACTTACCCATATAAAATCCTCCAGTACTTGTATTTTTACTTTAACAAATATTAAGAACTAGTATCTATTTTTTCATTTGCAATGGTTAGTAAATATTTACCGTATTGTGTTTTTATTAAGGGCTGAGCTATTTTTAGGAGCTGCTCCCTACCAATAAAACCACTAAAATAAGCAATTTCTTCAATGCAAGCTACGTATAGTCCTTGCCGTGTTTGCACAGCTTCCACAAAATTTGCAGCATCTAAAAGCCCTCTATGGGTTCCTGTATCTAGCCAAGCCATTCCTCTACCAAGTAACTCAACTTTTAATGATTTTCTTTTTAAATATTCATTATTAATGGATGTGATTTCTAGCTCACCTCTAGCAGAGGGTTTAACTTTTTTAGCAATGTCTATTACATTGTTATCATAAAAATATAAGCCACAAACAGCGTAATTTGATTTTGGGTTTTGAGGCTTTTCTACAATTGATATTATATTATTGTCTTCATCAAATTCGACTACTCCAAATTCTTTTGGATTGCTTACGTGGTATCCAAAAATAGTCGCTCCATCTTTTCTATCTGCAGCACTTTTAAGTCTCTGCGTAAAACCATAACCATGAAATATATTGTCCCCAAGTATTAAAGCTACTCTATCATCTCCTATAAATTGTTCTCCTATTATAAATGCATCTGCTAGTCCACGAGGATACTTTTGAATAGCATATTGCAGAGTAAGACCTAAAAAACTACCATTACCAAGTAACTCTTCAAAAGAAGTGATGTCTCTAGGGGTTGAAATAATTAATATGTCTTTTATACCTGAGAGCATCAACACTGATAATGGGTAATATATCATAGGTTTATCATATATAGGTAATATCTGTTTAGATATAGATTTTGTTATAGGGTAAAGACGTGTTCCGGATCCTCCTGCTAAAATAATACCTTTCATAATTTGCCTCCTGAGAAAATCTAGATAGTGTTAACACTATCTTTGTTTTATTTATTTGAATCCTTGCATTAGCAAGGGTTTAAGCTACTTTTATAATAAAAAAAACAATGACCCCCTCTATTTGTTATAAT
>NZ_JAIZZK010000068.1 GCF_020443705.1 Clostridium algoriphilum
TGATGTTACTATTAGGACGAAGGAGAAAATATGCTTTGATAGATTTTCAGACAATCAGAATACTGGTAGATTTGTAATAGTAGATGGTTATGATGTAAGTGGTGGTGGAATAATTTCAGGCATTGTAGATCCAAATGGAGCTATTGTAACTAGTTTTAGTAAGGATAAAATTAAACTTCCAATTAACAGTTTCGACGAATATTATTTTGATATTAAAGCTTTAGAGATTAAGAAGGAATTAATAAAGGCTACTCAATATAAAATTGGAGATAATGTACCTTACTTTTCAGAAAGTTATAACTATACAAAGGATTTTGATGTAATAGCATTAAATGCTAGTCTTGTTGCTAAAATAAGAGCTGGCAAGCTAATTGATGTTATAGGAGTAGCAGATTATTCATATGAGGCTATAGTTATCATTAATGAAAAAGGCTTTGGAATAAATTTAAACTCAGAAGAAGATTTATCAACATACATTAATGAATATAAAAAAGTTATGAATGATAAGTTTGCAAATAAATGGTTGAATTTTATGAAATATAGAACTATACAATTTAGAAATAGTGCTGAATAAATACTAGAATAATAAAATAAAGTAAAAGGAGGGTGTCTACTCTCCATTTACTTTATTTTTTTAATATAATAAATGAATTATTAATGTCGCTTTGAACATGTTTTGAATCAATACAATTCTTTTAAGGCATGACTTATTTCTTATTTTTGAAATATTTCCTAAGAAATATGTTAATAAAAATCTATCTATTGGTTTGCTTGGAGCCTCTTTGGCTATAGATAGCCATTTCTCTTTTGTAAGCATCAATGTAGGATCTATAAGAACGTCAGCATCTCTACCTGTCAGTTCTTTAATTATTTTTGCACCTAGAATGTGTCATTTAGGAGGCAATAATAGTTGGTATATGGTAAATTCAAATAAAGACATTTATTTTTGTCGAATTTTGCATAATTGTTGATACAACAAATAAAGATGTGTATAATTAGTAATAGGTATATTAAAACAGAAAGATGTGAAATGAGATATTAAAAAGTTACTAAACAAAACAATTATTGTTTAGTAACTTATTTATATAATAGAGGAGAATAATACGTTTTAAAGAAATAAAGGGAGAGTCAAATGAAAAGTTATGAATTGTTAAAAAAAGAGTTAGAAAGAATTGATGGAAAAAGCTATAGAATGTATAAAGAACTTGCTGGAGAATATAATTTCGGAAGTTTTCTGCTTTGCATAGATCACGTACAGGGTGATCCTTTTGCATCGCCATCAAGAATTAGAGTAATAGTAAATCAGAACATAGCTAAATTTCCAAAAGAAATTTATGATAATAAAAATAAAAATACTGTAGTAGCAGATTACTTAACAAGAGAATTTCATTATAATATAAATAAGTGCTCCCAAAAGGTCAATGGATCTGGGAAGAGTGGATTAATAGCTATAAGTAAATGTCCACAGGAGATATTAAACAGAACTTCAGTAATTATAGATGAGGATAAAGTAGAAGCAAGATTTTATGTGGGATTTCCAGCAAGAGGAAGAAGTGTTTTATCAAGAGAACTTGAGAAAATTTTATATAACATTATTCCGAGCATAGTTGAAAATTCATTATTATATAAAAATATAAATCACGCAAAATTAGCAAGTAGAGTTGCCCTAGTTGAAGATCAAGAGTATATAAGGAGGGGGCTCGAATCTCGAGGACTTATTGCTTTTGTAGCTAATGGATCAATACTCCCTCGCGAGAGTGGCGTGTCTACAAAAGCATTAAGAGATTCCGTGGCGTTTGTTTCACCAAAAGAACTAGAAGTAGAATTTAATACAAAGAGTTACGGCACGATACGTGGTATGGGTATTAAAAAAGGCATAACTCTTATTGTAGGTGGAGGATATCATGGTAAATCTACATTATTAAAGGCTCTAGAGATTGGAGTTTATAATCATATAGAAGGTGATGGTAGAGAACTTGTTATAACTGATGGATCAGCTTTAAAAGTAAGGGCAGAAGATAGTAGATGCATAACTAAAACAGATATATCACTATTTATAAGTAACTTACCCAATGGGAAAGATACTGTAGAATTCTGTACTGAGAACGCAAGTGGTAGTACATCACAAGCGGCGAGTATTATAGAGGGAATAGAAAGTGGATCAAGGGTATTCTTAATAGATGAGGATACTTCAGCCACTAATTTCATGATGAGAGATGATTTAATGCAGAAGTTAGTTTCTAAGGAAAAGGAACCAATTACACCATTTATTGAAATAGTGGGACCAATGTATAAGCAAAAGGGTATTTCAACAGTAATTGTAGTAGGAAGCTCAGGAGACTTTTTTGATGTGGCAGATTCTGTTATTCAATTGGATAATTATGAGGTTAAGGATGTTACAAAAGAGGCTAAAAAGCTTAGTCTTGGTAATATTACAAAAAGAGTAAAGGATAGAGGTATAAAAATAGATATTGTTTTCAATAGAGTGATTAAAACTGGAAATATTGAAAGTAACGATAAAGGCATCAAAATTAAAGCAATAGGGTTAAATGTCCTAAGTATAAATAGAGAGGAAATAGATTTAAGAGCAGTTGAGCAAGTAGTAGATAATGAGCAATTAAATGCCATAGGCTTAATTATGAAGTGGGTCGAAGCGAGTATTATGAATAAAGGTTTAAACTTTGAAACCATGGTAGATAATATGCTTAATAAGATAGAAAAAAATGGATTAATATCAATGGATATGCTAAAAGGTGGAAATGGAAGTTTAGCCATGCCAAGAAAGCAAGAAATAATGGCAGCATACAATAGATATAGAAAGCTAAAAATGTAAAAGGTTTAACCTAATTGGATTTACAAATAAGCCAATGATAACGTAAGGAGAAGTAAAATTATGTATAGTTTTAAAAATGATTATAGTGAAGGAGCTCACCCCAATATATTGAAAGCCTTAATTGAATCAAATATGCAGCAGACAGACGGGTATGGCGAAGATAGATATTGCATGGCTGCTAAAAAGCTCTTAAAAGATAAATTAAAACGTAGCGATGTTGATATTCATATGTTTTGTGGGGGAACTCAAACAAACCTTACTGCTATTTCTGCTTTTTTAAGACCTCATGAAGCTGTTATTTCAGCAAATACAGGACATGTATTAGTTCATGAAACTGGTGCAATAGAAGCAACAGGACACAAAATAATATCAATTAAAGTAGGTGACGGGAAACTTAAGCCTAAACACATACAAATGGCAATAGATGAGCATACTGATGAGCACATGGTAAAGCCTAAATTGGTTTATATATCGAACCCTACAGAAATAGGTACTATATATAAAAAACAAGAGTTAGAAGATTTATATGCATATTGTACGAAAAGCAATATTTTATTATATATTGATGGGGCAAGACTAGGAGCTGCTTTATGTTCAAAAGAGAATGATATAGAGATTTCAGATCTGCCAAGACTTACTGACGCTTTTTATATAGGTGGAACCAAAAATGGCGCATTAATAGGGGAAGCATTTGTAATTTGTAAAGATTGTCTTAAGGAAGATTTCAGGTATTACATTAAACAAAAAGGTGGATTACTTGCAAAAGGAAGGTTAATTGGTATACAGTTTTTAGAACTATTTAAAAATGACATTTATTTTGACTTAGCAAAACATGCAAACAGCATGGCAGAGTCTTTAAAAATTGGTATAATCAAATATGGATATAAATTTTTAATTGATTCACCAACAAATCAAATATTTCCAATATTGCCAAATGAAATAATTGCAAGACTTCAAGAAAAGTACTCATTTTTCATATGGCAAAAAGTTGATAAGGATAATTCTGCTATTCGTTTAGTAACATCATGGGCTACAAAGGAAGAGGCTGTTAAGTCATTTATCGTTGACTTAAGATTAGTTAGCGAATAAGCAAAGTGGACGCTAAATTCAGCTTATCACTCTAAACTGTTGGTTAATAATATGAGTTTATTGCAATGACATGTTTATTTAATTGCATTTTAGCTGAAAATATTGTATTCTATTGAATAATGATTAATGAAAAATAAAATGAATTTAAGATTATAGATTAGAGATCAAAGGTTATACAGGGGGTAATGAAAGTGAGAAAATTTAAAAGAGTACTAGTGGCAAACAGAGGTGAAATTGCAATAAGAGTTTTTAGGGCTTGTAATGAGCTTGGGATTCGTACGGTTGCAATTTATTCTAATGAGGACAAATATTCACTATTTAAGACTAAGGCAGATGAAGCCTATCTTATAGGGAAAAACAGAAGTCCTGTTGCGGCATATTTAAACATTGAGGAGATAATTAGTATTGCACTTAAAAAAGGAGTAGATGCCATTCATCCAGGGTATGGGTTCTTATCGGAGAACCCAGAGTTTGCAATAAAGTGTGCGAAAGCAGGCATTGAATTTATTGGACCTACTGCGGAAATGATGGATAAACTTGGAGATAAAATTAAATCTAAAATTGTTGCAAATGCAGTAGGAGTTCCTACTATACCTGGAGATAAAAAAGAAGTTGAAACAATAGACGAGGCAAGGATATTAGCAAAAAAATGTGGATATCCTGTTATGCTAAAGGCAGTTGCTGGTGGCGGTGGACGCGGCATGAGAATTGTACGAGACGCAAGCGAATTAGCATCCTCTTATTTAAGCGCTAAAAGTGAAGCAAAAAAAGCTTTTGGTATCGATCATCTTTATGTAGAAAAATATCTTGAAAAAGCTAAACATATAGAAGTACAGGTTCTTGGAGATAAATTTGGTAATATTGTTCATTTGCATGAAAGAGATTGTTCTATTCAAAGAAGGCATCAAAAGGTTGTAGAGTATACTCCTGCTTTTTCAATATCACAGGAGAAAAGAGACGAAATTTGCAATGATGCACTAAAGATAGCTAAATCAGTAAATTATAGAAGTGCTGGAACATTAGAATTTTTAGTAGATATTCATGGAAATCATTATTTTATAGAAATGAATCCTAGAATTCAAGTTGAACATACTGTTACAGAAATGGTAACAGGTATTGATATAGTACAAAGTCAAATTTTAATAGCACAAGATTATGCATTAGATTCTGCAGAAATTGGAATTAACTCTCAAGAAGATGTTAAGGTTAATGGCTATTCTATACAGTGCCGTATAACAACAGAGGATCCTTCTAATAATTTTGCACCTGATACTGGCAAAATAGAAGAATACAGAACAGGTTCTGGTTTTGGAATAAGACTAGATGGTGGTAATGGTTTTGCAGGTGCAGTAATTAGCCCATATTATGATAGTCTTCTAGTAAAAAATATATCTTTTTCTAGAACCTTTAAAGATGCAATAAAGAAGTCTATAAGAGCTATTGAGGAAACTAGAATTACAGGAGTAAAGACTAATATAGGTTTTTTAATTAATGTATTAAATCATCCTACTTTTTTGAAGGGTGAATGTAATACAAGTTTTATTGAAGAAAATCCTGAATTGATATCTATTACACCTCAGGCAGATGAAGAAAATAGAGTCTTAAAATTCATTGGGGAAAAAATGGTCAATGAAACAAATGGTATTAAAAAGCTATATGATGTACCAGTAGTTCCAAAAATCATAATGCCAAATAAACTTAGTGGGACAAAACAAATATTAGATCTCCAGGGTACAGAAGGGCTTTTAAAGTGGATTAAAAATGAAAATAAATTACTACTAACGGATACAACAATGAGAGATGCTCAACAATCATTAATGGCAACTAGAGTGAGAACAAAGGACATGTTAAAGATAGCAACTGCTACCTCTGTTTATGGAACAGATTTGTTTTCTCTTGAGATGTGGGGAGGCGCTACTTTTGATGTAGCATATAGATTTTTAAATGAATCTCCTTGGGAGAGACTAACACAACTTAGAAAGAAAATTCCTAATGTACTTTTTCAGATGCTTATACGTGGAGCGAATGCAGTAGGTTATAAAAATTATCCTGACAATATAGTTCGTGAATTTATTAAAGAATCTGCAAATACTGGTGTTGATGTGTTTAGAATATTTGATTCTCTAAACTGGCTTAAAGGAATGGAAACTTCAATAGACGAGGTTATTAAAAGTGGTAAGGTTGCAGAAGCTTGTATTTGTTATACAGGTGATATACTAAATGATAAAAAAAATAAATATAATTTGGACTATTATATAAAGCTTGCAAAGGAAATTGAAAAAACAGGAGCTCATATATTAGGTATAAAAGATATGTCAGCATTGCTTAAGCCTCATGCTGCATTTAAGCTAGTTAATGCCTTAAAGCAAGAGGTAGGAATGCCTATTCATCTTCATACTCATGATACTACAGGAAACGGGGTTGCTACAGTTTTGATGGCGGCTCAAGCAGGCGTTGACATTGTAGATACTGCATTTAACAGTATGTCAGGACTTACAAGTCAACCAGCCTTAAACTCAGTTGTTGCAGCACTTGAAAATACTGACAGAGATACTGGAATAGACCTTAAAGGGATTCAGGGGATTTCAGATTATTGGGATGCTGTAAGGCCAGTTTATGACCAATTTAAATCAGATTTGAATTCTGGTTCAGCTGAAATTTATAGATATGAAATTCCAGGAGGCCAATATTCTAATCTTAAACCACAGGTAGAGAGTTTCGGTCTTGGACATAAATTTAATGAAATTAAAGAAATGTATAAAGAGGTAAACGACATGGTAGGGGATATTGTAAAGGTAACTCCATCATCTAAGATGGTTGGAGATTTTGCAATATTTATGGTTCAAAATGATCTTACACCAGAAAATATATTTGAAAAAGCAATTAAAATGTCTTTCCCAGATTCCGTTGTATCATACTTTAAAGGAATGATGGGTCAACCAATGGGAGGATTTCCGCAGAAACTACAGAAACTAGTTTTAAAGGGTGAGGAACCAATTACATGTAGACCTGGTGAATTGCTTCCTGCTGAGGACTTTGGTAAGATAGAGAAACACTTAATAGAAAAGTTTAATATTACTCCAGATAAAAAAGATATACTAAGCTATGCATTATACCCTGATGTATTCGATGGCTATATCAAATACATTCAGGAGTACGGAGATTTAAGCAGAATAGGAAGTGATATTTTCTTCCACGGACTAAATCAGGGTGAAACCTGTGAGGCTGAAGTTGCTGATGGAAAAACTCATATGATTAAGTTGCTTCACATTAGTAAGTTGGATTTAGAAGGTAACAAAGTTCTTGTTTTTGAGGTTGATGGAAATAGAAGAGAAATAAAAGTTAAAGACCGAAACAACAAGGTTGTGCAAGATTTTGCAATATCAGAAATGGCAGATCCTTCAAATGTTTTAGAGGTTGGATCTCCTATACCAGGAACTGTTTTATCAATTCTTGTAGCAAAAGGAGATAAAGTAACTGAAAATCAACAATTAATGGTAGTTGAGGCTATGAAGATGGAGACTAGGGTAATTGCTTCGGCTTCAGGTGTTATAGAATCAATTAATGTTAAGGAAGGGCAACAGGTAAAGGCTGGAGAATTACTAATAAATTTAAAATAAAATAAGATACAATGTATCCTAAATAAAAAAGATAGTAAAAACTTAAATAAGTTTTTACTATCTTTTTTAGCATTATTAAAAGTATTATAAATACTTTGCCTATAACTGTATACAAAGGTAATAAGATATCTATTGATTACTCAGCAACGAAAGGAGCGATTGTAAGCTTTACTTCATCACTTACACTATAGGTATCAAGAGGTAATGTAGTCGCTCCTGGTCCTATATGGATGAATCTTCAACAATCAAGCTATAGGGTAGAGTATATTACCCCCTTGAATTAGATATCCCTATGAAACGTTAACTTAATAATTTAATTTTAAGAGTTAAAAAAATAGTATTGTATTACTAAAATGTATATGTTAATATGTAATAAGTAAAGAAAAAGAAAAGGTTTTCTATAAAAATCTTATAATGATTTATTTGAATTGGTGTACTTGTAAAAGTACTTATTAATTTATAAAAATAGAAAAGGTTTTCTAAAGAAAGGTTGATGATTTAAATGGCAGAATTAAGATGGA
>NZ_JAIZZK010000069.1 GCF_020443705.1 Clostridium algoriphilum
GGTGGTCTTTGGAATATATTATATAAATGGATAGACAATAAAGAAAGAGAATCCCCTAAAGAGATGGTTCAAGTAATTAGAAAAGCAATTGGTGATTTTTCAAAATCAATTTAGGACATTTAACCCTTAATATTATTGGAATTGAAAAAAGCAAATGTCGTGAAATATAAATTTCATGACATTTATTTACGTAATGTCACACCCTATTGAGCTATCGTTTATAAAGGTATACCTAAATGGACAAATTAAAGACTACCTATTCAATGGGTCTATAACGTTTGTAAAGGCTATATAAGAGCCACAGGGTAATTCTAATACCATATTCATTTAAAAAATAAAGGTATCTTATTACTTTTACAGAATTATATGGGTAAGATAGGAGAGTGTTAATTATGGGGAAATATATTGTGAAGACTTATAATAAAAATTTTAGAAGTAGGGCTGAGAAAAAGTTTGAGATTGAAAAAGATTCAAATTGTGAAATGATATTAAATGAAAATTTGGGATATGAGGATGAGGATGAAGATGAAGAATATGACTTACATAATATTATTCAACATTTAGATTCAGATAATGAAGTTAATAGTAATACCGTTATATTGAAAAAGAAAGAATATGCAGATTTAATTTCAGTAGACTTAAATTTAGAGGGAGACCCTGAATTAAGACTACAGACTTTTTCGGAAGTTTCTTTAAATACATTTCTTAATAGTGATAAATTTATATTTAATAAAAAACAGTATACTGTAAAAGAAAAAATTTACTCCCTTTGCACTGAAGAAGAAGAAGAAAATGGTGAAGAGGATGTTTTAACATTAATGTGTAGTTTGTACAAGGATATTAAATAAATTCAGAATGGGGGTGGGTTGTCTACATGAATGAAGATAATATAATAAATTATTTAGCAGAATCAAAGATACAAAATAAACTATGGGCAAATTGTATATTTGTATTTGATACTTCTGCATTATTGTCTTTTTATGAATTTTCTACAAAAACACAACAAAATATTTTTGACACTACTTTTACAAAGATCAAAGAAAGATTATGGATTCCAGGACATGTAGAATTTGAGTATTTAAAGAATAGAAAGATTGTAATAAATAAAGTATATAATGATAAATATGCTAAGTTAAATGAAGAAAAATTTATACCAATTATGAAACATATTAAAGGTATAAGTTCGGTAGTGAATGCTTTAAGTAATGATACAAAAAAGAAGATTCGCATCCGTATTTTGATAGTACAATTTTTAATGAATTTAAAAGTGAATGCGATATATTTACAAAGAGTTATAATAAATTCAAAGTGAAAATTGATGAAGAAACTTTAGAAAGAAAAAAAGAAATTAACGCCAAGTTAGACGATGATAATGTATTAAAAGAATTTAATAAGTATTTTATGGTAGGTAAAGAGTTTGAATATGCACAGATTATGGAGATTGTAAAAGAGGGCGGATTTAGATATGAAAATGGAATACCACCTGGATATATGGATGATAAAGATAAAAAAGGAATTCAGAAGTTTGGAGATTTAATTATATGGAAACAAATAATTAATTTTGCTAGAACAACAAAGAAAGATATAATTTTTATTATAAATGATTTAAAAGAAGATTGGTGTTATAAAAATAATAGAAGTAATGAAACTAGAATTGAAAGACCAAGAGAAGATTTAATAAAAGAAATAAAAGACGAAGCTGATGCGAATTTTTGGATGTATACTTTACATCAATTTTTATATACTGCAAATGAATTACTTAAAACAAAAATTAATGAATCAGTAATTGAAGAAGTTAAAAATGTAACTCAATCAAAATTTGATGAATTAAATGACGATGAATTAAGTAGCTCAAGACCTTTGAGACATTTAATAATAACCAGGGGAGATTTATATTATGCTGATATGAGTCCAGTTGTAGGTTCAGAACAAGGTGGAATAAGACCCGTTGTTATTTTGCAAAATGATATTGCAAATAAATATTCTCCAACAGTTCTTGTAGCAGCAATTACTTCACAGTTAAGAAAAATGCGACTTCCAACTCATGTTGAATTATCAGCAGAAGAGTATGGTCTAACTAATGATTCTGTAGTTTTACTTGAACAAATGAGGACAATAGATAAAAAGAGACTTAAAGAAGAAATTGGTCAAGTTAATAATGCAGATATGCAAAAAATAGATACTGCATTATTAATTCAAGTAGGTCTTTAATTAAACTATTAATAATATAGATTCCATATAATGATCATTCGATTTAAACGATAAAAAAGCATTTTGTATAGTAGGTATGGAAAAGATAAATGTCGTGAAAAGAAAATTTCACGTCGTTCCTTTGTTATTCCATTATTATTCTTGTTTAACATATTAAAGACTTTCCATAAATTGAGTCTGGAAATAACTCACTTACCACGAGTCCAATGCTATAATATAAGTTATAAGAATAGGAGATGATAATAGGATGGTTGAAGATGATATGTTAAAGAAAATAATAATAGGTGAAAATTATACGTTAGAACAAATTAAATTTTTAATAAATGATGATGATATTTTAATATGTAATGAAATTGTCGACGAATTGACAAATGGAAATTATAGAGTCGATGAAATAATAACAGGATTTGTATATAAAAAAAGAACTAGTGGCTTTTACCAAATAGGAAATAAAAAGACAACATATCAATTAACTAAAATTTAATAGCTAAATACTCAAAGTACAATTGTACAATTTAGACATATATAGAATATGTTTATAAAATGTCGTGAAATGATTCATTTCACGGCATTTGCTTTGTTTCCTTATGTGGCTGACATCCAGTGAATCGTCTAAATTGTTGTAAGAACAATATTTATTTATATGTAATATAATACAGATATAATGTAATATATAGTTTACATTATGTAAAAAAAGTATTACACTGTATTTAGGGGTGGTTTATGTGAGTAAAAATTTAAAGTTTAAGTCTGCAAGAGCCGCAAAAGACATGTCACAAAAGGAAGTCGCTGAGGTTGTTAATGTTACTAGACAAACTATTAATGCTATTGAAAGTGGAGACTATAACCCCTCTATACGATTATGTATTGCTATTTGTAAAGCACTCAATAAAACACTTGATCAAATTTTTTGGGAGGATGATATTAATGATAAATAAAGAAAGTCTGAAAGAAGACCTTGATGAAATGCAGATTCAAACTCGAAATAAAATAGGGAATCAATGCTATTTCATTCTCTTTCCTTCACTATTGATAGATATATTTCTCGGAAATTGTGGGGTTAAGTGGGCTGCTAGTTCAATAAGCATATCTGCAATAATATTAATTTGTGCGATATATTACGGTATCAGGGTCGTCGGGGCAGGAGCATATAGTACCTATAGCAAAAAAAAATTGAGTTTTAGCGTTGGTTTTTGTGTAATGTTGATTGCTATGGGACTAATTATTAAAAGTTTTTTTAAAGGAAGTTTCAGTATTTCTTATAGTGGAGCTTTAAGATTGTTTATATTTTTCGTCTTATTCATCCTGATTATTGTTATCTCAAGTATAGTATCAAGGCGTAAAAATAATGAAGGAAATGATTAAAAGCATTTTGTTGTTCATTTTTAAAAGTTCAATTATTATCAAAGGCACTTAATATCGTGATAAAAACTATTTTATATATTAGGGATGGAAAAATCGAGTAGGAGCTAAATAATTAATTTATTTAGCTCCTACTCGATTATAATTTTGAAATAAGAGGATTGGGAAATTTTTTTGCGAATTTATAAAACATTAGAGATTACAACTATGGAAGAGCCAAAGATATATAATCATTGCTCATGACAACAAAGAGTTTTGTAATATTCTTAATTATCTATTAACGCAAGAATATATGATTGTTACTGGCATTGCATAAAATTGAGTAAAAGCATTAAAATTGATTGAGGAAAAAACTGATTTTTAGTACTTATGTAAAAAGGCAGTCCTACTAATTCAGAATTTGTAGCAATGGTGGACAAATTAAGATTACAAAATAGAGTTAGTAGTTAGCATTTTGCTAATATCAAGAAATAAAAATAAGGCAGGATTATCCTGCCTTATTTTTTATTTGTTAGCAGTACCTTTATTAGCAACTGAACGCGCATTTAATTTTTTTGTTTCTTCTAAAGTAGCATCATTAGTGCTGTTAGCCATACTAGACATACCAGCGTTTGAAGCACCATTAGCAAGACCATTAGCAGCTTGTTTGTTGCTTAATTGTCCGTTTGCTCTTGAAGTAGCATCGTTAGCGCTGTTAGCACCATTAGAAAGACCATTGGCAGCTTGTTCGTTGCTTAATTGTCCGTTTGCTCTTGAAGTAGCATCGTTAGCGCTGTTAGCACCATTAGAAAGACCATTAGCAGCTTGTTCGTTGCTTAATTGTCCTTTTGCCTCTGATTGTTTATTTAATTTTTTTGTTTCTTCCAAATTATTTTTATTCATAAGTATTCTCCCTTCAAACATATAAATTGCACTGTATATATTTCAGTACACTAAGTAGTTTACCCATTATGTTATGAAATATAGCAGAAAAACTATTTCTCTTTTTAAATTACTCTTTTTAAATTTAAATTTTTATTGTTTTAATACAATTTAGGAATATACTCCGATGTACAGATCTGTATAAAATTGAAAATTCGACATTTTATTACAAAATAACCATGAAAAAAAGATGAAAAAACCTAAAACCCATGATACCATGGGTACACAAAGAGAAAAACTTGCTTTGTATATTAAAATAATGAAGGTGAGGTACAAAAGATGAAGAAAACTTTAAGACCACTAATATTAACTTTAGGTATTTTAGTATCAACAGGAATAAGTTCAGCAGTGTACGCCCAAGACTGTTCTACACCAAAAGTAGTGAACACTCAAGAGTGTAATAAAGGTAATTGCTCAGTTAAACCAGGACAAAGTTTACAGGATATATGTGCTAAGTATGGTATTGATTCAAAGTGTCAAACTGCAGCGTGTTTAGCTGATAAATCTAAGGCAACTAATCCTTGCGCGACAACACCTGCAACCACAAATCTATGTAAGTAATATTTATAAAGTTAATCATCCTTTTAAGCCTGGCGTAATTGCTAGGCTTTTATTTTTATGGAATTTATTAAATATAGCTTAAAACAGGATGATATAATATAAGAATAAGCATTATAGAAAAGAGGAATGAATATGCGGAAGGTGATACAAAATTTATTTAGAATCTGGATATTATATTTAATATCTGTAAGCATTGTACAAAAAGATATGTTGACACTAACTTTGGCTATATTAGCATTCTTATATGAAATATGGATAATAATTAAAGAAGAAAAAATAGAGAAAGAAAAAAATAAGTGGAATTAGATTACATTAATCTGTATTTTCGAATCCCTTATAAAATATGGAGGGTATTATGAAGGAAGAGCAGATTAAATTTCAAACGGTCGATGAGTATATCGGACAGTTTGCGGCACATAAAGCACATTGGCTTCTATTGCAGCCCTGCTGCAATTACGGTTTTTAAGGATGAATTGCTTAATTACAAAACTAATGAAAAAAACACGATTCAACTTCCTTTAGATAAAAAGCCCTCTTTAGAACTAATAAAAAGGATAAATATTAAATCGTTCGTTTAAAGTCCATATGCTATATGAACGATTTATATGTATATTCACCACCATATAATGCCACTTTGAAGACTATCAGTTCTCGTTCGTCTACGGTATACTCTATCCGAACTATTTTTTAGTCTTTGAATTTGAACCCTTAACCTTATATTGTTAATGTTACCTTTACGATATTTACATAATATTGTATTTTCAACAAATTACCAATTCTTTCATTTGATGCAGAGTGCGCTAATTTTATATCGTACCCTGCTATTTTAATGCATTAAAATAGACACCCTTTCGACTGCCTTAATATTTCAATAATATGTTATTACTCCTGCAATAACATATATAAGTAAACATAATAATATAATACTTGCCCCCGACATATTAGTATGTTACTAGAGCTATACCATGTGAAAAGAATTTGAAACCTTTTTAATATATTAGACTATAAAAATAACCACTCTCTTTAGGAGAATGGCTATTAACTATCGCATACTTTATTCGTACGCTATACCATATACTATTCAATACTCTTCTGAAAAATTCCATATTTATATTACTATTATTTAACTTCCTATTAAGCTTATTGCAACTACTACAATAGAGCATGAAATTAAAAAGGGTTATTGGTAAAAAAATAATGTTTTCATATACGCACGTATGTTCTATTTATGTTACAATTAATGGAATGAACAATAATATTATTGTTCATTCAATACACAATGTCAACAGGATAATAACGATAATAAACCAAAGGATATTGAGATACCTAAAACTAATTATGTGTAGTAAATGCTAGTGGTTAATTTTAAAATTGATATAACAAGTTCCCAGCAGTATACTACTTAAACGTCCTATTGTTTTATATCATTTATTCATGATATTTTATAAAATAAAAGAGGTGGTATTATGACAAAAGGGAAAAAGAAAAATCTTTCAAAAGCTAAAAACCATTTTTCACAAGTTGGCCGACTTGTAAAAAATGGTTTTGACGAAGCTCTGAAAGATTTCTCGAAAAATATTTTTAGTTTTTGTTTTAAAACGTTTCTATTGCTTATTATTAATTTTCTAGTAGATTTATTTAAATAAGGGCATTTAAAATGTTCTTATTTTTTTGTTAATAAGCATACACACTATTCACGCTTATAACTTTCCACAAATTATTGTTATTGCTTTATTACTAAGTATATCATAAAACCTATTATACCACATGATACACTTTCGCAGCCAATTGAGTGGGTTTATAGAGGCTATTATCTGTCTTTTTTAACGTATCATTTAACTATAGTTTTTTGATACACTATTTTAATAATACGATATTACTTTTGTATTGCTTTTGTATTTTTTTAAAATAATACAAAATTAACCCCTGAGAAATTATTTTCAGGAGTTAATGACTATTCATTTAATGACCACGTAGTATCAATGTGAACTATATAGATATTTCATTTTCATAAATTTTATCAAATATAGATATACCTTTCCCTAATATTCCTATAAGAATATTCTTATCATTCATTTTTATTATGTTTTTAATGATTTTTTTTTATCCTCTTGATTAAGGGGTAGTATAATAATAGAACTATTTTTAGACTAATCTTCTACAATATATGATAAAAATAAATAACTTACGCCAAAAACAAACAAATTATTATTGACATAATGTTTATAATATAGTTATATTATAAGCATACAGCTTTATAATATTTAATTTTCATGAATGGTTTAACTAGAGAAACAGAGGAATACACAACATGAAAATGGATAAAAAATAATTGTTAATAATATATTAAGGATATACCAGAATGCCATTATATAAGGTGAGGTTGAATACATATGAAAAAATTAAAAGTGATAGTTGGAATAGATAAAAGTAAATTAATTAAAAGTGATAAAAGAATGGTTGCTTGTGGCAAGAACTTTGGAAATATTTTGAAACCATCATCTGTTGTTAAGAGATTAGGATATTTGTCGTAGTAATGTGTAAATAATTATCTTTAATATGACTTCAATGGAATTGTTAATGAATACAGTAACATACCATCCATTACGTCAGAACCTGACATGGTTTCATTTAGACCGATTGGATGTACTCTTAAGTTAATACATTATAAGAGTTTTCAAGGTATAAAAGGGTTTAGTTAAATTTAACTAACTGCTTAACAACCCAGGCATTGTAAAAAAAATTGGGCCTGTAAATAATTTTGTGTAAACAGAATATAATGTACTCTTTCTTGGCAATAATTGAGATAAGTGATTATCAAAGATTGTAAGGAGGAGTATTTTTATGTCAAACAT
>NZ_JAIZZK010000070.1 GCF_020443705.1 Clostridium algoriphilum
AAGTATGGAATTTTTTAGATGAGTATTGCATAGTATAGAGTATAGCGTACGAATGAAGTAAGCGATAGTTAATAGCCATTCTCCTCAAGAGAGTGGCTATTTTTATAGTCTAAAATAATGCTCTATGACTATATATTCCGTAGTAGTTGCAAAAACGTTTCTCCGTAGCAAAGCCTGTAAGCGTAAACTCATTGTAACCACTGCGGCTCTAAAGTAATAATGAATTATTATTTGTTTTGTACTCTATTATTTAATTGTAAACAATTGTCACTAAAATGAAATTTACAGCCTACCTTCGTAATAACGCCACCTATATCTTTATAATTTTCCGAACATTCGTAAACGAATTTATTCATTCCAGCCAATTTATTTTTTTTGATAAGTTGAATTTCTTTTTTTATATACTCGCAATACATAATTCTCACCACCCTTTTATATAATAATTCTGTAAAAAAATATAAATTCCCTTTATTTTCATAATAAGTTACACAATGAAATTAAAATAATAAAGTTATAAACTAACTCTACCTAGATAAGTTAATAACGTCATTGTAGCTTGTTTAATACATAGGTTTACTATTAACAGTAAAAAGAAGTCATAAATAACTTTAATAACTATTTACAGTACGGTACGATAGTTTTACAATATATGTAAAAGGGCGGTGAAATGAGCAAAAAAATATCAAAATGGAGTGGAGCATTGGCAGTAAGAATTACAACAGAAGCTAAAGAACTAGGGTGGAAAGCCATGGATGATGTAAATGTTACTATAGAGGACAACAAAATAATTATAGAAAAGGTTACAAATAAATTAAATACCGAAGATATAAAAGTTAGGTAAAAACAATACTTAAGAATAATTTAAATTTAAGAAGGGGGATCCAATAATGGAAAGTTTAGAAAATAGACTTGATGCGAAAATAAAAGACTTATATGAAAAGTTAGGGAGGTATGATAAGACTATTAAATTTCTACTTTATAGTTTAGATAAGAGGGATATTAAAGTGCAAATTGAGGTGCTTGAGGAAATAAAGAATGGCCAGTAATACCAGAGGACTTAAGCTTTTATTAATATTGTTTATATTTATATATGATGGGGGGCTATCCCTCACTGCTGTTAAAGAAAGTGGTACAAATGATCTAGTAATGTGTGATATATACTCTATCAAATTTGTAAGAGTTTTTGATAATCAAAGTGATAAATGTAGGGGGTAATAAAGTTTTTTCATACTTATCTTTAGTTGAACAAAAATTTTAATGCTAGCATTAGTACATTAGGTATGAACTCGGTACTTGTAAGTGGATATTATTTAAGATTTGATGGTTAATAGCAAAAATAAACATTAACTCAACAAGGAGATGGACAGACTACTGTAGCAAAATAACTAAAGCAGAATAATATAGAGGGCAAATATTATTTTGGAGGTACTTATGTGTAACTACCATTGTAAAGACTGTGAGAATCTTGGACAATGTATGTCTATGATGAATATACTAATGTATGATGAAGAAGATGAAAAAGACGAAGAAGATAAAGATTTAAAATACATGTATCGTAAGAGTTATACCGTAATATATCCTATGGTAAAACACCATTGTGATATGAAGAGATTTATTTTTACTTGGAAGTCGGGAAAGAATGTTCCATCATAGATATTTGATAAACAGCTGTGCTAGGCTGTTTTTATTTTTGGAAATTGTAGGACACCTGTTATACATATGACCCCAGTATCATATCCAAACAAAAGTCCGCCAAAAGTTGATATAAAGCTATCTTTTTTAGAAATTTTTTCTTTCCAGCATTTTGTTCCATACTAATTCACCTCTATAATAATTAATGGCTTGTAAAATTCCGATTTATTAGTTTCTCTATATTAAATATTATCTGTCATGTAGGTGTTTTTTTATAAGTAGCTGTCATAATTCTTAAGCTAAATCTAATACTTTTCTAATCTGTTTTTAATAAATATATTATATGATATGTGGAGAAAATTATATTTTACATTATAATTGGGGGTGGGGGAGGGCTAAGGATACCTTTAATACAGAAATTTGATAGCTCCATATTATTGTATATAAATGATAATTTGTATGGACCTATTATGGATAAAGTCACGAGTATATACTTGAATCTTTCAGTTTAGCGTCTTTAATAGCTTTTTCAAGATTACATTTATATGTACATTATCTTACAGATGTTTTAACAGGTATTGTTTTAGGGCCTATATGCAGTGGAATAATAATTTTCTTGTTTAATAAAGTAAGTTATATAAATCATAATACCAAGCCTGATATGTAAGAGAAAGAGGCGGTAAGGTGTATTTTAATATTGGAAAAAAAATAGATAAATTCGATAATTATATTCTATTTGTTATTGAAAAGTATGTACACAATAGATGCTTAGATATTATTATGCCTATAGTAACATTTACGGGAAATTTAGGAATTATTTGGATAATAATAGCTATTGCTTTAATATTAGAGAAACCATATAGAGTAGTTGGAAATTTAATAATTATAACATTAATTATAAGTACAATTGTTGGGGAAGGAATAGTAAAACACATAGTGAGACGAGTTAGGCCTTGCAATAAACAAAATAACGTCGGTCTGCTCAGTACAAGTCCAATATCTTATTCTTTTCCTTCTGGACATACATTATCATCCTTTGCTGTTGCAGAAATGCTGTCTATGTATTTTACACAATATAAGTTGTTATTTATGTTAATAGCATTTTTGATAGCCTTATCAAGGTTATACCTATATGTTCATTACCCAACGGATGTCATAGCAGGAATGGTAATTGGGGTGATATGTTCAAAAATAATTTTTATTGTCTTAAGAGAAGTATCTATTCATAAATTACTAACAATAACCATATTTTCTCTGCTGTAATTTAAAACGACTAAAGTACACTATTTCATTTTGGTGCAAAGCAAAATTAAATTATAATATACATTTTCCTCATTTATTTGAATATGTTATTTTTAAATATTAATATAAATTAACTTATATTTAATTTTTAGCTAACATTAGTAAGTTATACTTATTTTTATAAAACTATTTATAAAAGGAGACTAGTAATGAATAAACTAATAAGCAAAACATGGTAATTCTCCTATTAACCCCACTAAATTAAATATTGTTGATCAGAATTTGATTACTGCTGGTGTTGATCAAAAGTTAATTGCCCAAATCACTACAGATGACACGGCACTAATTTGGCTAACTGATCAATCAAAAACAAGTGCTGTAGTGTCAAAAATTACAGCTAATAAAGATACGGCTCACATTAAAGATGTGCTATCTTATTCTTCTACTGACAAATGGCCATTTAATAATCCTGCAAATGATTCCCTCGTACCAGATATTGTAATTAAGCCAGAAGATGGTGGTAAAAAAATTGCTGAACATGGTGGTTTCTCAAAAGAAGATACAAATGTTGCACTATTACTATCTAACTCTGGTATAAAAAAATCAGAGCAAAACACAAAAGAAGTCACTACTTCCCAGGTGGCTCCAACAATTTTAAAAGCACTTGGACTTGATCCAGGAAAACTTCAAGCTGTTAAAAAGGAATATACAAAACTATTACCTGATTTTAAATAGCGGAAATTTCCTTTTTAACTTTTTATGAAAGCCGTGTATTTATTCATTTATCCATCACCATTTTTATAGTTATATTAATTTATATACTATATGCATATAAACACTCTTTCGTTTTTTGAACTGCTCCCTGTCAAGTGGACAGTGGAAATAATAAAAATTACTTAAGCGGTTAAAGCCCTAAATTCCAAAGGAATAAGGCCGTTTGTAATCGCTTGGTATTGTAGAAAATAATATATTTATCAATTGCATTAGAGAAATCTTCATATGTATTATATTTGTGCAAGTAGTACTTTTCACACTTGAGAATTCCCCAAAAGCCTACCATTCGACCATATATATATTCCTATTATTATCATAGAAAGAAGGGTTTAAATGACAACCGAAGCAAAAATACAATTAACTTCAACTGAATTAGGTACATTGTGGATGACTTATATGTCAACTACTGGAATGTTAGTAAAACTATCGATAAAGAGGCTCAAAATATATTAGCTTCCTACGCAAATGAAGGACAAAATATAAAAAGTGAAATTATAAATATATTTAATGCAGAAAAGGCAGTTATTCCGATGGGTTTTAGTGGAATAGATTCTGTAAAAGATTCTATTCCTCTATTTGATGACATTTTTTATATAATGTTTCTCCGCGAAATGATGAAATTAAATTTAGGTAATGGTGCAGTAAATATATCTATGTAAGAAAAAAGATTATTAGAGGAATCTAAAAAATATAATATCGATCAATCAAAAATATTTTCTTCTATGTCTCATGAATTAAAAACACCACTTAATATTGTTCTTAGTGCATTGCAATTACTAGAAATTCAATATGATAATAAGTCCGTAGTTACTGTCAAGGCTTACTGTCAAGGCTTAATTCAGACCGTTTAATTGAAATAAGTTGATAAATTTGGGTGTGAAGTGGAATTTTGTACAAAAATGAACTTAGAAATAGCAATGAATTGAGAGTTTCTGAGAGTTTCTGCGAGTACTAAAAGAATATAAGAGAGGTGTGTTTTTTGGATAAAAAGAGAAGTTTTATTGTGGTTGAAGGAATAGTTCAAGGTGTGGGCTTCCGTCCATTTGTATATAATCTAGCAAAAAAAAATGGGTTAAAAGGATGGGTGAATAATAATTCCGAAGGAGTTTATATAGATATTGAGGGATTTGAGGAAGATATAGATAAATTTGTACAATGTCTTAAAAATAATCCTCCGCCTCTTGCCCGAATAGAAAAAATAACTATAAAAGTTGATAAAGTATTAAATTATTCTAATTTCGAAATTAAAGAAAGTGAACAGAGTTTAGATAAAATCACTTTTATATCCCCAGATATAGCTACTTGTAGTGAGTGCGAGGAAGATATACTAAATTTAAATAATAGGAGAAAAGGTTACTCTTTTACTAATTGTACAAATTGTGGCCCCAGGTTTTCTATAATCAAAGAATTGCCTTATGATAGGGATAAAACTACAATGAATGAATTTAAAATGTGCAAGGCATGTAATAGTGAATATTTAGATCCTACAAATAGAAGATTTCATGCGCAACCCAATGCTTGCGAAAAATGTGGTCCCGAGCTTTGGATAGAGGATTTTAAAGGTAACAGATTAGAAATAGAAGATCCTATAAGCTTTGCTCAAAACATGCTTATGGAAGGTAAAATTTTTGCAGTAAAAGGCCTAGGAGGTTTTCACCTTGCCTGTGATGGATTGAATGAAGATTCCGTGAGTAACTTAAGGAAGAGAAAAAAAAGACCCTTTAAGCCTCTTGCGGTTATGATAAAGGATATAGAAACAGTAGAGAAATATTGTAGAGTGAATCAGGTAGAGGAAAAAATACTAACCGGAATAAGAAAACCAATTGTTATTTTGAATCAAAAGGAAAGCTTTGATTTACCTCGAAATATTGCACCTAATCAAAAAACAATGGGAGTAATGCTTCCATATACACCTATTCATATTTTATTGTTTTCTGAAAAACTTAAGGTACTTATTATGACTAGTGCAAACCTTAATGGTCTACCTATAGAGTATAAGGACAGTTCTGCTCGATCTGACCTTTCAGGTATTGTGGACTATTTTCTCATGCATAATCGTGAAATACATGTCCCAGTTGATGATTCTGTATTAAAAGTTGTAGATGAAAAGCAGACAATTATAAGGCGTTCTCGTGGATTTGTACCTGAGCCTTTTAAATGGAGTAATATGAGAAATATATTAGCTTGTGGTCCAAATATGAAAAATACTTTTTGTATCAATAAAGAAGGGTATTTGTTTCTAAGCCAATTTAATGGTGACTTAGAAAATTTAGAAACTTATGAACACTATAAAAAAAATGTAGAGCATTTTAAAAAAATATTTTCTTTTTCTCCCGAATTTATAGCATATGATATGCATCCAGGATATATGTCAACTAAGTATGCTTTAGAATGCGATTTGCCTAGGATTGCGGTGCAGCATCATCATGCCCACATAGTTAGTAACATGTTTGAAAATGATTTAAAGCAAAAAGCTATTGGAGTTTGTTTTGATGGAACTGGCTATGGTACTGACGGCAGAATATGGGGTGGAGAATTTCTTATTTGTGACCGGCTCGAATTTAGAAGAGTTGCTCATCTTGAAAATATAAAAATGCCTGGAGGAGAAAAAGCTATTAAAGAACCCTGGAGAATGGCAGTTTCTTATATTTATAAGTCTTTAAGTGAACAAAAAAGTGAAAAAGAAATTAATGATTTGATTTTTAAGTTATATGGTAATAAGGCTATTAATTTGATTAATATTTTAAACTCAAACATTAATTGTACAGAGACTTCAAGCATGGGCAGACTTTTTGATGCTATGGCAAATATAATTGGTATTACGGATGTAGTTACATATGAAGGTCAGGCATCCATTGAGCTTGAGGCTATATCAGAAATAGATATTGAAGAATCATATACTTATAGAGTAATAAAGCAGGATATGTATATTGTAGAGCCCTATGAAATAATTATTGAGGCAATAGAAGACAGAAAAAAAGGAGTATCAGCTAAAATTATTGCTTCAAAATTTCAAAATACTATTGTTAATTTAACTGTCAGTGTATGCGCGTGCATTAGAGAAGATTCAGGTATAAATGAAGTTGCGCTGAGTGGAGGGGTTTTTCAAAATTCTTTTTTACTTAAAAAAATATGCTGCAATCTCAAAAAGAATAATTTTAAAGTCTATACTCACAAAGAATTACCTTCTAATGATGGAGGGGTAGCAATTGGGCAAATGATTATAGCTAATGAAATAATTGAGAATGATTCACAAAATTTTGAATAGATTCTGTAAATTCAAAATACTATTTATAATAAAAAGACGGCAGCTTAAAAACTGCTGTCTTTTTATTATATGGAAAAAACATATCAAATACTTCAACATAAGTATTTAACGGATAATTTAATACGACTTAACATAACTTAACAAAAATTAACAAACTAACAAAGTTGATGACATGTTTTTTATGTATAATGGTGTTAAAGGAAAACCGTCGACAGTTTTTTTAAATTTAAGGAGGGATAATTATGAAAATAAGTAGAAGAGATTTTTTAAAGTGGTCTGTTGCGGCATCAGTTGCTTTAAATATAGATTTTGATCTTGCAAATGTAAACACTGTTCTTGCTGCAGAAACAGATCCGCCAATAATTTGGATTCAAGGTGCAGGATGCTCTGGATGTACGATCTCCACTTTAAATGTAACCACTCCAACCACTATTGATGATGTGCTCTTAAATAAAATAAGTATGAAATATAACAGCACAATTATGACGGCTTCAGGTGATCTTGCAATGCAAACTCTTGACCAAAGTGCCACTCAGTACAAGGATCAATTTATACTTGTTATAGAGGGCGCAGTACCTACTGGCGCAAGCGGAAACTATTGTATAATTGGGGAGATTAATGGAGTTCCATTAACAATGCAACAAGCTGTTTTAAAATATGGTCCGATGGCAAAATATGTAGTAGCTGCAGGAACTTGTGCTTCCTTTGGTGGAGTTCCAGCAACAGGCGCAAACAGTACAGCATGCCAAAGTGCTAAAACTATATTAACCGGGAAAACAACTAACCCTGTAGTAAAT
>NZ_JAIZZK010000071.1 GCF_020443705.1 Clostridium algoriphilum
GCCTTGATTTTTTGTTGGTCTGAGATAATTGATTTTCTTCCCATAAAAAATAGCCCTCCTTATAGTAAACAGTTTTATTATTTAACTGTCTACCATAAGGGGAGCATATCAAAGTGAACTCCCTTTTATCAATTTTCTTCCCTGTATTCTAAAATATCTCCTGGCTGGCACTTAAGTTCTTTGCATATAGCCTCAAGGGTAGAAAATCTTATTGCTTTTGCTTTATTGGTTTTTAATATAGACAAATTAGAATTTGTAATTCCTACTTTAATTGCTAGTTCAGATAAAGAGATTTTCCTTATTGCCATCATTACATCTAAGTTTACTATTATTCCCATGTATTTCACCTCAATTTATTCATATACTACGAAAATCTATATAGTAAAGTCGTTTTCTTCTTTAACTTCAATTGCCTGTTTAAAAGCCTTAGAAAGAATAAGTGTAAAACAGCCTGCAAAGAAGAAAATTATAAACTCAATGTCAGTATGAATTCCTTTAGTATCAATCTCTATTAACTTAAAATTTATATATTGATTATTGATAAAAAAATTGAACACATAACAACCAGTAATTATAAAACACGAAATAGAAACATTCCTTAAGCTTTTAACATTTTCCCATATAAAAGGAGTTACTTTAACTAAGGAATTCATAATACATCTAAGATAATACATTATGCAAAGTAATGCAAAACCACCTAGTACAAATAAAATACAGGTGATAATATTTCTAAAGTTAAGTAAGTTTACTTGATCAATCACCAAGGCTTTTCTCAATATTAATAAATATATGATAAAACCTATAATTATTAATACATCTAACATTAACTTTAGTAGAGATGATAAAGATGTTTTTCCATAATATTTCATATAAATTTCCTCCATGACTTGTAATTTTGTTGTTTTAAATTAAAGACTACTTTACTTTAACAAGTAAATATAAATCAATGTCATTAATATCAACATTCTGTGTTTCTTGATTTCTATTCCCAGATATGTTTATAAACACTATTTTAACCTTTATCTTTTTATTCTCATCAACAAATGTCATTTCTTCAATGGGTAATCCATCGACCTTTGATGAATCTGTATATTTATCTGCAAGTGTCTTTACAAAAGAATTTAAACTCTTTCTATAAACCTCTTTATTACCATAGTTTATTTTTATAGTCTTTGATTCATAGTCATATGATACATCTAAATCACTATTTGAGATACTTTGAGCAATATTTATATTTTTCATATCGATTAAATAGTCATATCCTTTTATATCTATATTCTTATCTGATAGTTTTCTCATAAAATTAAAACTCTTACTAGTTGAACTATTGCTTTGAGTATCAGAAAATCCAAATACCTTATTAGTATCATCTAATTTAAAGTTTACAGGTAAATATTTGACATCAGAAAGGTCGTGGTTATTATTAAAATATCTAAGTATACTGCTTACCTCTTCCCTATCTTTAATTGAAAACTTAGTAAAACTTTGTAATTTATCATTCTTAATCATATTATTTTTTACAAGTATTTTTTGGAGTCTATTATTCTGACTCATCTTTGAAATTGAGTAACTACTAAGCGGACCAAATACAGAAATAAGTGCAATAATTGAAAGTGTAACAGGAATTATTATATTCCTTAGCTTTTTACTAAAGCAGAAATATAACATTATGAAAAATACCCAGAGGGCTAAAATAACAACAAAATATCGTTTTTCTGTTACTCCATAAGCATTTATTCTAATTCCTATAGAAATAAACATCATTATTAAAAGTGGAAGTATTATTTTAGGTGCATACTTTAAAAATTTATTTGCAAAACTTACTTCCTCCCTTATAGGAGTAATAAAGAATAAGATGCTTGTAACAATAACTGAGTACCACAAAACCAGGTTTGATACTATACCCATTGGCCATGACCAGGTTAATATTATCTTTCCAAAGTATATATATAAAATCATTGTGTATACAGTTAAAAGTGGCATTACAATATATAAAATTAATATTCTTAATAGTTTTGGATAAGATTTTGAGGTTATTTCTTGATCTTTATGTGGTATTCCTGCAAGAAAATATGAAAGCGCAAATATAAAAACTACAAATAGCAATGTATAATAGTAAATTTCACCTCTAATTATTATTCCAAGCAACTTGTCTATAGTAAATAAAATTGCAGAAAGTCCAGAAAAAAGTACAATTGAATAGATTACGGTTATGAAAAAGCCTGTAAATATAGTTATAACATACATCTCAAATTGTTCTTTTCTTAGAATATATGGTATAAATATAAACCCTAAATATAAAGCAAGACTTACGGCAGTATATCTTGTGGTTGTTACCATTCCTAAATTTTTTAAGAGAAAAAAATAATACAGTATGAGTATTAATCCACCGCTAAAATAACCAATCGCAATCCTATAGGCATTTCCTTCCCCCATCTTCTCAAAAGTAAGTTTTATGCAAAGTGACAAAGGTATTCCAAGTGCTAATACCAATGCTATTTTACTTAGAGTATCATCTTTTGGATTAATTTCTGAAATAGTTATAAGCACAGCATAAGTTGAAGCTGATAGAAGTACCGTTAAAGGAAATCTCTTAAGACTTAAATACAACCTTGTGAAAATATTTCCAATGGATTTTATAAGTTTCATAGCATTGCCTCCTTATAGTTTATATATTTTTAAATACTAATTATGATTTTTCATACACACACTTGTAGAGTATGAAATTACTTGTTAACCTATATAAACTTTAGAATAATATTATCATACTATTGTTCTTTTTACAATATATATTTACTGTTTATCAATAAATATATATTGTAAAGTGTGTTTAATACCTTTCTTCCCAATTATTATATAAAGATTAGAATTCATTAAATTTACCAATACATCAGACATATAACAAAATTTCTGCAAACAATAAAACAATTAGACAATAGATTCAGCATCTATTGTCTAATTGTTTTATTTCTTTTGCAAATTTTTTATTTTTTAATTATGTCAAATCAAAACTTCTTTAACAGTTTCAATCGTATATGTCTGAAAATTCTATCTTTATCCTTTCTATATTACTTCCCCTAGCTATGTTTGCATCTGAAATAATCGTTCCGCTCTCTGGTAACCCCTTCTCAGGAAGTTCTATTATAAAGTCACTTCCACTACCATATTGACTCTCAACCCTAATCGTTCCACCCTGCATCTCAACAAGAGATTTTACAAGAGAAAGACCGATACCACTACCCTCTCTATTTCTTGAAAGAGATTTATCTACTTGTACAAACCTTTCAAAAATAGACAATTTCATATCAGCAGGAATTCCAACGCCAGTGTCTTTTACAGATACAAGTATACCTGAATCTTTATCTGTAATATTAACAAATATATTTCCTCCAGGCGGAGTGAATTTTATTGCATTAGAAAGAAGATTTAATATTATTCTTTCTATTTTATCCGCATCACAAACTATTGTTTTTTCTTCAATATCAGTATCAAAAATGAGCTCTAACTCTTTATGTTTAGCATAATTTGTTACAGACATAGTTATATCTTCTATAATGGCCACAATATTTTCATTTTTTAATCTCAGATTAAAATATCTTGCATCAATTTTGGTAATATCAATTAAATTATTTACTAACCTTAATAGTCTATAACTATTTTGCTTCATGATGTTATAATATTTCTTTACTTTCACTTCATTTTCAATGTTCGATTTGTTTTTTTCATTCAAATTCAGCAATTGCAGTGCACTAAGCATTACATTTATTGGTGTTCTAAGTTCATGTGATAAATTACAAAAAAATTCATTCTTTAACTTATCATATTCCCTTGCTTCATCTAACAGTTTATTTTGTTCGGCAATTTTCAACTTAAGATTATCCGAGTTTTTACGTTCTGAAATGTTTCTTACCACACTAAGTATGCACCAATTACCTTCATATCTGATAGCTCCAGAATATATTTCAATATCTATAATACAACCATCATATGTCACAAATTTTTCTTCAATTAAAGGTGCTGATATTTTATTATCCAGTATATTCTTAAATCTTTCAAGTACAATTTGACGATACTCATTTGGAACAATATCAAATGCGTTTTTCCCTATAATATCTTTAAAATCATTAAGATTTAATAGTCTTTTTACAGCTTTATTTACAAACATTGTTTCGTACTTTGAGTTTATAATAAACACACCTTCATGAATGCTATTTAAAATATATGAAAGTTGCTGTTTAACCGACGTACTATCAACAGACTGTCTAGTTGTGTTTGCAAGTAGCAAAGTTGATTTTCTTCTTTCACATCCTAAACGACATTCCATTAGATTTTTTTGTATAAACATACTAAAAAAATCTAATCCTACAGAAATACAATCATAAGGAAGATTTACATACTCTGCGAATTCCTCAAGATTTTTTAAAGAGTCCTCAAAAACTCCTGTATCTAAAAGGATAATTTTCGCAGAAGCTTCCCTGAAAACTATTTTTGCATGTTCATTATCAAGCCCTAAAATTCGAATATTTTTTTCCCAATTTCGAAGCCACCCTGGTGTAACAAGATATGCTTTTTCACTAATGAAGTGAGCAATTATATCTCTGTTAGTAAATAATTCAAAACAGTATTCTAATCTATGTATTTTACACTTTTCACTATCAATCAGAATTTTATTTAAACTCGAACAGTATGTACCACAAACAATAATAATTTTATTACAGGTTTCCTGTAGTCTCTTAATTGCTTCTAGCTGCTCATTTCGTCCGATTTCGCCATAAATACACTCTGGGAGAAATGCTGCAATTTCAACATTTTTCATATTATTTTTCTTTATTATAACTTCAACCTCTTCAGCAAAATCTTTGCAAACAATTACACCTAATTTTTCATTCATTTATCTCACCCATTCTAAAAACTATTTACTTTCTTTAATATTTTCTTCTTACATTTGTTTATTATAACTTATAATACATATAATGTATTGAAAAGTTTCTATATTTACTTCAAAGTATTTTCAGTAAAACAAGGAAAGAGCATATGCTCTTTCCTTATATACTCTACTTTATATATGACACGATCAACTATGAATTCATGTAATCTCTAGTCCATGGCAGATCGTTATTTACACCTTTTGCAAATAATATCTGATGGACATTAATGTTACCACGATTAAAAGATGCCGCACATGAATTTAAGTATAGCCTCCACATTCTTATGAATATCTCATCTTTTCTCTTTGCTACTATAGGTAGGACACTCTCAAAATTTTCTGCCCATCGTTCTAATGTCTTTCCATAATGTCTCCTAAGGCTTTCTATGTCTATTAATTCAAATTCTTGCTCTGCTATATCAGTAATAATATTTTTAATTGCAGGTACATGTCCGCCTGGAAAAATATATTTGTCTATCCAAGTATTGTTGCCACCCTTATTTACCGCTGTTATACAATGAATTAAAGAAAGACCTTTATCTTTCAACAAATTATTTACTATTGAAAAATACTCAGACAAATTTTCTAATCCTACGTGCTCGAGCATTCCAACACTAACAATTCTATCAAAATTTACATTCTTAATTTCTCTGTAATCTTGAAGCTTAACTTCAACTAAATTTTCTAATCCCTCGGCTTTAATTCTTTCATTAGCCTTTTGGAGTTGTTCTTCACTCAAGGTAATTCCAATACCCTTTACTTTATATTGTTTTGCTGCTCTAATTATAAGTTCTCCCCAACCACATCCTATATCAAGTAAGCTTTGACCTTCTTTCAAGTTTAACTTTTCTAAAATATGATTTATTTTATTATTTTGAGCTTCATCTAGAGTATCTGTATCATTCTTAAAATATCCACAAGAATAATTCATAGATTTATCTAACCATAATTTATAAAAGCTATTACCAATATCATAATGAAATTGTATGTTGTCCTTACTTCTTTTTATGCTGCTTTTTATTTTTTTTATTAGCTTTTCGTACATCTCACTCTTACTTAGAAAACTTTCTTTGTTATTATATAAAGATTCAATAACAGCTTGTACATTTCCTTCTATTTCTAATTTTTTAGTCATATAGGCCTCTCCAAGAGTTATAGATGGATCATTTATAATGTCCCCCTTTGATATTGGCTCATTTAAAATAATTTGAAACTTACTCTCACCTTCACCGAATTTTTCTACACTTTCATCCCAAAATTTAATTTTAAATGGATCAGAAAACATATTTTTTAATAAAGTTTTATAAAATAATTTGTCACCAACCAAAATTTATCACTCCTCAATTAAATATTAAACATAATATGCATATTTATATGGTTAATTACTACATATAATAAATAATACTTTATATGTAGTTTTATAGATTACATAGTTAATTGTTTTTTGTTACCTGGATACAATCGTAATAAACCTGCCCAGTATACCACTTTCTTTTATGGTACCTCAAACATATAAATTTACATAATTTAAAATATATGCAGTATGCAAATAGATACTACACCACTAACATGTATGTACTAACAAAAGTAACACTATTATCTATTATTATACCATTAAAATTAATTTCTGAAAACTAGCTAAATACATACATATTTTGAGTTGATAACTATTAATTAGCTATTAAAATGATTAACATAATGACTACATTGTTAATATTATATAATATTGTTCTTTATTTTTATTTAAAGTTTGGAATAAAAAATAAGGGGGAGATTGTATGTCTTTAGATAGTAAAAATACCGCGGATTATTCAAAAATTAAACACTTATATTCTAACTATAAAGAAATAACTTATCCTGTTTTGAAAGACATGTTTGTAGCTGGCCTAACAAGGCATGGACTAAGCGATGAAGATGATGAATTTTTAGATGTTACTGCCACAATTTTAACAAAGTTCCACAAAGATAAAACGATTTTACCTACTATAGTAGATATGATCTTTTTTAGAAACAGAGAAGGTCTTTTTACTCATGACCTAATTTGGGCTTTTTTTCAAGCAAGAGATCCCTATAGCTTAATGTTGATTGCAAATTATTTAAATTCAGATGACATAAATGATGTTAAATTAGCATGCAAACTTTTAGACTTTGTCCCTTCCATAGATATGAATATTGAAAAAGATAACAAGAAACAATACATGGATTTTTTTAACTGGCTTAAGGAAAATTATTCTTATTTACATTTTACAGGAGAAAGTTATCAGAGAACCAGTAAACCTGTGCCTTATATCGTAGCTTTAGATGCTAAATATCTGTGCAGACAAGTATCTATTAATACTGGTAAACCCTTTTTACCATTAACAAAGAGAGAAAGTAACTTATTAAGTCGTTTTTATAACTTAGGTGAATATAAACAGCTTCTCTTATCAAAATATTCCCTTAGAATTTATTATGAAAATATAAATTTGTGGAAATCATGGATTAACCATTCCATAACTAAGCAAATAAATATTGCTGAATCTAAATTATAATGTTCAAAACAAAATATTGCTAAACTCTATAGATAGTGTTAACTAACTTATGAAAAAACAGGAATGTAAATATTAGGGTTTTAATTGCACGTTGAAAAGTGAAAAAATACTTTGAAGAAATACAATGCAGTTTTGTTTGTA
>NZ_JAIZZK010000072.1 GCF_020443705.1 Clostridium algoriphilum
TTTTTTGAAGATTTACATGATAAAATTATAAAAAAAATTGTATTAAGCCACAATGTTGATTGCTTCGATTTTTATTAGAAAAGCTATAATATAGTTAAATGTCGTGAAAAGATAATTTCACGACATTTGTGTTCCCACTATAACTATCCTATACCCTCATTCATACTTTTGCATATGCAATAAATCACTATTTCCACTGCATAAAAAGTGTCTAATTGAGAATATACACTACTTTTATGCACTTTTTTTCACTTTTCCCATTACATTGATATATTTAAACAAAGCTAGCGTTTTCAATACATTGTAGGTTTTAGACCAGTTATACAGAATATAACTGGTGTTAAATTCACACAGTCTGTGAAGTATATAGTTGACAAGATTGCTCGGGTTTGATACTATGAGTTTAAAATTCATAGTAAAATGCTCTGCTTTAACGACATTTTAGCAGGAGAGTCCCCTCTGCATAGTGTAACTACCTCTATAAATTTAAAAGATATTGTAATGGATCTGTAAGATTAACTTTAGGTGATGCTACCACTGAGGAAGAAGTAGATTTTGTATTAGAAACACTTCCAAAGATTATTAAAAAATTAAGAGATATGTCACCACTATATGATGACTTCTTAAAAAAAAGAGGAAAAATAATTATGATGTATAGTGAAAAAGTTATGGACATTAACAAATAAGGCTGTAGCTGAGGAAAGAAGAATTGTTTGAGAAAAGGTTGCAGAAAAAAGTGGAACGTGGGGGGATTTAATAAAAGAAAATTTTACTTATATTTATTATATCTGTAATCTTAAAACTTTTTGTGTCAATTAAGTACAAATGAGATTTATTCCCATCGTTATCTTTTGTCATTGCAAAATACGAGGGGGTATGAAGAACATAGCTGTCCTGTACTGAAAACCCAATTCCTAAATATGGTAATAGCTAAACCAATATTTAAATTAAAAGTTCCTACACTCGACATTCGTTCATATTGTAGTAGTTTGTTTTATGATTAGTAAATCAGAAATAGGGGTTGAGTAAATTTGAGAAAATATTTAATTTGGATTTTATTGGCATTATGTCCTTTGTTTTGGGCAGGCAATTTTGTAGTTGGAAAGTATATTGTTATGGAAATGACACCACTTTGGACTAATTATTTACGTTGGGCATTAGCGCTGTTTTTGTTATTTCCCGCTGCTCAGATTATTGAAAAGCCCAATTGGAGGAAGGTATGGAAACAATGGCCGTCGTTAACTATGTTTGGAATACTAGGTGTTATATGTTTTAACTTATTTGTTTATTCCGCTCTTAAATATACATCTGCAATAAATGTAGCATTGGTCACTACATTAAACCCTGCAGTCATTGTTTTGTTTTCGGTATTTTTGGTTAGAGATAAGATATCAAGAATGCAAGCGGCAGGATTTGTAATTTCACTAATAGGAGTGTTAACAATTTTGACGAAGGGAGATTTAATCCAAATCTTTAGTATAGGGTACAACCGAGGAAATTTGTTGATGATTGGTGCCCTCGTAGCATGGTCGGCTTATTCAATATTAGGAAGACGTCTTGTTGTACCTCCGATTACAGCCACAGCGGTTTCCTCCTTATTTGCCGTAATAATAATGTCACCTTTCGCTATTGCACAAGGATTTGACATGACTACAATAAGTCCATTAGCTATTAAGGGAATTCTTTTTATGGTGATTTTTCCATCCGCGTGTGCTTATATTTTTTGGAATTTGTCCATTCGAGCAGTTGGGGCTAATAAGGCATCAATCTTCCTGAATTTAAATCCTGTTTTTACCGCCCTAATCAGCATTTTTCTCGGTGATAAAATAACAGGAGCACAGATATGGGGTGGATTATGTGTATTTACTGGCGTATATCTAGCAACAGGAAAACTAAATTCCAACACACAAAAAGGTGATGTTGACGTAGCAAACAGAATCGATACTGTAAATGAAAATCAATAATAATCTAAGTTTAATAAGACAAAGGCATACAATATAACGTTTATTATGTTTATTGTAAATTTTATGTGATACTCGTATAATATTGTAAAATAAATTCATATTTTGCTAATATGATAAGGGGGGCTATCAATTTGATATTTAGAATTGGTATTGTGTAGTAGCCTTAAATTAAAATACTATATTAACTAATACAAGGAGGTATTTATAATGGAGAAAAAACTTAGATACAGATTGATTACAGGAAAAGATGATGGAAACTTTTGCAAGAGAATTTCCGAATTACTTGATGAAGGTTATATATTATATGAATCTCCTTCATGTACATTTAACGGACAAGATGTAATTGTAGCACAAGCTCTAATTAGTAATGATAATACCACTAATTAGAAAAAGTAAATATTAAAAATCTGAGTCATCATTTAGGAATAGTTCTGCAGTGTTTTTTTCTCGTAATTCATTCAACATAATAAACGTTATCTTAAAGGGCTTTTGTCCTATTCTATTTAATAAGTGCATGGGCAAATAAATGAGTGAAAGCAACATATTTTTTACATGAATATGTTATACTAATTATAATTACTTGTCATTGTAAAATATGGTAATAAACAAGTGATTTGTTGTTTAATTAGAGTCCCCTTTAATTAAATATAAAGTAGATAATAAAATGTACTCTATAAAGTAGACTTTTTTTTATTGTCTACTTTATAGGGTCCATTTTGAGAACAGATTTTTTTTTAAATATTATATTATCTTTATCATAAACATTTGTTGTAAAAGTAATAATAGTTGAATGTCATGAAAAGATCGTTTAACGACAGAAAGACATAAGAAAGCCTAGCGTACACCAGGCTTTCTTATGTCTTTCTTATTACGTATTATAAATTCTTTTCGTAAGCCTCAACCATTTTTTTAACCATTTGTCCGCCTACAGAACCATTCTCTCTTGAAGTTAAATCTCCATTGTAACCATCTTTAAGATTTACTCCTACTTCCCTAGCAGCTTCCATTTTAAATTTATTTAATCCAGCCTTAGCCTTTGAAACTAATACTCTATTTTTTGACATATAAATTACCTCCTTTATATTTTATAATTATTTTTTTGTACTACTATCTTGTGTATTATTATAAACAGTATTCATAGTAGTTTATGGCTATTTTAATATAATAAAATAAAAAAGGAGTATTATGTTAAAAGTATATAATCAGTTTTTTTAGCGTAAACATAAAGCCTATATCTTATTCCGATTAATAATTAAAAATAGCCACTCTCTTAAGGACAATGGCTATTAACTATCGCGTACTTCATTCGTACACTATACTATATGGTACGCAATATTTAAAAATTACATACTCTAACTATGTATTTATATTTATATTACTTAAGACCTTATTAAGCTTCTTTAATACGCTCTTTTCAATTCTAGAAACATAGGACCTAGAGATTCCTAGAATCAATGCAATTTCTCTTTGAGTTCGAGGATTACCATCAAGTAATCCATAGCGCATTTGAGTTACTGCTTTTTCTCTATTATTCAAACCTATGTTTATCTTATTATAAATCTGTTTAAGTTGTATTTTACGTTCTACTATATCAATAATAGAATCTTCATCACTACTTAATACATCAATAAGAGATATCTCATTTCCACCTTTATCAGTTCCAATAGGGTTATTATAAAAAATAACCCCATGGAGCTAGTAATAAATCTTATACTATTCTCTGCTTCTTTGTAATTTTCTTGCTTTTCTGCAATCAGGACATCTTTTAGGTTCATTTTCGAATCCTTTTTCTTTGTAGAATCCTTGTTCACCTTCGGTAAATACGAATTCTTTACCACAATCAATACAAACTAAAGTCTTATCTGTCATTATAAAATTGCCTCCAATTTAATTATGTTAACACTCTTATATACTATGTCTTACGGCAACACTTCGTACGTACCATAAGCGACCATCAGTGTACTTTTGTCCGCCTTATATTGAATATAATAAAGAAGCATACAATATAATTTTAATTATGTTGTATGCCTTTATTATTTAATAATATACCAATAGTTCTAAGGAGCATTCACTATAACACTTATTATATTGTATGGTTTTATAAAACTAAGGTGGTAGAGAGTATAGTTATTAAAAATATTAATGTAAAAAACTACTTTTTTTACCAAATACATGGAATAAATGTGTAAAGTAGTCTATAATAAAATCAAATAACATATGTTTTTATAAAAAATCACCTAGTAATAAAGATACTGCACTTTGTTGAGTGCAGTATTTTTATTACTAGGTGATCAAGCTAATAAGATTATAACAAATTTGGTTAAGGCTATTAAGTAGAACTATCATATTAGGTGATGACTATAATAATTTATATTTTTAAAAAAATATACTTAAAATTAAGGGGGATGCACTAATAATGGAAAAATCAGATGACTTTATAGTAGAAGACAAGAAAAAAACTAAAATGATATCAAAACAAAATCTCATTAAACTACAATTAGCAGAAAAAATGTTGATAGAGGGTTTTGCGAAAGACAATATATTTTTAGAGTAGTTCAATAATTAAGGGGCATGATATTTAATTATTGATTGTTTTAACATTCGAAATATAAGTTGTATATTTAAATAAACTATTTATTTAGGAGGAGATTTAATTTAATGATTACATTTAAAAAAATGTGGGATGATGTACTATTACTGTTATCAAATGAAGAATATGTAGATATAAATATTTTAGAAAGATCTAATTACGGATTTGCTGTTGAAGATAGCGATAATATAACTTTTATTACAAAAGATGATTTCTCAAATTTTTGGTGCAAGTTGTTGTACTATAAAAAATTATCTTTAGAACAGAGTTTAGGCAATGAAAAATTAATACCACAATATATTTACAATATTATAAAACAATTACCTTATATATCAGAAAGTTCTTCGGTAATGCAGTTAATACAGTAATTAATTCAATAGATAATAGTGATAAAGAAATAGATTCATTAAGTTAATATAAAATACAAAAGACTATACAGAATTAAGCTGTATAGTCTTTTGTATTTTATTGTATTTTTCCATATACTCTATATAATACTTTGGTCATGTTTTAAGATTAGGGATTGGGGTCGGAGTTATTCTTTTACCCTTAATCGCCATTCACTTTCCATATCATTCTTCCTAGCTTTTTCACTGTATGAGTTTAACACAAGGTATATTCTGTATAACTGGACTAAAACCTTAAGACCATTAAGGGTATACCTTTATACGATAGCTCAATAGGGTCTGACATTACTTAAATAAATGTCATGAAATTATGTTTTCACGACATTTATTATGTACCTAGAAATATTAATTAAATGCTGTACTCTTTGGAAGAATACAGCATTTAATTATATTTTTTTATAAATTTTAGGTATTTCACCTGCTTTATCTTGAGATAGTTTGCTTAACAAAGCTTACTCCCATATTAAATGCATTTTTACAATCCGTTGGGAACTGATCTTCTCTAACTTGTGCTTTTTTCTTTTCGTCAAAACTTGTTACAACATATTTTGAATAATCATTAAACTGATATGTATCATTGACAATTAATGATTCAAAAGATCCAAAAAGTTTTTTCATACAATCTTCTACAAATTTAAGACCTTTTTCATATCCTACATCTTTCATTTGCTCATTAGTTACATTCATAGTATAAATGAATCCAGTTGGTATTTCTCTTCCAAAAAGGCTTGAATGGGATGTATCATAAACTAAATATGGGAACATAAATCTTTCTATAAAAGACCTCATGCCTCCAGTAACTGCTCCAAAATATATGGGAGACCCCAAAATAATGGCATCAGCATTTGCAAGCTTTTCAAGGATAGGTGTTAAATCATCTTTGACAGCACACTTGCCATAACTTTTACCATTTTTCAATTTACAGGCAAAACAACTTATACACCCTTTGTAATTTTGGCCATAAAGCTGAATAAGCTCTGTTTCAGCTCCTTGTGAAGCTGCCCCTTCAAGCGCTTTATTTAGAAGAGTAGCAGTATTTTTATTTTTCCTTGGACTACCGTTAATTGCTATTACTTTCATTTATATTTCCTCCAATTATATTTAATAGTATTATATTAGATGATAGTGTTATTATTTACAAGTACGTACCTATTAGTATTATAGTATCTATTTACATACTGATAATTGAAATAGCATAATACATACTCAAAAATATATGCTTATTTAAAAAGTACGTTAAATGTACTTTCATTCGCTTATTGCTCACAAATTCTACAAAAATAAAGAGTATTAAGATATTTAATCTTAATACTCTTTTAACAATAACTATGTTCAAATTTATCCATACATGTAACCTGTAATAATAAAAATTATTATTAATATAATCCATTTATATTTTTTTAGAAAAACAATGAATTTATTTTCAATTTTGATTTCTTCCATTTATCTTCCCCCTTATAAAAAACTAGTTTTTTATAACTATACCTATTGCTTATAGCATAACTTATATCATATTCATTAGCAATTAAACTAAAAGTTATTCCACATAATATTGCAACAAAAACTATTTTTTATAATAGGGATAGAAATAACTAAATGTAGCTTATAGCCTCATTGTTAATCTTATGTATGTAATAAACTACTATATTATTGCTATTATTGGTGTCTAATTGAGAATATACACTACTTTTATGCATGATTTACTTCTTTATACATGAAATTGTGAGAGGTTGTTTTATGGCAAATAATGAATTTAAAAAATAAAAAAGAAGCCGTTAAGCTCCATATTATTGCATACTTATTTTATTATTTTTCCTTAACTGAATACAATAATTCTTTTTCCTTAATAGAAAACTCTTTTTTTGTTATAATTCCATCATCTAATAATTCTTTATATTTCATAATCTCATCTGTTACTCTTTGTTGATTACCCTCTAATTCCAATAACCTCACCTCAATTATATTGTACTATATTATCATTGGCCTTGCAAACATACGTTCGTATATTGCGCGGACTTTTATGTACCACCTTTCTATTTTACCACGCTTTTATTTTTTTGAATATATGCTGTAAGCCAATGTTACGCGTTGAATTTTATAAGCTATAAGTCAATAAAAATGTTGACGATGTAATATCATTTCATACAATATAATTAAAATTATATTGCATCAAAAAAGTCACAGCATTTTTACTGTGACTTTTTTGTAATCTATAATAATTCTATTGTTATACTGGTCTACGTTCCAATACT
>NZ_JAIZZK010000073.1 GCF_020443705.1 Clostridium algoriphilum
TGCATTGTTTTTTAATATAGGAATGCCAGTTCCACACGGTGGTATATTTGTAGTTGCTTTAGTTAATGGAAGTCCATTACTTTATTTACTATCGATTTTGATAGGAGCTACAGTAACCTGCTTAATACTAGGAATTTTAAAAAAACCAAAAGATATTTAAAATAGTTAAGAGTTAATGACTCATAGGCCCCCTGAACAGCTTATTTCAATTACTCAAGTAGTTAATATTGAAATAAGATGATTAGGAGGTCTATCTTTATGGGAAAAATTAAGTTTTCACGAAAGCTCACAGAAGTTGGCAATGGAAAGGCATACAACATAATTTTTCGTTATGTTGTATGCTATTAGATCTAGTATATTTACATTTAGAAAGATTTTTCTACTTTAAGTGCATCCCTAATTTTACTTTCAATAATCTTCATATCATTTCTCATTAACGAGTATTTAGTAATAAATTCTTCAACATTATCTGTGTTAGTTTTTGATAAATACAATTCAGTTAATTCCAATTTAGAGATACCATCATATTCTTGTTTTTTAATATCAAGTAATCCAAAATGTAGCATATTCCTTAAATTTTGTCCAAATTTTCTTAAGTCCAAACTCTTATTATTATTGTTATTAAATAATTTTCGTAAAAATATTTTATCATTTGAATACTTTAATGAGTTTTCAATACTATCTAATGCTTCATCATATTTAGTTGCAACATATTTACCTAAAAATAACATCCAATTTATATTAATGGTATGTAGATTTTCAGTATTTAATATATCATCGACTAATATAGAAATATAACTTAATTCTGTTAGAATCAGGATTAATCGTAATGTTGTAGAATGCTCAATATCAATATTTTTAAATAACTCCTCACTTTTATAATCAAAAAATTCAATATGCATATCTCTATTCTTTATACTAATTATAGGTACTTTAATTTTAGCAACTTTTGTTGAAAGCACAGTTAAAATTTTGGCTGAAGTACTTGCGTAGTTCTTTGTTTCTTCTTCTGTCCACTCTAACCCATTAACTTCAAATATGTAGTGCTTATAAAGATAATCAGTGCCTAAAATTAAACCTTTATTATTAGTGATTTTATATATTAGTGAAGTATCATTCCTAAATGGATAAAGCCAATCCTTTTCTTCCATGTTAAATTCTTTCAATTGATTATTTATTATATTATCAGCTTTATCTTTATAACTTCCATAAGTATTATATAAATGTATGTTATTTCGAATTGATTTTAAATTATTATAATAGGATTCATCATAGAGCTTTTTAAGTTCTTTTTTCAATGGACTATCCTCTATTGAATTAATAAAAGTAATAGACTCATATATAAATATAGAAATATCTGTAATGAATTTAGTTACAAGAAATGAGTTTCCATTTGTATCTCCATATTTCGCTTTTACACCATCAGATTTTTTCCATATATCAATATACGTTTCTTCAATATATGCATAACATTTTGCATTCATAGCAATATCTTTTAATGAACTATAGTATTTTATTTTTTCAACCTGTTCATCAGTTATTTTTCGTTTATGAGCCATATTTTTAGCCACCTTTCTATCCTATATTTCTATACTGAAATAAATTTTCCTTTTTTACATGAATATACTTATTAAGATATTGGTTTTAATATATACATACCTTTTTATAGGTTTTCTAAGGTACTTTAATATCTAAACCTCACAATTAATCATCCTATACTGTTGGAATTACCATGTGGCTCTTATATAACCACAGTAATATAGGTCTAACCCCTTCTTTAAGTAAAATAAAATATAAATTACAATAAAAGGATAAAGCGAAGAAAAATAATGCATAAAGTAGTGTATATTCTCAATTAGACACCCTTATTAGCAATAATATGGTAGTTTATTACATACGTTAAAGTAATTATGAGGCTATAGGCTCTATAAGAGTGAAATACAAATGTCGTGAAATTATATTTTCACGACATTGTACTTTTTCCCATCCCTAATATATAACGTGCTTTTTATCAGATGTTTAGGTGCTTAATTTTTTCTATTTCAAACTCAACAAGTGAACCAGAAGACATTATAAATATATCATTAGATCTATAAATTTTAACGCTATATTCAACATAATAACCATTTTTTATTTAACATACTATGCTGCCATTTCATCTGTAGTAATTTCACTTATTGGTTTTTCCATAATAAATCACTCCTTAATATAGATTTATACCTGGGATAACACTTATTATGTTAAATGCTATAAATATAAATTTAGTTTTAAAAAAGCCTGTATATAAAAAGACCATGGCTTTTTATGTATGATTAAGGGTAATGATAAATAATAATGACGATAAAAGAGGGGAAAAAAATTATATATAGAATATAGAATATATAATTTATGAAATTAATTAACTAGGAGGCGTTTTACGATGGAAGAAATATTAAAACCTGTATTAATAAATTAAACAATTGGAGGATAGAAAGATTAATTATTAACTGTCAGTTGAATGATCTTATAGTTGAATATAACAACCTAAATATACAGCCGGATTTAGAAACACAATTAAAAAACAGTACAAATGCTAATACTATAACTGAAAATCAAGCAAATAAAATTAAAGCTATCATAATGAATAGAAATAAGAAAAGCTAAAATGAAAATAAATAGGCCAAAGAAGAGTACATAATAATATAATGACCATGAAAACAAGTTGGTGCTATAAAGAATAACACCAACATTATTACTATTACCAACTAAAAAGATAATAAAAGGAGCTGCCTTACATGAATAGAACTATAATGCAATTTTTCGAATGGAATCTTCCATCAGATGGAGGACACTGGAACTTTTTAAAAGAACAAAGTAAATCATTAAGTGATGCGGGCATAAATACCATTTGGATGCCGCCAGCATATAAAGGTGCAGGTGGCAATAACGATACAGGTTATGCTGTTTACGACTTATATGATCTTGGTGAATTTGATCAAAAAGGAAGTAAACGAACTAAATATGGTACAAAGGATGAATATATAAATGCAATAGCTGAGGCTCATAAAAATAACATTGAGATATTAGCAGATATAGTACTTAACCACAAAGGTGGAGCAGATAAAACTGAATGGGTAAAGGTAGTTAAAGTAGACCCAGATGACCGAAATAATAAAATATCTGATGAATATGATATAAAAGCATGGACTAAGTTCAACTTCTCTGGAAGAAATAATAAGTACTCCGACTTTAAATGGAACTGGGAACATTTTGATGGGGTAGATTGGGATGAGAATAAAAAGGAAAGTGCCATATTTCAATTTACTGGACTTGGTAAGAGCTGGGATGTAGGAGTAGATGATGAAAATGGTAACTATTCTTATCTTATGCTTACAGATGTAGATGTTAGTTCACCTGTAGTATATGATGAACTCTTAAAGTGGGCATTATGGTACATTGAAATAGCAGATCTTGATGGGTTTAGATTAGATGCAGTAAAGCATATAGACTTTGAATTTTTCAAAAGGTTTATTAATGATATAAGGGAAATCACAAGTAAAGAGCTTTTTACAGTAGGAGAATATTGGCATACTGATATGGATGTTTTGAAAAAATATGTTGAGGATACTTCACACATGTTTAATGTTTTTGATGTACCATTGCACTATAACTTTGTATCAGCTGCAAATGAGAAGGAGAACTATGATTTAAGAGAGTTAATGTCAAATACATTAATAAGTTGTTATCCCGAAAATTCGGTGACTATTGTGGACAACCATGATACCCAACCTGGACAATCACTTGAGTCTTGGGTAGACAATTCATTTAAGTTGCATGCTTATACTTTCATTTTAACAAGACAAGAAGGTATACCTTGTATTTTCTTTGGAGATTATTATGGAATGCCAACTAATGATATAGCTCCGCTAAAAGATCAATTAGATAAATTATTAAAAGCAAGGAAAGAGTTTGCTTATGGGGAGCAACATGATTATTTCGATGATGCTCATATTGTGGGTTGGACAAGAGAAAATGGACTAGCTGCCCTAATTTCTAATGCAAATAATGGCGGTTCTAAGAAGATGTTTGTTGGAGAAAAGTTTTCAGGTAAAATGTTTGTAGATATAACTGGTAATATTTCTGGAGAAATTAAAATAGCTGAAGATGGTAACGGTGATTTCACTGTTAATAAGAATTCGTACTCAGTATGGTGTATCAGCGATATCATCTAATTTCGTTTAGTTTTAGTTAACGTATAATATTTTGTGATTAGTTTATTAATGTCAGTTAAGACTTCACTTTTATAACTAATAGTTTAAAATGAGCGTAATCATAATTAGATTTCTAAGGGGGATAATACATGGATAAGAAATTAATTAAGAGAGATACTTTATTAGCGTTTGGAGTTCTAGCAGTGTTTATATTAGTAATTGTTGTAATTCAATTGTTAAGATAATATACGAACTTCGTTAATACATCATTTCACGACATTTGCTTTCTTATTTCATTTACAACAAGTAGTGCTTCATCTGATAAAAAATCTATTTATGCTGTTTCTTTATTAAACGTGTCAAAACTCCTAAAGGATGGTGTAAAGGTATATCTGCATTCAGGTTTTATTCATGCAAAAACACTTGTTATAGATGATCACGTTTCAACAATAGGAAGTGCAAATATTGATATTAGAAGTTTTAGTCTTAATTATGAGATCAATGCATTTATTTATAATAATGATTTTGCGATTAAATGCTGTGATACATTTTTAAATGATATCAAAGACTGTACAATATTCAATGCTGAAACTTATTCTAAGCGGGGCTTGTGGAAAAAAAATTATGAATCTATCTGGCGTTTTATTGCTCCACTTCCTTAAAAGATGTAGGGCGTGAAGTTATTAAACTGTTTTTTTACTAGACAAGTAAAAAAGCCATTCACTATAACTAACATTATATTGTATAGTTTTTTTATGTATTATTAAGGGTAATTATAAATAATAATAACGAAAAAAGAGGGAAAAAAATTTATATATAGAATATATATTTTATGAAATTAATTAACTGGGAGGCGTTTTACGATGGAAGAGATAATTGATAGGAATTTAACTGATTTTGATATTAAAACATGTATTAATAAATTAAGAGATTTGAGGATAGAAAGATTAATTATTAACCGTCAATTGAATGATCTTATAGATGAATATAACATCCTAAATATACAACAGGATTTAGAAACAAACGTTGTAAACGCTAACACTATAACTGAAGATCAAGCAAATAAAATTAAAGCTATCATAATGAATAGAACTAAGAAAATCTAAAAGGGAACTAGGTAAGCCAAAGGATAGTACATAATAGGATTTTTGAGGGGGATAATACATGAACAATAAATTAATAAAGAGAGATACTTTATTAGCTTTTGGAGTTCTAACAGTATTTATATTAGTAATTGTTGTAATTAAAATGTTTTGAGTAATGAATAATCTTCATATATATCGTCCCAAGTAACCCCATATCATAGATGTGGGGTTATATATTGTAATAAAAAAAATAAATTTTTCATATTCGAAACCTCCTTATGTTTACTCTACCACGTCAGTGTAAGGCATTAACATTGGTAAATATTATGATTTGAATGAGTTTCCAGATGATATTTGGATTAAAATTAAAAATTATATAACTAAAAAGATGTGATTTATAGAGTTCGTATTATATCCTTTTAACGTTAGCGACTCATTGGATTTTGTAAGTTTTAAAACAGTATAATAATGTGAAACTACGTAAAAATCACCCGTGAAACACGGGTGATTTTTTAGCATAAAATTATGCGATACCTTAAAATTCTTTTTTAGTGTTAGCTTTCTTTGCTCCTGAACGTGCATTTAATTGTTTTGTTTCTTCTGAAGTAGCATCATTAGCGCTGCTATTTATATCAGACATATTAGACATACCAGTATTTGAAGCATCATCAGAAAAATTGCTTGCATCTGATTCATTACTCATTTGTCCCTTTTTAGAAGTAGCATCATCAGAAAAATTGCTTGCGTCTGATTCATTACTTATTTGCCCTCTTTTAGAAGTAGCATCATCAGAAAAATTGCTTGCGTCTGATTCATTACTTATTTGTCCTCTTTTAGAAGTAACATCATTAGCATTGCTATTCACATTAGACATACCAGCACTTGAAGAGATTGAACCTCTATTAGATTCTGATTGATTAGTTGATTTTTTTGCGTTTTCTAAATCATTTTTATTCATAAGTATTCTCCCTTCGAATATAAAAACTACACTAATTCATAGTGTGCATTATATAGTGTACCCGTTTCGTTATAAAATATCGTTGATAAAAATTGTATATTTTTGTGGTTTTAAAAAATTTTCATAGCATCAAATTTTATCCTATAAGTATATTTGAAGTATCTAAATAAATATAAAATCCCAAGATACTAATTGGTGAACAAATGAAATACAAATATAAAGAAAATAAAAAAACAGTAGGCTATTGAACTGAACCCCATACAGCGTACACAAAATAGCAAGCACTATCATAGAATATCTTTAAATTAAGCAATCTGACATCGTTTTTCATATGGTGTCAGTTTTGTTTTTAGTTGAATACGCTCATAATT
>NZ_JAIZZK010000074.1 GCF_020443705.1 Clostridium algoriphilum
CTGTTCATAATCAAAAACACAATTAATTTCATCTTTTTTATTATATCCAAACAATTGATTTTCATGTATATAAAAATCAATTGCTTGGAAACAGCAAATGTCGTGAAAAGAATATTTCACGACATTTGTATTTTATCATTCCTATTATATTAAAATAATATTTAGGAAACACAAAAAAAATGGAACCTTTTGAATATGTAATGACTATTCTATAATATAGAATACCTAATGACTATTCTATATTATAGAATTCTTATAGTATTTCTCCTTAAACCTAGCGCGTAATCGCTAGGTTTTTAATTGATTCTTTTCATATCACTTACCTGTATATTGTATGTAGATTAATCCAAATGTGCTACAAATTTATAAATATATATATCACCCTATGTATATTTGCATTTTTTTATTACTTATGTCTTATGTCGTTAAAGTCTGGTTTCACGTCATTAATTGATGATATAGAGAAAGCAACAATAGAAAAAGAAGAATATGATTTAGTAAGAGAAAAATAATTCCGTAATAAATGAAAGGGATTTTAACTGCATATTTGTTTTATAAAATTGCTAAAAATAATTACAATATAGTAAAAATATTAATATTAGGGTAGTTATAGTAAATTTAGCTCTATTTTATGCAACCTCTTTATGATAAAATAAAAAGATAAATATGAACGGGGGGTTAATTAATTATGAATAAATTAACAAAATGTAAAGCGTGTAGTAAAGACATTGCGAAAGGAGTGAAAAAGTGTCCAAGTTGTGGTAAAGACCAAAGAAATTGGTTTATGAAACATAAAATTATTACTGGTATTATTGTAATTATTTTTATAGGCGTTTTGGGCAATATGAATAAAGAAGATGATTCAAAATTAGCTACTACAAATAAACAGGAAACTAGTCAGACTGTTGCAGTAAAAGAAAAAGCAGTAGAAACTGTTCCAGTAAAAGAAAAAACAGAAGAAACTGTTCCAACAGAATATAAGTCTGCATTAGAAAAAGCAAAAACATATGGCGATACTATGAATATGTCTAAATCTGGAATATATGACCAGTTAACATCAGAGAATGGAGAGAAATTTTCAAAAGAAGCTGCTCAATATGCTATAGATAATGTAAAAGTTGATTGGAAAGAAAATGCATTGAAAAAAGCACAGACATATCAAAAAGACATGTCAATGTCTCCAAGTGCAGTTTATGACCAATTGATATCAGAAAATGGTGAGAAATTTACATCAGCAGAAGCACAGTATGCTAAAGATAATCTCAAGTAATATATTGCTCTATAAATATTAAAAAGCTAACTTAAGTATCTAGTATGTATTTAAAAATTCGTGATTTGGAGTTTACAATTTAAAATGTAATTCATTAAGTACATAACAAAAGGATGTATGATTTACTATAAAATCATACATCCTTTTTATTTTAAGAATGGCTTAATGTCAAAAAATCTATGAAAGAGACTTTACCGTTAAAAATCACAATAGAAAAGTTCTAAAAAATGAAGTTTAAATTTAATATAGGAGATGTTTTAAGTAAAAAAAATGAAATTTGTAGACATATTTTTTCTTATTTTAGGGGCAATAGGCTCAATTGTTAGTCGGAATTGTAAAATATAAAAAATAAGAGGAGGTTAGACTATGAAAATTTGTAACCAATGTCAAAGTGAACTGAATGAGGACTTTGATATTAAAGTTGATGCAAAAGCATATGGTATTAAAATTACTAACAAAGGTATTTGGGGAGATAAAATAGATAAGCCCAAGGTAGCAATTTTCCCAAAATGTGGTAATGTGAGTATGTATATTGAGAATGTAGAAAAGAGATTAAAAAATAAATAATTATGATACTTTATTTTTTGAAAATTAATTGTGGTATTTTTTGTTACACAATCTGATTATATATGCTTAAAGTAACACAATAGTAATTGAGTTACATTCACATTGAGGCTATCACTTATTTTAAGAAAATTGTAAACATACTTAATTTATAGTAATTATGGTATGATTAAATATATATTGTTAGTCAAAATTATAAAATATTGTTACCTTGAAAAGGTAGGTGAAATTTATGGATTGGATAAATATTTTATTAAATGGAATTGTATTTATTTTATCATATATTGCTTGTTATACATTCTATAAAAAATCAAGACTAATACGATGGATAAATAAGTGGATAAATAAAAAGACTTGGCGATTAATATTTACTTTTTTTATTATTTTTATATTGTATTTAGTTACAATGAGCATTATCAGAACGACAAGTATTTCAGTCGAAGGAAAGTATTATAATATACTAGAAGGATTTTTTATGGCATTATATGTAAGCATAATTCCTTTTATATTTTTCAAGAAAAGCAGTGACTGACTAATCGCATTGTTCTTATTGATCTTATTATTTTGATATTCTGAAAGTAACACAACTATAATTGAGTTACTTTCACATTGAGGCTATTACACATTTATAAAGAATTGTAAATATACTTAAATTATGATAGTTATGGTATGATTAAATATATATTTTATGTCGTACTCGTAATTTGTTATACATCAGGGAGGAGGAATTAATTTGAGAACTATTATTAGTATAATCTGTTTTTTATCATTCGCAGTTCTTATATTTAAAGATTATCTTAGAGATAAAAAAACATATAAAATATTAGGAATAATTGCGGCGTTTATATTAATTTATTTTGAAACTCCATTTGCAAGTGGTATTAGTAAAACATTAGAAAATATATTAGTGGGAATAATGGCTATACTATCAATCAGTCTGTTTTATTTACTAATAAAAGATATTAAAGAAACAGTAACAAAGACTTAATTATGTTTTTGGGATTAATAATTCGTAACTTTCTTATATTCCGTCGCAAGTAACCCCCATATCTAATTAATGTGTACCCTTTGTCAATGACAAGTAAAAAAAGCCTATGCTGATTTTTTGAGATGGTTTCTGTATTGAACAGGAGTCATCTTTTTTAAATTCCATTGGTATCTGTGCTTATTATAATAAATCATATAGTCCTTAATTTCCTTTTTTAGCTCCTCAAAAGTCTCACATGACTTTATGCATGCTTCATCCTTAAAATGGCCAAAGAATGATTCTTGAGGAGCATTGTCCCAACAATTTCTCCGTCTTGACATTGACTGTCCCAAACCACATTTTTTTACTAGCTTTTGGTATTTCGGACTAGTGTAATGGGATCCTTGATCTGAGTGAATAAACGCATCTTTAGCTAAGTTAATTTTACTATTCTTTTTTAGTTTGAGTATAGTGTCAGTTACTATATCTAACCTCAAGTTATCAGACGCATTGTACGCCAATATTTCATTAGTAGAACCATCCTTAATTGTTGATAAATACGCCCGGTTCCCTTTGCCATAAAATAAATAAGTTATATCTGTAAGCAATACCTTTCCAGGTATGTTTTGCTTGAAATTTCTATTTAATAAATTAGGTAAAACGGTATGTTCCTTTGTTGCTTTTAGCATTCTTTTATTTGCATTAGGCTTTCTAATCGGACATACAATACCGTATTTTTTCATTATTCTTCCGATACGCTTTAAGTTATATATGATTCCAAACTTGCCTTGTAATGTCATTTTTATTTGTCTTGCTCCCTTTTTTCGACCTTTGAAATTGTATGCATTTAGAATTATATCTCGAAGTATAGCATCTTGATTGTCACGTTGCTGCCTGCGGCTGAGTGATTTGGCTAAGTAATAGTTATAATATCCAGAACGAGATACTCCCACAATTTCACATAAATAACTAAGCATGTTTTGAAGTTTATATTTATCAATTATACTGTTTATGATAATAAATTTTTCTTGTGATGCTAATATTATTTCTTCTTTATCAGCCTTCTTTCTAGGTAATCTATTTTTTTTAATATTTCGTTCTCAGCTTTCAATAAGTTGACTTGTGCTGTAAGACGTTCAACCTTTTTTTCTGTTGAAAGTTCTTTATCACTGAATTTTCCTGACTTTTCTTTTCTCATATCGATTAACCCAAGGATACCTTCTTTTCTATACGCTCTACGCCATCTTTTACCTGATGATCTAACACGTTCCATTCCAAGGATATCTATATCAAAACCATGTTCTTCAAAAATTAATCTTGGAAGCTTTCCATTCTCATTTTCTGACATAAAAAATTGTTTGAATTCATCGGTGTAAGTAATTGATTTACTACTTACGTTACTTACACATTTGTTGTTTGATAATACTTTTATTTGTTCTTCTGTAAAAGCTATAATACTCATTTAGTCACCTCTAAGTTTATTTATTCTATTATACATAAAAATAACCCCATAGGGTAGGCTTTTTTAGCTGTCTACTCTATAGGGTACATTATATAATGATATGGGGTTACTTGATACGATATATATGAAGATTGTTCATTACTCAAAACATTTTAATTACAACAAATACTAATATAAATACTAATCAGGAATAACTATTACTGATACTTTAGCATTTCTAACAACCTTATTTGTTACAGAACCAATTATTCTATATAAACCTTTTTTACTACACTTTGTCATTATTATTATGTCAGAGCTATCTTTTTCAGCCTTTTTTAATATTTCATCTCCAGCGTATCCCAAAATTGAAAACTCTTCAACTTCATAGCCTTCCAGTCCCTTTATTGCTTTATCTAAAACCAATTTACTTTCCTCTGCTAAATAAGCAAATTCATTTGGAATTGAATTTGGCGTTTCTATCATCTTGTCAGTTAAAATTGTTTCTACTACATTCATTAGTGTAATGGAAATATCATCCTTACTAAAGAATTTTTTTAACCAATTAATAGAGTGCATGCTTCTTTCCGTACCATCTAAGGGCACTAATATTTTTAATTTTCTCATATACAACGCCTCCTTAAATTATTTATATACTATTTTTATACTATTCTATATGATAGATCTATAATCCTTTAAAAACATTATTTAAAAACAGTAAATGTCGTGAAAGATTAATTTCATGAAATATTTTATTAGTAAAATAAAAATCACTTAAAGTCTCGCTTTACTCACTACTCTTTCAATTTCAAAATAAGTAAATAAGTTTGAGTATGTAAATGAAGATATTGGTAAATTTACACTATCTTTTATTAGGAGCAAAACTTTATAAAATAAGGCTTTGCTCTTATTTTAGTAAATACTAATCGGGAATAATTATTACTGATACTTTAGCATTTCTAACAACCTTGCTTGTTACAGAACCAATTATTCTATATAAACCCTTTTTACTACACTTTGTCATTATTATTATGTCAAAGCTATCTTTTTCAGCTTTTCTTAATATTTCATCTGCAGCGTATCCCAAAGCTGAAACCTTTTCAACTTCATAACCTTCTAGTTCCTTTATTGCTTTATCTAAAACCAAATTACTGTCTTCTGTTATATAGTCAAATCCAGGTGGATTAATTGGATCCATCATCTCGTTAGTTAAAATTGTTTCCATTACATTAATTAGCGTAATGGAAATATCATCCATACTAAAGAATTTTTTTAACCAATTAATAGAGTGCATGCTTCTTTCCGTACCATCTAAGGGCACTAATATTTTTAATTTTTTCATATACAACGCCTCCTTAAATTATTTATATACTATTTTTATACTATTCTATATGATAGATCTATAATCCTTTAAAAACATTATTTAAAATACGAATGTCGTGAAAATATATTTTAACAAAATAACAATAACCACCTCATTGAATAATATACGAACTGTGAAATATATGTTTTTGTAAGATTCATGTTATGGTCTAAAACCCTACTGTTTACAACGGTATAAATGGAACCTTTTAGAAGTGTTATGAATATATATATCGCGAGAGTATTAAATGTCCAGTGGATAAATATTTATTTATTATATCGGATACTACAGTTATTATTTCTTTTAGCCTAGCGTAATTGCTAGGCCTTTTTGATGTTGGTGTGTAATAATGCCTATAAATAAAAAATGCAAAGGTATTAGGATAAGGGGGACCCCAACCTAATTACCTTTGCATTTAAAAACCATACCCAAAAAGAAATGGTAATAGTATGTTAACTTAAGTTTAACAAAATAGCAATAACTTAAGTTAATCTATACCTTGGTTTTAACAACAAAAGAGACTAGTATCAATTAGCCTCTTTTAAAAAGAGATATTAAATTTTCATGTCTTTTATATCTTGTCCACTTTTTTAGAAATATTCATTGTTTTATAAATTATTTAATTAGTTTTCAGTTAAAATTCATAATTGGATTTTAACTAATTAATTGTTGTTGATACTGTAAGAATGGGTTAATAGACTTAGATCAGACCAAGTGGAGGAATGGAAGGGTAGCCCGTAGTGAAAGTCCCATTAGGGAATGCGGTAGTTAGATTTTAGTTAAATTTAATTATGAGTATGATGAGGATAAAAACAGTGTACCTATGGTTTATAGGCGTGTACTATAAAAGTGATTTATAATTCTTTAGTATGTTTTATCTGAACAAACAAATA
>NZ_JAIZZK010000075.1 GCF_020443705.1 Clostridium algoriphilum
GAATCTATATGGCGGTTTATTGCTCCAATTGCTTGATGTTATAAATTTCCGAAAAACATTTTCTAGTCATTCCAAACTTTTTTCGTTCGGTTCTTATTTGGAATTGAATTTAGAGATAGTTAATAGCATTCTCGTTTTTAAGTATAGAAAAATATTCTCCATTCTTTAAATCCTTTTTATTTACTATAATACTCTCATCTATAATGGATTTTATGTTTATTTTATTAAAGAAATCAAACTCTTTAAGGTAATCTATAACTTGATTATTTATAACAAATCTCACATCTTCTCCTTTGGTTATAGATTTATGGTATTCTATTTTAGCATTATCAAGGTAAAACATAACGCACACACTCCTTAAATACAAAACAAATTTATATTTTATTAGAATCTTTACATAACATTATCATATTTAAAAGATTACGAGTACGACGTAATATATTTATTTAATTATACTGTAAATTCCATATAAATACTTAAAGAGTTATATTCACTTTAAATAAAATAGAGCCTAGCAAATTATACTAGACTCTATTCTTCACTCTTATTTTATTATAAATTATTTTCGTTAGTTCAAGCATTTTTTTAGTGACATAATGTAACAGTGGATTTTATTTTAGATTTACGTTACAATTATTCTTCAAATGGACTTTTTTTAAATTATAATGATAAATTAGAACATACAAATTTGAAAGGAGTGATTAATATGGGTTGTTTAAGTTGGCTAGGCGGAATAGTAGTATTCTTTTGGATTTTGGGTCTTATATTTAGAATTGGTGGCGGTTTGATACATATTTTACTAGTAGTAGCTTTAATAGTATTCATTGTCGATATGATTTCAAGAAAAAAAAGATAGAAATTCATTTAAAATAAAATACAAAAATGAAAATATAGGAGGTGAATTATATGTTGCAAATAATTGGTGGAGTCGTTGTCGTAATAATAATACTTAAAGTCCTTGGTATATTTTAATGCACCTTTTTTATATATGTTATTAATATTATATAGATTCAGGGGTATAAATGTTTTCTAGTGGATAATTATTCCTCTTTAAGCCTAGCGTAATTGCTAGGCTGTTTTTAGTTGGATTTTGGTTAATTTAGTTGCAAACTAATTGAGTAAAGCATACAACATAATTAATGGTTAATGACATGGTAAGTACAAAAAAAACAATGTACCTTACTTGTTTGAGGATTTTCGTAGGAAAGTTTGATAAAAATAAAATTATTAAAGATGGAAAAGATACAAATGCTACAAAATAATCTGCAAAAGTGTGATTCCAAAATGAACCATCATATAACCATAAGGGTTTCTTGAATGCCTAATGTCATTTTATACTTTTATAAACATAATTAAAAAACAAATACAATGAAATATAAATAATAAAAGAATACCAATTTTCCCATTTTATCATGTGGTAAATATTAAGCCATTCAAAAAATGGCTCCGCAATGAAAGAACATACAAATGAAAAAGATATTGCTTTTATATATGCATTAATTTGAGGCTTATTTTGTAATATAAGCATTATACTAATAGGAAATAATGTGTAATTCCAAGGAAAAAATGAATTGGATATTGGTAATATTTTAAATTCATAGTACCATAATCCATAATTTATACCAATATTATCCATAAAGACAGTTATTAACATAACAATAAGTCCTACAAATAAAAGTCTAACTGTATCTTTTTTATCTCTGACTTTAATCCATATAAACCAAGGCAAAATTGTTAATGTAATACCAATCCACCAACGCCAACTAAAAACTACATGTGTAAACCATACTTTAACAATTTCATTGTTTCCTTTTACTATCATTTTATATGCTTCTTCTATTATTTTATGTGTATTCATTTACTATTACCTTTCAAATTACTTATTTAAATAATTTAGGTCAAACTAAAAGTTATTTTACTTTAATTATGCCCAATATTAAGATTTTTTAATTTTTCATGTTTATAGTCTAAATTTAAGAAGTCATTCAAAATTATGATCTTTATCCTGAACATTATTGTAACTGTGAATACAACAAATGTCGTGAAAAGAGGGTTTCACGGCATTTGTTGTTTATACACATCTAGCCTATAGATTCAAAGTGAATGTAACTCAATATCTCCATTGTAATCCTCTGTAAGATTTTATCAGCATTTATGTAAGTAATAATTTATGATGCTATCAACATGTATTTTGGTAGTATTAAAAAAAGGTATACCTAATTCACTTTTTGTAAGTATTAATGGTAACTCTGTACAACCAAGTATTATTCCTTCAATTGAGTCATCCTCAATCATTCTTTTAATTATATTAAGTAACCCTTGTCGTGTTTCATTAAAAAAATTACCAAGTTCAATCTCAGACATTAGCTTATTCTGTATATAATCTTGTTCTTTTTCATTTGGTACAAATACCTGAATATGATTTTTATTACATGATTTTTGATAAAATTCACTTCTCATTGTAAATTGTGTTCCTAATAAACCAACCTTTTTAATCCCTGTTTTTTTCATGTAATTGCACGTTTCTTCTACAATACTTAATAGTGGAATAGGTGATAATTCATTAACTTTTTCAAAAACTATGTGAGGTGTATTAGCGGAAATAAATGCAAAATTTGCACCTGCATTATGTAATACTTTAATTCCATTAACTAACCACTCGATAAGATCATCCCATTGTTCATCTGCTACTAACTTCAAGAGAATATTCATATCCATACTGTAAATAATAATCTCAGGACTACTTTCTTTTTGGGTCTGATGTCTATACGTTTCAATAAGCAACCTATAGTAATCTAATGTTGACTCTGGTCCAAAACCACCAATCATTCCAATTTTATTCATAAACACTCTCCTCTTTTATAAAAATTAACATTATTAAATCTCATTTTTAACTTATAACCGACTACAACCTCACGCAAATATATATTTAATAATACCATAATTCCCATATATTATAATTCTTTTAGAACATAGAAAAATAAATCAACAAATACTAATGGTAAATACAGTAAAACAAGAAATGTCGTGAAATATAATTTTCACGACATTTGTATAAGTTCGTATATTTTTTAATGAGATCATGAACGCTATTCTTTTATATTGACGTTATTAATACCATCTATATTCTCTTTATCTAGCATCCTTTTATTTATATCATTATTCTTAAACATAGTTATATCCTTTTTATATTCATTGTCTTTTATGTGCTTCTTTACTTCCTTATATTCTTTATCGTGTGTCTCCTGTATCACTTTTTTTAGTGCTTTATTTTTTGTAACCTTCTCATCCTTGTCCATTTCTTCTAATACTTCCTGTGTGAAATTTTCTTTATCATTACCCATAATATAGTATTCCTCCTATTAACTTCATTCACATTTCGAAGATTATTGTCTTTTTTAATCATTATCTCAACATAGTAATTCCTTTTCAATAACATCAACATAACATTTATCAGTTATGTTGTAAATGTTATAAATAGTTAATGTCGTGAAAAAATAATTTCACGACATTTGTGTTTCCCATATATGCAACCAATAGCCTCATTCTAACTTTAATATATGCAATAAACTACTATTTTGCTACATATATTGGTGTCTAATTGAGAATATGCACTACTTTATGCATGATTTTTCACTTTGCACATTACATTGTGAGAGATATATAAGTAATAATACTTGATACACCTTCAGTAAGTACAGGAGACAATAGGTTAGACTATACTATAAATAACATGCTCATTAACTTCTTATCTTATATAGCAGATAAGGAGAGGGAGAAAATACAGGGTAGAGTTATAGAAGGACTAAAAAGTACTAGGGACAAGGGCGTTAAGTTGGGTAGACCTAAGAGAGGGTTAAGACCTTCTTTTTTTATGGAATGGATTAATTATCTGATTTGTCTTATATGTTAGAATTACCATTAAAATAAGTCGAAATTGTAAAACATGATGGTCTAAAATATCGGATAAAAAATAGCAAAATACATATACTATTTTAATACATTTCAAATAATAGTAAAGATGAATTAGGGGTGTCAAATATATGGATGCAATTAATAAAATAATAGAACTTAGAAAGCAAATATTTACAATTCAGTATAATCAGTGGATGAATAATACGTTGTTTTCTTTAAAGTGGTGGATTATACTCATCATTGCTATTATATATTGGGTTATTTGGTGGAAACTTGTAGATAAAAAAAGATTTAAGGAAATAGCATTGGTTGGCTTAGTAACAGGGATTATAACTTTTTTCCTTAATACTGGGGGGGGTCGAAATGATATTATGGGCATATCCTACTCAAATATTCGGATTAGTTAGAACTTATAGTCTATTTGAATTAACAATATTAACAACTTCATATATGTTATTATATCAATATTTTACCGGATGGTATACGTATATTTTGGCTGTGATTATTTTTGGAGCGATTGGAAGTTTTATAGCACAGCCCTTGTTTGTTTATTTTGGGTTATACAAATTAATATCATGGAGTTATTTATACTCATTCGTGGTTTTTATATTTATAGGAATTGTAGTGAAATTTACAATTTTAAAGATTGTAAATATTGAAAAATACTCATTAAAACGTTCTAAATAACCTCCTAATTGAGGTTATATTTATAGAAGATACATAAACGTCTTAGTAAATACACCAGTTATAATGGCAAAAATGTAGGTTATTTATTAAAATGTCATATAACAGTATAAAGCAAGATAAATTAAACCATAATATTAATTGAAAACATCAAAATTTAGAGATTCAAATTCTCTAATATAAGAATTTTATCTATATATTCCTATTAATATCATATTATAAATTTTAATAGAAAGAAGGGTTTAAATGACAACCGAAGCGAAAATACAATTAACTTCATCAGAATTAGGTACATTATGGATGACTTATATATCAAAGTCAGCAAGGTTAATAATATTTGATTTGTTTAAAGATAAAACTATTGATAAAGAAGCTCAAAACATATTAAGTACCTATATTTCTGAAGGACAAAATATACTGAATGAAATTGTGAATGTATTTAATAATGAAAAAGCAGTTATTCCAATGGCATTTGATGAACGTGATGTGGTAAGAGACGCACCTCCTCTATTTGATGACATTTTTAATATAATGTTTGTTCGCCAAATGATGAAATTAAATTTTGGTCATTCTGCGGTATTTTCAGCTATGTCATATATAAAAGAAGCTCATGATATATTAAAGCATAACTACGATCTTGCTGATAAGTATTATGTTATGACAACAAACTATCTATTAGAAAAAGGAGTGCTTGCAAAGCCACCGTATGTAATTATGCCCAAAAAAGTAGAATTTATTGAAGATAAAAATTACATGAGTGGACATAATCCTTTTTCTGATAAACGTGCATTAAATACAATTGAGGTTGGTTTTCTTAATGAAGCTATTGAAGAT
>NZ_JAIZZK010000076.1 GCF_020443705.1 Clostridium algoriphilum
CATTCCACCAGTAGCTACTACTACATCAACAGCTGCCATTAATGCTGCTGCTATGTGTTTATCTGATTCACCTACTACTTGAATCAAGTTTTCTGGTGCTCCTAATTTTTTCAATGCTTCATTCATTAAATTAACAGCGTGTGTTGCAGCATTCTTGGATCTTGGGTGAGGTGCTACAATGATTGCGTTTCTTCCTTTTAGAGCAAACATAGCATTACACATAGGTGTAACTATAGGATTTGTAGTTGGGGTAATAGAACATATAATCCCTTTTGGCTTTGCTACTAATAATATTCCTTCTTTTCCTTCTTCAGGTCCAAGGATATCTACAGACTTTTTACCTTTTAGGCTGTTCCATATAACCATAGCCTTACCTCTATTCTTAGCTACCTTATCCTCATAATTTCCCATTCTTGTTTCAGTTACTGCTTCTTTTGCAAGTACTTCAGCATTATCATATATTGCTTTACCAATTACTCTAACTAATTCATCCACCTGTTCTTGAGTATAATTTGCAATACTAGCTTGAGCCGTTCTTGCCTTAACCATTAGTTCATTTATATATTCTTTATTGTCCATTTTTATTTTCCTCCTATTGTAATATATCGTTTTTAACTCTTAATCTTTATTGACATTTTATTATTAAAGAAAATAGCTGTTATGCTTTTTCCTTCATTGTACCTGTTTCATTAAATCTTATATGCCATGATAGTGCATCACATAATACATGAGGAGTATGCTTTCCACCACAACATTCTGCTTTTTTAAAGTACTCTAAAAGTTGTGGTCTATAGTCAGGATGAGCACAGTTATTTATGATTGCAAGCGCTCTTTCCTTAGGACTTTTTCCTCTTAAATCAGCAGTTCCCTGTTCAGTTACAATTACCATAACATTATGCTCAGTATGGTCCACATGAGAAACCAATGGAACTATTGAAGATATATCACCTTTCTTAGCTATAGATTCTGTTGTAAATATTGTTAAAGAAGCGTTAGATGCAAAGTCTCCTGAACCACCTATTCCATTCATCATCTTTGTACCCATAACATGAGTTGAATTAACATTACCATATATATCAACCTCAAGTGCTGTATTCATAGCAATGATCCCAAGTCTTCGAATAACTTCCGGATTATTGCTTATTTCCTGAGGTCTCAATACGATTTTATCTTTTAAACTGTCTAAGTCTCTTCTAAAAGCTTTCATTCCATCTGGTGAAGGACTTAATGCAGTAGCTGAAACCATTTTGGTTTTACCACATCTTATAAGGTCAAGCATTGAATCCTGTATTACCTCTGTATAACAAGTAAGATTTTTTAAATTTGATTCACATAGTCCTGCAAGTACTGCATTTGCTACACTACCAACGCCTGATTGCAAAGGTAATAAATTTTCTGGAAGTCTTCCTTCTTTAACTTCATTCTCAAGAAAACCAATTAAGTTTTTTGAAATTGCTCTAGAAGTTTCATCTATAGCTTTTAGTGGTCTTGTTTTATCAGCCATATTTGTCATTACAACCGCAGCAATTTTTTCAATTTTACAAGGTATATAAGTTGTTCCAATCCTATCTCCCGGATGTGTTATTGGAATTGGTTTCCTAAAAGGAGGATTTTCTAAAGTATAAATATCTGCAATGCCTTCTAATTCTAATGGCTGATTTTCATTAACTTCAACTATAATTATGTCGGCATTTTCTATATATGTAGCTGCATTCCCCACTGCTGTAGTAGGTATTATATTCCCATCCTCTGTAATTGCTAATGCTTCAATAATAGCAACATTAACTTTGGGTAAAAATCCATAATTCACAAATTGAGGCATAACACTTAAATTTATATCAATATACTCAGTAAGCCCTTTGTTAATGTTCTTTCTTAAATCACTGTTAGTCTGATAAGGCATTCTTCTTGAAATTATACCAGCTTCAGACCAAGCTCCATCTATTTCTGCGCCAACAGAAGCGCCTGTATATAATGTGAGTTTCATTTTCTCACCAGTCTCTTTAACTCTCTGTGCAAGAGCTAAAGGAACAGCCTTTGGATAACCTGATGGTGTAAATCCGCTTACTCCAATAACCATTCCATCTTTAATAAGACTCGCTGCTTCCTCTGCGGAAACAACCTTTTTCATTATTTCTTCATTTCTTATTCTTTCACTTGCCAAAATTGCACCTCCAAAATTATATTCAATTTATAAACCTTATTACAAGTTACTAATTGTTTCAGTGGCTGAAGAAGGTTTTACTAACCTTCTTCAATTAATTATCCACCTATAATATTAAAATTTTGCTTTAAATCTTTTTTCCCATTCTTTTATAAGTGAAGGTCTAAAGTCTGGATGAGCAATATTTATTAAAGCTCTAGCCCTATCTTTTAAATTTTCACCCTTAAGTTGCGCTACTCCATATTCTGTGACTACATAATTAACATCATTTCTACCAGTTGTAACTGCTGAACCTCCATCGAGAAGTGGTAGAATTTTAGAGATTGTTCCATGTGCTGCGGTGGACGCCATTGCAATAATAGATTTTCCATCCTTACACATGTTTGAACCCCTTATAAAGTCTACCTGGCCACCAACACCACTTATTTGTTTTAATCCAACACTTTCTGAAGCTATTTGTCCCATGAAATCTACTTGCACACAAGAATTTATTGATATCATCTTTGAATTTTTCATAATTACCGTTGGATCATTTACATAATCTACAGGATACATTTCAACCATTGGGTTATTATCAGCAAAGTCGTATAGCCTCTTAGTACCCATTAAAAAAGTAACAACAATTTTTCCAGTGTGAAGAGTTTTAGCCTTACCGGTAATAACACCTGCTTCAACTAATTCAACAACTCCATCAGAAATCATCTCAGAATGGATTCCCAAGTTCTTCTTGTCTTTTAAGAATAATAAAACTGCATCTGGGATAGCGCCTATTCCAAGTTGAAGCGTTGATCCATCCTCAACTAGAGATGCACAATGCTCTCCTATAGCCTTCTCAACATCTCCAATTTTAGGAGGATTTAATTCAACTATTGGATGATTGTATTCTACAATGTAATCAATTTCAGAAACATGTATAAAGGAATCTCCCATAGTTCTTGGCATTTGATTATTTACTTCTGCAATTATTAATTTTGCACAATCTGCTGAAGGTTTTGTATAATCATTAGAAACACCATAACTACAATAACCATGTTCATCTGGTTGTGTAACTTGAATAAGTGCTACATCTACAGGTAATTTCCCTTTAAAAAGGCTTGGAACTTCTGAAAAATAGCAAGGTGTAAAATTTGCTCTTCCGGAGCTTACTGCTTCCCTTGTATTTCCACCTACAAATAATGAATTATGTGTAAAATGCTTTTCCATGCCAGGTTTTGCATATTCAGCCTTGTTCATTGCTACCATATGCAAGATTTCAACATTTTCATAAGCCTCACAATTAGCTACCATTGCATCTATAACTGCTGTTGGCTCTCCAACCGCATGTCCTATAACTACCCTGTTTCCTGACTTTACTTTTTCTGCCGCTTGCTTTGCAGTAACAATCTTCGATTTGTAAATTTCTTCTAAATTCATACCAACCACTCTCCCCAAGTAGAAAATCTTTATTTTGTTTATAATATTAAGTAAATAATATCTTTTCACTATATATACGTACTGTTTCGTATTTAGCTTCAAGATTTTGGTGACTTGCGCAAGTACTGCTGCAACCACATAAAATAACAACTATATTATAAACAATTCCTTGTTTTGTGGTTTCATTCTTATTACCTTACACAAATATTCCTTTAATCTTGACACTGCTGCCATTCTATCTTATGTTGAATTACAGCCTCCACAATATTTAATACCAATTATCATTATTTCTATTTATTATGTTTATTTAAAATTTTTCTAGCTTGATCTAATAATTCATCACTTACTTCATTTATTAGTACAACCTTTTTTATTTCAGGTATCTCTTTTTTAAGTTCAGCTTCAACTATATCCTCAATAGTATATTTTGCAGATAGACATCCTTTGCATTGTCCTAAAAGCTTGACCTCAACTATTCCGTCGACGACGCTAACAAGTTCAACGTTTCCATAGTGATCTGCAAGTTTTGGTCTAACATTCTTCTCAAGAATTTTTTCTATTTCAGCTAACATATCATCACTCCATTCTTATTAATATATATGAGGCGAATAAGCCTCATATATATTTAGTGAGTTCATATTATGGAAGATGCATTCATATTATAATTTATTCTTTAATTCTTGCTATCACTTTTGCTAGTGCTTTTTTATGTGACATATTGCTTTGTCTTGCTATCATTATTCTTTGTGCTTGAGGAGAACCTGCGCCATGCATTGATTCTGTTCTATAACCAACTGCAGCTGTTCCAAGTGCTAGGTTTTCTATTAATCTTAATATTCTCATTCTATTTTCTGTTGTTACGGATGCTACACCTTTTAAGTATTTTTCAAGATAAGGTCCAGTTATTGGATCTTTAAAATCTTTATCTGCAGGCATAGTAACCATTAAGCCACCAGCTATATCTTCTGCAAGTCTTACTATCTCATATGGGAATCTTGTAACATTTTGCTTACAGACATTAGCAAGTAATAAATCTATTATATAGTTACCAGCCTCTGTTTTATGGCCTTCTGCAGAACATGCTATTCCACAAGCGAATAGTGTTTCATTTAGGTGAGTCATTTCTATTAATTTATCTTTAATGTGAGATACTTTACTAGTTCCATTATACTCTGCAGCAAGTGCTGTAGCTCCAATAAGTACGTCACCTACACCAACTTTACATCCACCATAACTTTGTCTATGATATCCTGCAAATCTTTCAACAAGCATTCCTGCAAATTCAGTTTCTCCGTTTAGGAATATCCTATCATTTGGTACAAATACATCGTCAAATATAGTTAATGCTTCTACTCCACCATAGTTGTAATTACCAACATCTATATCTGCTCCTTCTTCGCTTTTTCTTGTATCACAAGATTGACGTCCAAGAATCATAATTATACCTTTTGTATTTGTTGGTACTGAGAATGATACTGCGTAATCTTTTTCATTTGGTTTCATAGCCATAGTTGGCATAACTAAAACCTCATGAGAATTACATATACCAGTTTGATGAGCCTTTGCCCCTCTTACTACAATACCATCTGGTCTTCTTTCAACGACGCGAAGATACATATCTGGGTCTTCTTGCTTTGTTATTGAAAGTCCTCTGTCTCCTTTTGGATCTGTCATTGCTCCATCTACTACAAAATCATTTTCATGAATATATTTTAAGAACTTTTTAAAATTTTCATGATAGTTGGTTCCATAAGCTTTATCAATCTCATAAGTAGTACTAAATTCAGAGTTAAATGCATCCATCCCAACGCATCTTTGAAAACATGAGCCAGTTTTTTGTCCACATAAT
>NZ_JAIZZK010000077.1 GCF_020443705.1 Clostridium algoriphilum
AATACTTTTTTACTCATAATGCTCACAACCTTTCTAATTTAATTGTACAAAAAAAGATCCCATATGAATAGACTTTTTTAGTGTCTATCATATAGGATCCATTTTATTAATGCTAGTGGTTTTTAGTTTTTAAAATTACATCACCCTACCAGGTATTATTGCATCGAGTATTCCAATAAATATTGCAGCAATTATTGCACCTATTATTGATACTCCCATTCCAGGAACTAGGTATTGTGCTATATATAATATGATAGCTGATATTACAAACCCTTTTAGTCCCTTGCCAAAAGGCGATGCATCAACACCCATAACCTTTTCTACTGCATAATCTAGTAAGGATATAACTATTGCAGCTAATATAATTGAACCTAAACCCTTAATTACAAAGCCTGGTATTAAGAATGACGTTATAGCTAGTATAACTGAAGTTACAACAAATCTTATGATTAAACTTGTTAAGATACTAACGGCACCTTTCTTCTTCTCCTCTTTTTTCACAGTTAAACAACCTCCTTGTATTTATTTGTTGTAGATAACATTAATTCTTGTTATCTTATTTTTGGTTAAAATATTTTGTACATTTATATATTCACCATAAAGTTGTAATTTTACTTATAAAAATTAAAAATAAATATAATCTCTTACTAAAATTTTAATGTAAAGGAAATACTTAACATAACAAAGATTAAATTGAAACAAATAAGAATACTGTTTGAACTTTGGGATATAATATTTAAAACCAATTAATATATTATCACGCTATAAAATATAGGAGGAAGAAATGTTTAACAAAATCAATAAAAACAAAAACAAATTATCTAAAACTGTATATGATCATGATAATAATTTAGCTGTACGTTGCAAATTAATTGTAGATAGAGAAGCGGTAACAAATTATTTAATAAGTATTGAAGATTGTGCTGAAATGATTACTGTATTGTTAGATAAAGATGGTAATCCAATGTTCTCACAAGTAAGATTGTAATTTAACACTATGGATCGTACTTTACTACGGTATTTTCTTTTTTATTACTCCTTCTACATTGTTATTTTCACATTTTGAGCAATACATTTATTTCCCTCCCCTTATATTTAAAGTTTATAAATGCAAACTTACTTATAATGTTTATTAACTTCAGTAATCAATTTAATCCAAAACTTAGATTCCTTTTTAATTGTCTTTACTATTTTTTTAGGATGAACTTTTCCACTATGAAATGCTTTTGCAATTAATAATCCATAAATCAGCTTCATATAGATCACTCCTTATAGTTCTTTATATTCTTTTGATTCATTTAAAAGTCTATTTTTATTTATTATCTAATATACTTACCTACTATAAAAAAAATTTCCCCGAACTATTAGTCCGAGGAAACATATTATATATTTATTCTTTTAGCTCGTAGCTTTAATCTCTCTTATTTAAATAATTAAAGTATTACTTTTTTTTCATCAATCGTTCTATTTGATTTACTGACATCGGTTTATAATAGTAAAACCCTTGTATTTCATCGCACATCTGCTCTCTCAAATAATCTAACTGCTCCTTTGTTTCCACACCTTCTGCAATTACCTTTAAGCCTAAATTTTTAGCTAATACAATTATAACATTGATGATTGCCTCATCCTTCTCATTTATGTTTATACCTTGAATAAATGACATCGCTATTTTTATTTTATCTACTGGTAATTGTTTAATATAATTTAAAGAGGAATATTCTGTTCCAAAATCATCTATTGCTATTTTGACTCCAAGTTGTTTTAATTGTTGTAAAGATTTTATGATATATTCCGTTTCCTTCATAATTATATTTTCCGTTATTTCTAGTTCTAAATCAGTTGGTTTTAGTCCTGTTTCCTTTAAAATTTTTATAATGTTATCAATTACTTTTGTACTTTGAAATTGATTTACTGAAAGATTAACAGCTACTGGTACATTTATTATACCCTCATCTTGCCATTTTTTGTTTTGACTACAGGCACTTCTCGTTACCCATTCACCGATTGGCAAAATTAAGCCAGTCTTTTCAGCTATATATATAAACTTCCCTGGATTTACTAAACCTAATTCTGCATTATTCCACCTTATTAATGCTTCCAAACCAATAATCTCACCTGATATTAAATTTACTTGAGGTTGATAGTATAATTCTAGCTCATTTCGCTCTAATGCGCGATATAAACTATTTGTTAACCTCATTTCTTCAATCAAGCTATCTTTAATAATTGCAGTACACAGCTGAAATTTATTTTTACCCTTTTCTTTAGCCCTATACATTGCAATATCAGCATTTTTGACTAGTGTTTCTACATCATTACCATCTACAGGATAAATAGCACCACCGACACTTGTAGTTATATACAAAAGATCACTATTTATTGTAAACGACTCTTTAAAAATACTAAGAATTTTTTTTGACACTTCTTCAATATAATTCTCATTTTTTAAATTTCGAATTAAAATTAGAAACTCATCTCCACCAACTCTACAAACAGTATCACCTTCCCTTATTATACTTGTTAGCCTCTTTGCTACCATTTTTAAAAGTTCATCCCCTTTATCATGTCCCATTGTATCATTTATCCTTTTAAAGGAATCTAGATCAAGGAACAGTACCCCTAGAGTTTTTTCATTTCGAACTGCATCAAGAATACACTGATTTAATCTATCATTAAATAACCTTCTATTTGGTAACCCTGTTAAATAATCATAGTAAGCTAGATTTTTTATTTTTTCCTCCATGTCTATACGTACACATATTTCATGTTCTAACTCTTCATTTGCCTTACTTAGCTCAGTGGTTCTTTCGTTGACTTTTATTTCGAGCTCATCGTATGAATCTATCAATTTTTTCTGGACTAGTTTAATTTCTGAAATATCTTGGAATATACCAACAATCCCCAATGAATCCCCACATCCATCTTTTAAAATTGATGAAGATAACAGAATTGGTAATACATTATTATTCCGTTTCACCATTTCAGTTTCAAAACTACTACAGTTTGTTAGTTTTAATAATTCTGTTGTTTCTGAGAATAAAGTTCTTATCGATTGGTCCTTTAGTTGGTTTTTCTCATAACCCAGTAGTTTAAGTGCACCATTGTTAACATCCTTTATTAAACCCGCGTGGTCAACAATAATTAAGCCTTCCTTCATTATTTTTAAAACCTCTAAAGGAAAATTCTCTGGATTAAGGTCCATCAATTTATATTTTTTAATTGAATACCATATTCCAATTGTAGGTATAATAATTAAAATAATACCTATAGAAGGGATTATTTTAATATCTAATACCGGAAGAACAATATCTGTTATTCCACCTGCTATTGTTGCAATCATCACTGTCATTAAGATAATTATTGCTTGTTTTCTCTCCCTTATTATTTTTGAATTTTTCCACCAAGTAAAAAGGAAAAAGATAACTGCTACCATATAAGTAAAGAAATATACATTATAAAAATTTGTCCAAATGAATCCCCTATCTTTAGCCTGAAGGACAACCCATCCTAAATTTGTTTTTGCGAAATCTTGCAATGACAGAGGCCAAAAAAAATATAAATATATAGAAACTAGTGCTGGAGAATAAAAAATTACGTATTTAGAAGGTTTATCAAAAACACCTTCTTTACCTGTTAAAGTTATAATAAAATGTAAAAGTAAACAATTTCCTAATGACCAGAAAAAAGTAGAATATTTATATAAACTATTTGCAGTTCTAACATCAATTGAATGATTTATTAAAGAATACATAAATGCCCAAAAGGCTAAATTCATGCACATTATAAAAAATAACCTATTTGATTTATTCTTAGGATCATTCAAAAATGTAAACACACCTATCATCACATATATAATCCCACACAAAAAGTATAAAGTTGTAAAAACAGCCATACGCTATTCTCCTTAAGTTGTTATTATTCACCATATTTTTTTATAAATTCATTCAGCTCTTAATTTAAGCATTCTGTATTTGCAATTCATATACATTAAATCTTTTATGTACCTTTTTCATCCATCTATTTGTAATTGATTTTGACAAAAAATTATCATCAAATATCCAACCACTCTCCATATAATTAAATTTTCCATTTGTCCTCTTGTAACATTCATTAAAAAGTCCCAGTAGTACCCCTGATTTTCTATAACTAGGTAATACACCAATTTCAATAATTTTAAAACTTCTAGTACATTCTTCATAATAATTAGGATACCACATTAAGCAACCAACTATTTCACCGTCTCTTTCTGCAAATAAAATATTCTCCGATTTTAAAGTTGTAAGCATTGGCTCATATAACTCGTAATCTTCTTCCTCTTTCCTTTGATAGTAAAACTTATGCTCAGCAAATGCCTGATTTGCAAGTCTAGTATATAAAGCCATATCCGATCTAAAGTTTTCTGTGGAAATCTCTCTAAATGTAAATCGTTTGTAAACTTTTCCAACTATTTTTTCAATTGTCTTAACCGAAAAATCTTCAACATTTCCTTTATAAGAAGTCATTGTATGAATGTTTGCCTTAAAGTTTTTAAAATAGTTCACATAGTAAGGAGGATTGTAATTGTTACCATATGAATTAGTGTTAAATTCTTCTACTAAGATGCCAGCACCAGCATTAATATGGGTATTTAACCCTATTACAATTTTTTTACAATTATTTAGTACCCCTAGTTCTCTGGCATATTTAATTATTAAATCTACGGCCAGTTGATAATTGGGTAGCGCCTCAAAAAAACAAACAAGAACAGCATCTTTATAATTATTATGAATGACTAAAAAACATCCAGCTATTAGTGATGTTTGATCATATACACCAACCATAATAATTTCTGCATTCTTACAAAATGTTCCCTTATTCTCAAATAAATTCAGAATAATTTCTTCACAGTTCATTTTAAATTTTTTATCGTCTTTATATCTTGTCTACTAAATTTATGTATTCATCATAACTTATATGTGTGTCTACCCTTAGGTCCACATTCTCTACCCCCAAATTTTATAATTAAGCAAGTATTTACTACTAGCTCCATCCCATTTAAACTAACCTAATTGTTATTTATTTTTCATTATAATATACCATAGATTATGATATATTATAATAAAATTCAAATAAATAAACCACTCAGACTTAGTTATATGAATGGGTTAACCACATATGCCCTGAATTTTCACCTAAAACAATAAATATATTTTGAATTTTTGAATCATTAATTACGTTTGTACATAATAGTACAAATATAGGTGTTAAAACAAAAAAAGGAACCCCGAGTGAACTGCCCCCTGTCAAGTAGACAGTGGAAATAATTAAAGATTTCAAGTAAGGCGTCTATCATTTGGTAGGCGCTTTGTTTATGCTGCATTACCTAATAGATATCGCT
>NZ_JAIZZK010000078.1 GCF_020443705.1 Clostridium algoriphilum
GATTTTGCTAGATAAAAAAAATTTGCCTGATGCATATACAAAATGCCCTTGCTTGATAAAAGTTGTCATGTTAGAGGCTGAAGAACAGATGAGACTGTATTTAAACAATAAAACTTTAGGGTGGTTACACCAACAAGTGAGCAATAAAATACCATCAGAACACAAAAGAGAAACAGTTGAATGGTTTAATAATCCTAAATCAAGGTAAATTAAAAATAGTCTTAAAAAAACTGAAACAAAAACCATTTAACATAATATAAAAGTTAGATACAACAAATGTCGTAAAAGGATAATTTCTCGACATTTGTTGTTTGTGTGTATCTATTTTATAGCCTCATTGTTAATCATATGTATGTAATAAACCACCATAAATTACTATCTAAGTGAGAATATTCACTTGTTTTATGCACTAATTATCACTTTATACATGAAATTGTGAGAGGTTGTTTTATGGCAAATAATGAATTTGAAAAATAAAAAAAGAAGCCGTTAAGCTCCTTATTGCATACTTATTTTATTATTTTTCCTTAGCTGAAAACAATAATTCTTTTTCCTTAATAGAAAACTCTTCTTCTGTTATAATTCCATCATCTAATAATCCTTTATATTTCATAATCTCATCTGTTACTCTTTGTTGTTTCCGCTCTAATTCCAATAACATCACCTCATTCCAATACTTCTTCCGTTGTAAGCCCTCCAACAGTAACCATCAACGGCATTCTTAAATATTATTTGCTTAACGTAGGCAAAAGTCACGTTTTATATCCATTTTATGTCTTAAAGTGGGGTTTGTTGGAAATGTTGGCGCTACCCCTATTACCATAACATCATACACTGCTACCTGTAACTTATACCATTTGGTGTTTTGCCAACCTTAACTGTTGCAGTAACTTTATTAGTCTTGTTATCAATTACACTTACTGTATTATCATACATGTTAGTCACATATACTATCTTATTATCTATGCTGGTTACAACTCCATGAGCTCCCTTTCCAGTTTTTATAGTTGCTACAACTTTCTTAGTAGTAAGATCAATTTTTGAAACTGTATTAGATGGACTCTCTTCAGTTCCTTGATTAGCCACAAAAGCATACTTATCATCAGGTTCTATATAAGTTTGAGCCGGCCCTACTCCTACTGCAATCTTTTCAACTTTGTCTGTAGAAAGATCTACAACAGCTAAAGAGTTCTCCGCATTTATAGTTGCAATTAAAGTCTTTCCATCACTGGTAACAGCTGTGGTTGATGGAGTCTTACCTACTTTTATTTTCCTTAATTCTTTATTGTTTTTTATATCTACAACACTTACTGTGTCTTCACCCATATTGGCTACATAAGCAAACCTACTATCTTTTGAAATACGAAAGCCATGTGGTCCTTTTCCTATAGAAATGTTATTAACTAACTTATAAGTTTTTGCATCAATAACTGATACGTTATTGTCTTGATTATTTGTAACTAATACATATTTACTATCCTGAGTAAATACTATATGTGCTGGATGCTTACCTACTTCAACCTTCTTAATTAACTTTCCTGTATCTATATTATAAAAAAATGCTGAACCATTTGTACCCATAGCTCCACCTTGAGACATTGACATTCCTTTTTTGTCCATAACTACCGAAGTGTAAGCCACTATCTTTCCGTCTGGCGAGACCTGTACGTTATGAGGCTTTCCTTTATCATTTATAGTTTCCAACACCTTGTTTGTAGCTGAATCTATCTTTGTAATAGACCCTCCTTCATTGGCTGTAAAGTAATAAGAATTTATGTTCTTTCCTGGTATTTGAGTAGAACTTTGCGACTGCTTCTTTGGTGCACTACTGCATCCGGATAAAGTTAATATTAATACAACCATGATGCCAACTGATTTTATGAGTTTTGATTTAATCATTTTCCCTTCCTTCCAAATATAATGCTAAATGCATATTAATTTAGGTGTTTATAAGAATCTTTATTACATTTTTTCAAAATCTGATTTTGTAACTCCACATACTATACAAACATACTTATACATAAAAACATCTCCTCTTAATTTATTGTTTCAAATTTTTATCCTTATTAGCTTCTTTGAATTGATTATGTTATAAGCCTATTATACTGATTAATAATTATATTGTCGGTAACATATGTTGCCTAAGATTAAACAATAAAGCTGAAACTGTTTTCACAATTCTATGCTTTATTATTTCTAATTTAATATATTATTTTTATCCTAATATTTGTTTTAAATCATCTTTTGGTGTGCTTATTGGTTTAATTTCAAAAGCATCAACTAAGAATTGTAATACGTTAGGACTTAAGAAAGCTGGTAAAGTTGGTCCAAGATAAATTCCTTTTACTCCGAGTGAAAGTGTTATATGAGTTACTATAATAATGGCTGGTACCAGTGGGGATTAAGTAAAATGAGCCCTGCTCAATACAGGACTCATATTTCAGTGGTGACATAGGTCAGTTTTTTTAAACTGTCTATTTTATGGGTTACAGTTCAAAATCAAATAGTGATCTTTATAAAATATTTAATAAATAAATTATCTTAGCCAATATCTTTACTCAATACTCAAGAAAGAATATTATCTTTTTTCTCTAAAAATGTATGCTTGCCTTTTATTTTACGTACATTCCACCAGGTTTTCCGGATAAATTAATTATTATATTTTTCATCTGAGTATAATGCTCTAATATTACTTTGTGAGTCTCCCTACCTATTCCAGATTCTTTATATCCTCCAAATGGTGCACCAGCAGGGAAACTATCGTAAGTGTTTACCCACACACGTCCAGTTCTGATTCCTCTTGCAACTCGAATGGCTTTATTCAAATCTTTTGTAAATACACCCCCGGCCAAACCGTAATCACTATCATTAGCCATATCGATAACTTCTTCTTCAGTTTTGAATTTAATTACAACTCCTACTGGTCCAAAGATTTCTTCTCTAGCTACTCTCATATCATTTGTGACATCTACAAGTAGTGTAGGTTTCATAAAGTACCCTTTCGATGCATCACCTTCTACGTATCTTTCTCCTCCTGTGGCAATTTTTGCACCTTCTTTTTTGCCGATTTCAACATAACTAAGAATCTTATTAAGATGTTTTTCACTGATTTGTGCACCCATTTGTGTATGGCTATCTAATGGATTGCCCACTTTAACCTTTTCAAAAGCATTTATTGCGTTTTCCATGAATTCATCATAAAACTCTTCCTGTACAAAGATTCTAGAACCTGCTGAGCACACTTGACCTTGATTAAATAAAATACCTAGCTGAATACCTTCTAATGCAATATCCATATCTGCATCTTTGAAAAAGATATTAGCAGATTTCCCACCAAGTTCCAAGGTAGATGGAATAATATTCTGTGCTGCTGAAAGACCAATTCCTCTTCCAACTTCTGTAGAACCAGTAAATGCCAGTTTATCAAGACCTTTATGATGTTGCAGATATTCACCACTCTTAGATCCTCTACCCGTAATTAAATTAATAACTCCCTTTGGAACAATATTTTCTATTAACTTAATGAACTCTAACATACTTAATGAAGTTGAACTGGATGACTTAAAAACCGATACATCTCCTGCTGCTATTAATGGAGCTAATTTCCATGCTGCCATTAGGAATGGAAAATTCCAAGGTACAATTTGTCCAACAACTCCAATAGGCTCTCTTAAAATTAGATTTAAGGTATTTTCATCTAACATTGTTGCACTGCCTTCATCTGCTCGAATAACACCTGCAAAATATCTGAAATGATCAGCTGCTAATGGAATATCTCCTCCTATTGTTTCTCTAATTGGTTTTCCATTATCAATGGTTTCAATTGTGGCTAAATATTCTGCATTTTCATCAATAATATCAGCTATTTTATTTAACACAGACGCTCTTTCAGCAGGGGTTGTCTTACTCCATGTTTTAAAAGCATCCTGTCCAGCTTTCACTGCATCATCCACATCTTCATTAGAAGCATCTGCAATCGCTGCTAGTAATTCTCCTGTAGCTGGGTTATAAGTCTTAATGGTTGCTCCATCTGAAGCATCTCTCCACTTCCCACCAATGAATAATTGATATCGTTCTTGGAATTTAATATTCATATAATTTCCCCCTTAAAATTTTTATCCTACATTCTTCATACCTTGTCCTGCTGCGCTTCCAATAAAATATATTAAATGAACGAACCTAAATTGTCTGACTTATTCTTTTCAGTATATCTATATACCTTTAGTTCATTATCACCTACATATAAAACTGGATCTAATGCTGAATACACTAAATGTTCTTCTTCATCGTAAAAGCTTATTAATATAATGGGTAAACCATAATACATTTTTTTAAAATTTATTCTTATCTTTTCGATAATCTAACCTCTTATTTTTAATCATAATGCTAATTACAGTAATATACCGTGATTAATATCACTATCTATTTGGGCTGTCATTACATGACCAAATCTCCGGTTGGAGTATAAGTTTGATTCATGCGAAGATTTTAAAATTCCACAAGATGCAATTCTTTTGTAATACTTTTGTATTTATTATAATTTACCTTTTGGAAAAACCAACTAAAAAAATAAATATAAATATAAATATAAAAAATATTTAAATCTATTTATTCCAAGTTGAGAAATGATGATGTATAATAAGAATATGAGGTGATTAAAAGTGGCGAGCAATGAGGATATAATGGATATATTGGTTAAATTAACAGAAGGTCAAACAGAAATAAAAGGTTCATTACATAGCGTTAATAGTAG
>NZ_JAIZZK010000079.1 GCF_020443705.1 Clostridium algoriphilum
CTGACATAACAATACCCCCAATCATAGTTTTATTATCCTACAAATGGGGGTGTTTTTGCAATGTCCGTTTTTAGTGGTTCAGTTCATAGCTTCAGGGGGGGGGGGGGGATAAAATTTTTGAATTTTTTTTTGTTTTTATTAAAATTTGCCTTCTTCCATAATCAAAACTTTTATAAGCTGATTTATATCCTATCATCAATTTGCTGTTAACTATTTTATCTTTGTACCTATACCTTCTTTTTCCTGCCTTACGTTTAGCTTTGGACAGATTATGTAATCATATGGTTTGTGTACTATAATGCACCTTAGAATTAATGTAAGGGTGCTATTTTCTATATGCAAGTACTTCGTCCATAAAGTTTTTACTCTTTTCTTCATTTTCTTCCCAACCATTTAGTTTCTTCTCTAGTTTAGCAAAGTCATATACTCTTTGCTCATAATCATTGAAACCACCGTCTTTAGTTGATTGACTTTGTGGTTTATTAAATCCTTTTAAAAGCGTTCTCATATATCCAACAACATTAGGAACATTTTCTTTTGTTAAAATATAAGAATAACATTCTCTAATTGTATCAATGCTGTTTTTAGCATCTTTGAGCATACATTTCGCCTCTGATTCCGTAATTGAATGCCTATGACATATAGCTTGTACTTGTTTTATAAGTTCTGTATCTTCTGTCTTGTCTGAGGTAACTGACAAGACATTTTTTGCTTTATTACTGACTATGTGAAATTTGATTGCAGTAACTTTACGACCTGTTTTTATTTGTTCATATGTAAACTTAATATCACTAGCATTATTTATTTCCTCAGAAGCCATGTCCAACACTTTTTTTCTGAATGTTGCAAAATTTTTATATGTTAGAGGGCAATATAATTTATGTTTCAAGTCATCAATCTTGTCTATTCTCCACCCCGTGTCTTCAAATGATTTGAGCATATAATAGATTCTTTTGCTATACAAACTTTTAAAATTTATTGGGTATTCAATTCTATAATAGATTTTTTTCTTCATGTTCAATAACATATTTTTCAAGGTATGCCCTATCTCAAAATATATTTTGCCTTTTTTATCTATATATGTGAGCATACTAAACCAAACAAACTTCATTTCTTCCCCTGTTGCCTTATTCTTTATAGAAAAGTTATTGTGTTTCTCATATAAATCATTTGTAGCTTTTTTTAAATCTCGATAAATATTTGCACTTCCTAGATTATATATTCCCTTATATTTTTCAATGTCTATTTCATAAACATATTCATTATCGTCTTTTATGGTGTTCAATACTAAATCAATAATATCATTTTCTTTTGCAGTTAATTCATGCCTTGCTTCGATTAATCCATCAGGTCTTATTGCTTCCAAACTTGTATTCATTGGTACACCCCTTCCACTAGTTACCAATATATAATGTAACTGCAACTTTGTCAAGTAGCAGTTACATTCAATAAGTTGCAATTCAACAGTCATTAGGTTGCAATAAATTTTACTCTCAACATTCTTTGAGTTGCAATTCAACAGTCATTAGGTTGCAATTCAAACCCTACATCCATTGGTATAACAGGCGTAGAAGTACCCCTACTACTCTTTACCTTATTGTTGTCTTATTACTATCTCTTTACAACAAGGTAAATTGTTGGTTTCTAAAAGTTATTCTATCCTCATCAATAGGGTATATATCGTTATAAACGAGTAATATCACTGTCATGCTTAGTGACATTGTCAACAGTCATTAGGTTACAATAGATTTCTTGATTATCGCTTCATCTATATGACTTGTCATTGTTAGAATTCATCAAGGGTTGATATGCCTAGCGTTGAGGTTTTAATTTAGTTAGAAATTCATTATAAATATTAGCAGTCATTAGGTTGCAATAGATTTTGTAACAATTGCTATAAGTGGTATTAAGATAGTTATACATAATATATTATTTCTTCTAACATTTCTTCTAACATTTTACTTATCATATATTTTGTATGAGTTGTCGTTGTTTAATTATGAGAAATATTTAGGACTATAAGAAAATTCATCCATAAGACAAGCTGTTTTACAGTAAAAAATTCGATTCTCTCTACCTACAGTGGCTTTCAAGTCTAATAACATACAATTACCTTCCCCAAAAAACAAAACGCTCTGTGGACGTTTAATAGCGTCTAATTGTGTGCATCTTATCTGAGTTTAATTTTATACATAAAAAAAAGAGCAGTTTAATTTACCGCTCAATCTGTGTATTCAATAGTTTCTATACAATGTTTTATCATCATAACGATTAACTCGTTTCTACTGTATTTCTTTTTTTTACATATATGTTCCAAGTCCTTTTGTGTATCTGCATCTAAGTATAATGGAAATGGTTTTTTTTTGGTTGTAGTTTCTACTTTCGTTCCTAAAGTAAATGCGTTACTAGTATTATTATTTGTATTTAATTTTAATGATTCACTTGTACTTTTAATATTAGCGTTTAATGGTAGTGTGTCATCTTTTTGTGAAATGTTACTTTTTACCTTGCTTTTAAAATCATTATTCAATGTTAAAACTTCCCCTCAATATTTAATGTTAATATATGATGTTGATATATAGTATTAATATACTTTCGAAATAATTTCATAATACAAATGTTTGTAAGGCTCTGCCCACTTGTTATTATAATCTTGTATGGTCTTATTTAACGTTATGGCTTCTACATACTTAATACTGTTATATATAATTGTATTGAACAAATCATTTTTAAAACTATCTTCAATTACCTCATTCATTTGCCTTGTGAATATTGTTTTTTTATCGAAGTTATTTCTTAAAATACCTAATAACTTTAGGTCATCGTTTTCGCCTAGATCTATAATGTCTTTAACTAGATTATCGATTATATGAAGGTTTTGTAATGCACTAGTGCCTTTATCTATTACGCTAATGTAATAGTCACTCATAGTCAAAGCATTGGTTGTAGCAATCCCTATGAAGGGTGAATTGTCTATAATTACGAAGTCATAATCTTTTTTATTAGAGAATTTTGCAAACTTAGTTTTTAATATTGTTTCACGAGTTCTCTTATTATGTAGTTCACTTTCCAAAGTAAAACTTTTAACATCATTTGTTATAACATCAATTTTGTCATTGTATTTTACAATACAATCCTCAAAACCAATACTTGAAATTGAATACAAATCAAATAAGCTATAGGGACTTTTTAAGTCCATAATTTTTGAAGCATTTCCCTGTGCATCATTATCTATTAGTAGGACTCTATGACCTTGCTTTTCTATCTGACCAACTAAATTTACACAGGACGTTGTTTTTCCAGTCCCACCTTTACAATTTACAAAAGAAATAACAATGGTCATTAATATTCACCTCACAAATTAAAATTAAACTATAATGTTATTTTATAGAATTATAGTTTGAAAGTCAAATATTATACTAATGTTATGAATTAATTACATGATTAATATTAAACTTTAATATTAAGTTTTAATATTAGCAACTAAAATATAATATTAAAACTATATATTAATGTTATATAATAGTTATTTATTTGCATTAATAAGGCCAGATGTTAATTATTAATTAGTTATAAATATTAATGTATGGTATTAATACTATACATTATTAAATTATTGTTTATATTAGCACTAAATATTTATTTTTTAATAAATAACACTGTTACTTATTAATGTTAAATAACAGTGTATAGTGTCAATAATAATGTTATAAATCAATACTCTATAACAGTATTGTATATTAATATAATTTTAATATTAAATATTAGTTTATAATATACTTATAAAATATAATATTTTGAATTATTATAAAATACTAATGTATAGTGTTAATGTTATAAAGTGGTATTAAATAATAATACTCTGTAATGATTATTTATTTAGTGTTAAATCTTATATATTAAATTAATTTATATATAGAATGTAAAATTAGGTGCGCTAACCGCCCTTTGGTTGGTGCTGCCGTCTTCTCTCATGGAACCTTCCCTACGGGCTACCTTTCCATTCCTTCAGTTGGTTTAGTTTAACTTCTATGAAAGCAATGCCGTGAAAATTAAACTTTAACGCAACGACATTTGTTAAATACTCGTATAATCTATATCACTTTATACATATTAAAACAAAAAAAACAAACTCTATATATTAAAATTTTGTTTTATTATTAGTTGGTGTATCATCATAAAAGGCACATAGAGTTACATCTATGTGCCTTTCTTTATATCATTTTAAATTATAAATTTCTTTCATATTGTTCTACCATTTTTTTTACCATTTGTCCACCAACAGAACCGCATTGTCTTGAAGTTAAGTTACCATTGTAATCAGTAAAATTAACTCCTAATTCTTTTGCAGTTTCCATTTTAAATGAATATAATCCAGCTTTAGCTCCAGGTACTAATTGTCTGTTTGCCAATGTAATCACTCCTTTAAATTTATTTTGGTATGATAGTATCTTGTGCAGAAATTTAAAATATATAGCCCTTTTATAATAATATTGTCAACTTATTCTATGTCCTCATATCTATGCTTTTATTTTGTAAGTTGATTTCTGTCTTCCATTTGAGGAGGCTCTTCCATCCACTTATGTATAATCATTAGTTTTCCACCTTTTTTTGCATAATCAAATGTATCCTTTGCAATAATTGCAAGTTTAGTATGT
>NZ_JAIZZK010000080.1 GCF_020443705.1 Clostridium algoriphilum
AACTATAGATATCAATGGGGATTAAAAAAATTGACTCCTGTACAATACAGGAATCAACTTTTAGTTGCATAGTCTTTTTTTAATATCCTTGACATAGGATCCATTTTATAATTAGATATGGTTTTTAATTGTTTATTGTTAATTTATTATCTTACTAAAACTCACAGTTAAATCTTTTTTCAAATTCTAAAATTAGTTCATTCCTAAAATATGGATGAGCAATATTTATTAATGCTCTAGCTCGTTGCCTTAAACTTTTGCCCTTAAGCTGTGCTATTCCATACTCTGTAACTACATAATTTACATCATTTCTACCTGTTGTAACTGCAGCACCTTCATCTAATATTGGTACAATTTTTGAAATTTTACCTTTGGCTGCGGTAGAAGACATTGCCATAATAGATATACCATCTTTACTCATATTTGCACCTCGTACAAAATCCACCTGACCACCAACACCACTAAACTGAGTTAACCCTATAGATTCTGCATTTACTTGACCCATAAAGTCCACTTGAATAGCAGAATTTATACAAACCATTTTATTATTTTGTGCAACTACTACAGGATCATTTACATAATCTACAGAATACATTTCAACCATTGGATTATTATCAACAAAGTCATAAAGCCTTTTAGTTCCCATTAAAAATGTAACAACAATCTTTCCATTATGAAGCACCTTAGACTTGCCGGTAATTACACCTGCCTCAACTAGTTCGACAACTCCATCAGAAATCATCTCAGAATGGATTCCGAGATCCTTCTTGTTTTTTAAGAATAGTAAAACTGCATCTGGAATGGCACCTATTCCAAGTTGGAGTGTAGACCCATCCTCAACTAAGGATGCACAATGCCCTCCAATAGCTCTCTCAATTTCTCCTATTTTAGGGGGCTGAAGCTCTATTATTGCATGGCTAGCTTCTACGATATAATCGATTTCAGATACATTTATAAACGAGTCCCCCATAGTTTTTGGCATTTTATCATTCACTTCTGCTATTACTATTTTTGCACATTTTGCAGCAGGTTTAGTATAGTCGTTAGATACTCCAAAACTACAATTTCCGTTTTTATCAGGTGGGCTTAATTGAATAATTGCTACATCAACCGGTAGATAGCCTTTTTGGAACAATTCAGGAACCTTAGAAAAATAACAAGGTGTAAAATCTGCTCTTCCTTCTGCAACTGCTTCTCTAGAACACCCACCCACAAATACAGCGTTGTGTGTGAAATGCGTCTCCATTCCTTTTTTAAGATATTCAGCTTTTCCCATAGGAACCATGTGTACAATTTCAACATTTTCATAAGCTTCGCAATTTGCTACCATTGCAGCTAAAACGTCTGTTGGCTCCCCACAAGCATGTCCTGTAACTACCCTGTTTCCAGACTTTATTTTTCTTACCGCTTGCTCTGCCGTAACAACCTTTGATTCATAAATTTCTTGTAAGTTCATTACTATCACTCTCCCAATTAAATTTTTTATTTTATACATAATATTTGATAATATTATAAGTAATTTCTATAAGAAGATTATTTAATATGATGCTACTACTTTATTAAAGATAGTTTGATGAGTCCTTACCCCTGTAACCACAATACCATTAAGTCTTCTTTCAACTACTCTAAAATATTATTCATAGTTAAAGGCATCTATTCCAACGCATTTTTAGAATTTAAAATGGTATTTTGTCCAAAAAAACTTATGTCTAAGCCTTTGTGCTAAAATTGTAAACATGTAATATTCCTAAAAATAATGTTATATAAATATATTTCAATAAATTATTGTGATTTTTTTCACAAGTAATAATAAAAAAATCTACAAAAATATATAAATTATTGTGATTATTTTAACTAATATTAGAAAAAAAGTTTACAAAAATCTTATAATTTTGCACGATATATAGGTTTTGCAGAATATTAATTCGGATAAAAGAATTTGAACTAAAGTTGCAATTTCTTCTCTCCTTTCTCTTAATGGTGATACAAAGCGACTGGAATTCAGTCTATGATATAAATTAACTATATACTGATAGAACTCTTTCCACTTCTTTCTATCAGTATACACTAATTAACTTAACTTGTACATCTATATGAAATTCTAAAATTTTATTTAAAAATCAATAAAATAAATAAGAAGGATATAACTAAAAAAATAATTATCCTTCCTATTTATTTTATATTAAAATTTCTTTCACTTAAGCCTCAATATTTTTGTTTTCATTTTCAAAAATCATAACATCTAATTTGGGTTTATTTCCCAATTGGATAATTAAACAAAGTACAATACCTGTTGCGAGTCCCCATGCTGCCCCTCTTGTTGCAACTACTGCAGCCATAATACCTGCAATACCTAGATCATTAGCTGTACGCGCCTTCAAAACTCCAACTCTTATAGAAACATATCCTTGAATTAGCATTGTAGATGCAAGTGCAATTCCTAAAATAGGTTTGCATAAAGAAACTATTGGTAAGAGTAAGTATCCAGTAAGGGTACCAAACCTGAAAGAACCTGCTCCACCAAACATCGACTCCATAGATTCCTTGCCATGCTTATATCTTTCACAAATAACAACTTGCATTGCTGCCCATAGTGGACCGGCCATTGTAATATCTGGTCCTATTATAGACATTAACATGTTACGAAGACCAAAAATTATGTGAGATCTATTCGGATTGTAATCTACAAGTTCATCTGGGCGATCCTTCTTACAGTCTTCTATTAATGCTTGAGATTGTATCATATCACCAAATAAAACGATATATGCAGAAATAACCATTGGTATAGCCTTTATAAACATGCTAATTGGAGGAAATCCTATATTCTTTGAAAAAACTGTCCATTGTGTCCATAAGACTCCAAACGCTGGTTTTGTTATCCCCCATTCTACTTTAGGCCAAGCTGTTTCACCAACTAAAGGCGCAAATATTATCGCAAGAGCAATAACTGGTAATATACCTAAATTAGATATAGTTTTTAGAGTTCTATTTCTATTGCAAATACTTTTAAAATGATTTGAAAATAAAAGATAGAAACCTAATCCTACACAAACAACAATAGAAATAGGAAATTGGTCAAAACGAGCACCTTTCACAAATATAATATCTATAGCAGCAATACCAGCTCCAATAATAATGCCGGACTGCATAGCATTAGGAACAATGTGAACTATCTTCTTACCAAGACCTGTAATGCCTAAAAATAATGCTAAGGCCCCAAGACTCATTTCAAATGCTATTAACGCTTGCATTCTTTGTGGTCCCATTGCAAAATCACTTACATAAAGAATAAGAAGTGGAATGGCTGGTGTAATCCACCCAGGCACAACTGGATCACCTAAAAATACATGGGCACAATATAATATGCCATTTAACAAAACAATTGCCATCGCTACTTCAAACGGCATTCCTAAAAATTCCTGAAGAATTGGAATAGCTCCAAGGCAAACCGCACACATCAATAACCCTTGAATATAATCTGAAACCTCAAATCTATAATGAATTCCAGGTACTCTTATTTTAAAAGGGCCTGCTGGTATATATGGTTGTTCTTTACCGTCTTCTCTTTTTAAACGCATAACATTCTCCCTTCTTAAATGTACTTTTAGCTTTCATATTAATTTTCCTAAAATAAATAACGTATAAATTATTGCTACATAACAACATTTTATTCCTAAACATGAGGGGGCTAGTGAGCCCCCTCATATATCTAAGAATTTTATATAATAAAAGATGCATTCATATTATAATTTATTCTTTAATTCTTGCTATCACTTTTGCTAGTGCTTTTTTATGTGGCATATTGCTTTGTCTTGCTATCATTATTCTTTGTGCTTGAGGAGAACCTGCACCATGCATTGATTCTGTTCTATAACCAACTGCAGCTGTTCCAAGTGATAAATTTTCTATTAATCTTAATATTCTCATTCTATTTTCTGTTGTTACAGATGCTACACCTTTTAAGTATTTTTCAAGATAAGGTCCAGTTATTGGATCTTTAAAATCTTTATCTGCAGGCATAGTAACCATTAAGCCACCAGCTATATCTTCTGCAAGTCTTACTATCTCATATGGGAATCTTGTAACATTTTGCTTACAGACATTAGCAAGTAATAAATCTATTATATAGTTACCCGCCTCAGTTTTATGACCTTCTGCAGAACATGCTATTCCACAAGCGAATAGTGTTTCATTTAAGTGAGTCATCTCTATTAATTTATCTTTAATGTGTGATACTTTACTAGTTCCATTATATTCTGCAGCAAGTGCTGTAGCTCCAATAAGTACGTCGCCTACACCAACTTTACATCCACCATAACTTTGTCTATGATATCCTGCAAATCTTTCAACAAGCATTCCTGCAAATTCAGTTTCTCCATTTAGGAATATCCTATCATTTGGTACAAATACATCGTCAAATATAGTTAATGCTTCTACTCCACCATAGTTATAATTACCAACATCTATATCTGCTCCTTCTTCGCTTTTTCTTGTATCACAAGATTGACGTCCAAGAATCATAATTATACCTTTTGTATTTGTTGGCACTGAGAATGATACTGCGTAATCTTTTTCATTTGGTTTCATAGCCATAGTTGGCATAACTAAAACCTCATGAGAATTACATATACCAGTTTGATGAGCCTTTGCCCCTCTT
>NZ_JAIZZK010000081.1 GCF_020443705.1 Clostridium algoriphilum
CATTCCACCAGTAGCTACTACTACATCAACAGCTGCCATTAATGCTGCTGCTATGTGTTTATCTGATTCACCTACTACTTGAATCAAGTTTTCTGGTGCTCCTAATTTTTTTAATGCTTCATTCATTAAATTAACAGCATGTGTTGCAGCATTTTTAGATCTTGGGTGTGGTGCAACAATAATTGAATTTCTTCCTTTTAATGCAAACATAGCATTACACATAGGTGTAACTATTGGATTTGTAGTTGGAGTAATAGAACATATAACTCCCTTTGGCTTTGCTACTAATAATATTCCTTCTTTTCCTTCTTCTGGTCCAAGAATATCTACAGATTTTTTTCCTTTTAGGCTGTTCCATATAACTGATGCCTTACCTCTATTTTTAGCTACCTTGTCCTCATAATTTCCCATTCTTGTTTCAGTTACTGCTTCTTCTGCAAGTATTTCAGCATTGTCGTATATAGCTTTACCAATTACTTTAACTAACTCATCCACCTGTTCTTGGCTATAGTTTGCAATAGCCGCTTGAGCAGTCCTCGCCTTAGTCATTAGTTCATTTATATATTCTTTATTGTCCATTTTTATATTCCTCCTATTGATTGTATATTGTTTATGCATTAAGTCTTACTCATTATTGAGACTATATATTACGCTTTATTCTTCATTGTTCCTGTTTCTGTAAATCTTACATGCCACGATAATGCATCACATAGTACATGTGGTGTATGCTTTCCACTACAGCTTTCTGCCTTTTTAAGGTAATCTAAAAGTTGTGGTCTATAGTCAGGATGAGCACAATTGTTTATGATTGCAAGTGCTCTTTCCTTCGGGCTCTTGCCTCTTAAATCTGCAGTGCCCTGCTCTGTTACAATTACCATAACATTATGCTCAGTATGGTCTACATGTGAAACTAGTGGCACTATTGAGGATATGTCACCTTTCTTCGCAATAGATTCTGTTGTAAATATAGTTAATGAAGCATTTGCCGCAAAGTCTCCTGATCCCCCGATTCCATTCATCATTTTTGTTCCCATAACATGAGTTGAATTAACATTACCATAAATATCAACCTCGAGTGCTGTATTCATAGCAATAACTCCAAGTCTTCTGATAACTTCTGGATTATTACTTATTTCCTGTGGCCTTAATACAATTTTATCTTTTAGACTATCAAAGTCTCTTCTAAAATTCTCCATTCCCATTGGTGATGGACTTAAGGCAGTAGCAGATACCATATCTGCTTTACCACATCTTATAAGATCAAGCATAGAATCCTGTATTACCTCTGTATAGCAAGTAAGGTTTTTAAAATTTGATTCACAAAGCCCTGCAAGTACAGCATTTGCTACACTACCAACACCTGATTGTAATGGCAATAAATTTTCTCCATATCTTCCTTCCTTAACTTCATTCTCAAGAAAAGCGATTAAGTTTTTTGAAATTGCTTTTGATGTTTCATCAATTGGTGCAAGAGGCCTTGTTTTATCAGGCATGTTTGTCATTACAACTGCAGCAATCTTTTCAAGTTTACATTCTATATAAGGTGTTCCAATCCTATCTCCAGGATGTGTTATTGGAATTGGTTTCCTGAAAGGAGGGTTTTCTAGGGTATAAATATCTGCAATACCTTCTAGTGCCAAAGGTTGATTTTCATTAATTTCAACTATTATTATATCTGCATTGTCGCAATAAGTAGCTGCATTACCAACTGCTGTTGTAGGTATTATGTTTCCTTCTTCTGTAATTGCTAATGCTTCAATTATTGCAACATTAACTTTAGGTAAGAAACCATAATTTACAAGTTGAGGCATAACGCTCAAATTAATATCAATATACTCTGTAGAACCATTATTGATGCAGTTTCTTAAATCACTGTTAGTTTGGTATGGCATTCTTTTTGAAATTATACCAGCTTGAGCCCATTCACCGTCAAGTTCCGCACCAACTGAGGCACCACTATACAATGTAACCTTCATTTTCTCACCAGTCGCTTTAACTCTTTGCGAAAGAGCTAAAGGAACTGCCTTTGGATAGCCTGATGGAGTAAAACCACTTACTCCAATAACCATTCCATCTTTTATAAGATTCGCTGCAACTTCTGCCGAAACAACTTTTTTCATTATTTCTTCATTTCTTATTCTTTCACTTGCCAAGATTGCACCTCCAGAATTCTATTAAATAGACAACTCATTTCCTCTAATTATTTATTTGTAACTGCTTGACCAACCTGTGCTACCTCAGAAGCTCTCTTAGACTTAAATGAAATATACAAACTTACAATTATAAATTCAATTCCTATAATGATATTTACTTCAAGCTTCTCACCAAGTATCATTACAGCAAGTATAGTAGCGCCATTAGTATTATAAACATGTAACCTTTCTTCATTTGTTTGTTACTCCTAAAAACCTAAAACGATGTTTGAAATCTTTTTTCCCATTCTTTTATAAGTGAAGGTCTAAAGTCTGGATGAGCAATATTTATTAAAGCTCTAGCCCTATCTTTTAAATTTTCACCCTTAAGTTGCGCTACTCCATATTCTGTGACTACATAATTAACATCATTTCTACCAGTTGTAACTGCTGAACCTTCATCAAGCAGTGGTACAATTTTAGAAATTGTTCCTCTTGCTGCGGTAGACGACATTGCAATAATAGATTTACCATCCTTACACATATTTGAACCCCGTATAAAATCTACCTGACCACCCACACCACTTATTTGTTTTAATCCAACACTTTCTGAAGCTATTTGTCCCATGAAATCTACTTGTACACAAGAATTTATTGATATCATCTTTGAATTTTTCATAATTACTGTTGGGTCATTTACATAATCTACAGGATACATTTCAACCATTGGGTTATTATCAGCAAAGTCATATAGCCTCTTAGTACCCATTAAAAAAGTAACAATAATCTTTCCAGTGTGAAGAGTTTTAGCCTTACCTGTAATAACACCAGCTTCAACTAATTCAACAACTCCATCAGAAATCATCTCAGAATGGATTCCTAAGTTCTTCTTTTGTTTTAAGAATAATAAAACTGCATCTGGGATAGCTCCTATTCCAAGTTGAAGCGTTGATCCATCCTCAACTAGAGATGCGCAATGCTCTCCTATAGCCTTCTCAATATCTCCAATTTTAGGAGGACTTAATTCAACTATTGGATGATTGTATTCTACAATATAATCGATTTCAGAAACATGAATAAAAGAATCTCCCATGGTTCTTGGCATTTGATTATTTACTTCTGCAATTATTAATTTTGCACAATCTGCTGCAGGCTTTGTATAATCATTAGAAACACCATAACTACAATAACCATGCTTATCAGGTACTGTAACTTGAATAAGTGCTACATCTACAGGTAATTTCCCTTTAAAAAGGCTTGGAACTTCTGAAAAATAGCAAGGTGTAAAATTTGCTCTTCCTGAGCTTACTGCTTCCCTTGTATTTCCACCTACAAATAATGAATTATGTGTAAAATGCTTTTCCATGCCAGGTTTTGCATATTCAGCCTTGTTCATTGCTACCATATGCAAGATTTCAACATTTTCATAAGCCTCACAATTAGCTACCATTGCATCTATAACTGCTGTTGGCTCTCCAACCGCATGTCCTATAACTACCCTATTTCCTGACTTTACTTTGTCTGCCGCTTGCTTCGCAGTAATAACCTTTGATACATAAATCTCTTTTAAATTCATGCCCGTCACTCTCCCGATTGCAAATGTTTTATTTTATCTATTGTTTCAAATAATTTAGCGCTATCGTATTCACTAGTAATAAATATCTTTTCATATATAACTTCCAGATTATCATAATTAGCGCAAGCCCTGTTACATCCGCATAAAATAACAACGATATCATAAATGATTCCTTGTTTTATTGTTTCAACACTGTCACCTTCACTTAGATGTTTCTTTAACCTTGAGACTACCTCTGTTCTATCATATGTTGGATTACAGCCTCCACAATATTTAATTCCAATTTTCATTATCGTACCTTGCTACTTTTATTTAAAATATTTCTAGCTTGCTCTAACAATTCTTCACTTACTTCATTTATTAGTACTACTTTTTTAATTTCAGGCATCTTTTCTTTAAGTGTAGTTTCAACTATATCTTCAATAGTATACTTTGCGGATAAACAACCTTTACATTGCCCTAAAAGCTTAACTTTAACTATTCCATCATCGAAGCTAACAAGTTCAATATTTCCATAATGATCTGCTAGTTTTGGTCTAATGTTCGTCTCAAAGATTTTCTCAATTTCATCAAACATAAGATCCCTCCATTATTATAAATATGTGAGGGGCTAGCGGCCCCCCTCATATATTTAGATATATCCTATTGTAGTAATGTTTTTATTTAATAATTTATTCTTTAATTCTAGCTATCACTTTTGCTAGTGCTTTTTTATGTGGCATATTGCTTTGTCTTGCTATCATTATTCTTTGTGCTTGAGGAGAACCTGCTCCATGCATTGATTCTGTTCTGTAACCAACTGCAGCTGTTCCAAGTGATAAATTTTCTATTAATCTTAATATTCTCATTCTATTTTCTGTTGTTACAGATGCAACACCTTTT
>NZ_JAIZZK010000082.1 GCF_020443705.1 Clostridium algoriphilum
TACTGATACTTGTAAACAAATGAGTAAAACAGCGATTACAATAGTTGCTATAGTTTCTCTTGCAAAAGTAATGAGTCATAGTGGAATGATAACATCTATTGCTGTGGTGCTCGTTGCAGCAACAGGTAGCTTTTATCCATTATTCGCTCCAATTATAGGTGCACTCGGTACTTTTGTAACTGGTAGTGATACCTCTGCAAATGTATTATTTGGACCACTTCAAGTTGAAGTTGCAAAAAATCTTCATATGAGTCCTTATTGGCTAGCAGCCGCTAATACGGGTGGGGCTACTGCCGGTAAAATGATTTCTCCTCAAAGTATTGCAGTTGCCACAGCAGCTACGGGACTTGTAGGAGCTGAGGGTAAGATATTAAAGGCAACATTAAAATTCTGCCTTGGATATGTAGTAATCTTAGGATTAATTACGTACTTTGGAGCAAAATTTTTTACAATGTAGAGAAATTTATATGATAATGTCAAGATTAAGATAAAATTAAAATTCAGGAAACAAATAATTTAATGAAAGAAGGCTTATTAAATGAGAAAAATGAAAACTATGGATGGAAATACAGCAGCAGCACACGTTGCATATGCATATACCGATGTGGCAGCAATTTATCCTATAACACCATCATCAACAATGGCAGAATATTGTGATGAACTTGCAGCTAAAGGAACAAAAAATGTATTTGGTCAAAAAGTAAAACTTATGGAAATGCAATCGGAAGCAGGAGCTGCTGGCGCAGTACATGGTTCACTTCAAACAGGAGCTTTAACTTCAACATTTACTTGTTCTCAAGGGTTATTATTAATGATTCCAAACATGTACAAAATAGCAGGAGAATTATTACCTGGAGTATTCCATGTAGCTGCCAGAGCGTTAACAACTCATGCACTTAATATTTTTGGAGATCATCAAGACGTAATGGCAACAAGACAAACTGGTTTTGCGTTACTTGCATCTAATAGTGTACAAGAAGTAATGGATCTTTCACCAGTTGCCCATTTAACAGCTATTGAAGGGAAAATTCCATTTGTAAACTTCTTTGATGGATTTAGAACTTCTCATGAAATACAAAAAGTAGAAGCATGGGATTATGAAACTCTAGGAAGTCTTGTAAATAAAGAAGCATTAGAAGTATTTAGAAATAGTGCAATGAATCCAGAACATCCTGTAACTCGTGGAACAGCACAAAATCCAGATATTTATTTCCAAGGAAGAGAAGCTTCAAACAAATTTTATGATGCTTTACCTGAAAAAGTTGAAACATGTATGGGAAAAATAAATTCATTAATCGGAACTGACTACCATTTATTTAATTATTATGGTGCTGGTGATGCAGATAGAATAATAATAGCAATAGGATCAGTTTGTGAAACAATAGAAGAAACTATTGATTATCTAACCGCAAAGGGAGAAAAGGTTGGAGTACTTAAAGTACATTTATTTAGACCTTTTTCAGTAGATCATTTCTTTAAATACATACCCAAAACTGTTAAAAAAATATCAGTACTTGATAGAACGAAAGAACCAGGTTCAATAGGAGAACCATTATACCAAGATGTTAGAAGCACATATTTTGATCAAGAAAACAGACCAGTTATTGTTGGTGGCCGATATGGACTTGGATCAAAAGATACTACTCCAGCTCAAATAGTTGCTGTATATGATGCTTTAAAAGCAAAAACTCCAGTAAACGGATTTACTATAGGAATAGTTGATGATGTTACTAATAAATCACTTACAATTGGTGATGCTATTACAACAACACCAGAGGGAACTAAAGAGTGTAAATTCTGGGGTCTTGGATCAGATGGTACTGTTGGAGCTAATAAGAGTGCAATAAAAATCATAGGAAACCATACAGATATGTTTGCTCAAGCATATTTTGCATATGATTCTAAAAAATCAGGTGGAGTAACAATTTCTCATTTGAGATTTGGTAAGAAAGCTATAAAATCAACATATTTAATTAGTTCTGCAAACTATGTTGCCTGTGGTAACCAAGCTTATGTAACTAAATATGATGTTCTAAAAGGAATTAAAGATGGTGGAACATTCTTATTAAATTGTATATGGAGTGTAGAAGAATTAGAACAACATTTACCAGCATCAATGAAGAGATATATTGCGAATCACAATATTAACTTTAATACTATTGATGCAGTTGGAATAGCTGGGAAAATAGGTCTTGGTGGAAGAGTTAACATGATAATGCAATCTGCTTTCTTTGAACTTGCAAACATAATACCAGTAGAAGATGCAGTTAAGTATCTTAAAGCAGCTGTTATTACTTCTTATGGTAAAAAAGGTCAAAAAGTTATCGATATGAATAATGCAGCAATTGATAAGGGAGTTCAATCAGTTGTTAAAATTAATGTTCCTGCTAGCTGGAAAACAGTTAAAGATGATAATGAAACACAAGAAGCTAGACCAGATTTCGTTAAAAATATAGCTGATGTAATGAACAGACAAGAAGGAGATTCTTTACCTGTAAGTGCATTTGCTGGAATAGAAGATGGATCATTAATGCCAGGAACAGCTGCATATGAAAAAAGAGGAATTGCAGTTAGCATCCCTGAATGGCAAGTAGACAAATGTATACAATGTAATCAATGTGCATATGTATGTCCACACGCTGTAATAAGACCTTTCTTAACAAATGATGAAGATCTTAAAAAGGCTCCAAAAACTTATGAAAGTAAGAAAGCTGTAGGTAAGGGACTCGAAGGTCAAAGTTTTGCAATAGGTATAAGTAATGAAGATTGTACCGGTTGTGGTAACTGCGCAGAAGTATGCCCAGCTAAAGAAAAAGCTTTAATCATGAAACCATATGCAACACAAACTGATAAAATACAAAACTGGAAGTTTAATATAAACTTACCTAAAAAAGAAAATCCATTAGGAACAGCAACTGTTAAGGGAAGCCAATTTGAGCAACCATTAATGGAATTCAGTGGAGCTTGTGCTGGATGCGGAGAAACACCATATTCTAGACTTATAACTCAATTATTTGGAGACAGAATGTTAATAGCAAATGCTACAGGATGTACTTCAATTTGGGGAGGAAGTTCACCTGCTTCACCATACACAGTTAATAAATGTGGTAAAGGACCAGCTTGGGCTAACTCATTATTCGAAGATAATGCTGAATTTGGATTTGGTATGTTCCTTGGAACTACTCAATTAAGAGATAAAGTTGAAATACTTGCTAAACAGGCATTAACAATGAATACAAGCGAAGCATTAAAAACAGCTCTTAATGAATGGATTGAGAATAAGCAAGATGGAGAAGGTTCAAGAACTGCTGCATCGAAAATATTACCATTATTAAAAACTGAAAAAGATAAAAATGAAGCTTTAAAAGAAATATTTAGTAAAAGAGATCATTTAGTTAAGAAGTCTCAATGGATATTTGGTGGAGATGGATGGGCTTATGATATCGGATTTGGTGGAGTTGATCATGTATTAGCATCTGGAGAAGATGTAAATATATTTGTGTTTGATACTGAAGTATATTCAAATACAGGTGGTCAGGCTTCAAAATCTACACCAACTGCAGCTGTTGCAAAATTTGCTGCTACTGGTAAGAGAACTAAGAAAAAAGATCTTGGCATGATGGCAATGACTTACGGATATGTTTATGTTGCTCAAATAGCAATGGGTGCTGATAAAGCTCAAACACTAAAAGCTATAAAAGAAGCAGAAGCGTACAAAGGACCATCACTTATAATCGCTTATGCACCATGTATCAATCACGGTATAAGAGTTGGAATGGGTTGTACACAACTTGAAACTAAGAGAGCTGTTGAATCTGGATACTGGGCTATGTATAGATTTAATCCGGATCTTAAAGATGCAGGAAAGAACCCATTTATATTAGACTCTAAAGAACCAATTACTTCATTTAGAGATTACTTAATGGGTGAAGTTAGATATTCTTCACTTGCAAAAAGTTTTCCAGAAGTAGCAGAAGAATTATTTGTTAAAACAGAAAGAGATGCTAAAGAAAGATTAGCTGGTTATAAAAAATTAGCTAACCAACAATAATTAAAGAAATAAATTAATTAAAAGGAACTCCTCTGATATGCTCCCCTTATGGTAGACAGTTAAATAATAAAACTGTTTACTATAAGGAGGGCTATTTTTTATGGGAAGAAAATCAATTATCTCAGACCAACAAAAAATCAAGGC
>NZ_JAIZZK010000083.1 GCF_020443705.1 Clostridium algoriphilum
GTTAAGCTTCAATGCGCCGATGGTACTGCAGGGGTAACCTTGTGGAAGAGTAGGTCGTCGCCAGATTATAAAAAAACACTAAGTATAACTTAGTGTTTTTTTTGCGTTAATTTAAAAGGAAAGTTAAGATATCTATATTTTATAGATGCGTTAACCATAGATAATCATTTTCTATTAACAGATTTGTATTGTTTGGATTGAAAATATAACAATTTGAAAGATAGAAGGAATTAGAATGCGGTAACATATGTTACTGTATATTCACGCAAAAAAGGTTAAACTATATTAATAAAAATTAAGTAGGTTATTAAGAAAGGATATATGCAATGAAAGATGAAGTGTTTAAGAAAACAATTTTAGTTGTAGATGATGAAGAGAATGTTTCAGAACTTCTTAAGTTATATTTAGAGGCAGAGGGATTTATAGTGGAGATAGCTGAAGATGGATTAAAAGCATTGGAACTTGCCAGAAGTATTAATCCAGATTTAATTATTTTGGATATTATGCTACCATTCAAAAATGGCTGGCAAGTGGCGCGAGAAATAAGAAAAGATATGGATACACCGATAATTATGCTATCAGCTAAAGGCGAGGAATCTGATAAAATACTGGGCCTTAACCTAGGAGGAGATGATTATGTGACTAAACCATTTTCTCCAGGAGAAATAACAGCAAGAGTGAAAGCAATCTTAAGAAGAACCAAAATAGATGTTAAGGAGAGTGTCGTTCTCAAGTTTCCTCAACTTGTTATTGATTTTTCTAAATATGAAATCATCGCGAGTGGAACTAAAATACTAAGTACACCTAAGGAAGTAGAACTTATGTGGTTGTTGGCTAATAATCCAGAAATAGTTTTTACGAGGGAACGGTTACTAGATAAGATATGGGGATATGACTATTTAGGTGATTCGCGTACTGTTGATACACATGTTAAACGGTTGCGTAGGAAGATTGAAAAAGGGAGATTATACACATATGTTCATACAGTCTGGGGGGTAGGTTATAAATTTGGGGTGATAAAAAATGAAGAAAAATCTCTTTAGTAAACTTTTAGGTACCTATATTTTAGTTACGCTTCTTAGTATTGTAATAGCAAGCCTATTTTTCTATATATTTTTTAGTCAATACTATTTTGGAGTAAAAGAAAAGCAAATTCTTACTCAAGGCAAAGAGATGTCTAATGTACTGAGTTCTTATATTAAAAATAAGGATTCAGGTAAAGTAAATGAACTAGTAGATACCTTTAATAAGGTTAATATTAGCCATATGTGGATATTAAATAAGAACGGTACAATTATCAGCGGATCTCATGAGTTAACCCATGCTGACGATATATGTCCAAGCGTTAATCAAGTGAAAAGAGCTCTTAAAGGAGAAATTGTTTACAACAAGGGGATAATAAAATATGTGGATGAACCTGTTCTTTCAGTGGCATTGCCAATATATGTGGGAGATAAGGTTGACGGGGCTATTTTTGTTTGTAATCCACTGTCTGATATTATTAATAGTATTATGGAAGCTTTTAAGATTGTTATTTTTGCTGGAGTTATCGCCATTTTTATTTCGGTTTTTGTAAGTTATTTTATCTCAATGTCCATAGTAAAACCAATAAAAGAAATAACTTTAATTTCTTTAGAAATGTCTAAAGGTAACTTTTCTAAAAAAGCTAAAGTATATCCTCCAGATGAAATTGGCAATTTAGCAGAGACATTTAACTATATGATGATAACTCTAGATAAGACAATGAGAGATTTAGAAGATGAGAAAAACAAAATGATTAAGATTGAAAAGATGCAGAGGCAATTTGTTGCCAACGCCTCTCATGAGCTTCGTACACCCTTAACTTCAGTGCGAGGATATGTAGAAGCTATTCTTGATGGTGTAACAAATAACAAGGAGCAAGAAAGAAAACATCTTAGGATTATATTAAAAGAAACGCTTAGAATGCATAGATTGGTAAATGGACTCTTAGATTTATCACGAATTGAATCTGGGCAAATTAAGATTAATAAAAAGGATTTAAATATTTTAGAAATTATACATAGAAATGTTATGAAACTGAGGCCACTAATTGAGGATCAGGAGATACATGTATTAGTAGATGTGCCGACAAATCTACCGAAAGTCTTAGGGGATGAGGATTTGATAGATCAGGTAATCATTAATTATATTACAAATGCAGTTCGTTTTACGTCAAGTGGAGGAAGAATAACAATAAAAGCGGAACAATATAAAAACGAAGTCTATGTACATGTTATTGATACAGGTGTAGGTATTTCTTCAGTAGAGATTGCTAAGATATGGGGCAGATTTTACAAAATTGATGAAACAAGACAATTATCAAAGGAAGGTTCTGGGCTTGGACTCTCGCTCGTAAAGGAGATTATGGAAATCTTAGGTGGGAGAGCTTGGGCAGAAAGTGAAGTAGACGAAGGTTCTATTTTTAGTTTTAGCCTAATAATTAGTGAGAAAGGCATTGGACAGAAAAGTTCACAAATAGTTCCTATGTAGTTCAAGAATGTTTTTTAAAATATAAATATGCTCAATTAAATATTGAAGGAAAACTTTAAGTTGAGCAATAAGTTATATTTTAGGAGGTATTTTTATATGAAAAAATTTAAAAAATCAAAAGCTTTTGGATCACTTTTAATGGCGTTAACTATTGTTATAGCATTACCTACAATTGCCAGTGCTCATTGTGACACAATGGACGGTCCTACTGTGGCAGATGGTAAAAAAGCAATGAAAACCAATAATGTAAACTATGTGTTAAAATGGGCTAAACCTGAATATGAAAAGGAAATATCACAAATGTTTGTTCAAACTATGAAAGTCAAAGAACTAAGTCCTGAAGCTAAGGTGCTTTCCGAAAAGTATTTCTTAGAAAATCTAGTTAGACTTCACAGAGCAGGAGAGGGCGCACCTTTCACAGGTATAAAACCTTCTGGAACTCCCAAAGATGAAAAAGTATTGGCTGCAGATGAGAGTATTAAAGTTGGAAATTTATCTTCTTTAGAAAAATTGATTGAAAAAGATAAGGTACCTGAATTAAAAGAACGATTTGAAAAAGCAATGGCTTTAAAGAATTTTGATGTAAATAATGTTGAAGCTGGAAGAAAATACATTGAATCTTATGTTAGCTTCTTGAAATTTGCTGAAGGAGAAGAAGATCACTCGGCAGAAGCTAAAGAAGGTCACACTGCTGTAACTGAACAAGCAGAATCTTTACCGATAATTCCATGGAGTTTAGTAGGTGTATTTTTCATTACAACTCTAATATCAGGTATTGCTTATCATAGAAAAGCTTCAAAATAAAAGATATTCTAGATACCAATTACTACATACCTTTCTCGGTTCTTATCCGAGGTGGGTGTTTTTTATATGTTCTCAACAAAATCAATAAAGTAGTTAATAAAATCTTAAGAATTACAGCTGAAACTATAATAACTCAGAGAGAAGAGTCAAGCATTGTTATATATCGTTCTATAGCTTGTTTAAGAAATTGAGCAATTTTAGTGGCTATCATCATTTAACGGAGGGTTTTAAAATTGTGGATAAAGATGTGTTTATAATACTTGTCCATGTGTATCGGAATGCGAAATATTGAATTATTTAGATATATATGTAGAAATATGAAGGTAATCTAGTTAGAACACATATGTGTTAAATTTATGATCTTTTTTATATGATACAATACTTCTTGTCGTCACGAGCGAGTGGCACACTAAGCCAAATGTTAATTACAATTTAATAGGTTTTCAAATGAAAATTTATTTTTAAGAAGTTGTTGACAAAACAAGAAAAACATAGTAATATAGTAGAAGTCGTCAGTTGATGACAAATCAAATTGGTCTTTGAAAATTAAACAGAGAAATAGGTAAAGAAACGAAATAATATTTTGTTTTAACCAGTTAATTACTTTAGTAAAAGTAATATTTTAGT
>NZ_JAIZZK010000084.1 GCF_020443705.1 Clostridium algoriphilum
TATAACAAATAGAGGGGGTCATTGTTTTTTTTATTATAAAAGTAGCTTAAACCCTTGCTAATGCAAGGATTCAAATAAATAAAACAAAGATAGTGTTAACACTATCAAATATACAAGGAGGGAATAAAAATGAAACAAATAAAACAAATGAAACAAAGATTTGCATTTGCAGCAGGTGCATTCGGCCATGATATTTTTTACGGTACATTATCAACATATTTCATGATTTTCGTTACAAAATCTATGTTTGAAGGAGCTCCAAAGGCAACTCAGATGAAAATGATAGGGTTAGTTACCTCATTAGTTGTAGGTATCAGACTAGTTGAAATTATCTTTGATCCAATTATTGGTAGCGTTATAGACAACACTAAAACTAAATGGGGAAAATTCCGTCCATGGCTTTGTATTGGTGGAACAATCAGTGCAATTTGCTTAGCAATGCTATTTACTAACTTCTTTGGACTAGCCACAAGTAACCAAACTTTATTTACAATTCTATTTATCATTGTTTTCATCACTTTAGACTGTTCTTATTCATTTAAAGATATAGCATTTTGGTCAATAATCCCTGCACTTAGTGAAGATTCGAGAGAACGTGGAAAATTAGCAACATTCGGACGTTTCGCTTCATCATTAGGGGCAAACGGAACAACATTGGCAGTAATTCCTATAGTTTCATTCTTTACCTTAAAAGTTACTGGTCACTCTGGTCAAGGATCTAGCGGATGGTTCGCTTTTGGTTTAATAGCTGCATTAATCTATGGTGTTACAAGTTGGATTGTAGCTCTTGGCACAAAAGAACAAGAAAGTGTTTTACGTAAGCAAAAAGGAAAAACTTCACTTAAAGAGGTCTTTGCTGCAATTACTAAAAACGACCAATTAATGTGGTTGGCACTAGCATATCTTATATTTGCTATTGGTTTTGTAGCTACAACAGCCGTATTAATGCTTTACTTCCAATACGTAATCGGTAATATAGCAGCTTTTTCAATTGTAGGCATTGTAGCTGCAATTTGTGGCATTATATCTGTTCCACTTTTCCCAATTGTCACTAAATTTATTTCAAGAAAATACGTTTACATAATTGGTATTTTAACAATGGTAATTGGATATTTGATACTTTCCATAGCATCACCAAGTTCAATAGCAGTTATTATTATAGGTCTAGTATTCTTCTATTTTCCATATCAATTAATTTTTCTATCAGTGTTGATGACACTCAGTGACTCAGTTGAATATGGACAATGGAAAAATGGAGTTCGTAATGAATCAGTAACTTTATCTCTTCGTCCATTATTAGATAAACTCGCAGGTGCTTTATCTAATGGCATCGTAGGTTTCATATCAGTAACGTGCGGTATGGTTGGAGATGCACAAGCACGTGATATAACATCTCAAGGTATTGTAACATTTAAAATGTATGCTTTCTATTTGCCAGCAGCATTAATGATTATCTCCGGTGTTATCTTCTTATTCAAAATTAAATTAACAGAAAAGAAACACGCTGAAATAGTAAAAGAATTAGAAGCATCATTATAAAAAATTAAGCGAAGCATTGCTTTTGCAAATGCTTCGCTATTTTAAATGTATATAAACTAAATATTATAGGTAGGGCATCTTATCCTTATCAAAATTCACTGAATAGAGTATATTGTGCTTCGGGTAGTAAATAGAGCATTGGCCTTCTGTTACTGGACCATTTACATAATATTTTTCAGTATTGTTATAAGATTTTTTTCCTACTTTGTTTAAATAATAATCTTGGCCACTAATATTTTTTGTTATTGGATATTGATGGATAGTGTTTTTTTTACCTAGATTAATGCTATCGTGAACATTTAGTATTCCAGTTGTTGCTTTTGGAAAAATGAGTTCCATATTCTCCTCACAATTTACAAGGCAATATATAAATACATTGATTTTATAGGGAGGATATAATGAAAGTTAATATAAGGGATGTGGCAAGGGAAGCTAATGTTTCTATGAGTACGGTATCTAGGGTTATAAATAAAAATTATCCAGTTAAAGAAGAAACCAAAATTAGAGTCGAAGCAGTTGTAAAAAAATTGAATTTTAGTCCTAATACATTGGCAAGATCATTAATAAGTCAAAATACAAAAACAATAGGAATTTTAGTTCCAAGCATAAATAATTTTTTTTTCCCAACTGTAATTAAAGCTATCGAACATGAATTGAGAATAAACGGTTATTCAATTTATCTTTGTGATACAGATAATAATGATGCAGAAGAAACAAAATATATAAAATCGCTTATGGGCAGGCAAGTAGATGGCATTATAGTTATCGATCCCAAAACCGAAAATATGAAAAATGGTTTTTACGAAACAGTGGGCAAAGATATACCGCTGGTGTCAATCAATGGGTACAATAATAAAATAAATTGTAATTTTGTACTTAATGATGAATCAAGTGGTGCAAGACAGGCTATGCAGTATCTTTTAGAACTTGGACATGAAAATATAATATTTGTAAGAGGCAAAGAAAGTTATTCATATGATATAAAAGAGGCCGTTTACAATAAATTCATGGAAGAAAATAAATTAACTGCTCAAAAGAAAATCATAAATATTGGTGAAGGAAATAGTTACGATACTGTGGATGGGACAATGAATATAATGAGTAAAGAATTAGAAAAACTAAAAGCACCGATAGCTATATTTGCCTGTAATGATTTAATGGCTCTGGGAGTTATGAATGCTTGTAAAATAATGAATTTTGATGTACCTAAGGATGTTTCAATAATTGGATTTGATAATATTTGCATTTCAAGCATAGTTGAACCAAAACTTACAACTGTAGATCAAAATATGTATTTACTTGGAGAAAATGCTTCAAAAATGCTTTTGGAGATAATTGAAAGTGATAATAACAAGATTAGAAGAATTGAATTGAAAACACAACTTATTATCAGAAATAGTTGTAGCAATATTTAAGTAAATTTTTACTACAAGTCATTTATAAAAGAGTGCATATTCTCATTTAGACACCAATATATGCACTTAAATAGTAATTTATTGCATATGTTAAAATAACTATGAGTCTATAGGCTCTATAATAGCATATAACAAATGTCGTGAAAACAGACTTTTACGACATTTGCTTTATTAACATCGTTGCAATCGCAATAATGCTATATTTAATATGTAATTATTATAAATCAGTAGAAGAGTTAAAATCAAAAAAATAAGGAGATTAATTATGAAAAAGTATAAAGTTATTATAGGTGATGATGTTTTTGAGTGTGATGCTTATTTTCATCATAATACATGTATAGAGTTTTTGAAATGCGGAAATGAAGATTACAATAAAATCATTCCTACAAATGTAATAATTAAAATATATCCAATAAAAAAGAAATAGTAATAGATAAATGTCGTGAATCATAACAATTATGCTATGATTTTTTCTTACACTTTTCTTATAATTTAATTTTCATTTGACTTAGTAGGTTCATTTCGGTCATCCATTTGTGGTGGTTCCTCCAACCATTTATGTTCAATCATTATTTTTGATCCTTTTTTTGCATATTCAAATGTATCCTTTGAAATAAGTCCAAGTTTAAGAGGTAAATCACCTCTCATACTAAAGGATGTACC
>NZ_JAIZZK010000085.1 GCF_020443705.1 Clostridium algoriphilum
TGCGACAACTGTTAAGTTAATTCGCAAGCTCATTACATACTTTTTAGTCTTACGACTAAAATATTACTTTTACTAAAGTAATTAACTGGTTAAAACAAAATATTATTTCGTTTCTTTACCTATTTCTCTGTTTAATTTTCAAAGACCAATTTGATTTGTCATCAAGTGACGACTTCTACTATTATATCTGTTATTTAATAATTTGTCAACAGCTTTTTTTAAATTCTTTCAATGCTGTTTTTCTTATGCTTTCTTACTTCATCGCCACTGAATTGCGACGACATGTAATATAATATCATTTCTGAATACAGTAATTTTTAGTTTTTTCCCCCAATACGACAATTACACACAATTTTCTCCATAATACTCCTGAATGTTAAGTTTTTTTCATACTGACACACTAGGAAAGGTATAACCCTTTTTCGCATTATAAGATGTAAGCCCTCTTCATTTATAAAGGATACATATTGAAGAAGGCTTACGACTTTCCTACTAAAACGTAGGAAGATTGTCTAAATTGTCATCTGTTGTACTATTAGGTGACGATTTTATAACATCATTTCCATTTCTATTTTTACCAACAACTACTGATTCTACTGTTCCGATCTTTGCTAAGGCCACCGCCTTGCTCACATCTAATTCTTCACCGCTACTAGTTAATACATTTGTAATATCTCCATCTGCATTTTTTCTTACCTTAACTATCTTCATTAAAATACATCTCCTCGTCAATTAATAAGTGGAATTCAACCTCTAATATTTCTTTAATCCTATGTTACTCTTTGCATTAGCCTTTACACTACATATTGAGTATTTCCCTTTTACCATTATTTTATTACTATACAGATACAATTTATATAAATAAATATTTACTAAATAGAATTATAATACAATAAAAGGATATAACTTTTTTACACAGTTTTATGGTAATAGATTTAGATTAATTAAAAATAAAAGAGTTATTTTATAATATTAGAAACAATTGTGAGAGTAATTCATTACATACATATCTGTTTTACAACTATTCTATTGGACTTTTAAATCCGTTACCTCGTACTTCAGCTATATCGATAATAGAAATAAATGCTTCTTGGTCTATAGATTTTATTACTCTCTTAATCTGTGGTAATTGACCCAATGAAACAACACAATACATTACATTTTTTCTATGACTCGTATATGCACCTTCTCCATATAAAATAGTTACCCCTCTATTACAATTATTCATTATCGCATCACTTACATCCTTCTCGTTTTCAGATACAATTAAAAGCATTTTACGTCTGTTTAATCCATTTATAACTTTTTCCATAAGGGTTGATGCAATATACATAGAAATTAGGGTATATAACCCTACTTTAAAATCAAATAATATAGATCCAACAGCCACAATTATAAAATTTATTATAAAACTAACTATACCTACCTCTATATCGTATTTTTTCTTAGCATATATAGCTATAATATCCATTCCACCTGTAGAACCTTCGTTAGAAATGACAATCCCAAGACCTATACCTGAGAGTACTCCTCCATATATACAATAAAGTAGTCTATACGATTCTTCAACAGGAAGAAGTACATTGTTTAAAGGCGCAGTAATAATTAGGAATATTGATAATGATATGGTTCCTAACACAGTAAATGCAGTAAATCTCTTATTTATTTTAAATATACTTAATATAAGAAGTGGAATATTAAGTATTAATATTGTAATACCCATTGGGAAGTTAAAAATATACTGTACTATTAGTCCTACCCCTGAAAGTCCTCCACCAAGAAGTTTGTTTGGAACTATGAATAAATTTATTGCAATAGACAAAATCAAACTCCCTAAAATAATAAGAACTATTTTTTTTACTAATTCCTTAAAAACAGTACTAGATACCTTTATCATAAATTACCTCCTTGTGTTTCCTTTAAGTGTACATCAATCATTAAATATTTTATACTATATTTTTTATATTTGCTATCATTCCATAACATATATACTATCTGACATTCAATACGATTGGGATTTATTGTCTATAATTTTAAGTCCTTATAAATTAATGTAATCAATAATTTATGAAAACTATTGCGTTTATGATACACTTAAGTGAGGTGATTTTATGAGCAGTTTAGTAAATGATTGGAATAAACTTTTATTAAAAGAATTTGATAAAGACTATTATTTAAAATTAAAATGTTTTTTAAAAAGCGAATACAGAACAAAACAAATATATCCTGAAGTTCAAGATATATTTAATGCACTTAAATACACATCATATAATGACGTAAAAGTTGTCATAATAGGACAAGATCCCTACCATGGTAACGGCCAAGCTCATGGTTTAAGTTTTTCCGTGAAAACAGGCGTGCCTATTCCCCCTTCATTATTAAATATCTATAAGGAATTAAATAAAGATCTAGGCTGTTATATCCCTAATAATGGATACCTGAAAAAATGGGCTGATCAAGGTGTTCTATTGTTAAATACTGTGCTTACCGTTCGATCTGGAGAACCTAATTCTCATAAAAACATTGGTTGGCAATGTTTTACAGATAAAATTGTCACTTTATTAAATGAAAAAACAAAACCTATTGTCTTCATATTATGGGGTAATAATGCTCAGTCAAAACAATTTCTTTTAACAAATCCAATACACTACATAATAAAATCCGTTCATCCAAGCCCATTTTCTGCATATAAGGGTTTCTTTAATAGTAAACCTTTTTCCAATACTAATAATTTCTTAATTTCAATAGATGAAAAACCTGTTGATTGGCAGGTAGAAAACATATAGGTATTTTATTTCAACTAAAAAAAACGTCTTAGATTTATCTAAGACGTTTTTTGGTGGCTAAACCCGGAATCGAACCAGGGACACGAGGATTTTCAGTCCTCTGCTCTACCGACTGAGCTATTTAGCCATGTAACCTGGCGACGACCTACTCTTCCACAAGGTTACCCCTGCAGTACCATCGGCGCATTGAAGCTTAACCTTCGTGTTCGGTATGGGAACGGGTGTTACCTTCAGGCCATAA
>NZ_JAIZZK010000086.1 GCF_020443705.1 Clostridium algoriphilum
TAGAGGAGGTTATTAATATGTCGAGAAATAAAGTATTATTACCACAAGCTAAGGCTGGATTAGACAAATTTAAAATGGAGGCAGCTAAGGAAGTAGGGGTAAATCTTACAGAAGGTTATAATGGAGATTTAACTTCAAGAGAGAATGGTTCTGTAGGCGGACAAATGGTTAAAAAAATGGTTCAGGCTTACGAAAAGAATTTATAATACGTAATAAGAAAGACATAAGAAAGCCTAGTGTACGCTAGGCTTTCTTATGTCTTTCTGTCGTTAAACGAACTTTTCACGACATTCAACTATTATTACTTTTACAAAAAATGTTTATGATAAAGATAATATAATATAAAAAAAACATCTGCTCTCAAAATGTACCCTATAAAGTAGACAATAAAAAAAAGTCTACTTTATAGGGTACATTTTATTATCTACTTTATATTTAATTAAAGGGGACTCTAATTAAACAACAAATTACTTGTTTATTACCATATTTTACAATAACAAGTAATTATAATTAGTATAACATATTTATGTAAAAAATATGTTGCTTTCACTCATTTATTTGCCCATGCACTTATTAAATAGAATAGGACATTTTTTATTTCTTATAGATATATAGTTGTCAAATTTAGATTTCACGATATTTAATTATTATTTTATTTTTATACATTTAAGATCCTTTTCATAAGTTTCTTTATAAATGCTTCCATTGCAATCTACAAAATACTGACATATGACATACATTTTGTTTATATCCGATGCTTCAAAAACGTAAACTTTGCTTTTTAATTCTTCTGGAAATAGCTCATAACCTATTTTATTATTAGATGGAACCATTTGTATACCTAAATAGTTAATACATCCTACTGACTCATCTTTTATCGATTCTACTATTTCTCTAGCTTTATTTTCATTTAACATATTTTATATTCCCCCTATAACCTTTTATTCTTTTGACCTATATCAAATGTCGTTAAGTTATTCTTTCACTCACATTTAGTTTTTATATAAATAATAGAGTGCAAGCCATTTAAGATAATTTAATATTATGTTGAATTATTTTATATTTCTCCGTTTAATTCATTCTTCCTTTTAATAAAAGCCTTTTGATTAGCTTCAAAATTATCTTTATCATTCACCACATCCATAGTTAAAATATCTAATTCTTTTATTGTTTTACAGTTCTTAATATTTCCCAGCAAAAGATCCTTGTTTTTAAATTCTGTTTTTAACATAGCATTTTCCCAACACTTCTTACAATTTCCATTAATCCCACAACAATTTATGTGAGGGCAACTAACTACTACCGTTCCATCCGATAAACCATAACCAGCTTCACCATTTGGGTTTGTCCCTATAAATTCAATCTTAAATCGATTATTGAATTCTTCTCTTGTTAAGTCATTTTGAATTTTAATAAAACTTAAAATTTCCATCTTACTATCCCCTTTTAATTATTCTTTAAATACATATATACTATTTAAGATGTAAATTAAATTACACTTTTTTTATTTTTTAAGGGGTAGTAACCGCAAAGCGTAAATTTACCATATAACGTTAAGACACATATTAAAAAAATGTCGTACATATAATTACTAACTTCTTTAATGAAAATAAATAAAGCCTGTATTTCTACAGACTCTTAAGTTAATACATTATAGGTAGATAGCTATAAAATAACTTATAAAGTAGAAAAATGAAAAAAGGTAATTGGAGGTAAGAAATAAAATTTACCTTTAATTATCTAAAATGTGGCATTTTTAAAAACTAATAAGAATACATTATATTATTAATTTTTTTAAGGAGGATTATTATGACCTATTCATCATCTAACATATTACCTAACATATTTTCTGATTTAACTATCCAAGAGTTTAATAATGAACTAGAAAATCATAAAAAACTTATTATTGGAAAGATAGCAAAGATAGTAAGTGAGAATAAAGAAGAAACTTTCCTAAGCAATGAAGAGTTAAGCATTGTTTTCAATTTAAATAATAGTTTATTAGATAAATGCTATTTTCTACTAAAAGTACAACATTTGAACTTGTTTTATCAGGAAAACCAAGACGTAAATGCAAACAATTGGATGGTTTGGATTGAAGAAAAAGGTTTATTTGAAGAAGAAGAAGGGTATAGATTTAACAATGAGATTAGTTGTAGAAAACTATATTACAGTTTATCAGAAATAAAATATCTTTTGTTTTTTCTCGGGATAACAGACTCACACGACCCTATGTTTATATTGTTAGCTGAAAGATTAAAAGATATAAATATTGCACCATTAGTTATAAAAATTAATGAACCATCACACATTGCAGATATTGAATTTATTGATAAAAACTACAATGAGACAATTGACCGATTTAAGTCTATGGCTTATAAAGACTATCTCAAAACCAATCATTGGATAACATTCAAAACTGCAGCATTACTTTATTTTGGAAACGAATGTACCACATGTGGTAGCACTGCAAAATTACAAGTTCACCATCACACCTATATTAATAAAGGTAAAGAAACATTCTCTGATGTAACTGTACTATGTGAAACATGTCATAAAAAATTCCATGATCAAAATACTATAGCACTATAAGAATATTTTGAAAGTATTTTAGCAAAAATATAAGTGATAGATTTATCTATCACCTATATTTTTTAATGAATTATGCACCATATGTCGGTTCCCCTAACTTTTCCAGTCCCATCTATGTGAAGCAGTCTCATTCTACCTTCATATTCTAGTTCTTTAAGCAAGTCGTAATATTTATCTAAACCTAATTTGTGATTATACCTCACATTAATTTCATCCATAATTTGTTCTTATTATAATTATATTGAATATATTTAATTGAAAGAAGGCGATTAAATGTTTTTAACCAAAGCAACATTAAATTTATTAAATGAGCAAATATCACATGAATTTAATAACCACACTATTTATAGGAACATACAAGCGTATTTCTCTAA
>NZ_JAIZZK010000087.1 GCF_020443705.1 Clostridium algoriphilum
TACTTTTTCCCCAAACATATAAACTTTTAAATCTAATTTTCTAAGACTTTCTACGTATTGTTCTCCAGTCATTAATCCCATTAAAACCATTCCCTTCATATATATATTTTATATTGCTTTTTATTTATAATACTTTACATTTATATATGTAGCAATACCTATGCCAAAGTTATATTCTTATTATATTTATTTTTATACATTATACATTCAATGTACATCTATCTTATAACTTAGTAATTATTCCAATTATTGTTATTATTTCAACAAATAGAGCATTAAAAATATTCGTATTTGTGATCGTTTTCATATATTAAACAACAAAAAATAATATTTGTTGTTGTTATGCAACAAATATTATAAATTAGCAATACATAAGTGTAAAGGTCCTAGACAAATAGGCATGGTTATAAGATAATAGTTTAGTTTTCATTTTTGCAACACGATTCATTTTTGCAACAAGCTATTAAACTATAACTGTAATAACTTCATCTACAGGTTTTCGGAGTGGGCTTTTGTTTTCCTCTTTCAGTGGTATACCAATAGGGGTTAACGCCATTAATGAATATCCTTCTTTTTTAAAATAAATCGCCTCCCCAATTTCTTTTGCAGCATAATCTGGTCCTGTCATCCAGCATGTTCCATAGCCAAGAGTTGCTGCTGCAAGTAATAAATTTTCCATAGCTGCCGCCACTGCCTGTATCCCTGGTGCAGTATTAATAAGATCTTGTATAACATCTTTGCCTTCATTAATAACCTTAAGTTCTTCAAGTCCAGTTGGTTTATAATTTCCTGCATATACTAAAACTAAGCAAGGGGCATTCCTGAATGCAGTATGGTATCTTAATGATTTAATAAAAGTTGTCTTGATATCTTCATCAATAATTTTCGCTGCTATTTCAGAATTTTTATTTTCTATAACTTTTATAAGTTCATCAATTTTTTCTTTATTCCTAATTATTACAAAGTGCCAATTTTGAACATTTTTACCCGTTGGAGCGTAAGTAGCTGCCTTAATAATTTCCTTTAACTCATTCATCGGAACAACTTCGTCCTTAAACTTTCTTATGCTGTGTCTTTTATAAATAAAATCTAAATTTGCCATGTAATGCCTCCTAATTGTTTATGATAGTAAAATATAAGAAGAGAGGTTTAAACCTCTCTTCTTATATTCTAATACAAAGTTTCATATTTTAATACAAAGTCTTATAAATATCTCTAATTTCTTCTCTACTTAAAGGTACATAATTATTATTTAAAAGTCTTTGTTGACCTTCTATAACACTATCAGTAAAGCTTTCAATTTCTTCTACTTTCATGCCATAATCTTTCAAAGGTTTTTTAGCTAATAATTTTTCAAGTACTTTTTCAAGTGAATTAAACACATCTTCATTTGCACTTACATTTAAGATATCTGCAAGTATTTTTTTAATATCTTTAATTTTACCTTCTGGTTTTTTCTTATTGTATGTTTTAAATACCTCAACAAACATCTGGTAGTTTGCTTCACCATGAGGTACATGATAAGTTCCACCAAGCGGATATGAAAGTGCATGAACAGCACCAACTCCTGTGTTTGCAAAAGCAATACCAGCATAGTTACTGCCTATAACAAATTCATCAATTATTTCTTTTCTATACTCTTCACCTTTTTCAATTATTTGAATATACCCTTTTAAAATTAATTCCATAGCTTTTACACTAAATATTTCTGTGTATGGGTTAGATTTTGGAGATACATAGGACTCAATAGCATGAATTAAAGCATCTATTGAACTAGGAACAAAAAACTTGTATGGAAGTCCTTTAACTAGTTCTGGAATAAGCACTGCATGATCAGCATATAATTCATCTGTACTTAGTCCCATTTTGGTATGTTTAGATTTAATTTCAGCTATGGAAATATTTGTAACTTCCGAGCCCGTTCCTGCTGTTGTAGGGACTAATATAAGTTCTTTATCCTTTATAAATGGAACTTTTTTCTCAAATAAATCTAAGGCTGTATTTTCGCCCTTTATTACAAGAAGTTTTGCTATGTCTATAACACTACCGCCACCTACAGCAAAAATTCTTTTAAAAGTTTTTCCCTTAATATTTGCAAATACAGCATCAATTATTTCATCGGATGGTTCTCCAACACCATATTTCTCGAGAAAAAGTATTTCAGCTTTAAGGTTTAGGCTTCCGAAGAATGGATTATATATAAATTCATTTGATAATACAAAATCTCCTTCACCTATATTAAAAGTTTCAGCAAAGTCTTTTGCTGTATCAAATTTATGAATTTGTGATTTAATAGAAAATAATTTCATTATTTAGCCTCCGATTTTATATTTTATTTTTATATATTTAGAAAATAGATTTCAACTTATATTGCTGAAACCTATTAATTATATTATTTTGCCCAAACCTCTTCTGGAGTTGGAATTTTAGCATCCTTATTAAGATACCCTATTCTAGATATATTTATTAAATGTGTATACGTAAAGTTTTCAGATATTGAGTTATTTCCCCAAGATCCACAACCAAGAGTTGTAGATGGATTAAACCCATTATTGAAAGCTCCGCCAGTTCCTGTAGATGATACTTGATTAACAATAAATCTACTTATTGGTAAAACCGTTCCTGCATATTCAATATTAGCTTTATTATTTGAGTGAATAGATGAAGTATGTCCTGCACCATCAGTTAAAAGATTAGTCTTAGCTATTTCTACCGCTTCTTCAAATTTATCATAAGCGAATGCGATCATAATTGGGCACATTACTTCTTTACAAAGTAAATCTAATTCTCCTGCACCCTTAGGTTTTAATATAATAACCTTGGTATTTGCTGGAATTACAACTCCTGCTAAATCAGCAAC
>NZ_JAIZZK010000088.1 GCF_020443705.1 Clostridium algoriphilum
TAGTTTATCGAATCCAGGTCTATCAATTTTAGTTCCTGTAAAACTATCTTTGTAAATTTCTAATGCTCCATTTTCTCTTAATGCATTTTCTTGTTGTTCTAAACTATTTCCATTTTTTGCTTGTCCTTTAGTGCTTACTCTACAATATCCATAAATCATAGTTTTTTACCTCACTTTTATGCACTACTTTTGACTATAACTTTTGACACCTCGCAACACCATGATTATACGTTATTATTTTACCGTTGTCAATACTTTTGAGTTATGACACTGATGTGTGAATATAAAATTTCTTCAAAATATAATTTTGTATTTATTTGTTTGTTCAGATAAACCATACTAAAGAATTATAAATCACTTTTATAGTACACGCCTATAAACCATAGATACACTGTTTTTATCCTCATCATACTCATAATTAAATTTAACTAAAATCTAGCTACCGCATTCCCTAATGGGACTTTCCCTACGGGCTACCCTTCCATTCCTCCACTTGGTCTGATCTAAGTCTATTAACCTATTCTTACAGTATCAACAACAATTAATTAGTTAAAATCCAATTATGAATTTTAACTGAAAACTAATTAAATAATTTAATTTATAAAACAATGAATATTTCTAAAGAAGTGGACAAGATATAAAAGACATGAAAATTTAATATCTCTTTTTAAAAGAGGCTAATTGATACTAGTCTCTTTTGTTGTGAAAACCAAGGTATAGATTAACTTAAGTTATTGCTATTTTGTTAAACTTAAGTTAACATACTACTACCATTTCTTTTTGGGTATGGTTTTTAAATGCAAAGGTAATTAGGTTAGGGTCCCCCTTATCCTAATACCTTTGCATTTTTTATTTACAGGTATTATTACACACCAACATAGTTTATTAAAAGAAACATAGTATCTTCAATGCTTTGAAGGTTTAAGTCCAGTTATACAGAATATACTTTGTGTTAAACTCACTCCATAATAACCCAAATTAGAAAATAACTAATAATAACTACCTATCTCCAATATGTGATTATCTCATTTCCACAATTATTTACCAAGCTTTTTAATATAATTAATAAAAGATACAACATAAATATAAGCATTTTCAGCATCTTCATAATTAAAATTTAAGTTACCATCATGTAGTATACTATTTCTCATATTATAAGCGTTTTTGTTCCAATTAATATATTCATCTGTACTTTCAATATGTACTTCAAATATAGAATTCAAGTAATTTTTTAGTAAAAATAATTTAGAGGATAAAATAGTGTTATATAGAATAAATAGTCTAAGAGAAATTAGGAGGGGTTACGTGTTTAATTATAAGGACTTTATGGAAAAGAAAGAAATTAAAGAGTTTTGGGATTGTAGTTTATTTAAAAATAGTTTTTTGTGCTTACCTAAAGGAAACCTATATCATTATACATCTGCAAATGCTTTATCAAGTATAATACAGAATCAGGAACTTTGGACCACAAAATCAAATTTCATGAATGATACATCAGAAATTCAATACGCTTGCGAATTATTTTTAAAAAGATTGGAATGTTCAAAATTGAGAGAAGAAGATAAGCAATCAATCAAGAAATGTTTTGAAGAAGGCAAATCTGAAGGAATTTTTGATAGCATGTATGTATTATGTTTATCTGCTAACCCTGATTCATTGCCGATGTGGAGTTACTATGGCACGAATGATGGCTATAATATAGGTATTTCACCTCAATTCGTGAATGATTTCGCAAATACAAATTTTATAATGAATAAAGCATTAATAACTGATGATAAAGGCAATGCTAAATGGGTTGAGTCAATAAATAGTAAGTGTGTATCCGTGGATACTAACGGAGATGTAAGCTATGGTTCAGGAATAAAAGCTAATTATGTGCTTTATGATGAAACTAAGCAAGTGAAAATATTTGACTTGCTTTTAGAGGAGATAGGAAACATTATTTTAGAAAATTCACATAACCCAAGTATACAAATAAATATTATGCTAAATACATTATTTGATTTTATACCTTTCATGAAGGATTATAGTTATCATAATGAAGAGGAGTATAGGGTACTTGTAAAATTGGAAGGAACGGGAGGTAACCAGTTGATGCTAAACAAAATTCAAAAATATAGAGTATTTAAAGGTGCTCTAATTCCATACATAACGTTAGTACTTAATAAACCAAATTATTTTAATAGCATAATGGCAAGTCCTTTTAATAGAAGTGAGTTAGTACTATTAGGTATGCAAGATGTAATAAGTACTTACCCAAGTCAGTTAGATCTATTGTATTCAAAAATTCCTTCAAGGTTTTAGAGGTAAGAAAACAATTTGGATTTAGACAGGAGGATATAGCGATTACGCTTGGCGTTACAAGGCAAACCATCAATGCGATTGAAAATGAAAAATATAATCCTACGCTGGAATTAGCTATGAAACTTGCTAAACTATTAAGAACTACGGTAGAAAAATTATTTATAATTGACACTTAAAAAGAAAAGTAAATCTAATATAAAAAAACAAACGTGATTTTTAGACAAAAAAATAAATGTCATTGTAATCGCAATAATTATTGGTAATAGTACATCCTTAGCACCATTAAACCCCACATCTAATGATATGGGGTTACTTGAGATAACATATAAGAATAATAAGACAGAGGGTGTAAATTATTTTGTGTATTCTCTCTCTATAGGCAAAATAATTGAGTTATGTAATTTTAATAAGATATTATTTTAGTTTGATAAATGATGTTACCTTATCATTGCA
>NZ_JAIZZK010000089.1 GCF_020443705.1 Clostridium algoriphilum
GATAGTGTTAACTAACTTATGAAAAAACAGGAATGTAAATATTAGGGTTTTAATTGCACGTTGAAAAGTGAAAAAATACTTTGAAGAAATACAATGCAGTTTTGTTTGTAGTTAAGTTCCTAAAATTTACAAAATTTATTTTCTGTGAATAATAAAAAGCAACACAAATTAACCTGTTCAGACTGTTCAATTTTAAAAATGATGACAGGAAAAGTCAATTTTATTAGATTATAATAGAAATTCTAAATTAAGCTATTCAAGTTGTTTTTTAGTATAAGTTGTTGCGAAAGTTCAATTAGCTTTTGCCATTTTCCTGGCATGGTGGAGATTTTTTCAAGTTCAGGAATTGAGTTTAATGGTCCCCAATAAGCGTAGCTATGTGGACGGAGAAAGTTGTAATAAGCTACAAATAGGGCTAAGTGCGTGTTGGAACCTTCTTCACTACCAAAACCATTTGTAACCCTGTAGGAGAATTTAAATGTTCTGTTGAGGCGCTCTATTATTTGTTTAACCCAACGATACTCAGTGGTAACAGGATCAGCATTAGTAAGTCCAATTACTTGAATTACGTTGAAATCAAAGTTATTAAGTTTAAACTGTTGCTCCGCAAGTTTATATGCTGTGTAACCATCAGCAATGAATTTAAGAGACTTACCTGGAAATTTTTTAAACTTATCAAATGCCATACGCATAGTTAAAATACAAGGCCCAGCATCACGACTAAAAGAGGCTTGGTATCCTAAAATTGATTTCTTGATGGCGTCCATAACAAGCCAAATATATTGAGTAGTTCCTTTTACTTTAGTATAGGTTTCATCAGCAGCAAGATAATTAGTAGGTTTATAGTCATAATTATCGACAAATGGTTTAACTAAAGCGGCAGCTGTAATGGCATATTTACTAACTGTTACATGAGATATTTTAACACCGTGGATTTCCCATAGAGCAAGCGCCGTACGGCGTGTAGATAGTCCTAGATTGATGTTATATGTTAGACAAAGGCCCATTACATGAGAAGAAAAATTTCTGAATTTGAGGTTAGTAGCACCTTTGGGCATAGAAGATAAATCTACATCAAAATAATTAGTTGTAAATTCACGATAAATATAATGTAGCTTAAATTTGTACTTATCTTTCGTGTATTCTTTAATGTCTTCTAATGAAAGATTTGAAAGAGAACTTAGGTAAAAGCTACATTTTGTATTAACACATTTATGGATATAAAAATTTTTACGGTCCTTCTTTTTACTCAAGGCATGTCCACAAAATGGACAAAGAAAGGTCTCAGACTTGAAATCAACCTTAGTTTTATTGAAATGTAGATCACAAACTTTGCACCAAAGTTGCCCACGACCTCCGGTGTTATCGTAGATATAGATGTGCGGAGCACCACATTGAGGGCAAATGATATCAGGTGATACCTGATTTTTACCACGAGAATTAACAGGCTTTTTTTCTTTGTTATTAATGGTTTTATAATCATTTAAGAGTTGCTTGTAATCGAGTTTTTCAAAAGTTTTAATGACAGGTAATTTATCTACAGTAAGTTTCTTATATTTAGGGCTTGTCATATCATATTTTGGACCATTTAGAGGTATATTTTTCACAATAAAAACAAGTAAATGATTTATTTGCGAAAGTAGTAGTTGATTATATGTAACTAACATTGATATAATTAAACTCACAATGACACCTTCTTTCGTAATTTTTGTTGGGGTAGGATACAACAATTATAACAAATAGAGGGGGTCATTGTTTTTTTTATTATAAAAGTAGCTTAAACCCTTGCTAATGCAAGGATTCAAATAAATAAAACAAAGATAGTGTTAACACTATC
>NZ_JAIZZK010000090.1 GCF_020443705.1 Clostridium algoriphilum
TGCATAGGAAGTAATGAAGTAATAGTTAGAAAGTTAAAAAACAGTTTATGAAGCTCTGGGTAATCTCAGAGCTTTATGTTTACCTATTTTTACAAATATTGCAGGAAAAGATAAGGGGTATGTTTACCCCTCAAATTTAATCCAAGGTAAACTATTTAACCTTTTGATCTGGCATAAGTATATTTTCCTCATTATGATTTTTTCAGCTTGGGCCTGTGTTATATTTCCATTTTCTACAAGGGCCTTTAAAGAATTTATATAATTGATCTTGTTGTTATCCATATATATTTTACATCCATGATCAGTCATAGGTTCAGTATTTTCCAAGTCTGCTTTCTTTGTAGCTTCAGCTTTATGTATGATAGCTTTAATTTTACTTGCTTGATCTTGAGTTATAGTCTTACCAGTTACAAGGTTTTCAAAATGTGTTGCTAAACCATACTGTATTTTAGTTCCCATTTATCTGTACTCAACTACTTTCATATATAATTTATTTGCTTGTTTAAAACAAGGTTACTTTAGCAAATGTTTTTATTCTACATCAATTGTTTTATTAAAGGTTTTCATTATAAAACTAAAACCATTTGATGTACATTATAAATTTATTATTATACCAAAAGAAATCAGATTTTGTTATTTGTATTCTTATAATTATATATAGAATATTAAAAATATGATTATAATACATTTTCATAATATTCATATTATTTATCTAAATATACACCATTTTGCATTAAATTTTAGGTTTGTTAATCAAGTTTAACCCAATTATATATATCTTAACAATTTAGAATTATACAACCTTTATAGTTGACCATGTAGGAATAGGTTTCATATAATGAGCTAAACAATACCTATGTTAAGTACTAACCATCAATTCCTCTCTTGACCGTTGCTATTCCTAGGCTTAAAGAATACTTATGTTAAGTACTAACATAGTTTTACACAGTTATCCATATTTCTTTGTATTTCGTTTAAAAATACTCTATCTAGTTTTGTTATATTAAAGTATCGCCTTTTTCTAATTTGACTAATAGTTTATCAAACTCGGGTCTATCAATCATGGTTCCTGTGAAACTTTCTTTATAAAGTTATATTTGCCAAAATTATGGAATAATAGTACGGCCACAGTAGAAATACTGTGGCCGTACTATTATATACCTAGTGTTTTAAGTCTACTATTTAGATTAATCTTATTCTATGTGAATGTAACCCAATTGCTATTGTGTTACTGTCATAGATATATAGATGTGAATATAAAGATTAATTTCACTACGATTTAGAGAGAACGTATCGACATAATATAGAGGTGGATATATATAGGGAATTTAATAGAACTTAACATAACTTAACAAAGATTAACAACATAGCAATACCTATGACATATCTTTGACGTATATTAGTGTTAAAGAAAGACTGTCGGCAGTTTTCTTAAAATTTAAGGAGGGATAATCATGAAAATAAGTAGAAGAGATTTTTTAAAGTGGTCAGTTGCAGCAACAGTTGCTTTAAATGTGGAATTTGATCTAGCAAATGTAAACACTGTTCTTGCTGCAGAAACAGATCCGCCAATAATTTGGCTTCAAGGTGCAGGCTGCTCTGGATGTACGATCTCCACTTTAAATGTAACTAATCCAACCACTATCGATGATGTACTCTTAAATAAAATAAGTATGAAATATAACAGCACAATTATGACGGCTTCAGGTGATCTTGCAATGCAAACTCTTGACCAAAGTGCCACTCAGTACAAGGATCAATTTATA
>NZ_JAIZZK010000091.1 GCF_020443705.1 Clostridium algoriphilum
ATATAACTCTCGTATCACTTCGTTTTATAAAAATTAGTCTTAGAACTGATATTATATTAAACGCATATACAAATATTAAAAAAATAGTTGATAACTCCATGTTGTTCCCCCCAGTAGTAATATTTATTTCAGTAACTTTCTTAAAGTTTCTCCTTTAATCAAAATACTTCATCAAGCCTTGCAAGGACCTTGTATTATTTGGGTCATATAAACGATTTACAAGGGTAACACACTTTATATTATATTATGTAATGCATTAATACTATATATTCCGATTATATATATATAATTTTATATTTTTATAAACATAAGCCGATTCATAAAGGGTTTTCACACCCAAATATGAACCGGCTACAATTGATTAACTAACTGGTATAGTAAATACAACCATTAGGATCACAACTATAGCAAGAATTAGAATCATTCTCGCAAGTAATTTCATGTATTTTATACCTCCAGCTTGTATATTAAATTTATACAAGTATTATATGCGATTCTAAAATGTAAGTAAATAAGAAAAATTTACCAAAGTGAATATATTTATAAAAATACTATTTTGCATAAATCTGTCACTCTGATAAATCAAATAAATAAAAGCAATTTTTTATAACAAATACCCGACTATGATAACTTACTTATTTTTCTATTAACTCCCAGCCTCTAGTGCCTTTTGATGTATTAAGTTCATATTTTTCACTACAATCTTCACACACAATATAAACGTCATGATCCCTAAAGCCTGGTATATTATCATGTTCTTCAATAATTGTTCCTTTTCCACAAGGGCATTCATATTCATACCGTTCTGTTGTGCCGTCACCGGCTCCATAACCTTGACTTGGTTGTTCGCTTGAGTTAATCAATTTTGTACGCATAGTTAACCTACTAATATTATTATAATTATCCTGTAGTTACAATATAAATGTGTTATTTTTAATAACATTAAATTTTAATTTATTGTATCATTAACAAATAGAGTTTTAGAAATAGATAACTCTAAAGAATATTAGCAGCATCTTCAACAATTTTCTTTTTATATTCATCGCTATATTGAGCAAACGCAGATGAGATTGAAACTACTTCTTTTAAAACTAACCTATTAGATTCACTTAAAATTTGTAATATTAATTCGTCTTTGTTTAAGTCAGATTCGCATAATTTATCATAGTATGTTTTTAATTCTGCATCAATTCGGGTACAAACAGGTGGAACTAAATAGTTTTCAATTTTTTTATTAAATGCTAAGTTACTTTTGTTTGGATATGATACTGGGGTCATATGTATAACAGGTGTCCTACAATTGCCAAAAATAAAAACAGCCTAGCACAGCTGTTTATCAAATATCTATGATGGAACATTCTTTCCCGACTTCCAATTAAAAATAAATCTCTTCATATCACAATGGTGTTTTACCATAGGATATATTACGGTATAACTCTTACGATACATGTATTTAAAATCTTTATCTTCTTCGTCTTCTTCATCATACATTAGTATATTCATCATAGACATACATTGTCCAAGATTCTCACAGTCTTTACAATGGTAGTTGCACATAAGTACCTCCAAAATAATATTCGCCTTCTATATTATTCTGCTTTAGTTATTTTGCTACAGTAGTCTGTCTATCTCCTTGTTGAGTTAATGTTTATTTTTGCTATTAACCATCAAATCTTAAATAATATCCACTTACAAGTACCGAGTTCATACCTAATGTACTAATGCTAGCATTAAAATT
>NZ_JAIZZK010000092.1 GCF_020443705.1 Clostridium algoriphilum
TGGAAGAGTAGGTCGTCGCCAGATAAACATGGTTTACTAGCTCAGTTGGTAGAGCACATGACTTTTAATCATGGTGTCCGGGGTTCGATTCCCCGGTAAGCCACCAAAAAAAAAGCACTTTTTTATAAAGTGCTTTTTTTGTTTTTCAGATTCAATAAAGTTTTTAAATTATTAAAACAAATAACATTTTATTGATTTTGTTTTTCCACTAACTTTATGGTATTATAATAATAAAATATATAACTATAATAATTTTAAAGGAGAGTAATTATGGAGAATAAAGTTTTAGCTATAGTAAATGGAAGTGAAATAACTGAAAAAGATGTAGATCGATCATTACTAAGATTTCCGAAGGAAACACAAGAGCACTATAAAACAGAAGAAGGAAAGAAACAATTTTTAGATCAGATGATAAATTTTGAATTAATATATAATTATGCGCTTGATAGTGATATGGAGAATGATCCAGATTACATAGAACAAATGCGGTTAATAGAAAAAGATATTTTAATACAAATTGGTGTAAAAAATATAATGGCAAATATAAATATAACTGAAGAAGAGATTCAAAAATATTATGAAGATAACAGTGAAATGTTTAAAAGCGAGGAGACTGCATCTGCTAAACATATATTAGTAGATACGCTAGAGCAAATGAAGGAAATTAGAGCAGAAATAATAAATGGAACATCTTTTGAGGAAGCTGCACAAAAATACTCTAAATGTCCGTCATCAGCTCAAGGCGGAAGTTTAGGTAGCTTTACCAGAGGTAAAATGGTTCCTGAGTTTGAAGAAGCGGCTTTTCAATTAAAAGTTGGTGAGATAAGTGAACCTGTTAAGACACAGTTTGGATATCATTTAATACAATTGGATGAGAAAAGCTCAGCAAAGGTTAAATCGTTGGAAGAATCTAGGGAATTGATTGCAGAGAATATTTCACATCAAAAACAAAATGAAAAATATATAAGTTCAGTAACAGAATTAAAAAACAAATATGAAGTAGAATTAAAATAAAAGTTTTTATAGATTTAATAGTATCATAAGTTATAAAAACCAATATTATTGTTAATATTGGTTTTTATTTATATTAACAATATTTAACATAAATATTGTTAATATAATGTTATAATACTTCAATAGTATATGTATTACTTTGGAATTATCTATATAAATGCAAATATAAAATAAGTTATATATATAAATAAAAATGTCTAGAATTAAAAAATGATATAAAAATCTAAATTAGTATATAAAAGTGTTGACAAAACAAGAAATACCTAGTAAACTTGTAGAAGTCGTCACATAATGACAAAACAAATTGGTCTTTGAAAATTAAACAGAGAAATAGGTAAAGAAACGAAATAATATTTTGTTTTAACCAGTTAATTACTTTAGTATAAAGTAAATTTTAGTCGTAAGACTAAAAAGTATGTAATGAGCTTGCGAATTAACTTAACAGTTGTCGCAGA
>NZ_JAIZZK010000093.1 GCF_020443705.1 Clostridium algoriphilum
TTAATTGGTAGTAAATATAAAATGCGTATTTTATCAAAAAAATATGGCATGGGTGAAATAGAGGAAAAGTACAATAAGGTACTAAAGCAACATATTCATGATATTGCTGCAGATAAAATACAGTTTGAAGAATTAGAAACTAGAAAATACATAGATTTGATAAGAATGAACTCACAGAATGCAATGTGTTATTTTACTCAAAATAATGATGTTGAGCTTTTATTAAATGCTCAGGAAAATTTCTCAAGGATTTTTGAAGATATCAAAAACGCAACAAAAAGTATTGAAGTAATGTATTATATATTTAAAGCAAAAGATAATGTTGGTAAAAAATTTCTTTATCTTTTAAGAGAAAAGGCAAGTCAGGGAGTAAAAGTAACACTAATATATGATGGTATAGGCTCTTTACATACCCGTATGAATGATTTTGAGGAGTTAAAAGAAGCTGGTGGACAGGTGTACAGGTTTTTGCCATCAATAGTAAAAAGTTTTTTGCTTATCAATTACAGATTGCATAGAAAAATAGTTATTGTGGATGGTAAAATTGCGCATACTGGTGGAATTAATGTGGGAGACGAATATTTTGGCTTAAAAAAAATAAATAAACCATGGAGGGATACAACAATACGGTTGACTGGTTACAGTGTACTTTCCCTTCAAACAAGATTTTGGTCTGATTTGGTTTTTTTACAAAATCAAAGCTTTAGAAAGAAAAACAGAGCTAAATTGAAGTTTGATGAAAAGTTATTAAAAAGCTTTTATAGTCCTATTGAGAATGGAAACATAGGAGTACAGATACTCTCAAGTGGTCCTAGTAGTCCAAATGATACTATAAAAGATGGGTATGTAAAAATGATTACCACCGCTAAAAAATATTTGTATATTCAGACACCATATTTTGTTCCAGATAAAACTATATTAGATGCTCTAAGAATTGCGGCCTCTGGTGGGGTCGATGTTAGAATAATGCTTCCAGGTATACCTGATAAAAAATCTATTTATGCCATTTCTTTATTAAATGTTGCTAAACTCTTAAAAATCGGTGTAAAGGTATATCTGCATTCAGGTTTTCTCCATGCCAAAACACTTGTTGTAGATGATCATGTTTCATCAGTAGGAACTGCAAATATTGATACTAGAAGCTTTAGTCTTAATTATGAGATCAATGCATTTATTTACGATAATAAGTTTGCAATTAAATGTCGTGATACATTTTTAAATGATATCAAGGATTGTACAATATTTGATGTTGAAACCTATTCTAAGCGTGGGTTATGGAAAAAAATCTATGAATCTATATGGCGGTTTATTGCTCCAATTGCTTGATGTTATAAATTTCCGAAAAACATTTTCTAGTCATTCCAAACTTTTTTCGTTCGGTTCTTATTTGGAATTGAATTT
>NZ_JAIZZK010000094.1 GCF_020443705.1 Clostridium algoriphilum
AGGTTAAGTACTTAAGGTACGGAGCCGAAGGGAAACCGAGTCTGAATAGGGCGCATAGTTGCATGTCGTAGACCCGAAACCGGGTGACCTATCCATGGCCAGGATGAAGCGGAAGTAAAATTCCGTGGAGGTCCGAACCACGTTGGTGTTGAAAAACCATGGGATGAGCTGTGGATAGCGGAGAAATTCCAATCGAACTCGGAGATAGCTGGTTCTCCTCGAAATAGCTTTAGGGCTAGCGTCGATTAATTGAGTAATGGAGGTAGAGCACTGAATGGGCTAGGGGCTGACAACAGTTACTGAACCCTATCAAACTCCGAATGCCATATACTTTTATTTCGGCAGTCAGACTGCGAATGATAAGATCCGTAGTCAAAAGGGAAACAGCCCAGACCATCAGCTAAGGTCCCAAAGTGTAAGTTAAGTGGAAAAGGATGTGGGATTTCTAAGACAACTAGGATGTTGGCTCAGAAGCAGCCACTCATTCAAAGAGTGCGTAATAGCTCACTAGTCAAGAGATCCTGCGCCGAAGATGTCCGGGGCTAAAACTTACCACCGAAGCTATGGGTGTACACTATGTGTACGCGGTAGAGGAGCTTTCTGTACTGGCTGAAGTCATACCGTAAGGAGTGGTGGACGGTACAGAAGTGAGAATGTTGGCATGAGTAGCGAGAGTTAAGTGAGAATCTTAACGGTCGAAAACCTAAGGTTTCCTGAGGAAGGCTCGTCCTCTCAGGGTTAGTCGGGACCTAAGCCGAGGCCGAAAGGCGTAGGTGATGGACAATCGGTTGATATTCCGATACCACCAATGGACGTTATTAGAAATGGGATGACGCAGGAGGATAAGATGTGCACACTATTGGATGTGTGTCTAAGCATTTAGGCGGAGCAAGCAGGCAAATCCGTTTGCTCTTAACGCTGAGATGTGATGGGGAAGGGAATTTATTCCTGAAGTATCTGATTCCACGCTGCCAAGAAAAGTCTCTATCGAGGATATTGGTGCCCGTACCGCAAACCGACACAGGTAGGTGAGGAGAGAATCCTAAGACCATCGGAAGAATTGCTGTTAAGGAACTCGGCAAATTGACCCCGTAACTTCGGGAGAAGGGGTGCCTACGAAAGTAGGTCGCAGAGAATAGGCCCAAGCAACTGTTTAGCAAAAACACAGGTCTCTGCTAAAGCGAAAGCTGATGTATAGGGGCTGACGCCTGCCCGGTGCTGGAAGGTTAAGGGGATTAGTTAGCGTAAGCGAAGCTATGAACTTAAGCCCCAGTAAACGGCGGCCGTAACTATAACGGTCCTAAGGTAGCGAAATTCCTTGTCGGGTAAGTTCCGACCCGCACGAATGGCGTAATGA
>NZ_JAIZZK010000096.1 GCF_020443705.1 Clostridium algoriphilum
TGAACTGAACCATGGTTAATGGACACTAAAAATAAACCCCTACCATAGAATATCTTGAATTTACGTAAGCTGACACCGTTTTTCATATGGTGTCAGTTTTGTTTTTAGTTGAATACGCTCATAGTTGTAGAAATAAATATAATCATCTATAAGTAATCGAGCTTCCTGAAAATCTTTAGGCTTCGTTCTATAAATGCATTCAGATTTAAGAATTCCAAAGAAATTTTCAGCGCAGGCATTATCATAACAGTTTCCACGCCTTGACATGGAAGGTGTTATGTCATATTCTTTTGTTAGGTCAAAATACCCTTTGGAAGTGTATTGAAACCCTTGGTCACTATGGAGTTGCAGTCCTATAGTGACCTTCTCTTTGTCTTTAGCGGCTCTGATAGTGTTAAGAACGAGGTTCACTGTTTGTTCAGTACCAGTTTTGTATGCAATGATAGTGTTGTCGTATAAATCCCTAATCATAGAAAGATATAGTACACCTTGGTTGGTATGGATATAAGAAATATCGGTAACCCATTTCTGGTTTGGCTTAGTAGCAGTAAAATTACGATTTAAAATATTTTCATATTTGTGAAGCTGTTGCTGCATCTGTCGATACTTCTTACGTCTTCTAATTTGTGAAAGAAGATTATATCGATTCATAACTCTTAGTACTGTTTTAGGGTTTAGAACAATGCCATATTTCCGTTTTAGCCATATATGGACCCTACGGTATCCGTAAGTTCTTTTTGATTTTTCTTGGCATTCTTTAATTAATTCTATTAGGTATTTGTCTTTGTTAGGTTGGTTCATTCGTTCAACATAGGCATAATATCCACTACGAGATATTTCAAAAAACTCGCACATCACAGAAATAGAGTATTTATCCTTATGTCTATAAATTGCTAAATATTTTATTGATGGCTTCACTTCCTTCCAGTGATTTGAAGAAAAGAACGCAGTAGTTCTATCTCCATTTTTAATCTCTTAATTTCATTATCTTTGCCTTGTTCCGATACAACATCAATTTTTCTCGGTCGACCCTTTGCTCGAGGAACTATGCCTACGGCAATACGATTTTCTTTTCTACGTTCACGTTTTAAAAGTTGCTTGATTACAAATTTATTTTTTAAGCCAAAAAACTCTGCTATTTCTTTTTGTGTTTTCCCCTGTGATACCATTTCTTTAACTTCATTTATAATTGCAGAACCAAACTGTTTTTTGCCTTTTACTGCTGACATAACAATACCCCCAATCATAGTTTTATTATCCTACAAATGGGGGTGTTTTTGCAATGTCCGTTTTTAGTGGTTCAGTTCA
>NZ_JAIZZK010000097.1 GCF_020443705.1 Clostridium algoriphilum
AATATCCATAACTTCTCCTTTTTTCTTGGTTTTTTAGTAGCGTAAATTTTGATACAACCTTTAAGATAATGGGTACCCCCTAGTTCTCTGTATGAGCATAAGGGGTTTTTGATATCACTTGGGGTGATAAACTAGGCAAAGCCTAGCAAAACAGTGATATCACAATTTAGTATGTTTCCGTATACCCTTACGTATCTTTTTAGTGGATTTTTTTACAATTTATAGGTGTTTTCGTATGCCTTTACGTATCTTATTTCGAGCTTTCCTTATATGCCCTGTATCTTTAAAACATTTAGATATTAAATATATACTAAATAGGTTATTCATATTCTTTTACAATTTTTTTTTGGTTTTCATTTATATCATAAATGTTATAAACTATCTCATCAATATCTTCAATTAATAATTGTATATTATATAGCAAGTCTCTACAGTTTTCACTATACTTATTAAAATAATTATTTATTATTTTTAGATCTTTTGGAGAAAATAAATTTTGTTTAATATATTTTTTCACAAATAATTGATTCTCTAACTTATAAAAATCATTTTCAATATTCACATTAAAGTTAAGCTCAAGCCACTCTATGTGAAACCATCTCTATTCTTTGCAACTAATATTTCAAGAAGTCCTGGGCTTTTACTTGGTCTGTTCTCACGTCCTTCGTAATAATCATCACGGTATAACATTAAGATTTCATCTGCGTCTTGCTCTATACATCCTGAATCCCTTAAGTCACTCATTATTGGCCGCTTGTTGGATCTTTTTTCTACCTCTCTATTTAATTGGCTTAATACCACACAACATATATCTAAATCCATTGCCATATTTTTAAGTCCCTCTGATATTTGCCCTATTTGGTCATTTTTCGTTGCTTTTAATTTATCCGGTCTTACTTTTCCAATATGGTCTATAAAGACAACATCTAATCCATTTTGTATTTTTATCTTTTTAGCTTCAGCCCTTATTTCTGCCACACTTAATCTAGTTCTACAATTTATAAATACATTGTTTTTAAATGCTATTTCTCCCGCCTCTTTTGGGGTCACATTGAAGTCGGTATCTTTTATTAATCCTTTGCTCAAATCTTGCTAATTTCAGATCTTTCACCTGTGTTTAAATCCATAAAAAAAAGAGCTCATTTTATAACTTCTTTTTATTTAGTTCAACAATACAGAAGGCATTCTCATCTGCTATTCTAGTAATTTCACTTATAATTTGTTCTTTATTAAAAATAAACATTAATAGATAATTGCACATTATTATATTATATTTATTTCTTAATGGGATC
>NZ_JAIZZK010000098.1 GCF_020443705.1 Clostridium algoriphilum
TCAAAACATATTAAGTACCTATATTCCTGAAGGACAAAATATACTGAATGAAATTGTGAATGTATTTAATAATGAAAAAGCAGTTATTCCAATGGGATTTGATGAACATGAAGTGGTAAGAGAAGCGCCTCCTCTATTTGATGACATTTTTAATATAATGTTTGTTCGCCAAATGATGAAATTAAATTTTGGTCATTCTGCTGTATTTTCAGCTATGTCATATACAAAAGAAGCTCGTGATATATTAAAGCATAATTACGATCTTGCTGATAAGTATTATGGTATGACAACAAACTATCTATTAGAAAAAGGAGTTTTTGCAAAGCCACCATATGTAACTATGCCAAAGAAAGTAGAATTTATTGAAGATAAAAATTACATGAGTGGACATAATCTTTTTTCTGATAAACGTGCATTAAATACAATTGAAGTTGGTTTTCTTAATGAAGCTATTGAAGATAACATTTTTGGTATGCAGTTGATGACAGGGTTTGCACAAGTTGCAGCGGAAAGTGAAGTTAAAGAATATTTCATAGAAGGTAAAGAATTAGCAAAAAAGATTATTACTAATTTAAGTAATGTATTATTACAAAGTGATATTCAGCCTCCGAGTACATGGGCAGGTAGAGCTACAGATTCAACTGAGACACCTTTTTCGGATAAACTTATGATGTATATAACAAGTTTAGTGTCTAGCTCTGCAATAGGTTACAATGCTTTAGGTACATCCTTTAGTATGAGAAGTGATTTACATACTAAACTTGCAATAATTGCAAAGGATACATTTGATTATGCAAAAAAAGGTGGAAAATTAATGATTATACATAAGTGGATGGAAGAGCCTCCTCAAATGGAAGACAGAAATCAACTTACAAAATATAAGAAATAGATATGAGGACATAGAATAAGTTGACAATATTATTATAAAAACGAGGGGCACGTTATTTAGAATAATTACTAAAATATCCTCAATGTATATTTCGATATTTACTGGTTAAACTATTTATTGATGAAGTAATTGTTTATTAAATTGGTGAAAGAGTAGTAGAGGAGATATCCCTCCTACTCTTTTTATTTTCTTTGTTATTATATTGGGTTTAGATTTATTTAAATATCGAAAATGACAACTTAGTTATTACTTAGTTTACACATCACCTAGGTAAACCCATACAACATATCGAAAATTATGTTGTATGCCTTTCCATTGCCAACTTCTGTGAGCTTTCGTGAAAACTTAATTTTTCCCATAAAGATAGACCTCCTAATCATCTTATTTCAATATTAACTACTT
>NZ_JAIZZK010000099.1 GCF_020443705.1 Clostridium algoriphilum
ACACGAAGGTTAAGCTTCAATGCGCCGATGGTACTGCAGGGGTAACCTTGTGGAAGAGTAGGTCGTCGCCAGATTATAAAAAAACACTAAGTATAACTTAGTGTTTTTTTTTGCATAAATGGAATTTTTTATTAGTTAATATACATATTTTAAAACTTTGCATATACTGTCATTAATTACTAAATCAGCTTTTTTATCATAGGGGGTAGAGGATTTATTAATAAGAATTAAATTATTTCCTTTAAAATATTTTATGAGACTTGCAGCCGGATTTACCACAAGAGAAGTGCCCCCCACAATTAATGTATCAGCAATACTTATTGATTTAATAGAACATTCTAAAGTATCCATATCTAAACTTTCACCATAAAGAACTACATCTGGTTTAATAATACCGCCACAACTATCACATTTAGGAATTATAGTTTTACTATGTAATACATAATTAGAGTCAAAAGGTTTATTACAATTCATACAATAATTTCTATGTATTGATCCATGAAGTTCGTGGACACTTTTGGAACCGGCCATTTGATGTAAACCATCAATATTTTGAGTAATTATAGCTTTTAATTTATTTCTTTTTTCCATTTTAGCTAATACTATATGTGCATCATTGGGAATTGCATTTTCAAAAATCATATTAGATTTATAAAATTGAAAAAAGTCTTCAGTATGATCTACAAAAAAAGAATGACTCAAAATAACTTCAGGAGGAAATTTAAAGTCGTTTTTTATATTATACAAACCATTTGTGGAACGGAAATCAGGGATACAACTTTCTGTTGATACACCTGCACCTCCAAAGAAAACTATATTGGTGGAATTTTTTATAATTGTTTTTAATAACTCATAACACATAAACTCAACTCCTTAATTATAGTATAACAGTTAAAAGAACAGCTAGTTGTTCCTTTTGCAAAAATAAAGGGGAATATGCTATTAGAAAACTTTTAAATATAGTACAAGTAACTATATACTTATCCTAGTGTATCAGTAGGAGATATTGTTAGGATTAATGGTGAATAGTGGTGGAAAATGAGAATAAATCGAATATATGAACTATAACTCAAGTATACAATAATCTTGTTATGGTAAGATACTCCTTGTCGTCGTAAGTTATTGATGATGTAGGGGTTAATACAAAACGTCTAATTGGTCTTTGAAAATTAAACAGAGAATAGGTAAAGAAACGAAATAACATTTTGTTTTAACCAGTTAATTACTTTAGTAAAAGTAATATTTTAGTCGTAAGACTAAAAAGTATGTAATGAGCTTGCGAATTAACTT
>NZ_JAIZZK010000100.1 GCF_020443705.1 Clostridium algoriphilum
TGATATGCTCCCCTTATGGTAGACAGTTAAATAATAAAACTGTTTACTATAAGGAGGGCTATTTTTTATGGGAAGAAAATCAATTATCTCAGACCAACAAAAAATCAAGGCTGTAACATCATATCTAAATGGAAAAGCTAGTATGTTAAGCTTATGCAACAGACTTAATGTGCATAAGAGTTCTTTTCAAAAATGGGTAATACGATATAAATCGGAAGGTGAAGTTGGGTTAAAGCATTCTTGCAAAAATACCTCTTATACTGCCAAATCTAAGATTAACATTGTAAAAGAATATCTTGGTGGACATGGCTCACTGAATGATTTATGTATTAAGTATCATATTTCTTCAAATACAGTTTTATGCAATTGGATAAAGAAGTATAATGGTCATGAAAATATAAAATCTTCTGGAGTAGGAGGAAAACATATAATGACCAAGGGACGCAAAACTTCTTATTATGAACGCATTGAAATTATAAAGTACTGTATTGAAAACAATAACAATTATAATAAAACTATTGAAAAATATAAGGTATCTTATCCTCAGATTTATACCTGGATGAAGAAGTATAATCAGTTTGGTATTGAAGGACTTATGGACCGACGTGGTAAGCCAAAACTTGAAGAGCTAATGACAGAAGATGAAAAGTCAAAAGCTAAATACAAGCTTTTAGAAGCACAAAATAGAAGATTACAGATGGAGAATGCTCTTCTAAAAAAAATCCAAGAGATAGAAAGAAGGCGATATTAAGCGAAGTTAGATACGAAGATACTTATCTTGCAATCCAAGGACTAGCTAATGAAAATAAATTTCCTATAACTGAGTTGTGCATTCTAGGCGGCGTTAGCCATTCTGCATATTATAAATGGCTACACAGAGAAAAAAGCAATCGAGAACTTAAAAACGAAAAATTATTAAAGCTTATTTGCGAGTTATATGAAGAAAATGACGGTATCTTAGGCTATCGCCAGATGACGATTAAAATCCGTAGAGAATATAATAAAGTAGTTAATTATAAACGAATTTATCGTCTTATGCAGATAATAGGATTAAAATCCGTATGCAGAAAGAAAAGATATAATTATATTAAGTCAACTCCTGAAGTTACTGCTGAAAATATTTTGGATAGAAATTTCAAAGCAGAACAAGTCAATGAAAAATGGCTTACAGATGTAACCGAGTTTAAATATGGGAGAAGTGGACAAAAGGCTTATCTAAGTGCA
>NZ_JAIZZK010000101.1 GCF_020443705.1 Clostridium algoriphilum
ATTATTTAAATTGAAAACAATGCTTAACTCTTCATTGCTTAGGAAAGTTTCTTCTTTATTCTCACTTACTATCTTTGCTATCTTTCCAATAATAAGTTTTTTATGATTTTCCAGTTCATTATTAAACTCTTGGATAGTTAAATTAGAAAATATGTTAGGTAATATGTTAGATGATGAATAGGTCATAATAATCCTCCATAAAAAAATTAATAATATAATGTATTCTTATTAGTTTTTAAAAATGACATATTTTAGATGAATAGAGGTAAATTTTATTTCTTACCTCCAATTACCTTTTTTCATTTTTCTACTTTATAAGTTATTTTATAGCTATTACCTATAATGTATTAACTTAAGAGTCTGTAGAAATACAGGTTTTATTTATTTTCATTAAAGAAGTTAGTAATTATATGTACGACATTTTTTTAATATGTATCTTAACGTTATATAAATTTACGCTTTGCGGTTACTACCCCTAATATAAAAAATAAAAAAAGTGTAATTTAATTTACATCTTAAATAGTATATATGTATTTAAAGAATAATTAAAAGGGGATAGTAATATGGAAATTTTAAGTTTTATTAAAATTCAAAATGACTTAACAAGAGAAGAATTCAATAATCGATTTAAGATTGAATTTATAGGGACAAAACCAAATGGTGAAGCTAGTTATGGTTTATCGGACGGAGCGGTAGTAGTTAGTTGTCCTCACATAAATTGTTGTGGGATTAATGGAAATTGTAAGAAGTGTTGGGAAAATGCTATGTTAAAAGCAGAATTTAAATACAAGGATCTTTTGCTAGGAAATATTAAAAACTGTAAAACAATAAAAGAATTAGATATTTTAACTATGGATGTGGTGAATGATAAAGATAATTTTGAAGCTAATCAAAAGGCTTTTATTAAAAGGAAGAATGAATTAAACAGAGAAATATAAAATAATTCAACATAATATTAAATTATCTTAAATGGCTTGCACTCTATTATTTATATAAAAACTAAATGTCAGTGAAAGAATAACTTAACGACATTTGATATAGGTCAAAAGAATAAAAGTTTATAGGGGGAATATAAAATATGTTAAATGAAAATAAAGCTAGAGAAATAGTAGAATCGATAAAAGATGAGTCAGTAGGATGTATTAACTATTTAGGTATACAAATGGTTC
>NZ_JAIZZK010000102.1 GCF_020443705.1 Clostridium algoriphilum
AGATCGTTTAACGACAAAAAATAAATAATTAAGGGCAATCAACATAAATTATTTATCTTGATTGCCCTTAATTATTTAATTCATTTAAATTTAGTAATATTTTAAGCCATTGGCTTCTTTATGATAGAACTATTTATTAACAATATAGTTTCTAAAGTGTTTGTTTTGCAGATGTAACTGTTATTTCTAAAACTCTATTTAGAAAAGAAAATTTTTCTTTCATCATATCAAATTCTGAACCTGCTTTAATGAATTTTGCAGTTCCCTCGATTAAGAAACCAGTTCCCAATGAGTTGTATCCCATAATCTCTTTACTGCCTACTGTAACTTTAATTTTATCATTTTGTTCTATGTTCTTTTGGGTTTTTATCATTCCAGCAGCGGGTATTAATAACCTACCATCTTCAGTAGCATTAATATAAGAGTTCCAAGTATTAGCTACGTGTGATTCATTGTTACTACAAGTAACGAGAGCTACGACTCCCTCATGGGAAATAACATCAAGCAATTTTTCATTTAACATTAATTTTTCCTCCTTTAATTTTACTAAGTGATGTATAATATAGATAAAATAGATACATGTTGTCTGTATTAATTATATAGTGACTAATTTTAAAAGTCAACAATAATTGAATAAAGTTTATTGACTACTAAAAAATAATAAAGTAATATGAGAATATTATCTTTTTATTTAGGAGGCGTGATTACAATGCAATTTTCCATAGGTATAGAGTATGCATTACATTGTTTATTATATATGATAGATATTCCATCAGGTAAAGCTGTTGGAATTAAAGACTTAGCAGCATTTCAAGGAGTATCAGAAACTTATTTATCAAAGGTATATACAAAATTAAGAAAAGCAGGAATTGTAAGGTCAATTATAGGTGTTAATGGTGGATATGAGTTAGTACGTGATCCTGAAAGCATAACATTTTGGGATATAGTTCAGGCCGTAGAAGGAAACACTCCGTTATTTCAGTGTGCAGAGATTAGGCAAAATGAGATTTTGCTAGATAAAAAAAATTTGCCTGATGCATATACAAAATGCCCTTGCTTGATAAAAGTTGTCATGTTAGAGGCTGAAGAACAGATGAGACTGTATTTAAACAATAA
>NZ_JAIZZK010000103.1 GCF_020443705.1 Clostridium algoriphilum
TATACCGTTGTAAACAGTAGGGTTTTAGACCATAACATGAATCTTACAAAAACATATATTTCACAGTTCGTATATTATTCAATGAGGTGGTTATTGTTATTTTGTTAAAATTAAGGTAGTAATACTATTACCCCTCTTTTGGGGACTAGTTTTTAAATGCAAAGGTAATTAGGAACCCTTCTTACGCCTTTGCATTTTTTATTTATTGGTATTAATTGCAACTAATTTACAAATCAATTAGTTGCAATAACATGAAGCTCTAAAACGTTAAGTAAGAAGGCTGATTTAGCTATGCATGAAGTTAAGCGCAAGGGTGGAAATGGATATAGAATATATTCCTTGGAAATGAAAGAAGTAGAATAAAGAAGAGAGTTTAAAAAATTATAATGAAAGGGTGTACTGGGGGTACCCCCCTCTCTCCATATTTGTATCTCCTTTACGCTTTGGTTATTGATTTTATATATAACATAAATATATAAATTTTAAAAAATATTGGAAAACCATTTTAATTCAAATGTTTTTTTTTGAATATTGTACAAATGTGCAAATAAGGATTGAAATTTTTTTTATAAAGTTCGTTATATATCATTTTATTACAATTGTATGTAGAGAAAAGGGATGTGGTGAATGTGGCACTATTGAACGTAAATTAGTGTTTGTACTTCCCGACGATATTACATGTGACCCTGAGGAATTAGATGTTCGTGTTGCAGCAAATTATATATATCCATGTGAGGACAAATAAATAGATAGCTATAAAATAACTTATAAAGTAGAAAAATGAAAAATGAAAAAAGGTAATTGTAGGTAAGAAATAAAATTTACCTCTAATTATTAAAATATGGCATTTTTAAAAACTAATAAGAATACATTATATTATTAATTTTTTTAAGGAGGATTATTATGACCTATTCATCATCTAACATATTACCTAACATATTTTCTAATTTAACTATCCAAGAGTTTAATAATGAACTAGAAAATCATAAAAAACTTATTATTGGAAAGATAGCAAAGATAGTAAGTGAGAATAAAGAAGAAACTTTCCTAAGCAATG
>NZ_JAIZZK010000104.1 GCF_020443705.1 Clostridium algoriphilum
TTCTTCTTCTTCCTTTAATGGTTGAGGGAATGAACTACTACCAGTTATGTAGGCTGTTAAGAATGTAACATTCCCAATTAAATTTAATATACAATTCATGAATAGCACAGATGTCCTCCTAATAGGGGTTCTTAATATAATATGATTTGCTATTTGTTTTCATGTATCTAATATTTAATTCTAAAATAAGAACTTATAAGGTCAGTTTCTAAAATAGGATAACAAAAATGGTTCTACTAGAGGACCCTATACATACTTCTTCATGTGCTTTAACGCATTTTTTTCCACTCTAGAAACCTGTGCTTGGGATATACCTATTTCATCAGCTACTTCCATCTGAGTTTTCCCATCGAAGAACCTCAAATTCAAGATTAACTTTTCTCTATCTTTTAATTTTTTCATTCCCTCTTTAATTGATATATTTTCAATCCAACTATCATCTAAGTTTTTAGTGTCTCTTATTTGATCCATTACATAAACTTCATCTCCACCGTCATGATAAATTGGTTGAAATAACGATACGGGAGATTGTATAGCATCTAGTGCAAATACTACGTCTTCTCTTAGCAATTCTAATTCTTTAGCTATTTCAGTCACAGAAGGCTCTTTATTATACTCTTTCACCCATCTATCTCTAACTTGTAATGCTTTATATGCGATATCCCTTAAAGACCTACTAACTCTTATCGAATTATTATCTCTTAGATATCTTCTTATTTCCCCAAAAATCATAGGAACTGCATATGTTGAAAACCTAACATTTAAGCTTAAATCAAAATTATCAATGGACTTCATTAACCCAATACAGCCTACTTGAAATAAATCGTCTACATTTTCTCCTCTGCTATTGAATCGCTTTATCACACTTAAAACCAATCTTAAGTTTCCTTCAATAAATTCTTCTCTACACTCTGGCTCGCCATTTTGTATTCTATGTAGTAATTCTTTCATTTCTTTTTCTTTTAATTTAGGTAATTTTGAAGTGTTTACTCCACTTACCTCTACTTTATTAAACATCATAAGGTCATCATTCCCTTCAGCGTAGTAACTGCCT
>NZ_JAIZZK010000106.1 GCF_020443705.1 Clostridium algoriphilum
AAGCACTAAATGGTGAGGCACCTATTTATAACCATGCTGGTGGTAGTAACACTGCTACTGGAAGCGAGAGAACAGGATTTTATAAACATCTTATGAGCGGTATTTCAAATATGCTTCCTTTCATTGTTGGTGGAGGAATATTAATAGCTTTATCATTTATATTCGAAAAGAGTTCAAATCCAAACTTGTTATATTTGTCTAACCTTCTTTCAGTAGTTGGAAGCAAGAATGCTTTTGCACTTATGATACCAGTGCTTGCTGGTTTTATAGGTATGAGCATTGCAGACAGACCAGGTTTTGCTCCTGCAATGGTAGGTGGATTTTTAGCATATCAAAGTAATGCAGGATTTCTTGGTGGAATTATTGCAGGTTTTCTTGGTGGTTATGTAGTACTACTTCTTAAGAAGGCTTTTGCAAAATTACCAGAAGCCCTTGAGAGCATAAAACCGGTGCTTATATATCCATTACTAGGTATTTTTATTACCGGTGCTATAATGTACATTTGTATAGATGGACCAGTTCTTCAAATCAACCTTTTTCTTCAACATTGGTTAAGTGGAATGGGCACAGGAAACAAAGTGCTACTAGGTATTATATTAGGTGGAATGATGGCAATTGATATGGGCGGACCAATAAACAAGGCTGCCTTTGCATTTGGAATTGCTATGATAAGTTCAAAAAATTACTTTCCACAAGCAGCTGTAATGGCAGGTGGTATGTCTGCACCCCTCGGAATTGCACTTGCTACTTCATTCTTTAAGAATAGATTTACTAAGCAAGAAAGAGAAACTGGTCTTAGTTGTTATATAATGGGGGCTTGTTTTGTAACAGAAGGAGCAATACCTTTTGCAGCAGCAGATCCAGTAAGAGTAATTCCAGCAGCGGCAATAGGTTCAGCAGTAGCCGGTGGACTTGCATTGTTTTTTAATATAGGAATGCCAGTTCCACACGGTGGTATATTTGTAGTTGCTTTAGTTAATGGAAGTCCATTACTTTATTTACTATCGATTTTGATAGGAGCTAC
>NZ_JAIZZK010000107.1 GCF_020443705.1 Clostridium algoriphilum
GAAGGTGGGATCGGTGATTGGGGTGAAGTCGTAACAAGGTAGCCGTAGGAGAACCTGCGGCTGGATCACCTCCTTTCTAGGGAGTAGATATAGAGACTTCGGTCTTTATAATAGAAGAATTTAATTATTCTTCAAACATCTATTGTAATTAATCGTACCTATTCTCTGTTTAATTTTGAGAGACTAATTTTTTTAACTTTTAGGAGTTAAATAATAATAGTTTTTCTAGAATGTTCTTTGAAAATTGCACAGTGAAATAAATTGTTTGAAAAGATTAAAGCCATTTTAATGGTGTATAAATTAATTTAATACAATTTCGCAAAATTAATACAAGTAATATATAATTGTCTATTATTATAGACAGAATCAAAGGTCAAGCTACAAAGGGCGCATGGCGAATGCCTTGGCACTAGGAGCCGAAGAAGGACGCGTTAAGCTGCGATAAGCTTTGGGTAGGCGCAAATAGCCAGTGATCCAAAGATTTCCGAATGGGGGAACCCACATAGTAACAACTATGTACTGCATACTGAATAAATAGGTATGCAGGGGTAGACCCGGGGAACTGAAACATCTAAGTACCCGGAGGAAGAGAAAGAAACATCGATTTCCTAAGTAGCGGCGAGCGAAAGGGAAAGAGCCCAAACCTAGGTCTTTGACCTAGGGGTTGAGGATAGATCATAAATACTGTATTTCCTTAATTGAAGATAGCTGGAAAGCTGCTCCGCAGAAGGTAATAGGCCTGTAAATGAAAAGGAAAAACAGTCAGATCTAATCCAGAGTACCACGAGACACGTGAAACCTTGTGGGAAGCTGGGAGGACCACCTCCCAAGGCTAAATACTACCTAGTGACCGATAGTGAAGAAGTACCGTGAGGGAAAGGTGAAAAGAACCCCGGAAGGGGAGTGAAATAGAACCTGAAACCGTGTGCCTACAACCGGTCGAAGCACTTTATATGTGTGACGGCGTGCTTTTTGTAGAACGAGCCAACGAGTTACGATATGTAGC
>NZ_JAIZZK010000108.1 GCF_020443705.1 Clostridium algoriphilum
GGAAATAGTTTAGAACAACAAGAAAATGCATTAAGAGAAAATGGAGCATTAGAAATTTACAAAGATAGTTTTACAGGAACTAAAATTGATAGACCTGGATTCGATAAACTATTAGTTAAATTAGAAGAAAATGATACTTTAGTAGTAACAAAACTAGATAGAATAGCAAGGAGCATGTCACAAGGAAGTGAATTAGTAAATAAATTAATAAACAGAGGAATTAAAGTAAATATATTAAACATAGGCGTTATGGATGATACTCCAAGTAGTAAATTAATAAGAAATATATTCTTTAGTTTTGCGGAATTCGAAAAAGACATGATAATTGAAAGGACCCAGGAAGGCAAATCAATTGCCAAAACCAAAGAAGGATATAGAGAGGGTAGACCAAAATTATATAATAAAAAGCAACTTGATAATGCTATTAAAATGCTTAAAACCAATAGTTATACAGAAGTCGTAGATGTAACGAATATATCTAAAAGTACTTTAATAAGAGAAATGAGAAAAAGAGGTTTAAGTAAACAATAATGAAATCAACAAAAACGAAAAAATATATAGGAGAAAAAATAAGGAGGCTATCATGTTTAGAGGTTTTTTTGAAAAAAGAAAAAGGGGAAAGGCAGAAGAAAAACGTCTCAAACAAATGCAACAAATTTTCAATGAAGAATTTAAAAATTATAATAAAACTGGAAAAACTATTTGGATAGAATTTAGTGCTATGTGCAAAAACTATAACAAAGAAAATACTTTGTCTAGAGAAATCGTTATAAAAACAACAGATGCTGTATTAATTATTAATTATAAAAATTTAGAAGTAGTAAAAAGTGAATTTACTGTATCTAAACACTTACCTTTAGCAGAGCAAGAAAAAATAAAAGAGATTCTATATAAGTTTTTTGAAGATTTACATGATAAAATTATAAAAAAAATTGTATTAAGCCACAATGTTGATTGCTTCGATTTTTATTAGAAAAGCTATAATATAGTTAAATGTCGTGAAAAG
>NZ_JAIZZK010000109.1 GCF_020443705.1 Clostridium algoriphilum
GTGAACTGAACCCACAAAAACGGACATTGAATAAAAAGGACCTTCTGTTGTAGAATAAATATATACAATAGGAGGTTTTTTCTATGAAGACAAAAGGACGTAAACAATTTGGAGAATTTATAATAAATAACGTTTTAACACTTATTGAAGAAGGAAAGTCATATCGTGAAATCAGTGAAATATATCAATTGGGAGATAAGCGTGTTGTGGAGCAGTTAATGAATCGATATAGGAGAAAACAGCGTTTATTGGAAATTGGAATTACTCCATGTCAAAAGGGTAGACCGAGAAAAAACCATTTACCTACAGAACAGGATAGAGATATGGAAATAAAACGATTAAAAATGGAAAATGAATTATTGCGTTCTTTTCTTCAAAGCACTGGAAGGAGGTGAAACCGAAGGTTAAATACACATCGATATATTCCTGTAAGGATAAATACCCTATCACTACAATGTGCGAATTTTTTGAAGTATCACGTAGCGGTTATTATGATTTCGTAAAGAGAATTAATTCCACAGATAAAGATGAGAAATTGGGGAGGATGATTAAAGAGTGCCAAGAGCGTTCAGGTAAGACTTATGGTTATCGAAGAGTACTTATATGGTTACAGCGAAAGAAACAAATTGTTGTTAATCACAAGTCGATTTTACGCATTATGAATAAATATGGTTTGCTTTCAGAAATCCGTCGCCGTAAAAGATATAAGCAGATGGGACAGCAAATTCATAAGTACGCTAATTTATTAAATCGAGACTTCCAAGCAGATAAACCAAATCAAAAATGGGTCACAGATATATCATATATTCATACTGGGCAAGGCGTGTTGTATCTTTCTATGATTCGGGATTTATATGACGAGAGTATTATAGCCTACAAAATGGGAACAGAACAGAACGTAAACTTAGTTCTTAATACAATTAAAGACGCTAAAAGAAAAGAAAAAATCACCGAAGAGCTACAACTCCACAGTGATCAAG
>NZ_JAIZZK010000110.1 GCF_020443705.1 Clostridium algoriphilum
TCTTACGACTAAAATATTACTTTTACTAAAGTAATTAACTGGTTAAAACAAAATGTTATTTCGTTTCTTTACCTATTTCTCTGTTTAATTTTCAAAGACCAATTTGCTTTGTCATCAACTGACGACTTCTACTATAATACTAGGTATTTCATATTTTGTCAACACCTTTTAAAATTTCTTTTTAAATATCTTTTAAAAGTATTAAATATTAACTAAACAAACTTTACCTTTACCGTTACTCATTTGCAGCGACAAGAAACATTCTATCACAATAATAAAATTATACATTTGGATTTATCACCATATATGTACATTATTCTTTATTTACTATGTATTTCTTTATATTCCTCTAATTTAATTGTATTGACACACATGGTTAGGTATATAAAATTAAATTTGTATTTAACAATATTATTCATTCCTTTATAAAAAACTTCGAAATTACTAAATATCCTATAATAAGTCAACATAGATAATTTATTAACATAAAAAATATACGTCTATAAAACATCGTCTTGGTGCATCTTTTTCAGGATACCGAAATTCCTTCTTAAAATTTTTGGAATTGTTTTAAAATTACATTTCTAATGATATTAATTTTAGCAAAGAAAAGATTATGTTAAATAAAAAAGACAAATAAAAAAACAGTCCTTATTGGACTGTTTTTGGTGGAGATAAAGGGAATCGAACCCTTGACCCCCTGCGTGCAAGGCAGGTGCTCTCCCAGCTGAGCTATATCCCCTTATGGTGGACCTTCAGGGACTCGAACCCCGGACCGACCGGTTATGAGCCGGTAGCTCTAACCAGCTGAGCTAAAGATCCATATTTATCTGGCGACGACCTACTCTTCCACAAGGTTACCCCTGCAGTACCATCGGCGCATTGAAGCTTAACCTTCGTGTTCGGTATGGGAACGGGTGTTACCTTCATGCCATA
>NZ_JAIZZK010000111.1 GCF_020443705.1 Clostridium algoriphilum
TTTATATCATGACCAATGAATACACAATACACTGGGAAATTAACAACTGCGGCAAGCTCTCTAGCCTTTCCTATAAGTTCAAATGTTACAGGATGTATAACCCCTTCAACATGGTCAACATATACTCCTATACCTTTCCATAAACTCTTATCAACTTGTATTTCTTTTGTTTCAATAAATTCCATCACTCCGGTCGGACCTTTTTTAACGCAAATCTTACACATTTTACAACCTGCATTAATTTCAATTTTTCCAGCATTGTATTCAATAGCACCAAAAGGGCAAACCTTTATTAATTCTTTAACATTGGAATCGTTTACTTTATCTTGGTTACAAATTAATTTACTCATGTATATTCCACCCCTTTTTATACAAATTTTAATTCTTTAAGTTTTGCAGCTATTTTTACACTAAGCTGTGCACCAGTACCTGTCCATGTTTCACGATCATTGTTTACGTCTGGTGGGAATATTCTCTCAACCTGAGTTGGTGAACCATTAAGTCCATATTTTTTCTCATCTTTATCTTCAAAATCATTTAATGTTATCATTTTTATTTCTCTGTCTTTTGTAGCTATTTTCTTCCTATAAGATGGAAGTCTTGGTTGATATATATCTTTATCTACAGTTAGAAGACATGGAAATTGAATCTCAGCTACTTCAACAGTATCTGCCATATCCATTTCTACAACAATTGATTTTTCTTTTAATTCTATTATTGTTAAAACGTTTGCAATATGGGGAATACCTAAATATTCAGCCATTTCTGGTCCTACTTGAGCAGTGTCACCGTCAGTTGTTTGCTTTCCGCATAATATAAGATCAAATTCACCCATTTTTCGTACACCTTGCGAAATTGTATAAGATGTAGCAAGCACATCTGCTCCTGCAAACTTTCTATCAGAAATTAATGCACCCTCGTCTGC
>NZ_JAIZZK010000112.1 GCF_020443705.1 Clostridium algoriphilum
GCAAGTGCTGTAGCTCCAATAAGAACATCACCTACACCAGTTTTGCATCCACCATAACTTTGTCTATGATATCCTGCGAATCTCTCAACAAGTGTTCCAACAAATTCAGTTTCTCCATTTAAGAATATCCTATCATTTGGTACGAATACATCATCAAATATAGTTAATGCTTCTACTCCACCATAGTTGTAATTACCAACATCTAAATCTGCTCCTTCTTCGCTTTTTCTTGTATCACAAGATTGACGTCCAAGAATCATAATTATACCTTTTGTATTTGTTGGCACTGAGAAAGATACAGCATAATCTTCTTCGCCTGGCTTCATAGCCATAGTTGGCATAACTAGAACTTCATGAGAATTACATATACCAGTTTGATGAGCCTTTGCCCCTCTTACTACAATACCATCTGGTCTTCTTTCAACTACATGAAGAAACATATCTGGATCTTCTTGTTTTGTTATTGAAAGGCCTCTATCTCCTTTAGGATCTGTCATTGCTCCATCTACTATCAAATCATTTTCATGAATGTATGTTAAGAATTTTTTAAAATTTTCATGGTACTTAGTTCCATGCTCTTTATCAACTTCAAAGGTTGTACTATACTCAGAGTTAAATGCATCCATTCCAACACATCTTTGGAAACATGAAGCAGTTTTTTGTCCCAATAATCTTTGCATTTTAACTTTTTTAACTAAGTCTCCAGTACCCTGATGAATATTTGCAAACCTGTTAATTTTTTCACCTGTAAGTATTGAAGTAGATGTTAGTAATTCTTCATACTCAGGCATCTGTGCTAAATCATAAGTCATTTTAACTGAGTTCATTGAAGGTCGTATTATAGGGTTGTCCACTACATTCTCAACTAATTCTCCAAACATGTAAACCTTTAATTCAAGTTTTCTAAGACT
>NZ_JAIZZK010000113.1 GCF_020443705.1 Clostridium algoriphilum
CCTCTCTGAATCTAAATATAAAAATATGATTAGACATCTATGTGATGTAATCGGAGTATCAAGATCAGGTTATTATAATTACCTAAAATCAGAATCTACGCGTAACATTCGAGAACAAAGAGATTTGAAATTAAGAGAAATAGTCCTTAAAGCATTTGAACATAGGGGTTACAAGAGGGGCTCACGTTCTATTAAGATGTTGCTCGAGCAAGAGTTCAATTTAATTATTAATAGAAAATGTATTCAAAGAATTATGCGTAAATATAATATCAAATGTCCAATTAGGAAGGCAAATCCTTATCGTAGAATGATGAAAGCAACTAGAGAACATACTGTTGTACCAAATCTTTTAAATAGGGTATTCAAACAGGGCGTAGCCGGAAAAGTTTTGTTAACGGATATTACGTATATGCCATATGGAGCTTCTTGTATGGCTTATTTATCAACAATTAAAGATGCTTCTACAAATGAAATACTTTCATACCAACTATCTAAACGACTCACATTAGATATTGCAACGGAAACGATTGAAAAATTAATTAAAGGTCATAAGAAATTATTGACTTCAGAAGCGTTTATACACTCTGATCAAGGGGTTCATTATACTAGTCCAAAATTTCAAAAGTTGCTTAAAAAATATAAAATTGGACAGTCAATGTCTAGAAGAGGAAACTGTTGGGATAATGCTCCTCAAGAATCATTTTTTGGTCATATGAAGGATGAGATTGACTATAAAAATTGTGTTACATTCACTGATTTGCAGACTCTAATTGACAATTATATGGATTATTATAATAACTATAGATATCAATGGGGATTAAAAAAATTGACTCCTGTACAATACAGGAATCAACTTTTAGTTGCATAGTCTTTTTTTAATATCCTTGACATAGGATCCATTTTATAA
>NZ_JAIZZK010000114.1 GCF_020443705.1 Clostridium algoriphilum
ATTTATAATTCTTTAGTATGTTTTATCTGAACAAACAAATAAATACAAAATTATATTTCGAAGAAATTTTATATTCACACATCAGTGTCATAACTCAAAAGTATTGACAACAGTAAAATAATAACCTAAAATCAACGTATACGAAGGTGTCAAAACTTGTAGTCAAATGTAAAATCTAAAAGTGAGGTAAAAAGTTGTGATTTATGGATATTGTAGAGTATCAACCAAAGGACAAGGAAAAAATGGGAATAGTCTGGAACAACAAGAAAAAACATTAAAAGAAAATGGAGCATTAAAAATTTATAAAGAAAGTTTCACAGGAACTAAAATTGATAGACCCGAGTTTGATAAACTATTAGTCAAATTAGAAAAAGGCGATACTTTAATCGTAACAAAACTAGATAGAGTGGCAAGGAGTATGACAAAAGGGAGTGAATTAGTAAATAATTTAATAAACAGAGGAATCAAAGTAAATATATTAAATATAGGGATTATGGATAATGCACCATCAAGTAAGTTAATAAGAAATATATTCTTTAGTTTTGCAGAATTTGAAAGAGATATGATAGTTGAACGTACCCAAGAGGGTAAAGCAATTGCCAAAACTAAAAAAGGATTTACGGAGGGCAGACCGAAAGTCTACACTAAAAAACAATTAGATAATGCTATTAAAATGCTTGGAACTAGCAGTTATACAGAAGTTGTAGACGTAACAACTATATCTAAAAGCACTTTAATAAGAGAAATGAGAAAAAGGGGTTTAAACAAATAAAATTAAGAAATTCAATTTTTTGAGGGTGTAAATTATTTTGTGTATTCTCTTTCTATAGGCAAAATAATTGAGTTATGTAATTTTAATAAGATATTATTTTAGTTTGATAAATGATGTTACCTTATCATTGC
>NZ_JAIZZK010000115.1 GCF_020443705.1 Clostridium algoriphilum
TCCTGTAGCACCATTGGTTTCAACCTTTATGTCTACTCCCATTTCTATAGCCTTATTCTTTAATGCATCTGCTGCCATATAAGTATGTGCTATACCTGTAGGACATGCTGTTACTGCTAAAACTAAACCTTTTGAACCTTTTATCTCTACTATTTCTTCTTCTTCGGCACTCTCTTCTTCTAGTTTTTCCTCTTCTTGACTATCAATTAAACTTAAAACCTCTTCAGGTGTTTTAACAATGAGAAGTTTCTTTTTAAAATCTTCATTCATAAGCAGAGTAGATAACCTTGAAAGTGTTTCCAAATGTGTATTATTAGCACCCTCAGTTGCTGCAATCATAAAAAATATGTTTGCAGGAGAATCATCTAAGGAATCAAAATCAATTCCAGCTGTAGAACGTCCAAAAGCTAATGCTGGAGTTTTTACTGCCGCAACCTTTGCATGAGGGATAGCTATACCCTCCCCAATTCCAGTTGAGAAGTCTGCTTCTCTTTTTAAAATTGCTTTCTTATATTCTTCCTTGTCATTTAACATTCCCGCACTATCAAGTTTATTTACTAATTCATCAATTACTTCTGCTTTACTATTAGACTTTAAATCTAGAATAATAGTATTTTTCTTTAAAAGTTCTGTTATTTTCATCTTTGTCCTCCTGTAATAAATACAATCTTAGTTAGTTTATATGAATAGGCTAATGGCTAGATATTAATCTAATTTATTTACAATTACCTGTGCTAAATAATGCTCAATATCTTCTTTTTTACATAAATCCTTTGAAAATGCTGTAGCACTTCCAGATGTAGCTCCCCATCTAAATGCTTCAATTAGATCCTTTGA
>NZ_JAIZZK010000116.1 GCF_020443705.1 Clostridium algoriphilum
ATAAGTCGTTATAACATAGGTGGTCTTTGGAATATATTATATAAATGGATAGACAATAAAGAAAGAGAATCCCCTAAAGAGATGGTTCAAGTAATTAGAAAAGCAATTGGTAATTTTTCAAAATCAATTTAGGACATTTAACCCTTAATATAATTGGAATTGAAAAAAGCAAAAGTCGTGAAATATTTGTTTCACGACTTTTGTTGTATCCTTATATCTAGCATATAAAGCCGCCTTAACAAAATGAAGTGAGTTAGTTATTGTTATTTTGTTAAAATTAAGATAATATATTATTATTCCATTTTGGGACTAGTTTAATAAATAATACACCTAGCTTTATAACTAAGGAGATAATGAAATGAAAGAGAAGAAAATTTCTAAATTAATATTAAATAAGGACGGACGTTTTAGTATTGAAGGAACTGAAATATATTACAACAGCGGAAATTCTATTCGTTTTTGCATTAATGAATATTTTATGGAATTTATTGAAGGTGTAGTTAAATATAGTTTATATTACAAAAATGGTTATTATGTTGAATATAAAGTTAAAATTAAAGGAACTAATGATGATATATTTATAATGTCTTCTGGTTCACTTGTTGAGTATGAAATAGATTAGACATCTGATAAAAAGCATTTAATATAATGGGGATGGATACAACAAATGTCGTGAAAAGATCGTTTAACGACAAAAAATAAATAATTAAGGGCAATCAACATAAATTATTTATCTTGATTGCCCTTAATTATTTAATTCATTTAAATTTAGTAATATTTTAAGCCATT
>NZ_JAIZZK010000117.1 GCF_020443705.1 Clostridium algoriphilum
CCAAAGTATTCCTCCTAAAATGTTTCAATTTCTTTTGTATGTAGTACCTAATTAAATAGTATTGATATTATTTATAAATGTAGTATACTATATTTATAGTTATATGTCACACGTGTGAATAAAATTCACCAATGTGTCTAAATGCTAAAACTAATTTACGGAGTTGATTTATATGAATAATATGAACGCTATTGTTTGGTTATTTCCTATTATCTTTATGATCCATGATTTTGAAGAAATTATATTTATTTCAGCTTGGCGGAAAAAATATAAGGATTACATTAAAACTTGCACAATGAAAAAGATACCATTTGCAGATTTTAAAAGTACAGCTTCTTTCTCCATTGGAGTAGAAATCCTATTTCTCATTTTTTCATTTTCTGCACTGTTTTCAATTATTTTTAATAATTATTATATTTGGTATGGGCTTTTCTTTGCCACTACAGCTCACTTTATCGTAGCTCATTTTATATTGACCTTAAAGTTTAAATATTATGTTCCAGGTATTATAACTGCTATTTTATTTTTACCTCTAAGTATCTATATTCTTTATACTGCAACATTAATAATAGGATTTAGCCTAACTGAAATACTATTATCTTGTGTTGGTGGTTCATTATTTGCGTTTGTGATTTATGTTTTTCTTCACAGCGTAGAAAAAAACCTTGAAAATCAATTACTTAAATTCTCAAATAAATAAAAGATGAATTGTAAAAATAGCTATATGTTATATTATAAATAACTTATAGCTATTTTTATAT
>NZ_JAIZZK010000118.1 GCF_020443705.1 Clostridium algoriphilum
TTTCTCGGGATAACAGACTCACACGACCCTATGTTTATATTGTTAGCTGAAAGATTAAAAGATATAAATATTGCACCATTAGTTATAAAAATTAATGAACCATCACACATTCCAGATATTGAATTTATTGATAAAAACTACAATGAGACAATTGACCGATTTAAGTCTATGGCTTATAAAGACTATCTCAAAACCAATCATTGGATAACATTCAAAACTACAGCATTACTTTATTTTGGAAACGAATGTACCACATGTGGTGGCACCACAAAATTACAAGTTCACCATCACACATATATTAATAAAGGTAAAGAAACATTCTCTGATGTAACTGTACTATGTGAAACATGTCATAAAAAATTCCATGATCAAAATACTATAGCACTATAAGAATATTTTGAAAGTGTTTTAGTAAAAATATAAGTGATAGATTTATCTATCACCTATATTTTTTAATGAATTATGCACCATATGTCGGTTCCCCTAACTTTTCCAGTCCCATCTATGTGAAGCGGTCTCATTCTACCTTCATATTCTAGTTACGTGTGTATAATGATTATACTCTCCTTTAGCTTGTAAACCGAAAAATGTTATTGGTAACTAAAAACAAACCCGTTGATTTTATTTTGCCCCTTTTTTTGCCCCTTATAGTTTAAAATAAATAGGGATAGATAAATATAGTTTAAAAAACAAAGTGAGCATTTAAGCCACTTTGAGGACTGTTTA
>NZ_JAIZZK010000119.1 GCF_020443705.1 Clostridium algoriphilum
AGGCGATTAAATGTTTTTAACCAAAGCAACATTAAATTTATTAAATGAGCAAATATCACATGAATTTAATAACCACACTATTTATAGGAACATACAAGCGTATTTCTCTAACTTAGATTTGGATGGATGGGCATCATTTTTCGGTTTACAAGCTGAAGGAGAGTATAATCATTATACACACGTTATAAGCTACTTAGACGATAAGGATGCGCCTTATGAGATAAATGTATTGCCTTATACCAATTATCAATTCAAAGATATTAAAGAAATACTTGAGAAATATTACGCTACGGAGTTAGTAACTACTAAGATGCTTTATGCTGTTGCAGAACAGGCGAGGGTAGACAATGATCAGGGAACAATAGGTTGGCTATATACTATGCCAGTATCTGAAGGTGGCTTATCATTAATACACGAACAGATTGAAGAGGAAGATTCAGCATTAAACTTGCAATCTGAGTTTATGCAGGGGTTTGGTAAGAGTGATCAATTAAATCAACAGTGGATACGAATAGTAAATGAAAATTTAATTCACAGATTGGCAAAATAACTTACCTCATTTAATACCTTGGTTTTTTCTTTTGATTCAAGATAATAGTTGTTATGTGGAATGGTTTTTATTTACACGCATAGTTCTAGAAAAAAATAAAAAAAGCCTAGCGTAATTGCTAGGCTTAAATAACCATTTTCTTGGAGGATCAAGATAATGG
>NZ_JAIZZK010000120.1 GCF_020443705.1 Clostridium algoriphilum
AAAAATGGTAAATATGCTAAAAAATCTTCATTTTCCATAACTATTCTTTTTTTAAATTCTATTTCTTCCTTGTTCATTTTACATATTAAGCATTCATTATTTTCTTCGTAATATTCTCTACATGAATCTAGTTCTGTTTTTATTTTTAATGGCATTTCTGAATATGCATATATCTGACCATGAGGATGAGGCATTGTTACCCCTACTTCGGCTCCTCGATTCTCAAATTCAAAAATATATTTCACTTTACTATCTTTACTTAGTTCTATAAACCTTTCGCACCATAAGTCTACAAGCTTTCTTACATGTGGTAGTGGAAGCTCGCTCAAGGTTTTAGTATGTTCTGGCGAATAAAGGATAACCTCACATTTTCCATAAGCTTCTTTAGTCCTATAAAATTCTGAACCGACACTATCCGGTATCGATGGTTCTTTGGATAATGCAGGGAAATCGTTATCATATTCTTGAACATCGTATGTATCAGGTACTTTACCAGAGCCTGGACAAAATGGACACCAGTCTTTTGGCATTTGTGGTCTGTCCTGTCTATTTGATGCAACCATAACCCAATCTTTTAACATAGGATTCCATCTTAATTCTGCCATTTAAATCATCAACCTTTCTTTAGAAAACCTTTTCTATTTTTATAAATTAATAAGTACTTTTACAAGTACACCAATTCAAATAAATCATTATA
>NZ_JAIZZK010000121.1 GCF_020443705.1 Clostridium algoriphilum
TCTTCAAAAGCATCTAATAGATAAGCATATTCAAAGGGTTTACCTGTTTCTTTTGCAATTCTTTTAACTTTGTCAATTGCACCTTCCGGTAATGATTTTGTATCATAAAGTAATCTTCCAATTACTGTTGACTTGCCGTGATCTACGTGTCCTACTGCAACTATTCTTAATACTTCTCTTGTATTTTCCATTAGTAATAAACCCCTCCCTTACATGTATCCATCTTTACGAAGTTTTTGCATAGCGTAAGAATCCTCTTGATCTTGAGCCCTGCCTGCTCTTTCTCCTGTTGTAGTGTGTTTCAATTCTTCAATTATTTGATCAATGTTTGTAGCATTAGATTTTATCTTACCAGTACACTCAGCACAGCCAAGGCTTCTGTATCTTTCACCATTCTTTGCAAAATATAAATCTATAAGTGGTATATTTTCTCTCTGTATATAAGACCATATATCAATTTCATTCCAATGAAGTATTGGATGAACCCTAATATGGTTTCCTTTTGGAAAATCAGTTTTAAATTGGTCCCAAAGTTCTGGCGCTTGATTAGTGTAATCCCATTCGGAATCCTTATTTCTTTCACTAAATATTCTTTCCTTAGATCTAGAACCTTCCTCGTCACTTCTAATTCCTAGAATTAGTCCATCAAATTCATAATTTGTAACCACCTGTTGAAGACCATCTGTTTTTAG
>NZ_JAIZZK010000122.1 GCF_020443705.1 Clostridium algoriphilum
TACTAATATCTCTTAAATAAATATGACAAAAACCATTTATGATAATTATTGTTATGTTGTATGAAATTAAGTGATTTTTATTTTACTAATAACAAATGTCGTTAAAGTCTGTTTTCACGACATTTAAGAAAATTTAATAATGGATTATTTTATTTTGTAAGCTGATTTCTGTCTTCCATTTGAGGAGGCTCTTCCATCCATTTATGTTCAATCATTATTTTTGATCCTTTTTTTGCATATTCAAATGTATCCTTTGAAATAAGTCCAAGTTTAAGAGGTAAATCACCTCTCATACTAAAAGATGTACCTAATTCTGTGAAGCCTAATGCTGTGGTAGATATTAAACTGGTTATATACATCATAAGTTTTTCAGAAAAAGGTGGCTGAATAGAATCTGTAACTTTACCAACCCATGTACTTGGAGGCTGAATATCACTTTGTGATAACAAAGCACTTAATTCAGAAATAGTTTTTTTTGCTAATTTTTTACCTTCTATGAAGTGCTTTTTAACGTCGTTTTCTTTTGCAACTTGTGCAAATCCCGTCAACAAATGAAATGCCCAAATATTAGCTTCTATAGCTTCATTAATAAAACAAACTTCAATCGTATTTAATGAGCGTTTATCAGAAAGAGGATTAAGTCCACTCATGTAATTGTTATCTTCA
>NZ_JAIZZK010000123.1 GCF_020443705.1 Clostridium algoriphilum
GACATAGTACAAATATCTCAAAAGGCTGAAAACGATTTTGTTGGTGTTAACTGCGGAATTATGGACCAATTTGCAATTGGAATGGGTAAGAAAGCAAAAGCTATTCTTTTAAATTGTCAAACATTAGAATATGATTATGCTGATGTAAACCTTTTAGAATATGAAATTGTAATTATGAATACGAATAAAAGACGTGCACTAGCCGAGTCGAAGTATAATGAGCGAAGATCTGAGTGTGAAAAAGCATTAGAAATAATAAAAAAAGTAAAAGACGTAAAAGACATATGCCAATTAAAACCAGAAGAATTTGATGAGTTAGAATATTTATTTACTGATGAGAAAATCAAAAACAGGGCCAAGCATTCAGTATATGAAAACGCAAGAGTTATTACTGCATTTAATTGTTTGAATAGCGGGGATCTTATGGAATTTGGAAGGTTACTTGTAGAATCTCATAATTCATTAAAAAACTTATATGAAGTTACAGGAAAAGAGCTTGATGCTATTGTAGAAGAAGCATTATTTAGTGATAGTTGTATAGGGGCAAGGATGACAGGTGCAGGTTTCGGAGGATGTGCAATTGCAGTAGTTGAAAAGGATAAAGTAGATTTATTTACGAGTAGAGTAAAAAGAGAATATACAAAGAGAATTGG
>NZ_JAIZZK010000124.1 GCF_020443705.1 Clostridium algoriphilum
AAAGAAAAAATAAAATATTATGCATCATCAGAGATGGGAGCTTGGGCAGCGTGTAATCCTACAGCAGTCGAAGAAACTGCTATTGAACTAAGAACTGCATATGAAAAATATAAAGTAAGTATACAAAAGTAGTAGCTTTTTAAGCTGCTACCTACACTGAAAATACACTAATAAAAAGTTTGGAGGCAATACTAATGGATATTAAAAAACTTCATGAAACATTTACATCACTTTATGGCAAGGATAGCGAGTCTACATTTTTCTCTCCGGGGAGAATAAATCTTATAGGAGAACACATTGACTACAATGGTGGATTTGTCTTCCCGTGTGCTTTAGATTTCGGAACTTATGGTTTAGTAAGAGTAAGAAATGATAATAAAATTAATTTTGCTTCTACAAATTTTGACTTAAAGGTTACAATGAATTTAGACGATTTAATAAAATATGATATCAAAGATGACTGGGCTAATTATCCTAAAGGAGTAATAAAGGTCATGCTTGATAAAGGACATGCCGTCAAAGGAATGGATATTTTAATAAGTGGTAATATACCTAACGGAGCAGGATTATCTTCTTCTGCGTCTCTAGAAGTTCTTACAGGCGAAATCATAAATAATCTATTTAATAATAATAGTATTAGTATGCT
>NZ_JAIZZK010000125.1 GCF_020443705.1 Clostridium algoriphilum
TTTTAGTCTTACGACTAAAATATTACTTTTACTAAAGTAATTAACTGGTTAAAACAAAATATTATTTCGTCTCTTTACCTATTTCTCTGTTTAATTTTCAAAGACCAATTTGCTTTGTCATCAACTGACGACTTCTACTATATTACTAGATCTTTCTTGTTTTGTCAACTAATTTTTCTTATTTGTTTTGATTAAAAACTTATAAAAACATAATTAACATTTTACTTAATTCATCGTACTTATGTGACGACAAGGAGTATTCTATCACATTAATAATAGCATGATTTCACCACATATATGTTCTAACTAGATTACCTTCATATTTCTACATATATGTCTAATTAATTTAATATTTTGCATTGTGACACACAAGGATAGATATCATCAATTATATTTCATTAAGATACTTAACTGTCTTTTGATTGTAATACCATACATCTATTTAGGAAAGGTATATGGAATAAGATTAAATAATGTTCCCTGTCTATAATGAGATGTTCATAAAAAAAAACCACTAGCAACTTATAAAATGGATCCTATGTCAAGGATATTAAAAAAAGACTATGCAACTAAAAGTTGATTCCTGTATTGTACAGGAGTCAATTTTTTTAATCCCCATTGATATCTATAGTT
>NZ_JAIZZK010000126.1 GCF_020443705.1 Clostridium algoriphilum
ACAAACAAAACTGCATTGTATTTCTTCAAAGTATTTTTTCACTTTTCAACGTGCAATTAAAACCCTAATATTTACATTCCTGTTTTTTCATAAGTTAGTTAACACTATCGTATATTTGATAGTGTTTATACTATCTTTGTTTTATTTATTTGAATCCTTGCCTTAGCAAGAGTTTAAGCTACTTTTATAATAGAAAAACAATATTGAAATGATTTTCTTAACACCAGAATCATATCTGTCCTTAAGCTACGTCCACCTAAAAAGTATGAATCTTTAGATTGTTTATTTCTATTGTTACCTTTTATTTTAAAATAAGTATAGACCCCGACTAAAGCCGTAAAAAATATAAATGAAAGTATAATTAATTTTTGCATAATTAATCTCCATGTTTTTATTTAACTAATAAATTAGTTTTTCATAAACTACAATTATTCTACTCTATGAACCCCTTCACCAATTCCTGTTGAATAAAATGTTGGCTCGTAACCAATTCTCTTTGTATATTCTCTTTTTACTCTACTCGTAAATAAATCTACTTTATCCTTTTCAACTACTGCAATTGCACATCCTCCGAAACCTGCACCTGTCATCCTTGCC
>NZ_JAIZZK010000127.1 GCF_020443705.1 Clostridium algoriphilum
GCCTTACAACAAACTAATCTTCCATGATCTGGTCCCATACCTGCATCTATAGCTTCCTGATTTGTGTGCACTATAAGGTCAATATTAAATTCTTTAGCTATTTTATCTCTATATTCAATCATTGCAGGAATTTTATGCTTTGTATCTACGTGGATAAAAGGAAAAGGAGAATGTCCGAAAAAAGCCTTCTTAGATAACCATAATAATACAGTTGAATCCTTTCCAATTGACCATAACATTCCAAGTTTACCTAGTTTTTTATAAGATTCTCTTAATATGAAAATACTTTCTGCTTCTAATGCATCTAAATGATCCATAATTTAACCTCCCTAATATTTATTACCCTCTGTTTCATTAGTCGTAATAATTATCTCCTCATTATTTGGTTTAAATATATGCCAATGAAGAAGATTTTTATCTTTTTTTGTATTTAAATAAGTTCCTTTGCCTCCAATATCAACTCCAAGATAATAATTTATAGCTTGAACAGGACATTCTTTAAGACAGGCAGTACATCCCCAGCACTCCTCGGGATATTTTATAAAAGCTTTTGAGTCATCCTTTTTAAATATAAGATTCCCCGGGCAAGTCTG
>NZ_JAIZZK010000128.1 GCF_020443705.1 Clostridium algoriphilum
GTTCAGCTGACTAATACTAATAAGTCGAGGGCTTGACCAAATTATAAAAATAATGCGATAAACAAACTCACTGTGCAATTTTGAGAGAATATTTATATTCTCTATCTGGTGGTTATGGCATGAAGGTAACACCCGTTCCCATACCGAACACGAAGGTTAAGCTTCAATGCGCCGATGGTACTGCAGGGGTAACCTTGTGGAAGAGTAGGTCGCCGCCAGATATAAATATGGATCTTTAGCTCAGTTGGTTAGAGCTACCGGCTCATAACCGGTCGGTCTGGGGTTCGAGTCCCTGAAGGTCCACCAAAAAAAGCAGTTCAAATAGAACTGTTTTTTTTATTTTATATAAAGTTTAATATAATTTATGATAAATATAATTATTAAGAAAATATTCTTTAAAAATTGTTGACAAAACATCAAATACCTAGTATTATAGTAGAAGTCGTCAGTTGATGACAAAGTAAATTGGTCTTTGAAAATTAAACAGAGAAATAGGTAAAGAAACGAAATAATATTTTGTTTTAACCAGTTAATTACTTTAGTATAAAGTAAATTTTAGTCGTAAGACTAAAA
>NZ_JAIZZK010000129.1 GCF_020443705.1 Clostridium algoriphilum
CTACTATTAACGCTATGTAATGAACCTTTTATTTCTGTTTGACCTTCTGTTAATTTAACCAATATATCCATTATATCCTCATTGCTCGCCACTTTTAATCACCTCATATTCATAAAATGATTACAAAGGAGAAGTTGGATCGCCAAAACCATTCTCCGCCAGGAGAAATAAATAAAATAGCATAAAGTCTTATTTAGGGGAGGGGGGAAATGCGTCTATTTTTATTAAACAATTAAATTTTAGTAGGATTATACATGCATTAATGGAAATTACAGTAATAGTCTTAAATTTAAAGCTACTTTTAGAAAGAGGTGAAAGATTGAATCGCCATAGCAGTGCCAACGCGGCATCGTTCAAGAGTTCGTTTCAGAAATCGAGCAATTTTCGTAGCTATCATCGTTTAAGTATATACTTAGGATGATAGCTTTTGTCGGCTCAACATCTGAAAGCAAACCTATTCCTTTTACGACATTTGTTGTATCTAACTTTTATATTATGTTAAATGGTTTTTGTTTCAGTTTTTTTAAGACTATTTTTAATTTACCTTGATTTAGGATTATTAAACCATT
>NZ_JAIZZK010000130.1 GCF_020443705.1 Clostridium algoriphilum
GTTATTTAGAATAATTACTAAAATATCCTCAATGTATATTTCGATATTTACTGGTTAAACTATTTATTGATGAAGTAATTGTTTATTAAATTGGTGAAAGAGTAGTAGAGGCGATATCCCTCCTACTCTTTTTATTTTCTTTGGTATTATATTGGGTTTAGATTTATTTAAATATCGAAAATGACAACTTAGTTATTACTTAGTTTACACATCACCTAGGTAAACCCATACAACATAATTTATTATTATATTGTATGGCTTCGATATTTATTTTAGCTAAAATTTAATATCCATTATGCTGGGTCTTCTTTTTCCGTAATGTACCATTCACCCTTCGTAACACAGGAATAATCGCAAAAGCATCAGAATTTCTAAGGAGTTAACAATATCAAGTTTATAGGCTGAACCCTAATATGCTCCCATTTCTAGTAGATAGATTAAATAATAAGCTGTTATAAAAATGGGAGCATTTTTGTGCTTAAACAACTAAATATACAACTTTCTTAAATAAGGAAAAGTTACCTTTAAAATAACCATAAACTTCTATGTATATAGTTTAAAATAAA
>NZ_JAIZZK010000131.1 GCF_020443705.1 Clostridium algoriphilum
AGGTTAAGCTTCAATGCGCCGATGGTACTGCAGGGGTAACCTTGTGGAAGAGTAGGTCGTCGCCAGATTATAAAAAAACACTAAGTATAACTTAGTGTTTTTTTTGCGTTATAGAATTACATCAATTATTTGGTAAACAACAAATTTTAAACTAACTAATTTCAACATTTTTAATATTAATAATACCTATCCAAGTGTATCGGCATGCGAAATAAAGGAATATGTAGACTTATTTGTAGTAATATGAAGTTAATCTAACTAGAACACTTATACTACGGAATTGTGATATCATTAATATGATAGAATACTCCTTGTCGTCACATACGTACGACGAATCAAGTAAAATGTTAATTAAATTTTTATAAGTTTTTAATCAAAATAAATAAGAAAAATTAGTTGACAAAACAAGAAAAATATAGTAATATAGTAGAAGTCGTCAATTGATGACAAATCAAATTGGTCTTTGAAAATTAAACAGAGAAATAGGTAAAGAAACGAAATAATATTTTGTTTTAACCAGTTAATTACTTTAGTAAAAGTAATATTTTAGT
>NZ_JAIZZK010000132.1 GCF_020443705.1 Clostridium algoriphilum
GCAGGAACTTGTGCTTCCTTTGGTGGAGTTCCAGCAACAGGCGCAAACAGTACAGCATGCCAAAGTGCTAAAACTATATTAACCGGGAAAACAACTAACCCTGTAGTAAATTTGCCAGGTTGTCCTGTTCATCCTACCGTTTTGATTCAATCTCTTTTGGATTTAATCTTAATTGGTAAACCAACAATAGATACAAACAACAGACCTACTAAATATTATGGTCAATCTGTACATGGTGCGTGTCCAAGAAGAGAGCAAGAAGATGCAAATCAAATAGGAGCAAAAACTGGATGTTTCGAATCATTTGGATGTATGGGACCAGGTTGCCAAAATATATGTCCATCAATGAAATGGAATAATGGTCAAGCTTGGTGTATAGGTGTCAATTATCCTTGCATAGGATGTTCAAATCCTACATTCCCAACTAATCCATTATTAAGCAATCGAGATTAACTTATTTAAGAAAGGGAGGATAAAAGATGAGTACTATAGTATTAGATCCAATAACTAGACTTGAAGGACATTTAAAGGTTTCAGTAACTCTTGACGC
>NZ_JAIZZK010000133.1 GCF_020443705.1 Clostridium algoriphilum
TGTTCTGAATAAGTGCAAAAATTGAAGAGATCCTTAAACTACCGTTTTTCACCTGCCTTTCTTGCAGCTCGATTTTTTTTAATAGTTCTGCTTCCGCCTTCCAGTATTCAATCTCAGCATCTTTTCTTGTGATTATTTCTTCTAATGTTAATTCACGTTTAAGTGGGCGTCCACTGCTGAATTTTCTAGTATCTCTAAGGCCTAATTCGCCAGATTGCTTATAAGCCTTGCGCCATCTCTTACTAGAAGACGTGATTCTATAATTACCAAGTGCTTCTATATCGAACCCAGCATCTTTAAAAATCTGAGACGATAATTTTCCCATTATATGCTCGGCTACAAATAATGATTTGAACTCATCTGTATATGTAATTCCTTTTTCACTAACTCGTTTAATATATCTGTTTTTTGAGAGTGCTAAAATTTGTTCATTAGTAAATACTTTTTTACTCATAATGCTCACAACCTTTCTAATTTAATTGTACAAAAAAAGATCCCATATGAATAGACTTTTTTAGTGTCTATCATATAGGATCCATTTTATTAAT
>NZ_JAIZZK010000134.1 GCF_020443705.1 Clostridium algoriphilum
AATTGGGCACATTACTTCTTTACAAAGTAAATCTAATTCTCCTGCACCCTTAGGTTTTAATATAATAACCTTGGTATTTGCTGGAATTACAACTCCTGCTAAATCAGCAACAAATTGAGCTGTTTGACCAACAATTTTACCGTTTGTTTTTCCATCTATAAACAAAGTGCTTCTAAATTTTTCAACTATTGCTTCGTCTTCAATGTAGTATGCACCGTTATCAGTAAATGCCTGCATTATTTTATCAAATTTCTCAACTGGAGCAATAATAGCTTGTTCTCCTGAACAGATTATACCATTATCAAATTTTCTTCCTGCGATAATATGTTTAGCCGCTTCATCAAAATCGTAATCTCTATCTATAATTGCCTGTACATTACCAACTCCAACTCCGTAAGCAGGTTTTCCGCTTGAATAAGCAGCAAGTACTCTTCCCATTCCACCAGTAGCTACTACTACATCAACAGCTGCCATTAATGCTGCTGCTATGTGTTTATCTGATTCACCTACTACTTGAATCAAGTTTTCTGGTGCTCCTAATTTTTT
>NZ_JAIZZK010000135.1 GCF_020443705.1 Clostridium algoriphilum
AGAAAAAGCAAGTCGATTTACTGAACAAACTAAGAAATGGTTAATTGAAGCCCTATTTGATTTAATGAAAGAAAAACCATACGCCATTATTACAGTTAAAGAAATAGCTGATCAAGCACAGTTATCAAGAAGAACATTTTATCGAAATTTTAAAGTTAAAGAAGATCTACTATCTAAATACACTAATTATTTGTTTGAAGACTATATAAAGTCTATAAAAGGAAAAAATGATTTCTCTTTTAATAGCATACTCGTTAATTATTTTGAATTTTGGGATAACCATATTAAAGAATTAAAATTACTTAAACAAAATCATTTATTTTACTTTATCATGGAACAAATAAATTCATTTATTCCCAATATAAATGAATTCACAGAAGTTCAATGGCATAATTACGATAACGATATTGAAGAAGAATATATAAGTCGTTATAACATAGGTGGTCTTTGGAATATATTATATAAATGGATAGACAATAAAGAAAGAGAATCCCCTAAAGAGATGGTTCAAGTAATTAGAAAAGCAATTGGT
>NZ_JAIZZK010000136.1 GCF_020443705.1 Clostridium algoriphilum
AATGATTATACATAAGTGGATGGAAGAGCCTCCTCAAATGGAAGACAGAAATCAACTTACAAAATAAAAGCATAGATATGAGGACATAGAATATGTTGACAATATTATTATAAAAACGAGTGGCACGTCATTTGGAATAATTACTAAAATATCCTCAATGTATATTTCGATATTTACTGGTTAAACTATTTATTGATGATGTAATTGTTTAAATTGATAAAGAGTAATAGAGGAGATATCCCTACTACTCTTTTTATTTTCTTTATATTTTATAGGACAAAAGGCATACAATATAATTAAAATTATATTGTATGCCCTTTAACCAACGTTACAATACCAGAGCAATGGAAGTGGTCAACTAATATAGGAATGAATTTAACTATATTAGTTGACAAGGTGTCCATTGCTCTTGCATTGTCTTTTTTTACCTGCTATTGTCTTCCAAATTGTAAATTTACAACCTTCTTTCCACTGATTACAACCATATGCCTTAGCATTTTCTACTATATCTCCACCACAAATTGGACATTTG
>NZ_JAIZZK010000137.1 GCF_020443705.1 Clostridium algoriphilum
AAGGGATAGGAGTAAAATATTGCTGATGTTAAGGGTGTAAAACAGTCCGTATTAAATACACTCGGTATCTTCGAAGAGGGACTACGGAGCAATATAATTAAGGGCTGAAAGGCTCTTTTTCTATTCCAATCTGATATACAACTAATTTATACATAAATACGAGGGCAAACGTACCCTGGTTACGGTTTTATCACTGGGATTTATGATCCTAGGCTTAGGGGTTATTTCTTGGTCAATATGCGGTATATGGACACAGTCCCATTATTTAAATCAGGTAAGTGTACCACCCACAAAAGTATTTGCACTTTACGAACCAGTTGGTCGCAGGTTCGACTCCTGTCCGACGCACCACTAAGGCCTTACAAACACTAAGTTTGTAAGGCTTTAGCTTTGACCTAAAATAAAGTTTTTCCCTCTTTTTTGCCCCTTATTGGTTTTTATAAATAAAAAAATGAGGGTTATTTTACCCCCATTGATTGATATAAATCATTTAATTTTTGTGCAGCTTTTCTCTTCATACTA
>NZ_JAIZZK010000138.1 GCF_020443705.1 Clostridium algoriphilum
CTCATTAATATAATCCCTTAAAATTTCTTTTGAAATGTTTGACATAAAAATACTCCTCCTTACAATCTTTGATAATCACTTATCTCAATTATTGCCAAGAAAGAGTACATTTTATTCTGTTTACACAAAATTATTTACAGGCCCCTTTTATGGTAAAACAACTTCTTACGCAAACAAATTAGAATATAATACGAATTTAGCTGTAACTAAACGTTTGTACAAAATCCATCCTAAGTTAATTAAAGTCCTTCTATGCTCTATGCCACCTAGTTGGTTTCAAATTAAATATTATTAACATGAAAACATATATAATAAGCACCTGTTTGAAATAAAAGCCATACAAGATAATTAAAATTATCTTGTATGCTTTTCATCTATTGCAAATAAAAATGCCTCTGGTAGTGAACTGAACCATGGTTAATGGACACTAAAAATAAACCCCTACCATAGAATATCTTGAATTTACGTAAGCTGACACCGTTTTTCATATGGTGTCAGTTTTGTTTTTAG
>NZ_JAIZZK010000139.1 GCF_020443705.1 Clostridium algoriphilum
TCCATCTTAATTCTGCCATTTAAATCATCAACCTTTCTTTAGAAAACCTTTTCTATTTTTATAAATTAATAAGTACTTTTACAAGTACACCAATTCAAATAAATCATTATAGAATTTTTATAGAAAACCTTTTCTTTTCTATATATTAACATATATATATTATCAATACAATACCATTTTATTTATAGAGTTCCCAAGAATTAATATTTAAGTTATAATAGCGCCTTTCCCTATGTGTTAAGATAGTTGTCGTAGAGAAAAATATAGTTGAACTAAAAGATGACATGGCTACTTACAATTGACAAAAATACGTTAGAGTATATTTAAATCGTTGTTTTGATTAGTTTTAATCATTAACATTAAAAAATGCATAGATAACGCAAAAGGTAACCCCTTTTTGATATGCTCCCCTTATGGTAGACAGTTAAATAATAAAACTGTTTACTATAAGGAGGGCTATTTTTTATGGGAAGAAAATCAATTATCTCAGACCAACAAAAAATCAAG
>NZ_JAIZZK010000140.1 GCF_020443705.1 Clostridium algoriphilum
TGAATATCCTAAAAGCTTTTTTAATACTTCAAGGCTTGGATAAGCATATCCTTTTAATTTATTGTCAAATCTAATTAAATAAATTAATGATAATATTTCCATATGATTTAATTCTTCATTTTCTAATAAATCATTATCTATTATTGTATACCCCGCCACTTAATCACCTACTTTTTTAGTACAACTCAATGCAATTTAATTATATAAACTCTTAACCACACATTTTAAAGTATTTTTATAAACTCGTCCTGTAACTTTGTAATTTTCACTATGATTTTTTTTGATTTAGCCAAAATTGATTACCTCCAAACTATTTTTTTGAGCATTGATTCTTTGCCCATTCCCCTAATAATTCACGATTCAAAAAATATTTATTCCCCATTTTAAAGGCCGGAAAATCTTCTCTTTTTAATAAGTCTTCATACATTCTGTTTCTGCCTACTCCCAAAAACCTCATTCCCTCTGTTGGATCTATTAATATTGTCTTTAACTCTCCCATATTT